>NZ_CM003596.1:2403297-3003297 GCF_001435845.1 Psychrobacter sp. P11G3
AGGTTCGCTTGCTGTTGAATGTCAGCAATGTCACCAGTGTTGGTTGTGGTACGTGTGTCAAGATTGCCAAGTGCAGCGCCTACGTTAGTAAACGGCGCAGCGCTAGTACCTGTGTTGGTGCCGTCATCAAGCACGTAGTTCGGTGAGGTGACTGTTCCTGTCGCAGGGTCAAAGATTGAGTCGCCGCCCAAGGTGGTTGCGATAGAGTCCGCTGCGGTGTTCAACTGGCTGCCGTTAATAGCGTCGGTTGAACCGTCAGCCAGACTGCCGGCAGCAATGTTGGTAATAGTGTTGCCACCATTATCAAGGCCAGTATTGGTCAACGATACAGGACCGTTAGGGCCATTCGAGACAGTGAGACCATCGTTGTTCAAGAGGCTGTCACCAGCTGTGACGCTATCAACGGTGATGGTGTCCGCTAAATCATAGTTAATACCGTTGTCTGAGACCGTGGCAACCAAATTGGTGTCTGTGTTGGTGAAGTTAACGGTTTCACCTAACTGGACGTTGTCATCTGCACCGTTGTCCGCACCGATGTTGAAGCCTAGGTTCGCTTGCTGTTGAATGTCAGCAATGTCACCAGTGTTGGTTGTGGTACGTGTGTCAAGATTGCCAAGTGCAGCGCCTACGTTAGTAAACGGCGCAGCGCTAGTACCTGTGTTGGTGCCGTCATCAAGCACGTAGTTCGGTGAGGTGACTGTTCCTGTCGCAGGGTCAAAGATTGAGTCGCCGCCCAAGGTGGTTGCGATAGAGTCCGCTGCGGTGTTCAACTGGCTGCCGTTAATAGCGTCGGTTGAACCGTCAGCCAGACTGCCGGCAGCAATGTTGGTAATAGTGTTGCCACCATTATCAAGGCCAGTATTGGTCAACGATACAGGACCGTTAGGGCCATTCGAGACAGTGAGACCATCGTTGTTCAAGAGGCTGTCACCAGCTGTGACGCTATCAACGGTGATGGTGTCCGCTAAATCATAGTTAATACCGTTGTCTGAGACCGTGGCAACCAAATTGGTGTCTGTGTTGGTGAAGTTAACGGTTTCACCTAACTGGACGTTGTCATCTGCACCGTTGTCCGCACCGATGTTGAAGCCTAGGTTCGCTTGCTGTTGAATGTCAGCAATGTCACCAGTGTTGGTTGTGGTACGTGTGTCAAGATTGCCAAGTGCAGCGCCTACGTTAGTAAACGGCGCAGCGCTAGTACCTGTGTTGGTGCCGTCATCAAGCACGTAGTTCGGTGAGGTGACTGTTCCTGTCGCAGGGTCAAAGATTGAGTCGCCGCCCAAGGTGGTTGCGATAGAGTCCGCTGCGGTGTTCAACTGGCTGCCGTTAATAGCGTCGGTTGAACCGTCAGCCAGACTGCCGGCAGCAATGTTGGTAATAGTGTTGCCACCATTATCAAGGCCAGTATTGGTCAACGATACAGGACCGTTAGGGCCATTCGAGACAGTGAGACCATCGTTGTTCAAGAGGCTGTCACCAGCTGTGACGCTATCAACGGTGATGGTGTCCGCTAAATCATAGTTAATACCGTTGTCTGAGACCGTGGCAACCAAATTGGTGTCTGTGTTGGTGAAGTTAACGGTTTCACCTAACTGGACGTTGTCATCTGCACCGTTGTCCGCACCGATGTTGAAGCCTAGGTTCGCTTGCTGTTGAATGTCAGCAATGTCACCAGTGTTGGTTGTGGTACGTGTGTCAAGATTGCCAAGTGCAGCGCCTACGTTAGTAAACGGCGCAGCGCTAGTACCTGTGTTGGTGCCGTCATCAAGCACGTAGTTCGGTGAGGTGACTGTTCCTGTCGCAGGGTCAAAGATTGAGTCGCCGCCCAAGGTGGTTGCGATAGAGTCCGCTGCGGTGTTCAACTGGCTGCCGTTAATAGCGTCGGTTGAACCGTCAGCCAGACTGCCGGCAGCAATGTTGGTAATAGTGTTGCCACCATTATCAAGGCCAGTATTGGTCAACGATACAGGACCGTTAGGGCCATTCGAGACAGTGAGACCATCGTTGTTCAAGAGGCTGTCACCAGCTGTGACGCTATCAACGGTGATGGTGTCCGCTAAATCATAGTTAATACCGTTGTCTGAGACCGTGGCAACCAAATTGGTGTCTGTGTTGGTGAAGTTAACGGTTTCACCTAACTGGACGTTGTCATCTGCACCGTTGTCCGCACCGATGTTGAAGCCTAGGTTCGCTTGCTGTTGAATGTCAGCAATGTCACCAGTGTTGGTTGTGGTACGTGTGTCAAGATTGCCAAGTGCAGCGCCTACGTTAGTAAACGGCGCAGCGCTAGTACCTGTGTTGGTGCCGTCATCAAGCACGTAGTTCGGTGAGGTGACTGTTCCTGTCGCAGGGTCAAAGATTGAGTCGCCGCCCAAGGTGGTTGCGATAGAGTCCGCTGCGGTGTTCAACTGGCTGCCGTTAATAGCGTCGGTTGAACCGTCAGCCAGACTGCCGGCAGCAATGTTGGTAATAGTGTTGCCACCATTATCAAGGCCAGTATTGGTCAACGATACAGGACCGTTAGGGCCATTCGAGACAGTGAGACCATCGTTGTTCAAGAGGCTGTCACCAGCTGTGACGCTATCAACGGTGATGGTGTCCGCTAAATCATAGTTAATACCGTTGTCTGAGACCGTGGCAACCAAATTGGTGTCTGTGTTGGTGAAGTTAACGGTTTCACCTAACTGGACGTTGTCATCTGCACCGTTGTCCGCACCGATGTTGAAGCCTAGGTTCGCTTGCTGTTGAATGTTAGCAATGTCACCAGTGTTGGTTCTGGTACGTGTGTCAAGATTGCCAAGTGCAGCGCCTACGTTGTTGTAGCTTGTAGTACCAGCATCGTTGTTGCCATTATTTAGCGTATAAGCAGGAGCACTTACGCTGCCATCTGCTGCGTTATAAGTAGCACCACCACCTAGGTTGGTTGCGGTGTTGCTACCTAACGTGTCTACTTTGTCATCAACAGCTGTGACTTGTCCAAAGGTTGCTGCATCGCTAGCATCTGTACCATCATCTACATTGGTAATCTTATTATTACCATTGTTAAGTCCATTTCTACTGAGAATTACCGTATCATTGGTACCACCTGTCACGGTAACCCCTGAGTTATTTACCGTCAAACCACCTGCTGTTACGCTACCAGTTGCACCTAAATCAATATCCTTAGCTAAATTATAATTAATAGTATTATCTGTATTAGTGACTACAAGGTTGTTATCGGTATTAGTAAAGTTAACGGTCTCGCCTAGTTGAACATTGTCATTTGCACCACCTGCAGCACTGATATTAAAACCTTGACCTGCTTGTACTTGAAGGTTCGTGATATCACCTGTATTGGTTGCAATATTACCAGCATTTGTCGCGACATTAGTATTGGTTGTACTCAACTGACCAAATGTGGCAGCATCGGTTGCATTGGTACCACTAGCTACATTAGTGATTTTATTGTTACCGTTGTTAAGGCCATTTCTACTTAAAAGCACCGTATCATTTGCACCACCTGTAACAGTGACACCAGCGTTATTCACTGTAATACCGCCAGCTTTCACACTACCTGCTGCGCCTAAGTCTAGATTTTTATTCAAACTATATGCGATATTGTTACCAGTTTTTACAGCTGTTAAATTGTTTTCACCTGCAGCAATACCAATGTCTACAGTATCACCTGCCTTTACAGCTGCTCCATTTGCACCATTAGTTTGCAACGTAAAACCTTGATCTAGCGCAGTAATCGCTGCTTCAACTCCTGTACGGTTAACATTATTTACACTATAAACAGGCGTACTAACTGCACCAGTAGTAGTGTCGTATGACGCCCCACCACCTAAATTAGTGGCCGTGCTAGTACCTAAAGCGTCAGTCTTAGCACCTGCGCTGGTACTAATAGACTGTAGCTGTCCCAAGTTCACAGCGTCTGAAGCAACAGTGCCATCAGCCACATTAGTAATCTTAGCATTACTTGCATCAAAACCATTGGCTTTTACTTGCCCAGTAAAAACTGGAGCATTAGCAAGTTGAATATCGACCGTATTACCAGTTACAACTGTTTTGATGTTGCTATTAGAGCCCGCACCAGCCAATCCACCAGAGATAGTGAGCGTTTCGCCCAACTTACGAGTTGAACTACCACTATTACCTGCAAAAGTAATTGGCTTTACAACTTCTGTATTTAAATTTGACAGCGCTGTACCAACATTATTAGCAACACCATAGTTTGTGCCATCTGTTTTTACAATCGTATAACTTGGCGCTGTAATACCACCATTGGTTGTGCCTGCAGCAGAATTACCGCCCAGTGCACTGGCTGTATTGGCTGCTAGGTTGCCTATCTCTGCATTAGTTTGAAATAATTGACTACCATTGATGCCATCTGTACTAGTTGCACTCACGCGACCAGCAGCCAAGTTGGTCAAAGTACGCTCAGTACCTGATGCACCAATACTTACTGTGCTTGAAGTAGCAGGTGTGCCTGCATAGGTATAAGTCCTGCCGTTAACTGTACCCGTTGGGGTTCGAACATACGCAGCAGTCGCTGAACCAGAACCCAATGCAACACTATTTGCACTATTTGCTGTTGCACCAGTCCCAAGAGCGAGCGTCCTAGTTTCAGTTGCCTGCGCTCCACCACCAAGCGCAATAGAGTTAGCGGCAGTAGCAGTTGTCTGTCCGTTAGTTTGATAAGCAAATTGGTTTGCAGCAGGGTCCATATCAGCAGAACCAATTGCAATAGCACGATAACCTGTAGCGGCAGCGGAATGACCAACAGCAACCGCTCCTTTCTGAGTTGCAGAAGACACATTGCCTAGTGCTTGCGCAAAATCAGCAGTAGCAGCAGACTGACGACCAATAGCCAATGATGTATTACCTGAAGCAAGCGCTGCTGCACCAATCGCCACTGCTGAGCTAGTCGTGGCTTTAGCCTGAGTACCCAAAGCTGTTGAGATTGCTCCCAATGCCTCCGCACCAGACCCTATTGCTGTAGCACCAGCCTCCTGACCCTCTGTGCTAAATGCAATATTGCTATTATCAGCAGTGGTTGAGTTACTGTTAGGATTCAGTCTATCAACGATTAGCGCATTCTGACCAGTTTTAGTATAGCAGCCAATAGCAACAGCTTCCTCACCACCATTACCTGTAGCATCTGGAGTTGTTGCTTGATTAGCGCCTATACAATTTGAAATAGCTGTACCAGAACCTGTACCACCTAATGTTCCAGTTTCAGCCAATGCTTGTGGAGAGATGATAAATACTAGACTGCTCAGACCAGCAGTTACCATACTTGATCGTAGCGCGCTTAGAGTGAATGCTTGCGTGCCTCCTGTTGACAGAGTGCTCGCACCTGATGTCACAGCACTACTAGACGACTTGCCTCGACTCTTTGCATATTCTGCAACGGCCATAAAGCACCCTAACGATCTATTCCAAATGACTTTATAGTTACGGTTCATAATCTCTATTCCTTTATCAATTAAAGAGCTCGTACAACACGGAAGGACTTATGGTTCTCTGCTGTAAATAAGGCAACATTACTTTAGACTTAAATTTAAAACTTCTTTGTGCTAGAAATACTTTGGATATATGACTAACAATATAGATACGCTTATTTAGTATTCTAGTACAAACAATAAAATAATCAATCACAAAAACGATTATATACAGACATTGTGTAATCAATGTTAATTAAGCAGTAATAGATTTTTTAGGTGATAAGAACTACCATATTTTTATACGCATAAAAAACTTGTATACAAATGATAATATATATATATAACATACACTTACAAAATTCTCATAAATCTAAATTTTTCAGATTTTATTTGATGGCCAATCCCTCTATTTGTAAGGCATAAACCAATGGAGAAACTGAGTTTCCGAGATACATTTTTTCTACAATTTTTATGCTTTCAATAATCATTATTAATAAAGACATATAGAACATTAATATAAAAATTATACTCAGCAATATTGCAAAAGACTAATGCCTGCTTTCTTTATATTCTTTTAAGTGAATATATTCAGCCAAACAAATATATTCAGCCAAACAAATATATTCAGCCAAACAAATATATTCAGCCAAACAAATATATTCAGCCAAACAAATATATTCAGCCAAACAAATATATTCAGCCAAACAAATATATTCAGCCAAACAAATATATTCAGCTATATTTTATTTTTATTAAAATAAACAGAATTAAAAATAGAAAGTTATTGTGAATTGAATCGCATAAGTAAAAATAGCTAATATAAACGACGACATTAATAATGCAGCTTGTGACATGATAAAAGAGCAGAGTTGAGTAAGGGCACACCAGATAGGCGTAGAGCATAGACGACATATACTGACTAGCTATAGCCGTACAGATACTTACTAAGAGACAGCGATGCACTCAGTGCTCACCATATAAAAAAACGCAGAGCACCATTTGATGCCCTGCGTTTGTTAGATTGAACTGTATTTACAGAATACTGCGTCTAAATTGTAGATAGGCTGCTGTGATCGCCGCTGAGTCTTCTATCTGCGGATAGTGACCTAGCATAGGCATATTGGTTATATCAGCATTGGGTATCAGCTGGCGATAACGATCAATCATATGCTGTCCTGAAATAGGATCTTTGGCACCTGCGATCAATTTCACCGGTACAGTACTGTCGATAATCGCACCTACCCATCGCTCGCGGTACTGCTGACGTTGGGGCATATAGTTAATCAGCTTATGCATCACACCCAATCCATCATTGTGATTTAACAGCTGCCATAGCGTATCTATCACCTCTACTGTGGGCTGCGTGTCGGCACCAAATATCCGCTGTAGACTGCCCGCAAATTTCTGCTTATTAATCAGCTTTGATACCAGAAAACCCAATGGCGATAGCAATAGCTTCTGTACCAAGATAGGTTTGTGCGTCTCAGGAAACAGACCACCGTTTAAGAAGCATACGCTAGCGATGTGTCGCTCAGCACTCCCTTCGATTTGTCTGGCTAGCAACTCCTGAGCCACCGTATCACCATAGTCATGCGCTAATATATGATAATCACTGACGCCCAGTTTTTGCAAAACAGCTTGATAAATATCAGCCTGCTCACTGATTAGATAGCGTGCGTTTTTGGGTTTATCTGACAACCCAAACCCCAGCATATCGAGTGTGATGACATAATAATGCTCGGTTAGTGTATCCCACATGCCCTCCCAGTCCCAGCTAGCACTAGGATAACCATGAATCAATAGCAATACAGGCGCACTTTTATCCCCTGCATACCGAGTAAAGATTTGATGCCCATGAATGGATTCATATTGCCCCTGCCGTTGCCACTCATCAAGAGTTATCATTAGAGACTTACTCCTCAAACGATGGATCAGTGCGGCGCAATTTTCTCAACAATGCAGGCCAGGCGATATCACCATTCGCGCCACGGGTGACTTGCTCTGATGCAGCTTGGATACCAGCCAATATTTGTGCTGGTATTGGCGTCAATGCACCGCCCCCACTCTGCGCTTTGATCTGAATCTCGCAGGCTCTTTGCATGATATACATGTATAAAAACGCATTGGCCACCGTATCGGCACAGGTGAGCAGACCATGATTACGCAAAATCATAAAGTGAGCATCGCCTAAATCAGCAACCAAACGAACCTTTTCTTCAGGGTTTAATGCGACGCCTTCATAGTCGTGGTATGCCAAGTTGGATAGCGGAAATAATGATTGTTGCGAGATAGGCAGTAAGCCTTTTTCTTGCGCTGAGACGGCAACGCCATCATTTGTATGTAGATGGATAACGCAATGAGCATCATCACGAGCCTCGTGCACCGCACTATGAATAATAAATCCAGCTGGATTAACCTCAAACTCTGATGGCGCTACTTTCTCGCCTGCTTTATTGACCTTGACCAAACTAGAGGCGGTAATTTCTTCAAATAACATCCCGTACGGGTTGATTAAAAACTCATCCTCAGTACCCGGTACGCGTGCAGAGATATGAGTGAATACCAAATCATCCCAACCATAAGAAGCAATCATTCGATAACAGGCAGCAAGATTTACGCGCATCTGCCACTCTTGTTCGCTCATATTATGGTGTACACTCGAGGTTGAATCGGTTGATGTCGCGGTTTGCATAGTTGTTTGCATGGTGTATTCCTTTACTGTGTTAGATATCCTGAATGATTACTTTACACCATTTCATAAAACCAAATCTGTCAAAAACATTACACTTATGAATATCAATCATTATTTAAATAACGACCCATGGTTTAGTCAATTGCCAGCCATTGTGCAGCCGCTACTGGCAGGCGATGCGGTGCTAAAGGTATACCCGAAAGGTCAAATGATTCATGCCATCGGTGACAACGATGATGCGGCGCTACACTTTGTCGTGTCGGGTACGATTAGAGTCTGTAATGTAAGCGCTAGTGGACATGCCATGACACTGGCACATCTATCTAGTGGTGAGTGGTTTGGTGAGATATCTATCATAGATGACAATCCTCGCACCCATGATGCATGGACGATTAACAAAGTAACGCTAATCTCTATCCCAAGAAATCTAGTCATTCAGACAGCGCAGTTGCATCCGATTTTATACAAGCACCTTGCGCTTATAACCTGCGAGCGAATCCGACGAGCATTTGACTGGATTGATGATGCTACCTCACTCAATACCTCAGCGCGACTGGCTAGCATGCTGATTGGACTGATCGACACTTATGGTAAGCAAATAGGAGACGATATCAAAATAGAGCTGCGCTTATCGCAAGAAGAGCTGGGCTTTATGCTTGGCACCACCAGACAAACCATCAATAAAATCATTCAATCATGGCAAAAACAAGGCCTTATCGATATGCACTATGGTTTTATCACTATAAAGGACAAACCTCAGTTAATGGCAATGATGAATCCTGCCTGACTTGAATATATAAAGCCGTCTCAACAATCCACACAATATCTAACTTATTAGAGTTAGCATCAACTGCCTTAACATCTTCTTAACAGACCACTTGCTATGGTAAGGAATAACGTTTCCTACCATCTGTTGAGAAGTATCTGTATGTCAATATCTCAAGTCATCAAGACCAATGTGCTAAAAATCAACGCACCCAACGCCAATACAAAGACCAGCTACCTTAGTAAGCTCTACGGTCGTGAGGTAAATCTCAGTTATCTTATTATTATCGTCGCTTTATATTTGGTGGCGACTGCCAATATTGGCTTTTTTGAGCAGGTGTTAAATGTCTATCCATTTAGCACAAACGTCGGATTTATCCTGTCTATTACTGGTTTATTGTTTGGACTAATGTGGCTGGTATTACAGCTGCTTTGCTATCGCCCTATTGCCAAACCAGTGTTGACTGCGCTACTGATTACTGCCGCTATCTGCGGTTATTTTACCGATGCTTATGGGACGATATTTGACACCAACATGCTGATTAACAGTCTGGAGACCGATCAAGCAGAGGCGATGGGATTATTTGCCCCCAGCATGGTCATTCGACTGCTGATATTAGGCGTGTTGCCAGCATTTATCATTAGCAAAATTCGTCTAAAACGCTTTACTTGGCAACGCAGTATTCTACAAAAAACAGCCACGTTGATATTGTCTATCGCACTGATCGCAGCGTGTCTTTTACCATTTGGTGACCAGTACGCCAGCTTCTTTCGTCAGCATAAACAAGTCCGTTCTTATGCTAACCCGATCACGCCTATTTACTCTACGATCAAACTTGGCGAAAACTATGTCAATGAGCTGCGCCGTCCTGATACTTTCACATTACATGCGACAGACGCAAAACGCGTGGCACCTGCTAATAGTGTGGATGACAATGGCAAACCAAAACTAATGGTGTTTGTGGTTGGCGAAACGGCTCGCGCAGATCACTTCGGTTTGAACGGCTATACACGTAATACCACACCGCTGCTCTCAAAGCAGTCAGACCTCTATAGTTTTCAGAATGCTGTCTCTTGTGGAACCTCTACGGCCTACTCCGTACCTTGCATGTTTAGCTATGCAAATCGAGCAGACTACGATATCGATACAGCCAAGTATAATGAAAACGTACTAGATACACTAAGCAAGCAAGGGGTCAATGTCATTTGGCGGGACAATAACTCTAGCTCAAAAGGCGTGGCTGATCGCGTTACTTTTGAAGACTACAAAACAGCTGATACCAATCCGAACTGTGATGTCGAATGCCGAGATATCGGTATGCTTGATGGTTTTGATGAACTGGTTAAATCAGGCAGCTCACCGAAAGATACGCTTATTCTGCTGCATCAAATGGGTAATCATGGCCCCGCTTATTACCAGCGATATCCCAAAGCATTTGAAGCGTATAACCCTGTCTGCATGACCAATGAGCTGTCTAAATGTGATGCTCAGTCTGTGATAAATGGTTATGATAATGCGATTCGTTATACCGATTACTTTTTGAGTAATGTGATTGATACGTTAAAGCCTTATGAGCAAGATTATGATGTGGTAATGGTATATATTAGTGATCATGGGGAGAGTTTGGGTGAAAATAATATCTACTTGCACGGCTTGCCCTATAAGTTCGCACCAGATACCCAAAAACACGTGCCTACGATAGTTTGGTCGCCCAACAGCAATACTATCGATACTGAAAGTCTTTCTAGTATGGTTAATCAGCCAGTGTCGCACGATTTTATTACCCCGACATTGCTTAGCTTTTTTGGTATTACGACCGATGAAGTCAAAGGTGCAGCAACTTTTTTTAAATTGGGTCATTCTAGTTGAGTGGCTAAAAATAATTTACTTCAAATAATTTGTTAAAAGTAGCTCACTACATTCGTTTTTATATTACTCAGTCCTTTTAGGTAACCACTATTTTTTAGGTCAGCATCATGTACAAGATACTCGTTATTGAAGACAACCCCGATATCGTGGCCAATATTTATGCTTTTTTTGAGCCAAAAGGGTTTGAGTTAGACAACGCGCACAACGGCTATAGCGGGCTAACACTTGCTTCAAACAATCGTTATGATGTGATACTACTCGATGTGATGCTACCCGGTATGGATGGCACGCAGCTGTGCAAAAAACTCAGAGAAGAGCTGCATGACAAGACGCCTGTGCTCATGCTCACGGCTCGCGATACAATCTTAGATAAAGTCGCTGGTTTTGATAGCGGTGCTGACGATTATTTGGTCAAGCCGTTTTCGTTGGTCGAGTTGGAGTGCCGTATCAAAGCGCTCATACGTCGCCATGAGGACGATCATTTTGCCCACAGTATTGCGGTCGGAGCGTTGTCCTTAAACAATAGTGAGCATACTATTATGCGTGAGGGACAATCACTGAAGCTTACCCCAACTGGCTTTAAAATATTGCACATCCTAATAAGTGCAGCGCCTAGAGTCGTCAGTAAAACTGAGATTGAAGAAAAGGTATGGGGTCTGGATATACCCAGCAGTGATGCGCTACGCACTCATATGCATAGCGTGCGGGCGCAGGTTGATAAGCCATTTGACACACCTATGATAGTCACAGTACCTGGCGTGGGTTATCAAGTTGTTGACCCTAATAAATCAGCAAGCGCGTAGTCATGATTGCAGTATGGATTAAATAAACCTCATGTGACTTACTAGCCGACTGACCGTATTGTATTTGTCGCTCTATTATATACAGCCATGTTATATATCGCATTCTTCTATTAAGTTGTCTTACGCCATGCTCAATATAGACTCGATAGCCAATAAATTCAGACTGTCTTACTTCATATTCGCGTTATTACTGTGCGCAGCTTTTGTCAGTATTTTCTTGTACGCAGAGAGCCGAATAGAGCAAGATTTGGTCAAGGCTCGCCTATTGCAGCAGCTAGAACTCAGTCAAGAAAAATACGGTGACCAGCCTATCTATGTCGCTGACCCAGGTATCAAGATTTACCGCTATGATAAAGCACCTACTAGTTTACAAGCGATAGCCAATGACACGGTGCAAGAGACTTCTGTCACTGTTAATAAAGCCTCTGGAGCAGGTCATGCCAACCTGCATCTTTTTGCCTATACTCAAGATGGTCAAACCTATATTTTGACTTACCTAGAAAACACCGAAATGGTGATGGGAAATTATCCAGTCTTGGCGATATTCGAGCACCTAGAAGACATATTTGCAGATACGTTAAAAGTAGCCGTGATTCTAAGCTTACTTATCGCCGCTATTTTTTCCCAATTGTCCTCTAAACAAATCATCAAGCCTCTATTGGATTTAAAGCGAGCCGTTGAGACCGATCATCATAACTTAAGCGATTTGACACACTTGCCATCTGAGGTCGGTGTCTTGGCAAGGGCTATCGATGAGAAAAACCACAAGTTAGAGCAGTACCTCAAGCGCGAGCAACTATTTACTGGTGATGTCAGCCACGAGCTGCGCACACCGTTGACCATTATCATGGGGGCTTCCGAGGTATTGGCCTCGCAATTAGACGCTGACAGCCACTTAAATGAATTTACCAACCGTATCAGTACCACGGCCAAAGAAACTTCCGAGATTATAACCGCCCTGCTTCTACTATCGCGCGCGCCTGAAAAGTTAGACGCACCGCAAACCTCTATCAACAATATCGCTTTAGCAGAAATGCAGCGCCTAAAATACATACTGCGGTATAAGTCTGTCACTTGTCAGGTAATTGCTGAGCAGGAATACAGCGCTTACGTACGGCCCGAACTCCTAAAAATGGCATTGGGCAACCTCATAAAAAATGCGTTTCAATATACCGATGATGGCGAGGTAACCATTACTATTGATGACGGAAAAATTACGGTAACTGATACTGGCTTAGGTATTCCTGAGGCGATGATGCCTTTACTTTATGAACGATTTGAGCGACTAGAGTCTCAGTATAAAGACGAGCAAACAATCCTGTTGTCAGAGCATGAGACAAAACATAAGGTTGAAGGCTCAGGTCTAGGACTCAGTATCGTCCAGCGTATCATGTCGCATATGGGCTGGCAGCTCACTCACCAAGCCAATCGCTCAGGTGGTAGCACCTTTAGTATTTATTATAAATAACCTCGTGATAGTCCAAAGACATCTTCACCTCCCAATCATAATTGCTGATTGGGAAATGAAAAATTTAAACACCCATTACGCTTTATTCTTACCTCTCTATATCCTCTTAACGTTTTCTTAACCTCTCCCGTCTTATACTCAGGCTATCTTAATTTCAATAGACCATTAAGAATGCCCTATGAAGCAAATCACTCATACCAACCTTGTAGACCCATCAGCCGAGCATAGTTCTATCAATCAGACGACGCATGATAATGCACTCGCAGCTGATAGCTTTGCGAGTCATGCCAAAGGTAAAACGGGAATCCTTCGCATTATAAAAGCCACTAGTTACTCTATAGATGGCTTTAAAGCCGCATATAAATTTGAAGCGGCTTTTAGACAAGTTGTGTGGCTCAATCTTGTACTGCTAGCTGCTGTCATCGTTTTGCCTTTTGCGCTTGGTATAAAAATGATGCTGGTCGTCGCTTCTTTTTTATCTTTGATTGTTGAGCTAATCAACACAGGACTCGAAGCTTGCGTCGACCATACTTCAACCGCCAAACACCCGCTCGCAAAAATCGCAAAAGATGTCGGCTCTGCAGCACAGTTCTTAGCGTTAAGTTTGTTAATGGTTTTATGGGTAATGGCGTTGTCTGCGCTATTTTATTAAAGTCTGCTCTATTTTATTAAAGCATGGCGAGCACTCGCCTAACAGCGAAACGCGCTGCTAGCACTATCTTAGACAAACAATAAAACGAAGGTCGTATTAAGAACTATTAACATCGCATATACGTTATTAGGTGTAGTCATGACTTCAGAAAACAACGCAATGACTTGGGACTGGCTAAAACTACTGTGCGTGACCATCATGGCCACCTTAGTTTTTGAGCACAGTCAGTTAGATGTACGCATCAGTGAGATTTTTTACAATAATGGACACTGGCTACTCGAAAAAGGCGCACAGCCTTATGCATTTATCTTTTATGATTTGCCCAAAGTATTATTGATTATATTGGCTGTCTATCTCATAGCGGTTTTAATCATCAAGTATAGACAGTCAAGGCTTAATGCTACTGCACCAAACCGTAATAAGCTCAATCGCAGTAAGCTCAGTCATTATAAGCTTGATAAATCTCTGCTTCCTTTATCTATGCGCGAGATTAGCTACCTACTGATTATATTGGCGATTGTACCTGCTACTATTGCCACGCTCAAAGGCGTCACCCATGTTAGCTGCCCAAATGACTTAGCTATTTTTAATGGGGATTTACCCTACCTCAACCTTTGGCAAAACATCGTAGCAGCAACGCCTGCCAGATGCTTCCCAGCGGCTCACGCCAGCGCAGGGTTTTCTTTATATGGACTGGCTTTTTTACCGACATTAAGAAAATACTGCTACCAGATAGTCATATCAGTAACGGTCTTAGGCTGGACAATGGGACTGTATAAGATGCTGTTTGGCGATCACTTCTTTAGCCATACATTGGTCTCAATGCTACTGTCATTAACCATAGCCTGTGCGCTCGCAGCCCTATTTTTCAAACAATCGATTAAGAATAAAACACACAGCACCAACGACGATAAAAGACATACTGATATTAGCTTGTCTAGCATTGAGCACTCTAATACTTAAAGTTGGCACTTAGGTTCAGTACTTATGCATCAGTACTGTTGCATAAGTACTCAGCTTCAATAATTAGGTATCAGTACTTAGCATCCATACTTGGAATTGACGTTCAGACATGACAGAGTCATTCGTTAACTCTTTACTAAAATAGCACTACTAAGTATTTGAAAAACCCTGTATAAATAATAAACAATCATTGGCTTATTGTTAAGTAAACGCACGGATAGCGCTTGTGAATAAGCTCCCCTATTTCGATAGGCTGTAAAGGAATGTAGCTATGCGCTTGTTGTCTATTAGGCCAAAACCATCGTATATCTATTCTTCTTTGACCATTCCATTGCTACTCGTAGGCACTGCAAATAGCAGTCAAGCTGCTAGTTACGCTATTAATCCTGCCAGCACTCATATCCGATTTGCTATCGAACGCTTTAAGAGTTCAGCCACGACTGGTGGCTTTTACAATATCGAAGGTCAATTGCAATACGATCCAAACCGAAGAACAGGCGACATTTCACTGATCATACCGATAAATTCCTTAAATACGGGCAACCCTTCTTTTAATAATAGTCTAACTGGGCCTGAATTTTTTGATATGCAGAGATTTCCTTCAGCATATTTTGAATCGACGAAATGGCATTTTAATCAAGATAAAAAAAGCCCTCAGGTCACTCGGGTAGATGGACAACTGACTCTGCATGGTGAGACCCACCCAATTAGCCTAACCGCGACTAAGTTTGATTGTTATCTAAACACGAGCATCAGAAAAGATGTTTGCGGTGGCGAGTTCACTGCTACGATTAATCGCACAAAATGGAATATCAATAAATTCGCTTGGTTCGGACTGACCAAAAACCTTGACTTAAGTATCAAGGTCGAAGCCGCCAGACAGTAGTATTTTTAATATTTCGCCATTGTCTGAATGGATACTGGTAGTGATTTGCAGGAAGCTTAAAAAGGAATTAGACATGATTCATCGGTATTATAAGGACATTGTGAAGCCACTTTCTGCCGTCGTGCCAGCATTGTCATTTTCTTCGATAATAACACTGACATTGGGATTCAGCTTAGTGTCTAACTTCGTGATGGCAGACACTGTCAGTTTGACAAGAGATACTTTACCCAGTCGAATAACCCTACCAAATGTCAGCCCTGCTAATAGTGCGCTTGCCAATCGCGGCGCTTACGTGGCGCGTACCGCTGACTGTATGGCTTGCCACCGTGATGACTATAGTGGCGGCGTACCAATTGAGACACCCATTGGCAATATCTATTCGACCAATATCACACCATCGACGCGCTATGGCATCGGCAACTATACCGAAGCCGATTTCAAAAAGGCCTTGCAAAAAGGTCGTGCACCCAATCATCAGCTTTATCCTGCGATGCCTTACCCGTCTTATCATGGCATGACAGATGAGGATATCAGCGCCTTGTTCGCGTACTTTCAGACCGTTCCTATCGTAGACAAACCACCTGAAAAAACCACTCATTTGCCTTTCCCGTTAAATATTCGTAGCTTAATGCTGGCATGGAATGTCATCAATGTGCCCTCTACTGAAAATCGCTCAGGGCTGACGAACACTCAGCAGCGCGGTGAATATTTGGTCAATAACTTAGAGCACTGCGGCACTTGTCATACACCGCGCAACTTAACTCAAGGCCTCGATAAAGACCGCTATTTATCCGGCGCACCACTTGGTAAATGGTTTGCACCGAATATCACGCCTGACAACGATACGGGTATCGGCCTTTGGAGCGAAATGGATATCGTAAATTATCTACGTACAGGCACGATTGATAAGCGCGCTTATGCGGGCGGCCCGATGGCAGAAGCCGTGGCGCATAGTACGCGTTATCTCACTGATGAAGACCTGATAGCGATGGCTGACTATTTAAAAGTCGTTCCAGCCATTAAGACCGATGATTATCTGATACCAGTCAATGTGTCTCGCCTGCCGCAGCCAGTCAGCAACTCCATTACTTATAACTTACTTGAACAAAAAGACTATCTAGCGCAGGCCAAAACGAATATTGTCATCAGTGCCAACAATAGCGGTCTGAACAGCAACTCGCCAAAAGAGTTGTATCTGACACATTGCGCCAGCTGTCATGGCGTCGATGGTTACGCCCAGCCCGATGCGCGTTATGCATCCATCGTTGGTCTCAGTAGTATTCGCCGCGTAAAACCTGATGCACTCATTGGCGTCATTGCATTTGGGGCAAAAGGTGCATTTAACACAGCACCAAAAATGCCCGGCTTTTCAAAAGACTTAAGCCCTACACAGATTGCTGATATTACTAACTACGTACGAGTTAAATTTGGTGGTTTACCAAACAGCGATGTCAGCGCGGATGATGTGATACGCGTGATAAAAGAGAAAAGTTAGCTATAAAGAATAGGCCTAAATTAGTATTTTCAATAAAAACGCAAAGACTTAGCACGATAAGGATAACCCTATGAATGACCTGCTCCAATCTCCCACACGGCGGCAACTGCTCTCAATGATAGGTAAAACGGCAGGCGCGACCGCGATGTATCAAGCGATGACCACGTTGGGGTTTGCATCCGAGTCGAGCTTCAAAGAAGAGATGAATCTTAAAGGCGCACCGGCTGGCGCTAGTATCGTGGTTTTGGGTGCAGGATTGGGCGGTCTTACTGCTGCCTATGAGCTGCGCAAAGCAGGCTACAAAGTCACTGTGCTTGAGTACCAAAATCGTGGCGGTGGACGTAGCTGGACACTCAATAGTGGTGACAAATATACTGAACTTGGCGGTGCTGAGGTCACTTGCGACTTTAAACAAGGCAATTACTTTAATGGTGGGCCATGGCGCTTGCCCATTCATCACTACGCGGTCTTTCATTACTGCAAAAAGTTCGGCGTGGCATTGCAGCCCTTTATCCAAACCAATGATCGTGCTTATCTGCATCGTACCAATCACTTCGATGGTGCACCGCAGCGCTTGGGCGAAGTGCAAAGCGATATACGCGGTTATGTGTCAGAGTTGTTGTCCAAAGCCGTCAATAAAGGCAGCCTCGATAGTACGGTAGATAAAGAGGACAAAGAAAAATTACTCGAAGGTCTCAAGGGCTGGGGCGTGTTAGATAACAACTATCGCTATATCAAAAGTCATGAAACAGGTAAGCATCGTGGCTATAGTGTGTATCCAGGTGGTGGATTGATGCCGGATGCCAAGCCATCAACCCCCATACCAATGGATAAACTATTAGACTCAGGTATGTGGTCGGATATTTATAGCAACTATACCGTGCATGTGCATCAACCAACGATGTTTCAGCCTGTCGGCGGTATGGGGAAAATCGGTGATGCGTTCACACGTGAATGCCGCGATATGATTACGTTCAATGCCAAAGTCACTAAAATCAATCAAGACGAAACTGGGGTTACCGTTGACTATGTCGATAGCAATAGCCCTGACAGTGCAGCCAAAACCGTGCGCGCGGATTGGTGCATTTGCACTATTCCCTTATCCATATTGACGCAGATTGATATCAATGTCTCCGCGCCAATGAAACAAGCGATGGCAGCCGTTCCTTATGACAGCTCGTATAAAGTAGGTTTGGAGTTCAAACGAAGGTTTTGGGAAGAGGATGAATGGATCTATGGCGGCATCACTTATACCGATATGCCTATCTCACAAATCTCCTACCCGTCACAAGATATGTTTAGCTCAGGATCGGGCGTGCTACTTGGCGCGTATGGATTTGGGGAAGCCTCATACAAATTTAACTCATTGACACCTAAAGAACGTATCAATGCCGCACTCGCCTATGGCAAACAGATTCATCCGCAATATACCAAAGAGTTCCGTTCGGGCACGTCTGTCGCATGGCACCGTATCCCTTGGTCGCTTGGCTGCTACGGTATTTGGAGCGAGTCCAGCCGTGAGCAGTACTATGAGACACTCTGCGAAATGGACCATCGTATCGTACTGGCAGGTGAGCACTGTTCGCACATTCCTGCGTGGCAAGAAGGCGCGATTCTATCTGGTATGGATGCCGCCAAACGCTTGCACCAAAAGGCTAAAAAGCTTGGATAGCCAGCTTTTGAGTAATGAGCTTTGAACAACAACTCTGCCGTTCAAGCAAGGATAATAACAATGAGACTAAGCACATTAGGAACAGTCATGAACATAGTGGTAGTAAATCCAAACAAACCATCTAGCTCACTCAGATCGAGCAAGGCAATAATGATGCTCATGGTTGGTGGATCGATAGCGTTAACAACGTTGTCAGGCTGTAGTCAGTATAAAGCAGAAAACTTAGCTACTATCGCCCACCCGCAGACAACACCAATGGTATTCGACAACAATTTTGACAATCAATCCAGTCGCAATCAAGGCGCATGGGGCGGCGTATATATGTCCAAAAACGAGTTGGCTAAGCCCACCAGCAATATTGTCGATGTGCGCTCAATACCAAAAATGAGCGATGATGCTAGCATGCAGCAGTGGCTCACTAAATTTGAAGGAAGCACACAAGGTAAAACGGGGTTTTTCACAACCAATGGTAAAAAGCTCTACGATGACTCCTGTGCAGGTTGCCATATGCAAAAAGGTGACGGTGCGCAAGGCGCAGGCTACTATCCGCCATTAGCTGACAACAGTAAGATGCAATCCAAGTATTATATTATTAGTGTCGTTATCAATGGTCTGCGCGGTATGCCCTCTTTTCATCGCATGATGAGTGATGAGCAAATAGCAGCTGTCACACAATATGTGCATAGCGATCTAAATAATTTCACTGATATAGTGAACGCTGCCAATGTCGCACAGCTACGCCATGACTTCCCACCAGGATCAGACCCTAGTGAGTAAGTAAAATACACTATAAACTAGCTAACCTTCAATATGCTTAGGCGGCACCGAATACGTGCCGACCACATGAGCCACCATATCATCACACCCTTCTGAATACAGAGATACCTCACCCACTATCAACGTGCGCCCTACTTTCATCAAGGTACATTCAGCGATAATACGAGCACTTGCTGATGGCTTACGCAAGAAATTGATGGTCAAACTCGTCGTCACCGTTAATGGGACAATACCTATTCTTCCGAGTATCGCCACATAGATAGCGACATCAGCAACGGCCATCATGACCGGTCCCGAGACTGTGCCACCGGGACGCAGCTCGTTTATGCCAATCTCGTGCGATAAGGTCGCGCCATTTTCATTGACCGCCTCGACGACGCATTTGGTTTGGGGAAACTCCAATGCCATAAAGGCACTGATTTCTTCTTTGGTTGCAGACATAACTCTTCCTTGAATTGAACTGTCCATGTTGATTCGATTAATACATTTATACGCTCAATACTAGTTGGCAAAATCGAAACTATTTTCGCCTATGCCACTGCGCGCTTTTAATATTCTAAACTATGTACCGACTATACATATATCAATGTATCACGGGCGTGCCTTCTGTACTAAAGGCAAATCCTTTATTACTAAAGTTACCGATCATGACCGCTTCTATCACTGGTTTGACGGTTTCATCTACACCTTCAACTTCGATGATAAAGTTAGCACCAGAACCGCCTTTATCCTCTTCTTTTTCGACGATGTAGTTGAGCGTGGCCATCGCTGGTAGCTCGATAGGATTATCTAGATATGATTTGACCAATGCTCCATCTGTATCGTAATAATCAATTTTATTGATATACAGTGATTTTTTGAGCGTGGTATTACGCACACTCAGCGTCGCCGATAGCAGCACTTTGCGAGCGTCTCTATCGGTATAGATATCAGAATAAATCGGCACATAAAAGGTTTGCTTGTAACCAAACTGACTGTGATCCACGTCTGAGGTAATCGCCAACTCTTTAATCGGGTCTTTTTGATGCTCAGACAAAAGAACGTTCGGGTCTTGCGCGGACTGATCACAACCTGACAGTAGTGTCATTATGGCGATCAGTAGGACAGAGATACTTCGCTTATTCATAATCATTTCCCTATACCTTCTGGTATTACTGCAATGGCAAGCTGCTATTTTATTTTCACACCCACACTACGTAAGAACTGATTGATATGTTTGTTGGCACCATAAATCACTAGTACATCGCGCTCTTGCAGTACTTGTTCAGGCGTCGCCAAACCTTGGATACTAGGCTTGCTCTGCGTACGACCAAAGCTGTCTTCATAATACTCATAGCGCAACGTACTAAGCAATCGGATATTGAACTTTTGCTCTAACTGTAAGTCGTCGACAGTCTTACCGATCAATACATTTGGAATCTTAATCTCTACCATGCTGAAGTTATCGCTCAATTCAAACGAATCGACAAAGTAGCGTAATGACAGACGCTTGGCCCAGCGATTGGCTGCCTCTTTTTCAGGGTGAATCAAATCATCCACGCCGATGGCTTGTAGGACTTTTTCGTGTAGCGGATTGATACTACGGCTGATTAAACGCTTGGCTTTTAACGTCTTAAATAGCGCTGTTGCCATAACATTGGCACCTTGATCTTCGCCAATCGCCACGATGACAATATCAGTATCAACGATTGGTAATCCGCTAACCGTATACTCGTCCGTGGCATCCATACACAGCGTATGCGAAATCACTTCTTTGTAAGCTTCCACCCGTTGCATACTACTATCAATAGCAATTACTTCATGCCCTTGACTGGTCAATGCCGAGCCTAATGATGCACCGAAATTTCCTAGCCCTACGATGATGTACTTCATAACTTAACCAACCTTTTTTAATATTTTTTGCTATTTATTAAGAACAACACAGTCTGTTTGCGACGAATTAGTTAATCGTAATCTCTTCCGTAGGATAGCGATAATTGCGTTGGCGCATATTTTTTAGTAGCGCGATAAATATCGTCAGCATACTGACGCGGCCAACAAACATAATGACCGAAACCACTATTTTACTAAAATCTGATAAGTCTGCTGTCAGGTTTAAACTTAGCCCCACCGTGCTATAAGCTGAGAAACACTCAAATACTACTTTAATCAAATCAAGCTCTGGCTGATCATAACTGATGAGCGTCACGCCCGTACCGATGACCAGTAGTGACAACCACATAATAGAAAATGCGCGGCGAACGGAAATCTCCGCAATCTCCCGTTTAAACACCTCTATCTTGGTCTGACCACGCGCCAGACTCAATGTATTTAATAGCGCAATCGCAAAGGTGCTGGTCTTGATACCCCCACCTGTCGAGTTTGGTGATGCCCCAATCCACATCAGAAATATCGTCAGCATCACCGTTGGAAAAGTCAGCTCACCCATATCAATCACATTAAAACCTGCCGTACGCGGGGTAGCCGCAGTAAAGAACCCTGTTACTAGCTTACCGAGGAAACTGGTATGGTCAGCGAGCACATTATTGTATTCAAATATCATCACCCCAATCAGACCGACTAGCAGTAATGCGCCTGTGGTAATCAAAGTAATACGGCTATTAATATTAAGTAACCAAGGCTGATAAATATAGCGTTGGTCATGACGATTTATCAGCCGCTGAGCACGATAACGTAAATACCTAAGCACATTGACCACGATGGTAAAACCCATACCACCGAAGATAAATGTCATTGCCAGAATCAGCTGTAGTGAATAATTAAAACGTAGCGAATCATCGTACAAGCCAGCACTAAAGGTAGAGAACCCAGCATTACAGAAAGCAGAAATCGCATGAAAGACTGAAAAGAATAGCTGCTCAGACCAATCCATATTGGGTATATCATAAATACTGATATAAATCAGCGCAGCCGCTACCGCCTCGACAGCAAACGTGACGTATAAGATAGACTTGAGTGTCGACACCACATCACCCATACCGCGCATGTAAGACATCTCGCTGATGCTGGCTTGCGTCTCATAGCTGACACCGCCCTTAAAGAAATAACTAAAATAGGTCACAAAGGTCAAAATACCTAAGCCGCCAATTTGTATCAGACCCATAATAATAACTTGGCCAAAAGTCGTAAAATAGGTCGCAGTATCCACGACGATAAGCCCTGTCACACAAACCGCACTGGTCGCGGTAAAAAGCGCATCCACAAAAGACAGCGGCTGCGTCGTCGCATTGGGCATCATCAATAGCAATGCACCAACCAGCACTACGACTAAAAAGCTCAGAATAAAAAACTGCGCAGGATGTAGAAAGGTACGATTGAGATTGAAATTATGATCGGAGAGTTCGCGGACGAAGGTGACAAACACCGCTATCTTTATCGCGACAAAGCCATCAACGGCAGCAGATAGGCCCGAACGTACTAAGTCCGTAAAATGCGCGGTCAATAAAATGATAATGGCAATGCTGGTCAGTGCGTCAAAGACGGCGACTTTATTGAAGGTTAATGGCTTTTTGGTATAGATGTAACGCCCAGCGGTCACCATAAAACTAAGAAAGATAATGACCAAATAGAAAATATGGAATACTTGCTGGAGCCATGTTGGTAGTGTAAAACCACTATCTAACAATGCAATCGCTACCCCGATAACACTAATGAGAATCGTAAAATTGTTTAATAATCGATAACGCGTGGCTGCATTCATAGCCTGAGTCCATGACAACAATAACCACGATACTTATACTCCTTTTTTGTCGTATCCACAAAAAGTGATTTGAGTTAATCGTAACCAATTATTGAGTCATCGCAGCTATTGATAAGTTAGATACTGATAATCCGAGCGAGATAAGAAGTGCCCACTAGGAAGTAACGGTTTTAATAACTCTATAGTTTAGTACTATCGCTTATACACATTTATGAAACTTCTTCTTTTACTCTTGCTATTTTTACACCGCCCCATGTGACTAATACCACGCCAATCGCAATTAAAGTCGCACCTAAAAATAAACCTTCTGGTGGACTCTCCCCTTGCAAAAAAATAGCGACGGGCACGCCGACAATGGCTCCTACTGCGCCTAACAAACTTAGCAACACAGGCCCGCCTGTCTTTTGTAGTAGGAATAATAGTAAAAACTGTCCAGCGAATACGCATGCTTGTATAGCTATCATGCTTAGCGGTAGCCAACTCTCTAAAGATACAGCGATAGAAAAGTCTGACATCATACCAAACAAGCCTAGCAGCAGCGCTGCCGCAATCAACATACCTGGAGCGAGTGCGCCAGAAGACGCATTATCAGGCCAGCGTAATGTCCGATATATGTTACCAATAGCAAGTAGCACTGGCCCACAAAGCGCGATTAAAATCCAAAACACACTAGAATCTGGCGCAGAGAATTTATGTATGGCTAATGCTCCTGCCCCGATGAGTGCTGCGATGACCCCAAGCGCACGGACAATATAAAATTGCTCTATGCGTAGTATCAGCGCACCAAGATAAGTTAGCAGTGGCGGCAATGAGAGGATTAAGGCGACGAAACCTGCGCCCACATGAGGAATGGCAGAGAATAACAGTAAGTTGGCGGCTGCGACACTGACAAGCGCCGCGACAAAGTAATACTCTAAGCTGCGAGCATTAAGAGGAGTAAGTTCTTTTCTGATGAGCGCTATCATGAATAAAATAACAGCAGCGCCAGTAATTGACCAAAACAAAAACCCTAATGGGGTCAGACCGACATCGATAGCGTACTTTGCCACATTGGTCGAGATACCAGTGAGTGCGCCACCTGCCAGCAGACAAACGAAAGGCACCAGCCAAGTGGTCTTTTGAATACTGGTTTGTTTGAGCGAGTCATTCATCGACTATCCTATTGGATGACGAACTTTCTTAATCATGTTTGATGGCTTTTGTATAGCTTACAACAGCACCTTAATATCTACTGGCGCAAAATGGTAGCAGGTAGGCTTCCTACAGCGACGGTTGCTGCATCAATTGCTCCAGCGACATAGCCAGGGAACTGCGCCGACCACTCACTACCACAACCTGTTAGACAGTCCTGCCACACGCCTGTTTTTGGCTTGGATGGCGGAGCTACTGCATGCTGACCGTTGCCGCTAGCATCAGCGGGCGTCGCTGTTAATGGGTCTTTTGACCAGTCTTTAAGATATTCAGCTTTTGGAGTACTTGCCTGTGTACCAAATAGTCGCACTAATTGGGCACGGCAATGTTCTTTTAGCACTGTATCAGAGAGGCTCTGTCGTACTTGAGCAGGAACACCAAAGAAACCAAACAATGCCCTATCGCTC
Source organism: Psychrobacter sp. P11G3 (assembly GCF_001435845.1). Lineage (NCBI taxonomy): Bacteria > Pseudomonadati > Pseudomonadota > Gammaproteobacteria > Moraxellales > Moraxellaceae > Psychrobacter > Psychrobacter sp. P11G3. Next base: position 2,428,065 of record NZ_CM003596.1, read on the forward strand.
TCTAGCGTAGAGGCATCATGTATCTCAGTAAGCGGTCCTATCGCACTGCGCGCGGCACCCGAGAGACCAGCATCTCGCCAAAATGGTGATTCATAAACAGCGACGTATTTGGCATGGGGCGCCATCCAAGTGGCTGTCTTGCGCCACTGTTCACTTAAGTCTTGCGGTAGCGCTGGCTGAAATGCTATCCGGCCTTCTACCAATCGAGGCGGTAACGCAAGTAGCACATGCTGCGCACGGAACGTCATCACATGTCCGGTCACATGCCCAGAGCTGTCTTCGCTCTGTACTTCGATATGTTGAGGCGTTCTGTTTAATTGCCTTACGGTTTGACTGGTCATGATACAACTAGCATCTAGGCGAGCATATAGCGCATCAGTCAAAGCGGCCATACCACCAACTAGACGCATAGAAGGTGGTGCGCTTTTGTAACCTTGCATACGCACGGGTGGCTGATTGGCAGCCCGCTCAACCATCATATCGCCTTCTTCGAACTGCGTAAAACATGATAAATCTAACGACTCAACCAGACTACTTAACTGCGTTTGATAATCCGGCCAAAACCATGACGGCCCTAAATCAAATGTCGCGCTTGATTCTGCTTGGTCGATATCAGTACTGTTATTAGTAGCATGCGCATCTGGATATTTAGCAACTGCAATGCGACCACCCAAGGTATCACGCGCCTCTAGCAGTCTATACGCTATGCCCTTTTGCTCTAATAAAAAGGCTGTATATAATCCGCTCAACCCACCACCAACGATTACCACAGGTATGTCTTGCATATCGGATTGCTCTATTTATAGTCGGTTCAATATAACTTGGATACAAGGAAGCCGAGTGAAAGTACTACAAGTAGTAAGCTAGGCGAGACTGACACCGTCCCCAATTTGTAGAGGATTGACTATAATCAAAACTACTCTGCCAATAGCTTCGTAAGCATCTCATCAATCTCAACCTTAAACTCTTTGTCTTCGATTTTATTGGCTGTAACTTTGGCGTTTTGTAGGCTTTGGATAGCAGCTTCTTTTTCACCTGTCTCAAGCTGTAGCACCGCCATAGAAAAAGCAATCGATGACATATGGTCTTTTGAGTTAATGGCAGTAGCTTTTGCCAGTGCTTTGTCATAAATAACCAATGCTGCGTCCAAATCTTCTGTGAAGTCAGCAAGCGTTTCCCATTGTTCTGGGTGGTCTTTGTCAGTGCCTTCATTGTCAGTACAAATGGCGTTTAGTTCAGCATATAACGAATCAAATTTTTCTTGATTGCCTCTGCGATCCGCTTCTAATAACTCTTCAGCTAAGGTGTAAATGGCTTTATATATTTTGGTATTGATCATTGTTTACAACCTTTTATGGACTATATCGTGTGTGGTTAGGATTATAACGTAATTCTGGCAGCTCAGATGATTGGCTTAAAAGAAGACACGATATTTATGTGGCTGTTATTGAGATTACTATGAACGTTGATAAGGTTACTATTCATACTATAGTCAATTCAATTTAAAAGCAGCACAAGGAAACCGAGTGCAAATTATACATTAGCATGCTTATCGAGGATGACGATGTAGCGGATTTATATAGACTTGACTATATTAGGGCTACAACTCTCGCCAGTGTAACCAAAGTCGCGTATCCAGCTCAAATTGATGATACTCAGGCTCCATATGGCAGCATAATTGATAAAAAGCTTTGTTATGATCATGTTCTTTGAAATGGGCAAGCTCATGCACCACTATCATGCGCAAAAACTCTGGCGGCGCATCCTTAAATAGGCTAGCTACCGTGATGCTATTGTGCGATTTGAGCTTACTGCCCTGTACGCGCGATTGCGTCGTATGGATACCCAGTGCATGTTTTAAAACCTTGAGCTTACTGCTATAGCTGACATTTGATAGCTGACCAATCTTACGCATGTATTGGGTTTTTATCTCATTTATATATTGATAGAGCGCTTTGTCGCTTTGGATTTGATGCTGAGTCGGGTACTTTTTTTCCAGATACTCGCCCAACCTACCATCAGTTATAAGCTGAGCAGCTTGAGTTTGAATCTGCTCTGAGTAATGCGCTATGTACTTTAATTTGGTCACAAATGTATCCTTTGCTAATACGTAGATGCGTATCAGTCGATCAATTTAATCTTAGGGAATTTTACCTTATATTTGCGGTACTTGTTTTGCACTTGTTTGAGATATGCCTTCAATTCAAAAGATAGTTATTTGCAAATAGTTATCCATAAAAGAAACCCCATAAGCTGCGCGCAACTTATGGGGACATTTTTACTGATAATGTTACTTAAAAAGTGTGCCTAATTAACGCTCTAAATGCAGATACTGCAAATGGCGCTCGTACTGATTTAAGATATCAACCAATACCTGCTCTTTTGAGTAGCCAACCAAGTCATACTCTTGCGAGCCTTCACTTAAGAATACTTCCGCACGGTAATAGTACTCTGCGTGCTTGGTAGATGTGCTCAATGTAAAGTTAGGACGATGAGCTTTAATCAGATTGACTTCATAAATAAAGTCATCTTCATCGCCGTGACCGACACGCAGTTTTAGACCATCTACCTGACCACTGTCTTGATCCATGCCTGCATCGATACCTTCACCGATACTGGCAAGGTTTTTGGTATCTAACGAGGTTTTGAGGCCACCTGCTTTAAACTCTTTTTCGACCTCAGACATTGCTGGCATCACAACCGTATGCAAGAATTTTTCAACCTGTGCATGTCCTGGGAAGCTCACAATACGTTGCAAGCGCGCTTTCCAGCTCTTCCCGCTGTCCAACACATTTGCTGTGCCGATTGTACTGGCTTTACGCTTGTTGCCTTCTTCTTTGAGCGACTTCCACATAGACATCATGTAAAGCACAAGAATAATAGAGAATGGCAAGCCTGCAATGACAGAGACAGATTGCAATGAGGCAAAACCACCTGCAAATAGCAGTCCTAACGTAATAAGACCAGTGGCTGCTGCCCAAAACAGACGTAACCAAACAGGAGCATCGGTATCATTGGTCATACCTCTTGAGCTCAAGTTCGCTAATACTAACGCGCCTGAGTCAGCAGAAGTCACAAAGAAAATAAGACCAATAACCACACCAGCAAATGACAATACTTCACTGTAAGGGAAGTATTCAAACAGCGCAAACATGCCCATTGCCGCATCATTGACCGCGATTTCACCCAGCTCTGTTGCGCCATTGGCAACCAAATCTATCGCTGAATTACCAAAGATAGAGAACCATGCAAAAATAAACCCAAGCGGAATAAACATCACGCCAAATACAAACTCGCGTAACGTACGGCCACGGCTAATACGTGCAATAAATAGACCTACAAATGGTGCCCAAGCAACCCACCATGCCCAGAAAAATATCGTCCACCAAGATTTCCACTCGGCACCAGCAGCACCGTCATAAGCATAAACGTCAAAGGTTTTATAAATGATGGTTTGGAAATATTGACCGATATTTTGAGTAAAGGTATTTAATAGATACACCGTATTGCCCATCACGAGTATCGCAAGCAACAACAGTATTGACGACAGCATGTTGAATTCAGACAGACGACGAACGCCTTTTTCGACACCTGTCATCGCAGAGACAGCCGCCGCCGCGACAACGCCTACGATGATGAGCGCCTGAACCGTTTTGCTAGATTCGATACCGAACACATGAGTCAAGCCAGCATTTGCCTGCAATACCCCAATACCCAAACTGGTCGCAATACCCATCAACGTACAGACAACGCCGAAGGTATCAATACCATCGCCTAACCAACCCTTGATTAAACGTTCACCAAATATCGGAGTCAACGGCGAGCGTAACGCGAGTGGCATGTTTTTGCGATAAGCAAAATAAGCCAGCGCCATACCAATCAGCGCATAAATACCCCAACCATGTAGACCCCAGTGCAAGAAAGTCTGAGCAAGTGCTTCGCGCATGGCCTCAGCACTAGCAGGCTCTAGGCCTGTATGCGGGGTCAAATAATGCATTAAAGGCTCAGAGGCACCAAAGAACAACAGGTCAATACCGATACCCGCTGAGAACAGCATGGCCGCCCACGCTAAAAACGGGAATTGTGCTTTTTCGTGGTCTTGACCAAGCTTTATATCACCGTACTTAGAAAAACCAACAAACAACGCAAAGATACTATAAGCGGCAACCACCAACATATAATACCAGCCAAACTTGTCTGATACCCAAGTCATGCTCGCGCTCAACAAGGCCTCACTATAATCTGGAAAAGCGATGGTCCAGATTATCAATAAAATAGAAATAATAGCTGAGCCCATAAACACGGTTTTGTTTAGGGTCAGAGGTTTCATCACATCTTGTGATGGCGAACTGTACATAAAAGACCTCAATAGGTAAATTAAATAGGGTCCGATATTGCTTTGTCCGGCATCATCTAATAGTAGACTGATGATCTATAACCGTATAACGTGGAACCAACCGCATGACGGACAAAGCAGTACCAATAAATAAAAAGATAATAAAATTATAAACAAATTCAACCTGAACGGTATTCATTATTCTAATACGTTAGCGCTGATAGAAAAGGCCTCTACTTGGAAAGGCCTTTTGGTTAAAATTTTCTCACATCGTTATTTATTCAGTATCCTGTATGCAAGCTTATATCACAACCTACACCGACGAGAGATAATCGCGCATTGGCTCTGAGCGTAGCGGTGCACCATTAGCCACATAATAATCTGCCGTTGAACGTGGCAGCTGTACGCCTCTCATCTTGTCGACGATTTTTTCTGCCAACATAATAGTCGTGGCATTGAGATTACCACTAATAATGTTTGGCATGATAGACGCATCGACGACTCGCAAGCCATCAATCCCATGTACCAGACCTTCGCCGTTTACTACCGAATTGTTATCCTCACCCATCGCACAGGTACAAGATGGATGATAAGCCGTCTCACTATGATTACGTACGTATTCATCTAGCTGGGCGTCGGTGACCAAATCATCGGTCGGTGCAATCGCGCGACCACGATAAGGATCAAGCGCTGGCTGATGCATGATCTCACGTGTAATACGCATTGCAGCACGGAACTCTTGCCAGTCTTGATCATGCGACATATAGTTGAACAAGATACTTGGATGCGCTTTCGGGTCACGTGATTTTAGCTTGACGCGGCCACGGCTTGGTGAGCGCAGTGAGCCAACGTGTGCTTGGAAGCTATGCGATTTAACCGCACTGCGGCCATCGTAGCGTACAGCTAGTGGCAAGAAATGATACTGAATATTTGGATGGGTAAACTTCTCATCGGTACGAATGAAACCGCCACCTTCGAATTGGTTAGACGCACCAAGACCTGTGCCATTGAATAACCATTCTGCACCAATTGCAGGCTTATTCCACCATTTGTTGGCAGGCGCGATTGACACTGGCAGTTTGCATTCATACTGCATATACAGCTCTAGATGGTCCTGTAAATTATTACCAACACCTGGCAGATCCAATATTTCGGTCACGCCAGCGTCTTTTAACCACTGACCAGGGCCGATACCTGAACGCTGCAGTAGTTGCGGTGAGGCAATCGCACCAGATGAGACAATCACTTCACGAGCGGCATGGAAGTTTTTGGTCTGGCCTTCGTGCTCGACTTTGACACCGACAGCGCGCTTGCCGTCAAATAAAATTACGTCAGTCAATGCACCGGTCAAAATCGTAATATTGCTACGTGGTTTGGCACGGTCAAGATAGCCGCGAGCCGTTGATGCACGGCGACCATTAGGCGTCACGAATCGATCCATCGGACCAAAACCTTCTTGCTGATAGCCGTTTAGATCTTCGGTACGTGGATAACCCGCTTGTACGCCCGCTTCAATCATAGCTTGGAACAGTGGATTGACCCCTGGCTTTGAGGTAGTCATTTCAACAGGACCGCCCGCGCCGTGATAGTCGTTCTCGCCAGCGTCACAGTTTTCTAGCTTTTTAAAATAAGGCAGGCAATCCGAATACGTCCAGTCTGACAGGCCTTTTATTTTAGACCAATCATCAAAATCTAGCGCATTACCACGGATATAGCACATACCGTTAATCAGTGATGAGCCACCTAGCCCTTTGCCGCGGCCACAGTCCATGACACGGTTATTCATGTATGGCTCAGGATCTGTCTTATAACCCCAATTATAAGTCGTCCCTTGTAGCGGCATGGCAAGTGCAGCTGGCATTTGGGTACGGAAGTCAAAACGATAGTCTGGACGACCTGCTTCTAACAGCAGTACCTTAATACTGGCATCTTCGGTCAGACGCGTGGCCAGCACATTTCCTGCTGAGCCTGCTCCGACAATAATATAATCATACTCAGGTGTGGTTGATGTCATAACATACTCCATAATATTGAAAAAACATAAATCGTTTAGGATCAGTAAGGTGCCATAAAGAGTCTAAATTAAAGCTCATAAGCAACCTTACTGGCTTCGTTTTTCTCAATAAGATTGATTAAAAGACAGATTCAAACGCACCCAACTCTACTTGGATAGATTTGGTCTGAATATAGTGTTCGAGCGCTTCGATACCGTTTTCGCGGCCGATACCAGAATGCTTGTAGCCGCCTACTGGCATTTGTGCTGCTGACTCGCCCCATGTATTCAACCAGCAGATGCCAGCTTCGATCTGAGCGATGACTCGATGCGCGCGTTTTAGATCTGTAGTCACAACCCCAGCTGCCAAGCCATAATCGGTATCATTGGCACGGCGAATGACTTCTTCTTCGGTCTCGTACGTCAATATCGACATCACTGGGCCAAAGATTTCTTCGCGTACGATAGTCATATCATCTGTGCAATCAGTGAATACTGTCGGTGCGACAAATGCGCCGTTTGCAAGCTCGTTCGTTGTAACGCGCTCGCCACCTGTTAGCAGACGTGCGCCGCCTTTTTTACCTTGTTCAATATAACCAAGCACGCGCTCCATGTGCGGGAAGCTCACCAGTGGACCCATATTGATGTTCTCATCCATAGGGTCGCCTAGTTTAATACGCTCAACACGGGTTAGGATGGCTTGCTCAAACTTCGCTTGTAACGCTTTAGGGACGAATACGCGCGTACCATTGGTACATACCTGACCAGTACTGTAGAAGTTGGCCATCATAGCGATGTCAGCAGCGGTATCGATATCTGCATCATCAAATATGATCAATGGTGATTTGCCACCAAGCTCTAAAGTTACATCTTTTAGAGATGAGCTTGCCGCGCTCGACATGACTTTCTTGCCAGTCGGTACGCCACCTGTGAACGATACTTTTGCGATATCTGGGTGTTCAGTTAGCGCTTGACCTACTTCATAGTTACCTTGCACCACGTTAAATACACCGTCTGGCAATCCAGCTTCTGTCAATATTTCTGCCAGTTTCAATGCCGTCAACGGTGTCACTTCTGATGGCTTAAAAATCATCGCATTACCAGCAGCCAGTGCAGGTGCTGCTTTCCACATCGCGATTTGAATCGGATAGTTCCATGCGCCAATACCTGCGACCACGCCAAGTGGCTCACGGCGAGTATAGACAAAGCTAGTATCACGCAATGGAATCTGACGACCTTCAATCATCGGCGCCAGCCCTGCATAGTATTCAACGACGTCAGCACCAGTGACGATATCGACGTACTTCGTCTCAGAGTAGGCTTTACCTGTGTCTTTGGTCTCTAGTAGTGCCAACACATCATTGCGATCGCGCAATATCTCAACAGCCTTTGATAAAATACGGCCACGCTCGACCGCGGTCATCGCCGCCCAAACTTTTTGACCTTTATGTGCGGCTTTCACGGCCTCATCAATCTGCTCATTGCTGGTTTGCTGAACCGTTGCCAATACTTCACCAGTGGCTGGATTAATATCTTCAAAAGTCGTCAGCGATTCATCAACCGCTAAATAGCGACCATTGATATAGGCTGTTTGTACTTGGTCTAAATCGATAATATCTGTCAAATTATTAATATCAGTCATAAATTCTCCTTAGGACGATTGGCAAAAGTAGCTATATAAAAGTACTCAGGCCGAATAATGTCGTCGTTAGTTAAGTTTCGAAATTTAGTCTTTAAGAAATTTAGTCTTTAAGTAGTAAAGTAAAAATTATTTTATAAATCAGAATCGTTTTATAAATCAAAGTCTTGTTGTGTCATCTTAATTAAACGATCACGTAATGATTGTTTGTCTGCGATGTCGATACCTGAAAAGTCTGAGAGCCAAATACCATCAGCGACGAGGCGAACCATACATAATGTCTCGGTATTATCCGTTGCTGCATGTTTTTTGAGTTGCTCATTCGCCCATTTAGCCCACAATTCACGCAGCTCACTATCACCTAGCATCAGCACATATAGGGTTGCTTGATTATCGTATTCTTCCTGCCCTTGCTCGCCAAGGCTGATAGTGGCATCTATATAAGCGCGGGTAAATGAACCGTACTTAACAGGGTCGTCAGCCATTGCTGAATTTACTTCTGCCTCAAACTTAGCCATTGCATCATTGAATACTTCTAGCACGAGTGCATTTTTGGTAGAAAAATGATGCATCACGCCACCCTTTGTCACCCCAACTGCATCAGCGACTGCCTGAAACGTCACTTTAGATAAGCCTTGCTCCAATGTGATACGTGCTGCCTGATCCAACAACGCACGACGAATGACTTCTGGCTGTTTTTTACGCTTATAAGCATTTTCCATATCAATGCACCACAGAATTAGACAATAAGTTCATCACAACAACACCGCCGACGATCATCGCGATACCGACCACTGCTGCTGTATCAAGATTTTGCTTGAATAGCACCACACCAGCGAGTGATGTCAGCACAATCCCAAGCCCGCCCCACAGTGCGTACGCAATGCCTAGCGGTATGGTCTTGAGCGTCTGAGCCAGTAGATAAAATGAAACCGCATAGAGCGCACCCATCATCAAAGTTGGCACCAAACGGGTGAACTGTTCTGACTTTACCAAAAAAGTCGTACCCACCACTTCGCATATAATAGCAATAGTCAGATAACCGTAAGCAATCGTAGTAGGACTCATCTTTAGAACACCCGCTTTTGTTCAACGCATGCTATGAAAAAACATAGCAAAGAAACCACATGGTCGGTATTTTATAGAACTCTACTACCAATGTGAAGGGCTGTCTTGCAACTTTATTGTGTCAAACGGTGTTGCACCACCTTAATATTCGAAAATATAGAGCATTAGATCCAGTTTTACTTTGCCGAATTGATGTCTGGTTCTATATTTTTATCGTTTATCCTATGTGCCATATAAAAGTTTCTGAAAATATTTTTTATTTCTGAAGCACATTTATCGTCATTTCCTACTAAGTGCTGCCTTGAAATAGCCTATCTGATAAGGGATTGGCGTTAATTTTCAATAATTGCGATAATATTTATAATTAAACGCATAATAAGGTTGACAGCCTGTAATGACTTGGCTAAAATGTGCCCCACATAACGCAAACAAGCTAATTAACTGCTTTAATATAAAGCGTCAATAACTTGCTGTTATGACCAGCTATTCTCCAATAGCTCAGTTGGTAGAGCAACGGACTGTTAATCCGTGTGTCCCTGGTTCGAGCCCAGGTTGGAGAGCCATATACTAAAAACCTTCATCATAATTTGATGGAGGTTTTTTTATTGCTGCGTCTTTTATATTTACTTCTAATAATATTAGCACGGCTGTGGTGTTCTTTTAGACATTTTTGTTGTATGGTAAGATTAGTTTTGATTGGGTTCGTTTTTGTTTGAGTGCTTCGCTCTTACTCACTAAAAGTAATGGTTTATTATGATACCTGTACGTATAAAAAATAAGTTTTCTGATCATCCGCAAAAGATCATGCGCCCGATTAGTATTCGTTTGTCTGAAGAAATGATTGGCCTATTAGAAACGACGTCATCAGACTTGGGCTTTAAGCGCATTCAAGGGCTTATTCGTCTTTATATTCGTCAGGGCTTGGATCGTGACCATCAGGATTATACGCTTGCCCATGATGAAGTATTCATCGAAACGCTACGTAAACGCGGCGTTAGCCAGCATATTATTGATGAAGCGATTGTAGTGACGCATAATAACAACATCACTCACCCGCTATCTGAGTTACAAGACAACGATTAAACAATTAATAGTATCGTTGCTAACTAATAGTAACGCTGCTAAATAGTATTAAAATAAAAAAGGCCAAGTTTGCTAACGCGAGCTTGGTCTTTTTTGTGACTGTTATAAAAGTTAAAACATTACTGATTCTTCTCTAACTCTCTTCTTGTTATGCCCTTCTTGCATCTTATTCATAGTACGTATTTTTTTAAGTACTCTGCGATATTTGCGATTTTAGTTAGCCATAACTAAACACAACAGATGTTTAAACAAGGTATATTAAGAATATAGTCGCGACTATTTATAGGGTTTTAACATAATAAAGATCTGCAAGGAGGGGTACGATGACGGGCTTACATCAGCGTTTCAACAAAACTTTGTTTTCAACCATGACGGTAGCAATGCTAGTGATTGCGACTGGCTGCTCATCGCCGCAGACTGATCCAAGTAAAACAACCATACCGACAGATTCAGACCAATGGCAAAAAAAGCTAGGGCAAACTTTTGAGCAATTGTCTGAGGCCGATCAACAAGTACTCAGCCGATATATGCTGCGCATGAAATTGAGCGATGCCTATGAATCAGGAGCCATGCCGCGCACCACTATCAAGCAAGCGCTAATACAACAGCGTGAATACGAGCGTCTGCATCCAAACAACCCAACGGGCAAGAAAAGTCCTATCGTCAAAGGTCAGGCGACTAATGCTACCGCACAGATGTATCCTGTCGCCCTGCTCCCTGTGAAAACAAGTGATAGCGATAGCTTAAATCAAGTCAAAATGCAGTTTATGCTATCCAATCATGGCAAAGGCACGATAAAGAGTTTTAAAGGGACGCTGACTATGAAGGATGCCAACCTGACAAAGGGCAAAAACTTTAATGTGCCATTGACAACGTTTGATCCACCTATCGCACCAGAACAGTCTGGCAAAATCATTATTGAAAGCAGCATTGAGGATATCAATGTCATGCGCGCTATCAAAAATGCTAGTGGCATCACTATCGAGATTAATAAAGGTACGCTTACCTTAATAGATGATCAGACAATCGAATTTGAAAATTCGTTAGTGAAGTAGCTGTATAACCTACTATTGAGGATTTTATAGAAGTAGAAGGTACTAATTAATACTTTTATCAATACCATAAAAAAAAGCCCTAATCATTGCTGATTGGGGCTTTTTCGAATTTGGCGGAGACGGAGAGATTCGAACTCTCGAAGGGCTATTAACCCTTGTCGGTTTTCAAGACCGGTGCATTCAACCGCTCTGCCACGTCTCCATTGGTGCATCATTATATAGATATCATTTTATAATGCAAGCCCCTAAACTAAAAAAATTCAATTAATTTTCGAATACTTGTAAATTGGTGCATTATCGTTTGCTTGAGGCCAGATGTAAGCACATATCGAGCAACCTATTGGCATAACCCCATTCATTATCATACCATGCAAAAACCTTATATTGACCACCCACTTGCATAAGCTGCTGACCATCAATGATTAGCGACTCAGTCTGATGGATAAAATCACTAGATACCAGTGGCTCATCGGTATAAGTCATGATGTCATGCAAATGCGCCTGACTGGCAGATTTAAGTACTTCTCGTACTGTCTCGACATCGACATCTGGCGTATCAAACACAAAGGTGACATCAATCGCAGCCACGTCGATAGTGGGCACTCGTATCGAATGCCCATTTATCTTGCCGACCATGGCTGGTAGCACCCGCTCTGTGGCAGCGATACTACTGGATGTCGTTGGGATAATATTATAGCCAGAAGCGCGCGCCCGTCTTGGATCTCGATGTGCTTGATCAAGCACTGTTTGATCGGCAGTGACTGCATGAATCTCTGTCATCATGGCGGACTGCACACCGAACGCCTTATCTAGCGTATCAATCAACGGTACCAATGCCTGCGTGGTACAAGAAACACTAGAAATAATCGGTAGCTCAAGCGTGAGCGCATCGGTATTCACGCCCATGACGATACAGGCATCCACATCGTCAAATGGCGCGGCACCGATGATTACTTGTTGCGCGCCAGCATCGATATGTAGCGTCGCCTGCTCATACGAGCGAAAATGCCCAGTACATTCTAGTACTACATCGACACCCAGCGCCTGCCAAGGTAAATTTTTGGGGTCAGGCTCTGATAGCATATTGATGCAATAAGTCAGATTGTTTTTGGTCAGACAGAGTTCGGTCTTGCTCCTATCACCTGATTCACTCTCTACAATCTCGGCATTTACCCCTAATCGACTGAGGCGACCATGGGTGCTATCAAACTTGAGTAAATGCAATAAGATATCGGCTGGTGCTAAGTCATTAATTGCCACCACATGAATCGCACGGCCTAACACTTCAAAGCGCTCTAGCAAAGCGCGAAGTACATTGCGCCCTATACGCCCAAAGCCATTGATAGCGACTCTCAGTGGCTGTGTGTGCTCACCAGTAGTACGGAACGTCGCCGCTATCGGGTCAGAGGTCAATTGATAAGTAGCGCTCGAAAAATCAGGCATAACATCGGACATAAAGGGTATCGCTATAAATGGGGGTAAAAACTGAGCGTTATCACGTTGAGTGCGCTAATGATTGCTAAATACTAAGAAATAGCAAAGATAAAGCCTATAAAACTAACGGTAATAAAGTTGTAGGCAATAAAATTATACGCAGCAAAACTATGGGGTGATAAAAATCAATGCGAGGCGAATGGTATTGTAGTCAATGCTTTGCTTAAGATGATCATATATCGGACGCAGCTTGATGCTACCGTCATCATTGAAGTCATTTGGATTATTAGCGACTTTAATAACGACATAGGCATTGCCAACGGCTGTCATTACCTCATCATCTGGACGCAGATGATCGCAGGCAAGACTTGGATCTTGTGATTTTAGGTCAGCAATATGACGCATGATAGTCGACTGTGACAACTGACGCGCTTGTGATATCTCCGCAATGGTCAAACTCTCTTCTAACAACACTCTGGTCGCAAGTAGGGTACTGTCTGATTTATCAGAGACCTGATTGCCAAGTTTCTGTTTTTTATCGATTTTTGCTTGCTGTTGTTCGCGTCGCTTCTTTTGTAGGGTGGCGTAAGCATCGATTACCGACTTGCTCAATGTCCCACCTGACTTCAGGACGAATTTTTCATGTGCCTGCTGCATGCTTTCTTCATCGAGCATCGCATAATTAGCATCCGCTTCTTCAGACAGTACTAGAAACCGCTTGTCTGCACCACGAGCCAATGGATCGAGTTGCAAGCTCATATCGTTCATACCTAGCAGCTGTAGGCCAGATAGCGACTTGAGGCGTGATAATGCCACATAACCTTGTCCCAACTCAAAAGTACGCGACAAATCGATTTCAGCCGCATCGAGGGTCATGCCTTGCGACTTATGAATGGTAATCGCCCATGCTAGGCAGAGCGGCACTTGTAAGTAACTTGCCAGCACGTCACCCGTTTCATCTTCGATAATCCACTCTTCAGGCTCAGCGATAACTTCTCGTCCTGAGTTAAGCCGCACGACAGGCATTTTTTGGGTCGTTGGTTTCTTCGACTTTGGTTTTTCTTTATCTTTTTTAGCAGCAGACTTCTTACCTTTGGTCGTTTTTTCGCCAGTAGCATCCTCATCAACGTCATCGCTGCTATCGTCTTCGATTAACGCGTCATTACTGTCTTTATCCTCTATTTTGACAGCAGCAAACCCAATCAACTCGCCCATCGTCCCGTTAGAGACACCAAGCTCAGCATTGTTTTTGATAAACATTACCTTGGCGCCGACTTTAAGAATCAGTTCGTCTTGGGTACGCACGGTCTTTTTTAGCGTCTCAACCAGCTTACTATCGCCTGTCGCCGTCGCCTCAAAACGCATCATCTCGCCATCTAAAGACGCCAGCTCTTTGTCATTGATTTTATTGACGTTGAGATTGTGGGTATACAGACGCGTACGTTTGATATCGACGCTTTGGTCATAAGTTGCTTCTAAAGCGGCAATCGCTTCAAAAGTCACTTCCTGACGACGAATTTGGTTAAGAATATCGTCTAAATCGAGACCGCCATTGGCTGCATCGCTGACTTGACGATGCTGCTCAGACAAGTAGCAAATATGAAATTTGGCATCGAGCCACGCTTCAGACATAAAGGCGAATTTTTCACGATTCGTCTCACCTTTACTGCCAATCGGCGGTAACTGAAAGAAGTCTCCTGCGACTACGACCTGAATACCACCAAATGCTTTGTCATTTTTGCGAATATGCTTGAGCACTTGGCTGACCAAGTTAAGCTGCTTGGCATGTAGCATTGATATCTCGTCAATGACCAAGACCGCTGTATCCTTCAACCTGTCTGCTAAGAACTGCTTGCGTGATAAGGTAGACAAATCTCGATCAGTGAGCTCATCTTTGATACCGATGCCTGACCAACTATGAATCGTCGTGCCGTTCATATGCGTGGCGGCAATACCCGTACTGGCTGTCACCGCAACAGGGACGCGGCGAGCGCGTAAATAATCGATATATTGATTGAGAGTATAAGTCTTACCTGAACCTGCTGAGCCAGTCAAAAAGACGTTTTGACCTGTTTTTAGGATATCAAGAGCAGAAGATTGACGCATAGATCCAAACCAACCAATATTATGAAGAAGAAATAGTACAAAAAGAAAGCCACCATGATTAATTCAGTAACCATAGCAAGCCAAAGTAGATGTTCCCAATTATAACAGCTGCATACCGTTTGCGAACCATTTTAACCGACTCATATCACATAACTTAAAGTTATACGATACAAAATATATCATTATAAAAAGTCATTATCGTTCTGCTAAAAAGCTCAGTACGATAGGATGATAACTTGGTTAGGAAGACCAAGAATGTATTTTTAAATGGTCATACGTAAGTAACCATATTTTAAATAACCATAATACACAACAAGGAGTGGTTAATGTTATACGCTTATCCCAATACTGAAAACAGTCCTGTCCAATTCCGCGAAAAATACGATAACTTTATTAATGGTGAGTGGACCCCTCCTGTCGATGGCGAGTACTTTGACAACCCAAGTCCTATCGATGGTAAAACCATTTGCCAAGTCGCCCGTTCAAAAGAAGCAGATATCGAAAAAGCCCTAGATGCCGCGCATGCTGCCAAAGACGCTTGGGGCAAAACCAGCGTCGCTGAACGTGCCAACTTACTATTAAAAATCGCAGATAGCATGGAAGCCAATCTAGAAGCGATCGCTATTGCTGAATGCTACGAAAACGGCAAGCCTGTACGCGAAACCTTAATGGCAGATATTCCGCTAGCCATCGATCAATTCCGTTATTTCGCCAGTGCCATCCGCGCCCAAGAAGGCGGTATCAGTCAAATTGATGAAGACACCGTTGCTTATCATTTCCATGAGCCGCTAGGCGTTGTCGGACAGATTATCCCATGGAACTTCCCTATTCTAATGGCAGTATGGAAAATCGCCCCGGCTCTAGCCGCTGGTAACTGTATCGTTATGAAGCCTGCTGAGCAAACGCCTGCCTCTATACTATACATGTTAGAAGCGATCGGTATCGCTGACATCTTACCTAAAGGCGTGTTAAACATCGTCAATGGCTTTGGTGTCGAAGCTGGTAAACCACTTGCCTCAAACCCTCGTATCAACAAAGTTGCCTTCACTGGTGAGACCACAACCGGTCGCCTCATCATGCAGTACGCCAGTGAAAACATCATTCCAGTGACGCTAGAGCTTGGCGGCAAAAGTCCAAATATCTTCTTTGCCGATGTCATGGACGAAGACGATGATTTCTTGGACAAAGCGGTTGAAGGTCTAGTCATGTTTGCCCTAAACCAAGGTGAAGTCTGTACCTGCCCATCACGTGCGCTCGTACACGAAAGCATCTATGATGAATTTATCAAGCGCTGTATCGCTCGTGTCGAAGCCATCAAAATGGGCAATCCATTAGACACGGATACCATGATTGGTGCGCAAGCCAGCTCAGATCAATTAGAGAAAATTCTATCTTATCTTGATATCGGTAAAAAAGAAGGCGCAAAAGTCCTAGTCGGTGGCGAGCAAGCCAAACACGATGGCGACCTAGCAGACGGCTACTACGTTAAGCCAACTATCTTTGAAGGTACCAACGATATGCGCGTGTTCCAAGAAGAGATCTTTGGACCTGTGCTCGCGGTTACTACTTTTAAAGACGACGAAGAAGCCATGCAAATTGCCAATGACACATTATATGGTCTAGGCGCTGGCGTGTGGACACGTAGCGTACATAAGGCATATCGCTTTGGCCGCGGTATCCAAGCAGGCCGCGTATGGACCAACTGCTATCATCTATATCCATCACATGCGGCATTCGGTGGCTATAAGCAATCAGGTATCGGCCGCGAAAACCATCTGATGATGCTCGATCATTATCAGCAAACCAAAAACATGCTGGTGTCGTACAGCCCTAAAAAAATGGGTTTCTTCTAATCTAACCTGTGAACGCATGACAGTACTTAGAAAACAAATGCAATCTGTCGCAAGATAGGTTGCATTTTCACTTTAAGAAGTCGTAAAAAGCCATGTTTTGAATAATAGCTTTTTAGAATAGTATGTTTTTCGACACTGATAGCATAGGAGTTGATTATGAAAATTGCAGCAACAGAATCTTGTAAAGCGCTCATTGAACTATTGAAATCCAAGCACGGTGAACTAATGTTTCATCAATCAGGTGGTTGCTGCGATGGTAGCTCGCCCATGTGCTATCCATTAGGAGAGTTCAAAGTAGGTGGTCAGGATGTGCTGGTTGGTGAACTTGCTGGCTGCCCATTTTATATGGGCAAGGCACAGTACAATTTATGGCAGCATACCGATCTCACCATTGATGTCGTCAATGGGCGCGGTGCGAGCTTTTCATTAGAAATCCCTGAAGGCAAACGCTTTATCGTACGCTCAGAAATCTGTGCGATATAAGGTCGTTTGGTGCAAAACTAGGTAGCATTAATTTTAAATAATGTACCGAATATAACAGCCTTAGCTTGTCCTATGATATTGGCGCAAACAGATACCGCAGAGTCATTTTTATTTTATTATTTCAGCAAAATAATAGTTACTGTAAAGCGTACCCTATTTTAATTAGCATGGATGCTATAAGGAATATGAAATGGAATTTGACACAACATTTGACTATGTCATCGTCGGTGGTGGATCAGCAGGTTGCGTGCTCGCCAGCCGTCTCACTGAAAACCCAAATATCAGTGTCTGTTTATTAGAGTACGGCGGTGATGGCAAAGATCTAGCAGTACGTGTGCCTGCCGGACTGATTCTGATGGTTCCTGGCAAACCACTTAAATTGAATAACTGGTGCTTTCACACCACCCCGCAAGAGCACCTTAATAACCGTAAAGGTTTTCAGCCACGTGGACAATGTCTGGGCGGCTCATCAGCTATCAATGCCATGATCTATACGCGTGGTAGTAAGCTAGATTATGAGCGCTGGGTAGAGCAAGGCTGTACTGGCTGGGGATTTGACGATGTACTTCCCTACTTTATCAAAGCTGAAAACAACGTTCGTGGTAGCGATGATCTACATGGTGATAGCGGGCCGCTGCATGTTAGCGACCTACTCAGTCCACGAGACATCTCCAAAGCATTCGTAGAAGCTGCGATTGCCAATGGCCTAGATCATAACACCGACTTTAATAGCGAAAAGCAAGACGGTACAGGATTGTATCAAGTCACTCATTTCCATGGCGAAAAACAAGGCCAACGCTGCTCTGCTGCGGCCGCCTATCTACATCCCGTACAACACCGCTCCAACCTAACTGTCATCACTCATGCGCAGGCTAACCGCGTCATTATCGAAGACAATCAAGCGACAGGCGTCGTCTACGAAAAAGACGGTGTCGAACATACTGTCACGGCGCGTCATGAAGTCCTACTATCAGGTGGCGCGTTTGGTTCACCCAAAGTTCTGATGCTCTCAGGTATCGGCCCTGCAGAGCATTTGCAGTCTCATGGTATTGATGTGGTGGTAGATGCACCTGAAGTCGGTGGTAATTTGCAGGATCATTTAGACGTCGTCTTTGATTATGAGGTCAATACTACTGACGTCATCGGTATTGGCATGGCATCGATTTCGACATTGACCAAAAGCATTCGGCAGTGGAGAAAAGACGGTACAGGGCTGCTGTCTACCAACTATGCAGAGGCAGGTGCGTTCTTTAGCGTCGGTGACGATCCAAAAGAGTGGCCAAATACCCAGCTGCACTTTGTCATCTCGCGCGTGATAGAGCATGGCCGTGATCTCAGACGCGGCTTCGCTGTCTCTTGTCACAGTTGCTACTTACGGCCTGAAAGTCGAGGTACTGTCAGATTAGACTCAGCCGACCCTTCTGATGCTGTCTTGATCGATCCAAACTATCTGTCGCATCCAAAAGACGTAGAGTATATGGTAGCTGGTGCCGAGCGTACTCGAGCCATCATGCAAGAGTCCGCACTCGCTAAATACATTACTGAAGACTACCCTGCCCCTTACCTCGAAAAAGACGGCATGCTCGGCTATATCCGTAATAAGTCAGATACCATCTATCACCCAGTAGGCACTTGCCGCATGGGCTCAGATGACAGTTCTGTGGTTGATTTGGAATTGAAGGTACGAGGTGTGAGCGGACTACGAGTCATCGATGCATCAGTGATGCCAACGCTTATTAGCGCCAATACCAATGCGCCAACTATTATGATTGCCGAAAAAATAGCCGATCTCATTAAGGCAAATCATAACCCTGTTTAATGCTGTATTGGGCAAACTGCTTATAGCTGATTGCTTTAAAGAGACATAACCTTATTATTTCTAATTGTTTACAATTAGTAAAATTGTAACTGGTTAGCAATTTAAAAGTGTGTCTCTTTGCTACTTAGAGCGAATAAACATAAAGCCATAGAATTTAGTATTTAATATCTTATTGATGCTAAATACGGCAAAACCGTGCATTTTTTATCAAAATTAGTCTATTTATAGCTTGCATTATCACAGATTAAGAGAGTATATTCGAACGACTTATTTATATTTTTAGTTTCCATCTATATAATTTAAAGTTATAACAACCTTTAATATGTTTTATTTTGTGTATATAAAATACTGCATAGATAGATACTTTAGAGGTCACTAAACGCTTTCTCATTGTATTCATGCTCGAGTACGAACATATGGATACATGAGTACCTACCTACCATTACATAGGATGTAATAATGCAAAAATCACTCTTCAAACTTACAATGTTGGCGACGTTTGTCTTAGGAATCAGCGCCTGTAGTGGAGACAACAAAACTACGGATGATTCTGCTGCTAGCTCAGATGCCAAAGCCGCCAAAACATTGCTCTATTGCTCAGAAGGTAGCCCTGCTGGATTCGATCCAGCGCAATATACTTCAGGTACGGATTTTGATGCGAGTGCCTTCCCTATTTATAATGGCTTGGTAGAATTCAAAAGAGCGGAAACTGAGATTCAACCAGGACTTGCGGAGAGCTGGGATATTAGCGAAGACGGCAAGACTTATACCTTTAATCTACGCAAAGGGGTCAAATTTGGTACAACTGACTACTTTACCCCGACTCGTGATTTCAACGCGGATGACATTGTCTTTACGCTAGAGCGTATTACCAACCCAGACTTTGAGTTTAACAAAGCTTATCCTGCTGAATTCCCATATTCGGTCGGCATGGGACTACCTGATATCATCTCTAATATCGAAAAGGTCGACGACTATACGGTAAAGATTACCCTTAGCGAAACCAATGCGCCGTTTCTACAGAACCTAGCGATGCCTTTTGCCTATATTGGTTCTGCTGAGTACGCAGATCAATTGCTAGCCTCTGGCAATGCTGCTGATATTAATACTAAGCCCGTCGGTACTGGACCTTTCGTCTTTACTTCTTATCAAAAAGACGCGCAAATTCGTTATACCAAAAACCCAGACTATTGGAATAAAGACGACATCTATATCGACAACCTAGTGTTTGTTATCACTAAAGACTCGGCAGTTCGTGCACAGAAAGTGCAAGCTGGCGAATGTCATGTGTCCGCTTATCCAAAACCTGCCGAAATCGAATCTGTCAAAAAGTCAGGTAAAGCCACTGTTCTCGATCAGCCTGGCTTCAACGTCGGCTATGTCGGTTATAACGTAGAAAAACCTCAACTGAGCGATCTTAAAGTGCGTCAAGCATTAGATATGGCGATCAACAAAGACGCTATTATTAACGCGGTTTATCAGAGCGAAGGCCTCAAAGCAACCAACCCAATGCCGCCAACGCAGTGGGGCTATGATGAGTCACTTAAAGATGCGCCTTACGATGTTGAGAAAGCAAAAGCACTGATCAAAGAAGCTGGCGCAGACAACCTAGCTATCAATCTATGGTATATGCCAGTTCAGCGTCCGTACAACCCAAATGCCAAGCTAATGGCTGAAATGCTACAAGCAGATTGGGCGAAGATTGGCGTCGATACCAAGCTTGTGACTTATGAGTGGGGCGAGTACCTCAAGCGCGCTGCTAAAGGTGAACCTGATGTCATTCTAGCAGGCTGGACTGGCGACAATGGTGATCCAGACAACTGGCTTGGTTCGTTATTGTCTTGTGACGCGGTCGGTGGTAATAACTATTCGCGCTGGTGTAATAAAGACTTCGATAATTTGGTGACCAATGCCCGTCAGATTAACAATCAAGATGAGCGTGTCAGTGAATATGAGCAAGCTCAGCAGATATTCAAAGAACAGCTTCCTTGGACGACAATGGCGCATTCGGTAGTGACCGTATTCACCGCACCAAACGTGGTCGATTATAAAATTAGCCCGCTTGGCTCAATACGCTTTGATGGTGTAAAAGTTGAATAACCTTGACTGATTAATTCCGTTACGACGTAAGCAATTTATTCATTTTATTCATTCATATAAGTGCGGCTGGGTCAGATACTCTGCTCCAGCCGAATTTATATGAATGATATGAACAATATGAACTAAGCGCTTTGTCACGGATCTCTTCATCATCGCTAATACTCTAATCATTGAACCACAACTATTGAGCAGCCCATGCTACTTTATATTCTGCGTCGTATTGCCATTTTAATACCCGTCTATCTTGGCCTAACGCTATCGACTTTTACTCTGATTCGTCTCGTACCTGGAGATGCGGTCGAGATTATGATGGGTGAGCGTATGGTCGATCCAGAGCTACATGCTCGTGCCTTAGAAAGGCTAGGATTAGATAAACCGCTCGTTGCCCAGTATTGGGATTATTTGACTGGCATCCTAACAGGTGATTTTGGTCAGTCCTTTCGTACTCGTACGCCCGTATTACAAGACTTTTTTGCCCACTTTGTTCCTACTCTAGAATTGGCGTTATGCGCTATTGTTATCGCTAGTGTCATTGGTGTCAGCTTAGGCATCTTTGCTGCCCTGCGCCGTGGTACATGGATTGATTACACCCTAATGTCAGGCGCGTTGGCAGGTTACTCTATGCCCATCTATTTATTGGGCCCTATCCTGACTGGTATCTTCGCTCATTATTTAGGTCTCTTGCCTGTCGCTGGAGTCATATCTGTCGCACAGTTTTTAGATGTGCAGCCACTGTATGGCTCATGGTTACTTGGCTCACTAAGCTCGGGAGAGCCTGGCGCGTTTTGGAACGTGGTCAAACACTTTATCTTACCCTCTATCGCCTTATCGACTATTCCGTTAGCGATGATTGCGCGGATGACACGCTCTGCGATGCTAGAGGTATTAGACGAGGATTACGTGCGTACAGCGCGAGCCAAAGGCTTGTCTCCACGCCGAGTGATACTAGTCCACGTAATGCGTAACGCCTTGATTACTGTGGTTACCGTCGTTGGCCTACAGATGGCAACATTGCTCGCAGGTGCCATTATTACCGAGACTATCTTTAGTTGGCCAGGCGTTGGTAATTGGCTACTCGATGGGTTTTTCACTCGTGACTACCCTATTGTACAAAACGGTATCCTGTTGGTCGCCACCGCTCTGATTTTGGTTAGTTTATTTATTGATATTTTGTATGGTCTGATCAATCCACGTATTCGCCATACTTCTTAATTTAACATTGATAAATACTTACATTATAAATAGTGATGATTAGCGCTCAAGTGAAGTTTTAGCAATGCTTAGTACTTTTTTATGAATAAGATTCTAAAAAATGTCACTGCGCTAGCCACTATAGGAAATGCTCATGAAGCCTTCTGTTCTCCCTTCTGATGTCAATCTGATGGCAGCCACACCGCCGTCATCTTGGCAGCTATTTTTATCGACGTTCTGCCGAAACAAAGGCGCCGTGATTGGTTTTATCGTACTGGCACTCATGGTTCTAGTTGCCATACTCGCGCCTGCTATTGCCCCTCACGATCCTTATGAGTTGTTCACCGGTCAAGAGCAATTACCGCCTGCCTTTCTTGATGGCGGCAATGCGATGTTTTGGCTAGGCACTGATGACGCGGGCCGAGATACATTGTCTCGAGTGATGTATGGCGCGCGTTATTCATTATTTATCGGTCTAAGCGCAACGACTTTGGCGATGTTGGTTGGTATTTCTTTAGGTCTGAGTGCAGCATTTTGGCCAAAGGTCTGGGGCAAAGCGGTCATGCTGGTCAATGATATTTTGATGTCATATCCGAGCTTGCTATTGGCTATTATTATCGCCGCTATCTTAGGGCCATCTATGACCAATACGATTATTACGATCGCACTGGTCTGTACGCCGCCTTTTATTCGGTTAACTCGTGCTACGGCGATGGTAGAGCTACAACGTGAGTATTTTATTGCCTCGCAGGTAATGGGTGCTGGCGTGCTGCGTTTATTGTTTATCACCATTTTGCCCAACTGTATGGCACCGCTTATCGTACAGGCAACGATGATTTTCTCGTCTGCTATTTTAGAAGCAGGTGCGATTGGTTTCCTAGGTTTTGGCGTACAGCCACCTGATGCCGAATGGGGTGCGATGCTAGGTACGGCGCGTCAATATATTCAAAGTAATGTTTGGCTAGCAATCTGGCCGGGTGTCGCTATTTTCTTGGCTGCATTATCGATTAACCTGACTGGTGATGGCTTACGCGATGCGCTGGATCCTAAATTAAAGCAGGTGACCTAAGATGACTGAACCATTAATTAATACGCCTATCACTCATACGTCTATGAATGGTGCATCAACAAAAGACTCACCGTTGCTATTAGATATCGAAAACCTGTCTGTCACTTTTGGACAAGGGGTGCGTGCCTTTCGCGCAGTCGATGATGTATCGTTAAAGATAACCCAAGGTGAAGTCATCGCTGTCGTGGGTGAATCTGGCTCAGGTAAGTCAGTCACTATGATGGCGCTAATGGGTCTGTTGCCACCTTCCGCGACCGTACGCGCACAGCGAGTGGTCTTTGACAATAAAGACATGCTCAGTATGTCAGCCAAAGAGAGACGCGGCATCATTGGTAAAGACATCTCTATGATTTTTCAAAATGCCATGTCTTGCCTAAATCCAAGCTTTACGGTTGAGATGCAGCTAGGTGAAGTGCTACGCAAGCACCTTGGTTTACGAGGCGCAGCCGTACAAACACGCATCTTAGAGCTGCTAGAGTTGGTCGAGATGCCCGATGCCAAAAACAGACTTAAGGTCTATCCGCATCAGCTATCAGGCGGTATGAGTCAACGGGTTATGATTGCGATGGCTATTGCTTGCGAGCCAAAACTGCTTATCGCAGATGAACCAACCACCGCACTCGATGTCACGGTACAAGCACAGATCATGGATTTGCTGAGCAGATTACAACGCGAAAAACAAATGGCAATGGTATTAATTACCCACGATTTGGGCCTTGTCGCGCAAAACTCGCGCGATGTCGCGGTCATGTATGCTGGACAAGTGGTTGAAACCAGTACCGTGCCAGAGATTTTTCAAAAGCCTGCACATCCTTATACTGAAGCATTGCTACAAGCCATCCCTGAATTAGCCATCGGTCAAGATAGGCTAAACAGTTTACCAGGAGTCGTGCCAAGTCAATATGACAGGCCAGCTGGTTGCTTGCTGTCTCCCCGTTGCCCGTATAAAGAACCTGCTTGTGAAGTACCACCGCCTATTTTAGATACGCCCAATGGCAAGGTACGTTGTATTGATTCTAATATTACTTCTCGCCCCTCTCACGCTGCTACCTTGGAGTCACAAGTATGAGTAATAAAGTGGTCCTAAAAGCAGACAATCTACACAAACACTACCCAGTATCACAAGGTCTGGGCAAAGCAAAGGCCTACGTGAAAGCGCTCAATGGCGTCTCATTCGAGCTTGAAGCTGGCAAGACATTGGCCGTCGTTGGCGAATCAGGCTGCGGTAAATCCACGCTTGCCCGCCAGTTGACACTCATCGAATCGCCTACACATGGTGAGCTATTTATCAACGATGAAGGCACCACTGGTTATAGCAGAAAAGCACTAAAAGAGTTGCGTACTGAAATTCAAATGGTCTTTCAAAATCCTTATGGTAGCTTGAACCCGCGTCATACCATCGGCTATCAATTGACAGAACCATTGGATATCCATACCAAACTGTCTAAAGAAGAAAAACGTGACAAAATCAACGAGATGATGAGACATGTCGGTCTACGTCCCGAACACGCTGGTCGTTATCCGCATATGTTTTCGGGTGGTCAGCGCCAACGTATTGCCCTCGCCCGCGCGATGATGCTCAACCCTAAAATCGTCGTCGCTGATGAACCGACTTCCGCACTCGATGTATCAATCCAAGCGCAAGTCTTAAATCTATTTATGGACTTACAGGATGAGTATCGCACCGCTTACGTTTTTATCTCGCACAATCTATCGGTCGTACGCCACGTCGCTGATGATGTGATGGTCATGTATTTAGGTCAAGCTGTTGAGCACGGGCCGAAAGAAGCGATTTATAATGCGCCAAAACATCCGTATACCATCGCCCTATTGGCTGCTGCACCAACGGTAAATGGTCATAAAAACGATCTGACCCTACAAGGTGAGCTACCAAGTCCGCTCAATCCACCAAGTGGCTGTGCACTGCATAAACGTTGTCCATATGCCAAGCAGCAATGCAGCGAAATAGAGCCGCAATTGCGAGAATGGGACGGTCGATTGGTCGCTTGTTTACGTTTAGAAGAGATATATGGTTAAGGTGACTAAAGTTAGGATGGCTAAGGTTAAAATGGCTAACGACTAATCAATATTCACTACACCGCGACACTTAGGAAATTTTCTACAACCAAAAAAGGTCTGACCTTGATTCAGGCCTTTTTTTGCTACTCTCTTAATCATCTCACCGTTACACCTTGGACAGGTTGGCGTTTGAATTAAATCAGCTGTATGGTCTATCACCTCAATTGTCGCAGAAGAACTCGCTGCTAGTTCAGGCTCCATAACTTCAAACGGCGTAAGAAAAACCTTATCAGCAATATCGTGCGATGTAATTGTACGCGGAATGACTGCCTGCTGAGTGTCCATACTATCAATTGGTAAATCGCTAGATTCAATTTCAGTCTGACCAGACCATCGATGCACTTCCCTACTTTTTAGAATAGCTCGTTTAGCGGTTTCTTTTATTATCGGCTCTGGTGTAGGCTTATTAGCTACTCCAGCAACAGCAACAGCAACTGGTTTATCAGTAGCGTTACCGCTAGGCTGTTTGTTTGTATTCTGGCTTGGATTGCTATGCTTGTCTTTTAGATAGGCTTTATGCTCTCTGTTAGTGCGCCAAGATTTGCTAAATCTATTGCTATTAATCTGCTCAACGATAGATGCAACCTCATCTTCAGTGAGTATCTTATCTTGCTTTTTTTTCACATAAGATACCATACCACTCGTCAATACATGCTCGGGCAACTCATCGCGGGTTTTTAGCTCACACTCACCGATGAACGCAATCATCGAATGAAAATAGCTCAGCTCCAAGCCTAATAAATCTGCGAGCGTCTTAATGTGCAAGTAGTTCTGGCGCAATGGGTTCTGAAATTTAAACTTACTTCCATTAGGAAAGGATTGCGTCCACTGTCTTTGATTCTCTCTACCATATATCCAGCCTTTATAGTTTTTGGTTTCAATCACAAAGATGCCGTATACAGAAACGATGATATGATCTATTTGGGTACTGCCACCATTGGCTCTTGGCAAGGTAATACCGTTTAATCGGTGATAAACATCTTTTTCAAGCTTTAGCCACATGGCGACGTTGATGACGGTTTCACCTAGGAAACCTTTAAAGCTAGATTTTAGGGACATAATAGCGATCTTTAGAATGGTTATAGAATGTGCTAAGCGTAATACCAAAACTCTTTAAATTTAATTAATCAGCACTCTCTTACGATGCTTTAAAGGCTTGGCATAAGCAGAAGAACATGATTTGATATGTTTATAAAAACTCTTATAAACCCGATCATATTCTTCATCAAGCTGTTTAAGTACATCTAAAGTACTATCGCTAGGATTAACTTCATGTTCATGCTGTGCATTTATCAGGTTTCCCCCTGCATTTAAAAACAACTCATATTTTTTCTCAAGCTCTGGAAAATATAAAGCTATTAATATTTCTATCTTGCCACCTTCTCTGTAAAATTCATCAACATCTAAAGCTTCATCATCATTGCTTGAAAAACTTTTAGATTGTACTTCATGAATAATGGCTGCAAAATCAACTAGTCTAAAAACCACTTCCTCAAACTTTATTCTCAAAAAGGCTTCATACTCCTTTTTGCGTTCAGCTCTCTGAGTAATGAGAATACCGCACAGTCCAAATATTCCGATTATGCAGGCTGCTATCAAGCCTTCACTTAGTTCAATCTGTTTTAGCCATGTAATAGCATTTGCCAGTTCGATACTATCCATCTAATTTTTCCAGTTCTATAGTCATATAATTTATTTTTATATGAGAGCTGCACAAGAAATAAAACTTAACTTTGTGAGCAATCAATCTATTCTAATTTACCACTAAATCATTATATTGAGGCACAGAATTTAGTACTGATTGCAGCAGTTGTTTTACCAATAACCATATTGATGAAAGCAGACCAAAAGAAAGGTCAAAGATTAAGCCATAAAAAAAAGCCACTAGATTTCTCTAGTGACTCTTTTTTAAACGCTAACTAAGTTAGGTTAATTACACCAGACTATTTACCGCTTCAACCACAGCATCAGTCGTGATACCAAACTCTTTATACAAGTCGCTAGCAGGAGCAGATTCGCCATAAGTGGTCATACCGATGACTTTACCATCTAGACCAACGAACTTATACCAGTAATCTACATGCGCCGCTTCTACTGCGACGCGAGCACGGATATTGGCAGGTAATACAGCTTCACGATAGCTAGCATCTTGCTCAACGAAAATCTCAGCACATGGCATAGACACCACACGGACGCCAACACCATTTGCGCTCAACGCCTCATACGCTTCCATCGCTAGGCCAACTTCTGAACCAGTGGCGATGATGATTGCTTGTAGCTCGCCTTGCTCTTTTGCCAGTACATAGCCGCCTTTGGTGATATTCGCTACTTGCTCGCTATCACGCGCTTGATGTGGCAAGCTTTGACGACTAAAGATCAATGCTGATGGGTTGTTTTCTGATTTGATTGCTTCTACCCAAGCACTCGCAGATTCAGTCGCATCACACGGACGCCAT
Organism: Psychrobacter sp. P11G3; assembly: GCF_001435845.1. Classification (NCBI taxonomy): domain Bacteria; kingdom Pseudomonadati; phylum Pseudomonadota; class Gammaproteobacteria; order Moraxellales; family Moraxellaceae; genus Psychrobacter; species Psychrobacter sp. P11G3. The sequence goes on from NZ_CM003596.1 coordinate 2,455,829, forward strand.
GTACGTAGGTTTGGCGTGGTACGTAGGCTAGTTAATTGCTCAACTGGCTGATGCGTTGGGCCGTCTTCACCCAGACCGATAGAATCATGCGTATAGACATGGATGACGCGCTGCTTCATCAATGCGCCCATGCGTACCGCGTTACGTGCATATTCCATAAACATGAGGAAAGTCGCTACGTAAGGGATAAAGCCGCCATGCAATGCAATACCATTGGCAATCGCAGTCATACCAAACTCGCGTACACCGTAATAGATATAGTTGCCGTCAGCATCTTTTTCGATGCCTTTAGCACCTTTGAATAGCGTGAGGTTTGAACCAGCTAAATCTGCTGAGCCGCCCAATAATTCTGGTAATAATGGCTGCAAGCTATTGATTGCATTTTGACTGGCTTTACGACTAGCGACATCGCCGCCCGCTTCTTGCGTTTGCTGAATATAGGCTTGCGCTTGGCTAGCAAAGTCAGCAGGCAATTCACCATTTAGACGACGTGATAGTTCTGCTGCAAGCTCTGGATAGGCTTTTTTATATGCTTCAAAGTCCGCGTCCCAATTCTTTTGCTGTACATCGCCTTTGGCTTTAGCATCCCACGCTTCATAGATTTCGTCATCTAATTCAAATGGGGCATGCTTCCAAGACAGCGCATCACGAGTCAAGGCAATTTCGTCATCACCAAGTGGTGCACCATGACTGGCGGCTAGACCTTGTTTGTTAGGGCTACCAGCACCGATCGTGGTTTTACAAATAATTAGACTTGGCTTGGTAGTCTCTGCAATCGCTTGCTCAGTCGCTTGCGTGATTGCATCAGTATCATGACCGTCAACTTTGATCACTTGCCAGCCGTATGACTCAAAGCGCGCTTCAGTATCATCTGTGAACCAGCCTTCGACGTTACCATCGATAGAGATGCCATTGTCATCATAGAAGAATACCAGCTTGCCAAGCGCCAACGTGCCAGCGAGTGAGCAAACTTCATGACTGATACCTTCCATCAAGCAGCCATCGCCCAAGAACGCATAGGTATGATGATCGACGATGTTATGACCGTCACGGTTGAACTGTGCGGCTAGGGTTTTTTCTGCGATTGCAAAACCAACGGCATTAGCAATACCTTGTCCTAGTGGACCAGTCGTCGTTTCTACACCAGGTGTGTAGCCAAGTTCAGGATGCCCTGGGGTTTTTGAATGCAGCTGACGGAAACCTTTAAGGTCATCAACGCTCACATCGTAACCTGATAAATGTAGCAATGAATAGATAAGCATCGAGCCATGACCGTTTGACAGTACAAAGCGATCACGGTTGTGCCAATTAGGATCTGCTGGATTGTGCTTCAAAAATTTGCGCCACAAAACTTCGGCAATATCAGCCATACCCATTGGCGCACCCGGATGTCCAGAGTTGGCTTTTTGAACCGCGTCAAACGACAGTACACGGATGGCATTGGCTAGTTTACGTTCGCTAATTGGAGCTGGCATAGAGTGTCCTAATATTCGAATGAGTCGTATAAAGATAAGAGGAGAGTTTACTCAGAGGATAATCCATCAAAAACGCGACAGGCGTCCTCAATGGATAGGCTATAAAATAAAAATGCAATATTAACATATTTGCTATAAGCCTAGCCTAAAATGCGGTAACAAGACCGTTTATATTTAGCAATGACTCACATCAGTTTTGTTAAACGATTAGCAATGACGGATTTTAATTTAAGTTATAAATAACAAGCTGCGAATGACCTAATTGACAAGCAGCTCATTACTTATAGTCCATTTATTAAACTGAAATAGTCTCAGCACCGCCCATAAACGGACGCAATACTTCTGGAATCGTAATGCTGCCATCAGCGTTTTGATGATTTTCCATCACTGCTAGTAGCGTACGACCCACAGCCAAACCTGAACCATTTAAAGTATGAGCTAAGCTGGTTTGTTTGCCATCTTTGACACGAGTACCCATACGGCGCGCTTGGAAATCACCACAGTTAGAGCAGCTAGATATTTCACGATAGGTATCTTGGCTTGGCAACCATACTTCGATGTCATAAGTCTTTTGTGCAGCAAAACCCATATCGCCAGTACATAGCTGTACCGTGCGGTATGGCAAATTCAACTGCTGCAAGATATATTCAGCCTGCCCTGTCATTGCCTCAAGCAAGTCATCAGATTGCTCAGCGGTACCGACATTGACCATTTCAACTTTTTCAAACTGATGCTGACGAATCAAGCCGCGAGTATCACGCCCGTGTGAGCCAGCTTCACTACGGAAACATGGTGTATGCGCGGTGAATTTTAGCGGTAGCTCTTTAATATCCAAACGTTCGCCGCGTACCAAGTTGGTCATTGGCACTTCAGCGGTTGGAATAAGGTAAAAATCCATTTCATCGTTATTCGTGTGATTGCTCAGTTTAAACAAATCATCTTCAAACTTAGGCAACTGACCCGTCCCTTTTAGACTATCGCTATTGACGATATAAGGCACATAAGTCTCAAGATAGCCGTATTTCATGGTATGGGTGTTGAGCATAAATTGAATCAGTGCACGATGCAGCTGCGCCAATTGACCTTTTAGCACGTTAAAACGGCTACCAGTCAATTTGGTCGCGGCTTCAAAATCCAGCATACCAAGTGTCTCACCGATATGGGTGTGATCTTGAATTTCAAAATCAAACGTACGCGGCGTGCCCCACTTGCGCACTTCTACGTTATCGTCTTCTGACGTACCCACTGGTACATCTGCCGCTGGAATATTTGGAATCTGCAAAGCGGCTTGAGTAATACGCTCTTGCAGAGTACGTAACTCGTCTTCTGCAGCTTTAATCTCACCGCTAACGCTTTGCATCTCAACCAATAGCTCACTGGCATCTTCGCCTGATTTTTTTAGGGCACCTACTTGCTTAGCACCCGCGTTACGGCGCGATTGCAACTCTTCGGTTTTAACTTGCAGCGATTTACGCTCGTTTTCAATCGTCTGCCAAAACGCCATATCAAGCGTATAACCACGGGTGGCTAGCTGCTGCTGTAGGTCGCTCAAATCGCCGCGTAAGAGTTTCGGATCAATCATAGTAGTTGCCTGTAACACTAAAGGTGAATAAAAGGTTTATTAATATAATAGTTGCCTAACGTCTCGCTATCACTGTCTTTGTGACAACGGGCTATGGCGTTATGTCTTGTACCAACACATCTTGTAGCCGCTATAATACCAAGACCTAGCAGATTTGACCATGTTTTGGTCACTTTTGGCGGCTGTAGGTTTGTTTTTGGGCGACCATTTCCGTTATGGTTAGCAAGTTGCATTTATCTCAGGGCCATATCCAAAGTTTTGACCAATCTCAACACCCCTCGCTCACCCCTATAAAACCATTAATATCGTCCCTATCAGCGAACAGCCTTGCTTATATGTTTCATTTAAGAGTACTTTTCGGTAAGATAAGCGCATACCTTTATTTGCCTCCAGCCAAGTGGCACATCATAGCTTGGCTTTGGCGATATAAACCCAACACTTTTAACACAAGTATCTGAGAAACCTTTATGGCCCTGTACCCTTACACGCTCCAACCTGTCGCCTTGAATCTGACTGAGGCGGAATTTCACCAAGCACAGTATGAACTGTTTGCCAGTGCCAGTCCTTCTTTTGGTCTATCGAGCTTTAAAACCAAAGAATGGATCATTATGGCAGTGGTTGTGATACTTGCTATTGCAGGACTCATCTTTGTGACAGGCTACTCAACCATTATATTTTGGTTAATGCTCGTTGGCGTGGTGATTTATCTACTGGCTCGTACGTTGGGTTTTAAATGGTATGTAAAAAGAGAGTTTGAAAAACAAGTCGCCGATCAAGAAATGCCAGATGAGATGCGTCAGATGAAGCTGGGCGTACAAAAGCACGGTTTAGTTATGGCGATGCCAAGCAACCAACCTGATATGATGAAGAACTCACAAATGCGCGGTATGCAGATGCGTGCAGGCGCAACTCAGCAAGCCGTCATTCCTTGGACTGCGATCAAAAGCTGGGATGAGACTGACGACTATATCTTTATGATGTTTGAGTTGAAAGGCCAACAAGGCAGCCAAATCGTACCGAAACGCTTGCAAGCGCAGAAGTTTCCTATCGACACTGTTCGTCAACATTTACAAGAAGTAGTTCCTGTCAAAGGATTGAACCCCGAAAACTTGCAAGCGCCAGCACAACTATAATTGGAGCTCTCTATTGTTTAGAAAGATAATAGAGAGACCTGATTTTAGTTTTATAAAATCAATCATAAGATTGTATTTATTAAATTTAACTTATTAATAATAGTTTGCTATTATTATAAGTATCAAAGGAAGAGATAGAATCTATATTAATAGTTACAGATGAAAACTAAAGTATTTTTCGCTGTATGTTAATTTATTAGAGCCTTTATCCTTCTTTACTTATTATCGTATAACTACACTCACACTATAAGGACAATACTATGAGTAATTCTAATAATGCTACTAACCAGATCGGTCTAGAAAAAGCAGACATGAGCGAAGTTATCGCCAAATTAAACAATCTACTATCAACATATCACGTGTTTTATTTAAACGTACGTGGATATCACTGGAATGTAAAAGGTGAGCATTTCTTTACTTTGCATCCACAATTTGAAGAATTGTATACGTCACTACAGGTCCAAATCGATGAAATTGCTGAGCGTATCTTGACCTTGGGTGGTACACCACTTCACGCTTATAGCGATTTTACGCAGCATACTAGTATCAGTGAAGACAAGAATGTCAAAGATGGTACAAGCTGCGTCAAAGGCGTAGTCACTGGCTTACAAGCATTAATTGCAGAACAGCGTCAAGTATCAGCCCTAGCAGAAGAGAGCGAAGACCAAGGTTCAGCTGACCTAGTTGATGCTTACGTACAAGAGCAAGAAAAACTGGTATGGATGTATAACGCGTTTTTGGGTTAATAGTCGTTAGTTTTTATTCGGTTTGACCTTACTAACTCTAATGATTATCAGATTCTAAATAATAAAAAAGCACCTAATTAGGTGCTTTTTTATTGTCTATCTTTTAGAAAAGACTGTTTTATTTTTGGATCCATTGACGCATTTTTTCACGTTCAGCAGGCGTAGCTTGTAGCCAAACTTGCATAAACGTATCTAACGTACTAGTAGAAGTGTTTACGCTAGATGCTTGCTTAACAGTGGTCGTGCCAGTATTGACGTTGCTAGTAGTATTTACTACTGGTTGATCTAAAGAGGCGATAGCACGTTGGTTCTGTAACTCTGCATCACCTGCACCGCCGAACACGCCGCCTAGTGCTTTACCAATGCCTGAGAATATGCCGCCTTGGTTACCGACCATACTTTGCTGACTAGCAATGACCGTATTATTCTGTTGCACAGCGAGTGTTGGCTGCTTAGCATAGTCTTTAGCAGCTTCATATGCTTCTGGTTGATTAGGCATAGTCAAACGATATGTTTGATTGTCGGCCAATTGTGCTGTCACACTGACGTTACCTGAACGCAAATAATCATGCTCATCACGACGCAAGTTATATAGACGGTCATACTTAGCAGTAATAGCATGTTGTCCAGGCTGTAACGTAAATGTTTTTTGCAGCGGCTGAAAAGCGCTCTGCTGAATTTCCTGCCCATTAATAGCAGTTACTTTGATATGGTCATCAACCTGTAGGGTCACTGCTGCCTGTGACAACATAGAGACCGAGGCAGCACCTACCAATAACGTACCTATCGTTAGTTTCTTTAGCAAAAAAGTATTCGATTTCATAAGTTATTCCATTAATAGTAAAAGCGAGTTGGACAAAAGATTCGTATTCTAACGGTTGTTCATTTTTTGCTGCTAAAGGTCTTACTGCTAAGAGTTTTGCTGCTAAAAATCAAGTGGCATCGTATGTTGGTCTTGATCAGGTGTGTCGTTATCCACTTGTGTCTCTTGAGCGATATCAGCAAGCTCTGCGGCAAGCGTCTGCTCATCAATGGTACGCAAAGCATCACTTATGACTGCTTTTGAGATATTACTGCGACCAAGGTTAGAGAACATTGGTTGAATATAATTAAGTACTTCCATCATCGCACCGATACGATGTGGTCCATCAGTTAGTAAGTGATCAATAATTCGCTCGTCAAACTGCCATCCACGCCGACGCAAAATAGACTGTAATAATGCTTGCCTGTCTGCCAAATCATGTCCAGTAGGGACTTTGAAGGTAGGTGCTTGTGCCAGACGCGTCAACAAATCCCTCAATTGAAAGGGTAAGTCGTCGGCTGGTTTATTGGCGGCAAACAATAACTGGCGTTGCCCTTCTCGGCTACGATTGATCAGGTGAAATAAAGCTTCTTGCCACTGACTGCTTTGCTCAAGCACTTCCAAATCATCAATAGCAATCAAATCAAAGTTTTCTAACGATGATAGTACGTGGACATCTGTATGAATCAGCTCATTAAGGGACAAACAGATAGCTGATTTGTCCATCTCGATAAATGACTCGCAAATAGCAGACAGCAAATGAGACTTACCTGTAGCAGGGCTACCAAACAGATATAGTTGACCGATCAGGCCAACATGTAACTGCCGTACTGCATCAATAATCGACATCCAACCGGGACCGGCAAAGTCGCTGAGACTTGCATCATGCTTAATGTCCAGATTGAGACTTAGCTGTGCTTCTGCCATGAATCATCAACTCGTGTTGCGTAGTGCAATGGAAAAATATAATAGAAAAGATAGGTTACTTTGAGCTGTATTCATTACTATCAATACTAGCCGCTACAACTGTAAGTAATGGCCCTATAGTATTTGCAAAAATAGGTCAGTCACTTTGTTGAAAACAAATTTAGCAAAACTGGTACCAAAACGGTTGATACTATCAACACTGCGCCTATATATAACATATTTACAAAATGACTGACAAGTCTTTTACCCATTAAGCCTTATCAATCATTGCGTTCATATCCTAATATTGCATATTGATCTTTATCTAGTATGTTCAATAATAAGATAATTATCTTTTTTCAAACAATGCCAGTTGTTTACGACCTTTATAAAAGTCAGTGGTTCGATAGTAGTTGTATAAATGGCGGAACAAGACATTTAAGACAGCGGACACTGGTAAGGCAATAAGCATACCGACAAAGCCTAGTAGACTGGCACCAGCCAAGACGGCAAATATGACCCACAATGGCGATAGACCAATCTTATCACCTAACAGCAATGGTTGTAGGATATAACCTTCTGCAGCTTGTCCAATCAAGAACGCACCTACGACCAATGACAAATACGTCCAGTCCAATCCGAACTGAAATAGACAGGCGATAATAGCCGCGATAAAACCAATACCAAACCCTAAGTACGGCACAAAACTGGCAATGCCTGCTACCATACCAATGATAAGCCCAAGCTCTAATCCAATAAGCTGCAACTGTACAGCATAAATAGCGCCTAGCAATACCATCACTAGCAATTGACCTTTAATAAATGCCATCAATGCAAGATCACACTCTTTAGCTATTTCAGTCACTTTTTGACAGTAAGCACCTGGTATCGCCATTTTCCAGTTATGCAAACGCTGATCCCAATTAAATAGGAAATAGAAGGTCAAAATAGGCACCAATACAATAAGGCCAGCATTATTGATGAAGTTCATACTTGAGGTCAGTATTTGGCTCATCATGGTGCTAGCATCAGCGAACTTATAGTTAGTTTGCATATAATCGACGAGAGTATCGGAAAATTCTTTCGACTCTAATTGAGGCAGTTTGATACGAGTATTACTATTGAACCACTCTCGTACGACTTGATTGTACCAATTAAATATCTTTGGCAAATAATCCCACGCCGCTTGCAGCTGATGCCACAATGTCGGTACCAACCACCATAATAATAACGCCATCCCTAGAGTAATCGTCGAGTAGACGATAATAATCGCGACCCAGCGCTTGATGTATTTTGATAGGCGCTTGACTAGAGGGTTAAATAGATAAGCCAACATAAAGGCAAAAACAAAAGGTACGATGACGGGCATCATCAAATACAAGAGAAACACAGCCACCACTAACGCCACGACAATAAATAAACGCCGAAAAAAAGGATCTATTGGTTGGTTCATCATGGCAAGTAATCCTATAGTTGGACGAGGTTAAAAAAAGTGACAGTCAGTCAGTAATAGTATTTTCTAAAAAAATAAATGCCGTCATCACGATGTGTCACTAGGCGAATTGCTTTCTTTTCTCATTAGTTTTAGCTAGCTAAACTGAGACGTATCAACGTTCCTAAAAAGTCTAATTTTTAATAAATTTATGTTTATTAGTTTTTATTCTGTCAATCACATTTGGACTTGTATTAAGGCCAATATTGACAATAAATTTAGCGTTCTATTATCGCAGAGTACAATAAAAAATCAGTCATTTTTTGTTTCTTAACCGCTTATTTGCCACTTAATGCAAATCTTAGTCAAATATTGGCAAGTTGCTTTGCGAGTACGGTCTGTTTTTGGGTATAATGCGCGCACTGTCTTTAAACTTTGCTTTTGAACTTTATAACGCTAATTTTTGCGTGCTCAATTACTTTACTTTTTAATCCCAATTATCTATCCCCAACTGTGAGATGACTATGAGTGACAAGCCTTCTTTAAGCTACAAAGATGCCGGTGTTGATATCGATGCAGGCGATGCTTTGGTTCAGCGAATCAAGTCCGTTGCAAAAGCCACTACTCGTCCTGAAGTCGTGGGTGGACTTGGCGGTTTTGGTGCGTTATGCCGTATCCCAACAGGTTATACCTCACCATTATTGGTTTCTGGTACTGATGGCGTCGGCACCAAACTAAAATTAGCCCTACAGCTGAACCGTCATGACACGATTGGTATTGATTTGGTGGCGATGTGCGTCAATGATTTATTGGTTTGCGGCGCAGAGCCACTGTTCTTTTTAGACTACTATGCAACTGGTAAACTAGATGTCGATGTAGCGGCGACTGTCGTGACTGGTATTGGTGATGGTTGTAAGTTAGCTAACTGTGCGCTTATCGGTGGTGAAACTGCTGAAATGCCAGGCATGTATCAAGACGACGATTACGATCTAGCTGGATTTTGCGTAGGCGTGGTTGAAGAAGCAGAAGTTGTCACTGGTGAAAATGTCGCAGAAGGCGATGTACTGATTGCCCTTGCCTCAAGTGGCGCGCACTCAAACGGTTACTCATTGGTTCGTAAAGTCATCGAAGTTAGCGGTGTAGATGTTACGAGTAGCGATGAGCAACTAGACGGCCAGCCTATTCAAGACGCTCTAATGGCTCCTACCCGTATCTATGTAAAAGCCATCAAGGCATTACAAGACACGCTTGGTAGCTCAGCCTTACATGCGATGTCACACATCACAGGTGGTGGTCTAACGGACAACCTGCCACGTGTACTACCTGATACCCTAGCAGCTAGCATCGATACCAATAGCTGGCAGTTCTCAGAGCTATTCACTTGGCTCCAGACCCAAGGTAATATCGCGCAGAGCGAGATGTACCGTACCTTTAACTGCGGCGTTGGTTTTGTCATCGTTATGCCAAAAGACAAAGCAGAAGCTGCTATCCAGACCTTGACTGATGCGGGCGAGACAGCTTGGCAAATAGGTGAAATGATCAAACGCAGCACTGATGACCAGGCGGATGCAGTGGTGTACCGTTAATGTCAATTGATAACGCAAGCCAGCCTATCAAACCATTGCGTATTGCTGTTCTAGTCTCAGGAAGTGGTAGCAACCTGCAAGTGTTAATCAATGCAATGCAAGCAGGTGCGCTACCGATTGAAATCGTTGGTGTCATTAGTAACCGTGAAGATGCTTATGCATTGACACGTGCTAAAGATGCCAATATTCCAGTTGCGGTATTGTCACACGTTGCTAGTGGTAAACGTATGGGTATCAAGACGTTTGAAACCCACGCCAACGAACAGCTAATAGCGTGGCAACCTGACTTGATCGTCTTAGCTGGGTTTATGCGCGTACTAAGTGGCTCATTTATCGATAATGTACCAGCGCCCATGATTAATCTTCACCCTTCTCTACTTCCGGTTTATAAGGGTTTAGATACTCACAAACGAGTTATACAAGCGGGTGAACGTAGTCACGGGTGTAGTATTCATAAAGTGACAGCGGAGCTTGATGCAGGTCAGGTGTTGACTCAAGCTGTATTAGATGTCGATATCAACGACACCGCAGAGAGCTTACAGTCACGGGTACAGAAGCTTGAGCATCAGCTATTACCTTGGACGATTTTACTACTAGCAAAAAATGTATTGTCACTTGAAGCAAATAATACATCATCGCAAACACAAACTTATTTACCTAAGTTGCCTTTGCAATTGCTTATAGACGGATAAGAATTCTGGCCTATCAAGCTGCTTTTAATAATGCTTTATATAGCTCAATAAAAAGCCCAGCTACTCGTAATGAGTAACTGGGCTTTTTTATTTGATAACTATTTACTATCATTTAAAATCGTAAATAGTTATCTATTTAGCTAATTTGTCTAATTAGTTCATTCTTAGAATACGTGAACCGCTTTGATGTTGACAAACTCTTTGATACCGAAGCCGCCATGCTCACGGCCATAGCCTGAGTTTTTCACGCCACCAAATGGCAGTGCAGGATTAGCTAGGCCATAACCATTGATATAGACCATACCTGTATCAAATTGCTCACGTGCTAAACGAACGGCTTTCTCTTCATCTTTCGAGAAAATCGCGCCACCTAAACCATAACGGCTGTCGTTAGCGATGCGCATTGCGTCTTCTTCATCTTTGGCACGAATTAGTGAAGCGACAGGGCCAAATAGTTCGTCATCGTATGCAGGCTGACCTTTTTCAACGTTCTCTAAGATAGTTGCTGGATAGAAGCTACCTTTACCTTCAGGTACCTTACCGCCAACAGCAATCGTTGCACCTTTAGCCACACTTTGCTCTACTTGCTCATGTAGCTGCTCACGCAAATCTGCACGTGCTAATGGGCCGATATCTGAGCTGTCATCCATTGGATCACCCGCTTTAGTACCTTCAAATTTCTCAACGATACGCTTACGGAACTCATCATATACGCTATCGACTACGATAAAGCGTTTGGCTGCTACACAAGTTTCACCGTTATTGATTAGACGTGCTTGAGTACAAGTTTCTACTGCTGTTTCGATGTCAGCATCTCCTAGTACGATGAACGCATCGTTTGAACCTAGCTCTAGTACAGCTTTCTTAATCGCTTTAGCTGCTTGCTGACCAACGATCACGCCTGCTTTGTCACTACCTGTCAATGTCACGCCGCGTACTTTGTCATTGCCAATCAATGCTTCTGACTGGTCATGATCAATGATAATCGTACGGAACAAATCACTTGGTAATTCAGACTCATGAAGAATTTTTTCAATTAGTAGACCAGAGCCTGTTACGTTAGATGCGTGTTTTAGCAGAACACTATTACCTGCCATTAAGTTTGCGATGGTATAACGGAATACTTGATACGCTGGGAAGTTCCAAGGCTGCATGCCGTAGATAATACCAATAGGTTGATACGTCACTAGCCCTTTTTTCATGCTTTCGATATCACGTACATCATCAGCTAAAGAAGCGACGCCATTTTCAGCAGTGTAATCACAGATGGCTTTGCAAAGATCAATCTCTTGCATGCTTTGGCTGTGTAACTTGCCGCGCTCTTCAGTCATCAGTTTAGCCAGCTCTTCTTTATATTCCATCAGCTTATCACCGATAGATTTGATGACACGGCCACGTTCTTCGTGACTCACTGTACGCCATTCTAGAAATGCGTTATGTGAAGCATCGACAATCTTGTTGACTTCTTCGTTGCTCATATAATTGTAGTTACTGATTTCTTCGCCCGTGGTTGGGTTAATAGTAGTAATGTCTGACATAGTTACTGTCCTTATTATTCGAATTTATATTTGGGATTTATGATCGAGTTTATTGCCACTCGTAGTTATTTTGCTGTGACAGCTTTAATTATTAAATTTACGTCGATAGCACAATCTATTGGTAGCTCGTTTTCTATCTGCCGTTATCTTAACAAGCTATTTGATGAAGAGTTTTACAATATATTGTGAAGTGTGTTGAAGATGTTAATAGTGTGACTGAGTTATTAAGTATAACTACATATCATATACTAACTATTAAATGCTAGAACACAAAAAACCAGCCTAGTGGCTGGTCTAATAACTATGTATAGTGGGGGATAAAGAAAAATACTCTTACTAAAAATTCAGATAATCAGCAACATTTCGCTCTAATAAAAGATAGATTCAACTCACACAAACCAATCAAAACAAATGATTAATGACAGGTATCTCTTGTGGCGGATTTTCTTCTTCAGCAACGACTTGTCGTGCCACATGCATAATTAACTGACGTAACCAGCGATGGGCTGGGTGATGCTGCAACAAAGGAGACCATGCCATCGTAAGCTCAAATTCAGGGATAAAAAACGGCGGATCTTCCATCATAATGCTGTCATTATTCGCCTGCATTCTTGCCACACGCGTGGGCAAAGTCGCTATCAAATCTTTATTTGCTGCAAGCATAGCAGGCATTTGATAATGTCGAGTAAAGACACTGATTTGGCGTTTTTGCCCAAGGCGCTGTAAGGCTTGATCAATAGACCCTAGTCCACCAGATTTCTCTGGATTGACCCCAAAACCCACGCCCATACCGGTTTTAGATACCCAGACATGCTGTGCTTTTAGATAGTTTTTCAGATTAAAACGATTGGCATAAGGACTGTCAGAAGATAATAAGCAACTAAAAGTATCACGCCATACTAGAACCTGATGGAAGCTTTGAGGTATTTCATTAAAACGGTTAATCGCTAAATCAACTCGTCCCTGCTCCATATCTCGGTAAGAGACGTCTGATGGAGTCAAAAAGTCCAAAATCACATTGGGTGCTTCAGAACGTAGTGCTTTTACCAGCTTAGGTACTAGGGTCGCTTCGGCATAATCCGATGTCATGATACGGAACACACGAGAGGTACTATAAGGGCGGAATTCAGTACGTGGCTCCAACACCTGAGTCAAGTCAGCGAGTATCTCGCGGATACGCGGCTGTAGCTCAAGGGCGCGTTCAGTCGGCGTCATGCCCTCAGATGAGCGTACCAATAATGGATCATTAAACAGCTTACGCAAACGGCGCAAGATATTACTCATAGCAGGCTGAGTAATCCCAAGCTGCTCGGCTGCGCGAGTAACGTTTTTTTCTCGTAGCAACACATCTAGATGGACTAATAAATTTAAATCAACCCGCTGCAAATTCATATTTGGTTCTCTTGGCTTTTGAATAAACACCATGTTAAGGCTGGCATTTGTAGTGCTGCTACGGTGATTTGTGCACTATCACAGCATAATTTCATTATTTTTTACTAATTTGGTTCTGGTTTTTCCTGATAGATCTGCATTATAACTCATTCAACCTATCGTAAGACCCTGTTATATAAACATTATATCATACAGAAATACCAAAGATAACTATCATAAATTAGATAAATCTTGGTAAGGTGGTTATAGTGAGTTCTATAAAGGATTTGCAGCATGGATAGTGAACTTTGAGTTCATAAGCTGTTTTTATCCGATTAAATATTGTCGCTAAGTAATATATTAATGGTTTTTATCAGTCGTTAAATACGGTTAATTGGCCTCATTATTGTAACATCTCTTGCTACCAATTATGACATCACTGGCTATTAAGTATTCAGATACCTTTTAGACATATAGTGAGAATCGATAAATATTTATAAACCAGCAATTATTTTCAACTGTTGAGTTCAGCAAATTTCTTGTAATAGCCTAGCGGTTTGTTTAGGGTAAATAGAGCTTCGATAGATAAAAGATAGACCAAATTTTGAATATTACTTTTTAGTACAAAGGTTTTAGTAAAGCGGATTTTAGTAAAACGACAGACCCATTATTTTAACAATTAACTTATTTGTTTTTACACCCCACCAAGGAGACTATAGATGTCAACTGCATATAAATCAGCGATCGACTTAGTACGTGAATTAAAGCAAAAGCACGGCAACTGGCAGAACATTAGCGAAGTTGATGCTGCACGTATGATGTCACAAAACCGTTTCAAAACGGGTTTGGATATCGCAAAATATACTGCAAAAATCATGCGTCAAGACATGGAAGACTATGACAATGATACGTCTCAGTACACGCAGTCTTTAGGTGCATGGCATGGTTTTGTTGCACAGCAAACTATGTACGCTAAGAAAAAATATTTCGGTACGACTTCTAAAACTTATATCTACCTTTCAGGTTGGATGGTAGCTGCCCTACGCTCTGAGTTTGGTCCACTACCTGACCAATCTATGCACGAAAAAACCTCAGTACCTAAGCTAATCGAAGAAATCTACACCTTCTTACGTCAAGCAGATGCTAAAGTATTGAACGACTACTTCCGTGAGCTAAACGCTGCTGAAGAAGCTGGCCAAGACACTTCAGCTATCCTAGAAAAAATCGAAAACTTTGATTCACATGTTGTGCCAATCATCGCTGATATCGATGCAGGTTTCGGTAACGAAGAAGCTACTTACCTATTGACTAAGCAAATGATCGAAGCTGGTGCTTGTGCCATTCAGGTTGAAAACCAAGTATCTGATGCTAAGCAATGTGGTCACCAGGCTGGTAAAGTAACTGTACCACATGAAGACTTCATCTCTAAACTAAACGCTATCCGTTATGCATTCTTAGAGCTTGGTGTTGAAGACGGCGTTATCGTTGCTCGTACTGATTCTGAAGGCGCATCACTAACGCAAAAAATCCCAGTATCAAATGAGCCAGGCGACCTTGCTTCTAAATACATCGATTTCATCGAAATGGAAGAAGTAACGCTAGAAAACGCTCAAGAAAACGACAGCCTACTTAAGCACAACGGCAAACTAGTACGCCCAGTTCGTCTACCTAACGGTCTGTATCAGTTCCGTGAAGAGACCAACATTGACCGTGTTGTACTTGACTGTGTAACGGCCCTAGAAAACGGCGCTGACCTACTATGGATCGAAACACCGACTCCAGACGTTGCACATATCAAATCAATGGTTGACCGTATTAAAGAGCAACAGCCTAAAGCGAAGCTCGTATACAACAACAGCCCATCATTCAACTGGACGCTTAACTTCCGTAAGCAAGTTATCGCTCAGTGGGAAGAAGAAGGCAAAGACATCTCTGCATACAATAAAGATGACTTGATGAGTGCTGATTACGACGGTACTGATCTTGATGCAGCAGCTGATGTAGCCGCTAAGAACTTCCAACGTGATGCGTCACGTGAAGCTGGTGTATTCCATCACTTAATCACGCTACCGACTTACCACACGACTGCTCTTAGCGTTCATGAACTTGCTAAAGGTTACTTCGGTGAAGAAGGCATGCTTGCTTATGCAGCTGGCGTACAGCGTAAAGAAATCCGCGAAGGTATCTCTTGTGTTAAGCACCAAGCAATGGCTGGTTCTGACCTTGGCGATGACCACAAAGAAATCTTCTCAGGCGATAACGCTCTGAAAGCTGGCGGCGGCAAGAACACGATGAACCAGTTCTAATAACCGACAGACTAGCAGTATTTATCAAAAAACCGCTCTACATCATGTAGGGCGGTTTTTTATTACGGTTTAAATAATCAGAGAATGGTAGACTAATAATGGTTTATCACAACCACCGATCAGAGCCATCAGGCAGAATTATTAGGAGCTAATATGCAAGAGATAGAGCTGAAGTTTTTGGTACCAGAGTCACGGCTAAAGGGTTTAATGCGTCAAACGCACGTTAAATCCTCACAAGTGACGCAACTGGCTGCACATTATTACGATACGCCTGATCAACAGCTTGCACAGGCAGGTATCGGTCTGCGTATTCGCAAAGAAGGCGATACATGGGTCCAAACCATTAAAGCTGGTGGTGATGGTATCGCCGCACGCTTGGAGCACAATGCTGTACTCGATAATGAGCAAGTACAAATAATGCTCGATAATAATGAGCTGATGCCTGATTTGACAATATATGGAGACACTCCAATCGCTGCAGCATTGGCTGATTTTAAACTTAAAAAGTTAGCGAAAAATCTGACGCGACTTTATGTTACTGACGTCGAGCGCACTACGCGGTTGCTAACAGAAAGTAATGAGGATGAAACCGATAACTGTATCGAAATGGCTTACGATCAGGGAGAGATTATTCATGGTACTGATGACTCGCTACGCAAAGCTATTCAAGAGATAGAATTTGAATTGGTGTCAGGAGATTTAGATTTTCTATTTACGACTGCCAAAACATGGTGCAAGCGCTATAAGCTGTGTCTATCTACCGTTACCAAAGCTGAAAACGGCGGTTTACTTATTAACGGACAAAATCACAGTCCAGCGGTCAACGCAAACCTAAGTCAATTGCAAATAGACAAAGACAGTAGTGCGCCTGCCTTTATACGTGCGGTCGTACATAATTGCTTATTACAGATACTACCAAATAGCAGTGCTATCGTCGCTGGCAGTATAGATGACAATCATATTCTACAGTTGCGGATTGGTATTGATCGCTTGCGTACTGCGTTGAAAGCATTTGCTGACTTCTCTGATGAAATTAACCCTGAATGGCTGCCGATACTAAAGCAAACTGCAACCTTGCTTAGCGATTACTATCAACTTGCTTATATCAATACACAGATCGAACCTGAGCTACAAGCATGTGGCGCGCCTGCCGTTGACTGGACGACAGATATCGAGAATATCAAAATCACACCTATCAATACGCTGCAAGCCAATGACTTTCAGATAACCTTGCTAGAGCTGATTGCCTTTGCCATGAGCGACCCAAGCATTGAACCTCAGACTGATCAGCTTGCCCGCGATAAGCTAACGAAAGTCCTCTCTAAACTATATAAAAAATGCCTTAAAACCAATAAAAAAGCTGACGAAGTAAGTGATGAAGTAAGTGTTGCTGAGCTTGTGAGCGATGACGTAGAGGTAAGCACAGACACTCATGATAATGGCCAGTCTGAAAGCGAGTTGCTCAATCAGTTAAGAGATTTGCGTTACATCAGTGAATTTTCCACACCTTTACTAAGTAAGAAAAAAGCTAAAAAGAAAACCAAACGTTGGCTAAAACGGCTGATAAAAGCGCAAAAATCGTTAGAACAACTGAACGATGATAATCAATATCAGCAGTTTTATGAGTTGAAATCAACAACAGATGCTAATGCTTTATATGGTGCGGGTTGGTTTACAGCTATACTGACTGATGACCAAAGTCATATTGATGCACGTTTAGCAAAATTTGCAGATAGCTCAACGTTTTGGTAAAAGTAGGAATATTATGTTTATGACGGATACTGCTTTCATAAAGTAAAACTGCTCCATAAAAAAGACAGCTTGTTATATAAAAGACTGTCTTTTTTATTGTTTTGAAATAGTTTCTGTCAGCGCCATAGTTAAATTTGTGCGCAACACGACCTAATTAGCCACAATCGTAACGGGCATACCCTCTTCTACTTGCTCAAATAATTCTACAATATCTTTATTACGCATACGGATACAGCCATGTGATAGCGGAATACTCATTGGTTCAGTATCTGGTGTACCGTGAATATAGATATAGCGCTCATAAGTATCGCAACCACCTTGGCCATTACTACCTTTGTTTAACCCTTCTTCAAGACCGCTTAACCAAAGAATACGGCTTAATATCCAGTCACGCTTAGGATGTAGCTCACCAAGATTTGCATCGTATATCTCACCTGTCGGCACACGCCCGACAAATACCGCATTCATAGGCTCACTACCACCTATTTTTTGTTCAATGACATGCCTACCGAGCGGCGTGCAACCACTATCCTGCTGACTACCAATTCCATTCTTTGCAGTGGAGACTACGTATCTCGCAACCTCAGTCTGCTGCTGGTACATCGTTAATGTTTGCTCAGCGATATTAATCACGAGTTGTTTATCAAGCGTCTTATTATTGGTCATAAATGCTTCCGACTATCAGTCATTCATCAGATTACTATCAAGGTTATTAGTAAAATGATTGAAAATTTCTATTATCAAGGGATTGTATCAAGACATTTGGCACCGTAATATAGGGGCACACTTTTTGATGCTAGCAGATTATGACGACTATTTCACCGACACGTGTGTCGATGTATGATTTTTTATATCATGATACCCAGCCTATGCTGTCACTTTTGGCCGATGCGGCACAGCTCTCTCTACCGCAAGCTCGCTTAGGGATGGATGCCAGTCTACAAGCCATCGTAAGTGCGCTTCTCGCCTATCAGCAGCGTCATCAGGGACAGGCAGTCAGCAAAAAGTTGTTTGGTCGTGGTGCTGTCAAAGAGTTACGACAGTATAACTCAATGAACTTTGCAACCATTAGCGCCACACTCTACCATCGTCACGATGCGGCAGATGCCGTATTTAGTGACAATGCCCGTGTCATAAAGGCAAGCGAACATATCGCTGAAAAGATCGATGCAACGACGCAGCAGGCTCAAACTCTACTCACCTCATTGTGCGTGATTGTGCTGCGTGAATTAGCTATCCTGACAGAATACAGTCAACTAGACAGTGATGAGATCAATAAATGGTTTGCACTACAACCACAGTTTTTATCAGCGGCCCGATTTAGCCCAGAGCATACGCATACCTCATCTGCTGAGACAGAAAGCAATAGTGACCTGCCCGAATCAACTACTAAAGCTGTTGAAGTGATAGAGAACAACTCAGAGAATAATGCGGAACGTACTTTATTAAATGCTGAGCAGTTATCAAGCACTCCACCTTCTTTTGATCCTTACTGGTATGAACTGTCTGGATTCAAACCTGAAAACTATGAACCTGTGCAAGACATGCAAATGGCAACAGGCAATTATCTAAAAGCGATTGGACGCTCACCTGACAATCTACAGCAGGGTCGTCACAACGATATGCTGGTATTTACGGAGATGCATGCCGTTGCCTTACCACATCAACGTTGGTTATTGCAGTTGGCCAAAATCTCAGATATCTATCTCAGTCGAAATCGACTGCGCGTTAATTCTGAACCAGCCAATCCGCCTAAACCGCCTTTAGTAAGTTTGGGACTAATCGGCGGCAATAACGACAATACACCGACCACTACTAGTGAAAAGCCTATCGAGTATGAAGCTTCTACACCACTATGGAAAAATCCTGTCATTCTTATCATCATACTTGTCGTTGGTGTCCTTGGTGCGCTCGCTACCTTAAAGTACCAATCGCAAAAATCTGACGGTGCGATCCTGGCAACTGAAGAAGTATTAGAACAAGATGCCATTGATGAGCGCCAACAGCAAGACGTAGCCATCGTAATGGTAGATGAAGAGGAATCTAACGTTGTAGAAACGGAAAAAACTGAGTAAAGCATTTTACTTTTGAAATAGCTACTCTCAAAGCAACCGTTTTAGCAATCATTTATTAACCATAAAAAAAGAGACCCTATCAACATAGAGTCTCTTTTTTTTGTGCGATCTAAGTTACGAATTGGCTATCAGTAGCCAAAAAACTTACTTAGATAAATCGCGACCACGGCTAGCTTCGATAGCTAGACGTAAGCCATTTAGACGGATAAAGCCTTCTGCGTCTTTTTGATCATAAGCGCCCGCATCATCTTCGAAAGTGGCGATTTTTTCATCAAATAACGAATCATCAGATTTACGACCAACAACGCTCACGCTACCTTTATATAGTTTTACACGTACAGTGCCGTTGACGTATTCTTGTGATTTGTCAATCAATGCTTGTAGCATCATACGTTCAGGACTGAACCAATAGCCATTATAGATGATTTTTGCGTAGCGCGGCATTAGCTCATCTTTTAGATGGGCAGCTTCACGGTCAAGCGTTAGTGATTCGATACCGCGATGCGCTTTTAGCATAATCGTACCCGCTGGCGTCTCATAGCAACCACGTGACTTCATACCGACGTAACGGTTTTCAACGATATCTAAACGGCCGATGCCATGTTTGCCGCCGATTTCGTTCAGCTTAATCATGACTTCATAAGGCTTAAGTGCTTCACCATCGATAGCAACGATGTCGCCTTTTTCGTATTCTAGTTCTAGATATTGCGCTTCATCAGGTGCTTCTTCTGGGCTGACAGACCAGCGCCACATATCATCTTCTGCTTCAGTATACGGTTCTTCTAGGACACCGCCTTCATAAGAGATATGCAGTAAGTTAGCATCCATTGAGTAAGGAGACTTTTTCTTATTGCCCGCATAATCAATGGCGATATCATGCTCTTCAGCATATTTCATCAAGCTTTCACGGCTTGATAGATCCCACTCGCGCCAAGGAGCAATGGTTACTACGTCTGGTGACAAAGCAACAGCACCTAGCTCAAAACGAACTTGGTCATTGCCTTTACCAGTCGCACCATGGCTGATGGCATCGGCGTTATGCTCTTTAGCAATCTCAACCAAACGCTTGGCAATCAATGGACGAGCAATAGACGTACCTAGTAAGTACTCACCTTCGTAAATGGCGTTAGCACGGAACATAGGGAATACGTAATCACGAGCGAACTCTTCGCGCAAATCTTCGATATGGATATGCTTGATACCCATTGCTTGAGCTTTGGCTCGTGCTGGCTCAACTTCTTCGCCTTGACCGATATCAGCGGTAAAGGTGATTACTTCCGCATCATAAGTTTCTTGTAGCCATTTAGCGATGATTGAGGTATCAAGACCACCTGAATAAGCCAAGACGATTTTATTAATATTTTTTGGATCAAGTTGAGCCATGAAGAACTCCTATTATGAAATATAGTTTTAGAAAAGGCGACGATCAAATCGAAAGCAAGTCGAACGATAATTACCTGCTCAGTGTACATCATATTTACTATGGGCAAAAGTCTAACTGCCATAAGGCATACGCTTTTGACTTAAATTCTAGTCAACCTCATTTTTGCCACCAACATTTAAACATCATTTAAACATAAGATATTCATCTTAGCTCGATGAATTATGTACAGATATCTAGCCTTATATTTAGTCAAGTGGGCAAATCTGTTATGATAGACCCACAGTATCACTCCCTTTTGTTTCCTTTATTTGACGATATAGAGCGCTTTGACACTATGACTGATTCGATTAGAGAATTGACCATCCTTCAGCCAGATGACTGGCATATTCATTTGCGTGACGATCTAGCCTTGAGCACGACCGTACCTCATGCAGCAAGCAGCTTCAACCGTGTCATCTGTATGCCAAACCTTGTGCCTCCAGTCAAAAATGCGCAAGATGCGATTGCCTATCGCACACGTATCATGGAGCAATTAGCAACAAGCGATTTAAGTCTTGAGCGCAAGTCAGCTTTCGATCCGCGTATGACTCTATATTTAACGGATAATACCACTGCCCAAGATATCGAGTTGGCAGCGCAGTCAGGTATTGTACAGGCAGTCAAACTCTACCCTGCTGGAGCGACTACCAATTCTGCAGATGGCGTCACCAATATTAATGCTTGCGTCGATGTCTTTGAAGCTTTAGAAAAGTACAACTTGCCACTACTGATTCATGGTGAAGTGACCCAAGACCATATAGATATCTTTGATCGTGAAAAACGTTTCTTAGATGAAGTGCTGGCACAAATTATCGTGAAATTCCCTACATTGAAAATAGTAGTAGAGCACATCACTACTAGCGATGCGGCAGATTTTGTATTGTCACAAGGCAACCATGTTGCTGCGACTATTACGCCGCAGCATTTGATGTTTAACCGCAATCATCTATTGGTTGGTGGTATCAAACCGCACTTTTATTGCCTACCTATCTTAAAACGTGAGAGCCATCAAAAAGTGCTATTAGATGTAGCTACTAGTGGTAATCCAAAGTTCTTCTTAGGTACTGACTCTGCGCCACATGCGACAGATAAAAAAGAAGCCGCTTGTGGCTGTGCCGGTTGCTATAGTGCAGCCACGGCGCTGCCTTTGTATGCGACCGCCTTTGATAGTGTTGGAAAGATAGATAAGTTAGAGGGTTTTGCCAGTCGTTTTGGCGCTCAGTTCTACGGTTTACCTCTAAATGAAAGCACTATCACGCTTGTTAACACGCCTATGCAAGTACCAACTGACTATCCTTATTTTGATGGTGCATCATTGACTCCCCTAATGGCAGGTGAAACGCTACCTTGGTCAATTAAGGCTTAACGCCCGCAAAGCTTAGCATTCAATGAATGACCTATTATTTTATCCTATGATATTGATGATACCTTTGTAGTAGATGTCTTTGTACTAAAGGTACAGTTAGTATCATAGGATGCTTATTTCTTATTCAATATATTAGTACGACTGATAAAAGTGATTTAACTTTATATGACCAATCAAAACATAGCGACCTTGCCTGACGAAGACTTATCAAATCCTAAATCTGCCAGTCTTGATGCTACTCTAAACGCTTCCGCTGAAGATGCAGCTTCAATGACAGATGAGCAAGCACCTATGGCATTAAAAGACCGCTTTCGTAAGTTCTTGCCTGTCGTCGTCGATGTGGAAACAGCAGGCTTCAACGCCCAGACCGATGCACTGTTAGAAATTGCCTGTATCCCTGTCTTACTGAATGAGCAAGGTGTATTTTATCCAGGTGAAGCTTTCAACGCTCATATCGAGCCTTTTGAAGGTGCAAACTTAGAGCCAAGTGCCCTTGCCTTTACCGGTATTGACCCTAAAAACCCAATGCGCAAAGCTATTGCGGAAGATGAAAAGACAGCATTGCGCCGCATCTTTAAAGGGTTAAAAGACGTACGCCGTGACGAAGAATGCCGTCAATGTGTCTTAATTGGACACAATGCCCATTTTGACTTGGCTTTTTTAAATGCAGCTGTGCTACGAACCAATAGCAAAAACCACAATCCATTTCATAATTTTTCAGTATTCGATACCGTCACCTTATCAGCATTGGCATTTGGTCAAACTGTCCTAGCACGTGCTTGTAAAGCAGCAGGGTTAGAGTTTGATGGTAAGAATGCTCACTCAGCTCTGTATGACACTCAAAAGACTGCTGAGCTATTCTGTCATATACTAAATAACTACCCTATGTTGGCCAATGCACTGCATAATGAAGAGGCGAAAGAAGAGTCAGCTGATAGCGACAGTCAATAAGTCACACATCCTATATTGCCAATCATACATAATAGTGCTATTTGTAATACTTGATGACTTTGACATCTTGATTTGGCAATCAATAGGGATATGATTGATATCATAATAAATAGACGGAACTATTTATTGATTACAGATGTGGTTGTTTTATTGGATATGAATAACGGTCTGATGATAAAATATCACTCTTAAGCGATGTAGTTATATCCTATAGATGGTTTAAGTTGCTCACCCTGTCTTGATAGCAAGCACTATCAAGATTAATAGGAGGGACTTTATTATGGATCCACAGCTCAAGTTATGGGGTACCATTCTCGGTTATATGCTGCTTGCATTGACGATTAGCGCCTGTACTTCTTTATGGATTCGCTATCATTTAAAGCGAAATGACCTACATCCTCGTCGCGCAATTAAAAAAAGATATTTAATTTTAAAAAGACGTAGAAAAAGGCTTGACAGGAAGCGCCGACGCTATTAAAATACGCACCACTTCAGCATAAATGGTGAAAGCAGTTGAAGTGTTGTTACTAGTCCCCATCGTCTAGAGGCCTAGGACACCGCCCTTTCACGGCGGTAACGGGGGTTCGAATCCCCCTGGGGACGCCACTATTTGGCGTCACTTGTTAGCACTATTGCTTAGCACTAGATTAGACTAATAAGCGTACCACCAAAAACCCAGTTCATAATTTATTATGAACTGGGTTTTTTATGTCTGTCATTAAGAGCCAACTTATTCTTTTAAATAAAAAAGCCAGCATCACTTGAATGCTGGCTTTTTCTATTTAGTTGTCTTATTAACTATAAATATAGCTTGGCTCAATGGGTACTTTATTCATATCTGTCGATTACAGCAGCAACCATAGCAACGTAGCCACTATCATCAATCCCAATATCGTCTGGATTAAAAAGAACGCCTGATGCTGCCCTACAACCTTACTTAAAGTCACCCCTAGCGTGCTGTATTTGACAGGAGGCGTATCGACGTTGCCTGTTCTCGTTTGCTCTTCATAGTAGCCTTGCAATATGTCTAAGAACTTCTGCCACTCATTAGAATCCCATTCATACGGCTTAAATGGCATTAACTTTTTAAGCTCAGGCTCTTTAGTCATCCAACGCTCAAGGGTAATCGAACGTAATGACCAACCGGCAAAACGGCGTTTGGTAATTTCAGAAAAATCTAAAATCTTTAATTCTTTATGTCGATCATCCACCAACAAACGATTTTTTAGATTGGTTAGTGCCTGCTCTGATCCTTCGACACACTGTAAAAAGTAGCCATTGCCATAGCAAAGAATACCCGTGACATTATCTATTTTATTGCGTTCAACCGCGGTCTCTGAGATATCATTAAGCGTGCTAGGACTTGAAAGACCAGTAGAGGTAATCCGGCTTATATATACAAGCTGGCAGAGATCTGGCGTTACTGGATTTGTTGAATCGTTGATTGTTGACAATCAGCTTCTCCCTATTATCAGGTAAATGTCGCTAAAACAATCATACTAACTTCAGAAAAAATATAGAGACAACATAACTAAGCGTAATGAATCGGTCTGATATATTATTGATTTTATAAGTTTTTATATTAATTGTATTAAGTTAGTTACATCATAGGTTAGTTTGGTCATTAAAGCAACCTATTACTGGACATAGGCCTGCTCAGACACAAAAAACATATGTAATAACCATATTATATTCCAAAGTAGATTATATATATTCTTAGTA
Source organism: Psychrobacter sp. P11G3 (assembly GCF_001435845.1). Lineage (NCBI taxonomy): Bacteria > Pseudomonadati > Pseudomonadota > Gammaproteobacteria > Moraxellales > Moraxellaceae > Psychrobacter > Psychrobacter sp. P11G3. The sequence goes on from NZ_CM003596.1 coordinate 2,480,687, forward strand.
TAAGCTTTAGTGATAGTTGACTTTTGGATTCATTATTTTTTTGAAATAGTACGGAAAGTTTTAACGAGGATATAGTGATTACTGAAGCCATAATTCTTATCATGGCCACCATTAAGTATAAAAGGAGTAAAACTGATACTCGTTAACAGAAGTAGGATTGAGGCTAAGACTGAAGCCCCATAATCGCTGTTAACAGTACCGCATCATCAGGATAGGTCAGTTTTATATTCTGGCGACTACCAGAGACTAAGCGTATTGGTAAATCTAGTTGTTCAAAAGCACTGGCTTCATCTGTGATGCTTAGCTGATGTTCAAACACATAATTTAGGACTTTTTTTAATTGACCTAAACGGAATACTTGCGGGGTTTGTGCTTGCCACATGTTGCTACGATCAATGGTAGATTTGGTATAAGAATGTGGACGACTCTCTTCTGCGGAGGTAGCTAGCTGATAGGAAGCTTTTAACGTATCAGCCACTGGTGTCGCTAGAATAGCGCCGTAAGGCTCCAGCATCGCGGCTTCAATCACTTGATCGATATCTACATTCGGTACAGCGGGACGTGCTGCATCATGGATAAGCACCAAATCCGAATCATCAGCACCTGTCTGACTAATTGCTTCAACGCCTGCTTGTACTGACTGCCAACGCTCTGCTCCGCCGACTGCATAGCGTACAGGAAGTGCAAACTCTAATTGTTGCGCCGTGCTGTCATCGGCTGATATGACCAATAGACAATTATCGATGTAATCGCTACAAGCAAGTCGTGCCACGCTATGCTGCAACAGCGTCTGACCTTCTAGCATTGTATATTGCTTGGCAATAGACGCACCAAAACGGCTACCGCGACCAGCTGCGACGATCATGGCATGTATATTAGGGGTTGTATTCATAGTAGTGTACTCATGGTTTAAGCCCATGACAGTATATGTAAAGAGGAATAAAGCAGGTGTTAAGTGTGATGAATGTTGTCAGATAACAACATTATAATGCTACGTCATGAAAATTAAGTCATGTCGTAGAAATTAGTGTATTCGTGAAGGCTAGTGTATTTATAAAGCTAATAGTTGCTGTGCGTGGTTGGTGCGGTGGATACTTGGACAAAAGTCTCATTGGGTTTGATTAAACCTAAATCTAAGCGAGCATGCTCTTCTACGGCCTCAAGCCCCGTTTTTAAATCTTGAACATCGGTGCGTAGTAAGTTGTTTGCTGCAACTTGATTGTCATTCAAACGTTGTTGCTCTTCAATTTGGGCCGTCAACTTATTGTGTTCAAAACGGCCATTTTCACCCAACCAATACTGATATTGCAATCCTAAAAGCACTGCAACGGCTAAAGCAAGTAGTATAAATTGGCTAAAATATTTCATAAGGTGATAACGCCAAACGGTATAAAAGAGGATAGTAAAATTTAAGCTGATTAGGCGATATACAAATGATTATATATCGCCCAAATATTGACTTCAGCTAATGAGTCTAGGCTTTTTAGCGTATATTACTTAACGTATATTATACGCCAAAGAGCCAGTCAAACTCTTAGCCGCGTAGACCGATAAACTCTTCACGGCCACGGTAGCTTGCGCGTACTTGCTGCTCGATACGTAGCAATTGGTTGTACTTCGCTACGCGGTCTGAACGGCATAGCGAGCCAGTTTTGATCTGGCCTGCAGCAGTACCAACAGCCAAATCTGCAATGGTGCTGTCTTCCGTTTCACCTGAACGATGTGAAATGATGGTTGCATAGCCATTTTTCTTAGCCATATAAATCGCATCTAGCGTTTCTGACAAGGTGCCAATTTGATTAAATTTAATCAAAATAGCATTGGCAATATGCTTATCGATACCCTCTTGCAAGATCGCAGGATTGGTCACAAACAAATCATCACCAACCAATTGGACTTTATCGCCAATCTGCTCGGTCAGATATTTCCAGCCATCCCAATCCGACTCGTCAAGACCATCTTCGATAGAGATAATAGGATACTGACGTGCCAGCCCAACTAGATAGTCTGAGAAACCTTGGCTATCAAAGGCTTTGTTACCTTCGCCTGCCAAAACGTATTGACCATTTTTGTAAAACTCACTAGCCGCACAATCTAGCGCAAGATGAATATCTTCACCAGCTTTGTAGCCAACTTGTTCAATCGCTTGCATGATAACCGTAATGGCTTCTTCGTTGCTACGTAGGTTCGGTGCAAAACCACCTTCATCACCAACGGCAGTGTTGAGACCTTGTGATTTCAACACAGACTTTAAGCTATGGAAAATCTCTGTACCAGCACGCAGCGCTTCTGAGAAGCTTGTGAAGCCTACAGGCTCAATCATAAACTCTTGGATATCAACCGTGTTGTCAGCGTGCTCGCCACCGTTCAAGATGTTCATCATCGGCACAGGCATGGTCAACGACGTTTGATTACGTAGATTGGCAATGTATTGATGTAATGGCAAATTCTGTGACTTGGCTGCTGCTTTTGCTGTCGCAAGTGACACAGCTAGCATGGCATTGGCGCCCAAGCTTTCTTTATTTTCTGTACCATCTAGTGCAATCATGGCATCATCAATGGCCTGTTGCTCAGTCACATCTTTGTCAATCAAGGCACTGCGAATTTGACTGTTGACATTAGAAACGGCTTTTTTGACGCCTTTACCCATAAAGCGGGTCTTGTCGCCATCACGTAGCTCAAGCGCTTCACGTGAGCCTGTTGATGCGCCACTTGGAGCAGCAGCACGGCCGACAGTACCGTCAGCTAAAATAACATCAGCTTCGATAGTTGGGTTGCCGCGCGAGTCTAAAATTTCACGAGCGCGAATGTCTTTAATTGCGGTGACGTTGTTGGTTTCTTCAGCGTACATAATGTCTGTTAATTCCTTTGGTCATGCCAAGTTTGTGAGATAAATAACGGCAGCTAGCATACAAAAAAGATAAAGCAAAATATCATATAGCGCGTAACCCTAAAAACCCTTCATACCTTTCTATCTTGTGGCTATCGTTGCCTAACGATTAGAGGTGTATGGAGCAGATTAATAGTCGGCTATAGTGCTTGGCATCATAGCATATATTTTACCAAACTTCCCTTATCTTACACCGACTTGCCGTCATAAAAACAATCTAAGAGATACATATATGCGATAGCTATCTGTTTTATATTTATAGAAGACCTAGGCAGATATGATAGCTATTATTTCGCTATGTGTTCTTTATCCGTATGAGAGGTGGATACCGTATTATCTAGCTCAACCTCTGTCTTAAACCGTGTCAATCGTAGTGCATTCATAAGTACTGAGATGGAGCTAAGCGCCATAGCAGCGGCGGCAATCATCGGATTCAAAAACCCAAACGCAGCAAGCGGAATACCTAGACAGTTATAAATAAAGGCAAAAAACAGATTTTGTTTAATATTACGTAGCGTCGCTTGAGCGATTTTTTGCGCGGCATCGATATGCATGAGCGACTCACCCATTAGACGTGCAGAAGCACTATGCTGCGCGACATCAGTTCCCTCAAACATCGCAAAACTGGCATCAGCAGTAGCCATCGCTGGCGCATCATTAACGCCGTCTCCTGCCATCGCTACCTTATGACCAGCAGTTTGCAATAGTGCAATTTGGCTGGCCTTGTCACGTGGGCTCATCTTGCCATAAGCCTTATCAATACCCAACTGCCCTGCTACATGATCGACGACGGACTGCTTATCACCACTCATCAAAATGACATTAATACCTGCATTTTGTAGTGCAGCGATTGCTTGCGGCGTATCTGCCTTTAAGTCATCGGCTAGTGCAAACGCGCCTAATGGCTCATCATTGATACTAATCGCAACGGTACTAGCAATTTGCCATACTTTTGGCATGAATCTTGGCAACGTCAAGTTCGCAAACTCTGCCGTACCCACTTTTACTAATCCAAGCCCTTCGATATTTGCTTGTATACCAGCGCCTTTTATCACACTGATGTCAGTCACATTAAATAGAGACAGTTGACGGTCTTTAGCTGTGTTTACCAGAGCCGTTGCTAGTGGATGACTGGCATGCGCCTCGACACTGGCGGCAATCTGCAATACATCGTCCACAGCAAGCGATTTATCAACCATGACATGATCGACGATAGTAGGCTTGCCAATGGTCAATGTACCTGTTTTATCGAGTACTACCGTATCGATATTACCTGCTGCCTCAAGACTTTGCGCATCCTTGAACCACACACCATGACGCGCAGCAACGCCCATACCCGCCATAATTGCCGCTGGCGTGGCCAAACCAAGTGCACAAGGACAAGCAATGACCAATACCGATACTGCGTGCATTAAAGCAGTATCAACCATACCTGTTAGCCACCATGTGACCCCAAAAGTAACCAACGCAATCGTTACCACTACAGGGACAAAAATAGCCGTTACTCGATCAGCGAGACGCGCTAGATTGGCTTTTGAGCCTTGTGCATCACTCAACGCTTGTACCATATCGCCGAGTTTCGTATCACTGCCCTTCGCACTGACACGGTATAGCAGACTGCCATTCTCTACCAAGGCACCTGCCAGCAATCCATCGCCTTGCTCTTTTTTGAGTGCGACTGATTCGCCAGTTAAATGACTCTCCACGCACCAACCGCTGCCTTCTATGACGGTACCATCTGTAGCGACGCGGCTGCCTTGCTTTGCACGTAGGATGTCACCTACTTGTACATCAGACAACGCAATATTATGAAATTCACCATTTGGCTGCTGCTGCTCTACTTCATCAGGTGTCAATGACAATAATAAATCAATACTGTTTAGGCTGTGCTTCTTGGTACGTTCCTCAAGATATTTACCTGTACGCACAAAGGCAATGACCATCACCCCTGCTTCAAAATATACGGCTGGGCTGTTACCAGCACCGTGTCCGCCCAGATGCCCACTTTGCAATAGGCTGTTTAAAGTACCATCGCCGTGCGTGAGCCATAGATAAGTCGAATACGCCCATATCGTCACGGTACCAATGACCACCAGCACATCCATATTGGCAAGGCCACCTTTTATAGATGCCCATGCGCTCTTATAAAACGGTAACGCCAAGCCAAACTGTACTACAGTCGCTAAAATAAATTGCACCCAGACTGGCGGCATCCACGCCATACCAAAACCCGCCAACATACCTACCATACCCACCAAAAACGGCACCAAACAAACCCATAATCCGATCAAACGCCATGGGTATTGAGTGGCGGTATCTTCGTCAGTCTGAGCAAATAAGCTATCGGCTGCCTGCACATTAGCCACAAAGCCCGTTTTATTCACCCACTCTGTCACCTGTTCAGGCGTCGTCTGGGTTGGATCATAATCAACATTGGCAGTCTCGCCAGCAAAACTCACACTTACCTCATACACCGAAGGCTTTTTGTTAAGCACCTTCTCGATTCTTGAAGCGCAGGCCTGACAAGTCATGCCATCAATCGCTAATTGCAAATGCGCGCGTTGCGGTGTCAGTGGCGTGTTGGACTCAACATCAGTTTCGACATCATAAGACTCATCTTTGGTAGTACGGGTGGTATCGTTCATAAATAAAACTCGTCATGGTGCCTATAAATTCGTAGGAACCACGATAAAATATCAGTGGGTGGGCAAAAAATTCAAATAAAGGAATTGGGTAATATCGTATTTGTTATTAATATTTTAAACAAAGTAGCAAAATATCAATGTATCGAGACTGAAGACTCATAATCGTTAATCATTAAAAAACCAGCTATCATGCTTGTAATAACATGTTAGCTGGTTCTGTAAATAAGTGATGAGATTTATGAGTTAGCAACTGTCGCCTCAAATCCAGCATCGTCAATAGCTGAAGCAATAGCCTCTGCACTGGTTTTGCTATCATCAAAGGTTATCGTCGCTAAGTTGTCAGCGAGGTCAACGGTAATAGTTTCTAATCCATCAATATCGGCTGTTGCTGTATGTACGCTTGCTACGCATCCGCCACAAGTCATACCGTCAATTTTAATAATACGTGTTTGATCTGCCATATTAGGCTCCTTATTTTTATTAGTAACAGGCAGCTCTAATAGTGATTCTGTTAATGCTTACTTTGATATTTTTTAAGTTATCAAAGTAAGAGCAACTATCAAAGCTACATTAAATAAGCATAAGCCCTATTACCCTCGACAACAAGACCGTTTGGTTGTTGCTTTATTAACGAAGCGGCAACTTGTTAATAAAAACGTAAAAGAGCTCACTGACAAATTTATAGCAATAGCTATTCGTAATTATAAATCGTTATGGTGCGGGTTCTGCGGTGAATCAATCGGAAATGGCTGAGTCACATAGTCCACCATATTAATCGCTGCTGTTAAGGCATGGATACTAGTATCTGTATCATCATAGCTTACCGTTGCGACATTATGCTTAGGATCCAAATTAATAGCCGTCACGCCTGAGATATTCTTAAGCACAGTCATTACGCTATCTAAGCCCTCTGCATCGTCAATATTTTCGATGCTTACTTGCGCCACCTGAATTGCCATTGTATAGCCCTCTTATAACGTATCGTATCAATGAGTATCCAATACTTCAAAACCTTTGACCAAATCATCAATTTGCTTAAGTTGACGTAAGAACGGCTCTAGTTGGCTCATACGCAGCGCACATGGACCATCACATTTTGCAGTTTCTGGGTTTGGATGCGCTTCTAAAAATAACCCTGCCAACCCTGTAGCCATACCTGCACGGGCAAGCGTTGTAATCTGCTCACGACGTCCACCAGCACTATCACTACGTGCACCTGGCTGTTGTAAACTATGCGTCACGTCAAAGAATACCGGTATATCCATCTGCTTCATGGTATCAAAACCAAGCATATCCACGACTAAGTTATTATATCCAAAGGCACTACCACGCTCACAAAGTATCAATTTATCATTACCACCCTCTAGGCATTTATTGACGATATGACGCATCTCGTGAGGAGCCAAAAATTGCGCCTTTTTGATATTAATAATAGCATCTGTTTTTGCCATCGCATGCACTAGATCCGTCTGACGTGACAAAAATGCAGGTAGCTGAATAATATCAGCCACTTCAGCGACTGGTGCTGCTTGATGTGGTTCATGCACATCAGTGATAATCGGTACTTGGAGTTTTTCTTTGATCTGACCTAGCCAATCGATACCCTGCTCTAAACCGGGCCCACGATACGAATGTAGACTTGAGCGATTGGCTTTATCAAAGCTCGCTTTAAAAACATAGCCGATACCCAAGCGCTGGCAAATATCAACATACTGCTCAGCAATCTCAAATGCCAATTCTTTAGACTCTAAAACATTCATACCACCGAACAATACAAAAGGCTGGTCGTTACCAATTTTAATCGTATCGTTATTAGGAGTGTTGAGCGTGATATGTGATTGTGCGGTCAATAAATTTTCCATGAAGCCATTACCTCTTATTTTGTTATAAATATCTCTATCCCATATTGTAACCGATAGGCTGATTAAAAAAAGTATGCAAGCGTAATTAGACGTCATTAGTAAAGATGATTGCTAATTAATAACAACAAACAGCCTGAATTAAACAAAAAAAAGACCAATCCGGAGATTAGTCTTTTTTATAATAAACGCTTTCAATATACATTACATTCTGAGAGCTATTTTGCTTCGTTGTGGTTCTTAGCCGCTTTTACAAAGCTATTAAACAGTGGATGACCACCGCGTGGTGAGCTAGTGAACTCTGGATGGAACTGTACAGCAACAAACCATGGATGCTCAGAGATCTCTACCGACTCTACCAAATGCTGCTTGGCAGAATAACCAGAGATGGTCATACCTGCTTGCTCTAACGGCTCGATATAACGGTTATTCATCTCATAGCGATGGCGATGACGCTCAGTGATATTGCTTGCACCATAAATTTGGCTTAGCTTACTACCAGAAACCAGCTCTGCTTGCTGTGCGCCTAGACGCATCGTGCCACCCAAATCTGAATCATCACTACGAATCTGTAGCTCGCCGCGCTCATCTAACCACTCAGTGATCAGACCAATGATAGGCTCAGCTGTCTTACGATCAAACTCAGAAGAGTTGGCATTAATGTTAAGTACGTTACGTGCATACTCAATTACTGCCAACTGCATACCAAGACAAATGCCTAGATACGGAACGTTGTTTTCACGAGCATAAGTGATGGCTTTTATCTTGCCCATCGTACCGCGCTCACCGAAACCGCCTGGTACTAAGATAGCATCAGCATCGTTTAGCTGCGCAAGCAAAGTATCATCATCTTCTAGACGTTCAGCATCGATATAGTCAATCTTCACGTCTACTTTATGCGTGATACCTGCATGTAGCAATGCTTCATTGATAGACTTATAAGCATCTGGAAGCTCGACGTATTTGCCGACCATCGCAACAGTCACTGTTCCTTCTGGATTCAACTGTGCTTCAACTACTTTGTCCCAATCGCTCAAATCAGCTTCAGGCACATCAAGACCGAAACGCTCACAGATTAAATCATCAAGATCTTGCTCGTGTAATGTGCGCGGTATCTGATAGATACTCTGTGCATCTTCACACATGATGACCGCACGCTCTTCAACGTTGGTAAATAGCGCAATCTTGCGACGGTTGTCTTGTGAGATATGATGGTCAGAGCGGCAGATTAGGATATCAGGCTGTAGGCCAATAGAGCGTAGCTCTTTCACTGAATGCTGTGTCGGCTTGGTTTTGGTCTCACCAGCACTAGCAATATACGGTACTAAAGTAAGATGCATTAGCATGGCTCTATTACGGCCAAGCTCTACTTGCATCTGACGTACGGCTTCCATAAACGGAAGTGATTCGATATCACCAACGGTACCGCCAATTTCGATAATAGCGATATCATACCCTTCGCCACTGGCAAGGATTTTGTTTTTGATTTCATCAGTAATATGTGGAATAACCTGTACAGTACCGCCTAGATATTCACCACGGCGTTCTTTATTCAACACGTTCTGATAAATACGGCCACTGGTAAAGTTATTACTCTTACTCATTTTTGAGTGACGCAAGAAGCGCTCGTAATAACCCAAATCCAAATCGGTCTCTGCGCCATCTTCAGTAACGAATACTTCACCATGCTGAAACGGGCTCATTGTACCTGGATCAACGTTAATATACGGATCCATTTTGGTCATCGTGACAGTCACGCCACGTGCTTCTAAGACCGCTGCAAGAGAAGCTGCGGTGATACCTTTTCCTAGTGAGGACACTACCCCACCGGTCACGAATATAAACTTGGTCATAGTACTCTGTCGGTAATTGGTAAAGAAGGATTTTACTAAAAATACGCCACAAAATATAGGGCAAAAATGCAAACTGTCTGAAACTCTTATATTTTCGTGCTGGTAGCAAACATTTTTCTATTATTAAAACGCTACGCAACAAAAAACTCACCCCGAAGGATGAGTCTTTATAAATAACTTATAAGACAATCTAATTTAGAATTTGTATTCTAAACCGCCACCGATAGCGAGTAGATCGTAGTCAGCACCACCAAGGTCAGCTGAGTTTTGACCAACATAAGCATGAGCAATCATATTAGGCTTATAAGCATATTCACCACCAACTACGATTTGATCAGAATCAGCTTCATCAAAGCCAAGCAAGTTGTCAGTGTTATTGTATTGAATATAAACAGCAGCTGGCTTAGCGAAGTTATTTAGGCCCATCTTAGCACTAACAACTAGACCTTTTTCTTTATCATCGCCTCTGTTAGCTGCATCACTATCAAAATCAGCTACTTGATATAGAGCGCCAAGTACTACAGGAGCTGCCATATACTTGCCTAGATCAACAGTAGCCGTACCACGAATTAAATCGCCAGAAAGGTTAACATCTTTATCATAAGCAACACCAAATGTAACACCAGTACCGGCATCATACATTGCTGCAGCAGCAAAGCCATTATTACGATCACCACTATCAGAGACAAAAGACTCATCAGCGCTATACATAAGTGCAACATCTAATGGTAGGTTATTATATTTAGGAGCTTTCCAGATAACTGAATTGTTAATACGACCGCTATCAGTCATATTATAGCCGTTTTCATTTTCTTCAAGCTGATTTGAGCCTAGGTTATCCCAAAAACCACTACCAGAAGTCACAACGTTATTTACGTAATCAACAACTGATGTATTACGGCCAACGCGGATTTCACCATAGTTATCATTATTCAAGCCTAAGAAAGTATCACGGCTTTTGAATGCAATATTGTTATCATCACCTGCATTACCATCAATATTGATACCCACTTCGTACTGATAGATTACATCAGTATTAGCAGTAATTGCTTCAGAACCTTTGAAACCAAGACGTGAAGAATATGAGTTGATTTGGACGGCGTCCATATCGTCATCAGTACGAGTCTCATCATCTAAATTAACGTAGTCCATACCGACAAATGCTTTACCATAAACGGTTGGTGCTGCATTGGCTGCAGATACAGATAGGGCTGCGATTGCTGTAGCTAAAAGTAGTTTTTTCATGGGGTATCTCCACTTTACAATTGTAGTAATGAGCAAGCTATTATTAGCTGGCGCCCATAATGGTATCGTCACAAATCCTCAAAGATATAATGTGTAACTGGCTACCGAGATTAGTCAGAAACAAGTGTGGCGAAGTTCTATTACAGTAAGATGAAAAAAACCATGATTTACATAACTGGGATTAAAAAAGTAACTGCCATGTAATCTTTAGTTTTTATCCTTCCATTGCGTAACATCCGTTACCAAACTCATACTTCGAGTACAAGCATAACAACTTTGACATAATTTGCAACATATTTTTTTGCCTTTTCGATACATCTATTATCAAATAACAGATACTTTACTTTATTTGAACGATTGTTAAAAAACTTCCACTTACTCAATTAGATACGAATAATATTGGTTAATATGATTACTAATATTCTTAAATTTTTATAATAAACATCGAATAATATTCAAAAATAAAGCGCTATTTACTAAAAAATAAATAGTGCTAATTAAGAAGTTAATAATCTATTTGAGCAAATTTATCAGTTACAAATGAGCAAGACTGACTGGCATACTTACTCATCAAGTATGCTTAGATACATGTCATATTTGGTCTATTGTTCTAAGCGTTTGCTTTGAGATCCAAACGTGCTTGATGCAACAATGGCTCAGTATAACCACTAGGCTGCGCGCGTCCTTTAAAGACTAAATCACAGGCGGCTTTGAACGCGTAAGAGCTATCGAAGTTATCTGCCATTGATTGATAGTCATCATCGCCTGCATTCTGTTCATCGACGACCTTGGCCATACGTTTCATCGTATCCATCACTTGCTGCTCACTAACCACACCATGATGCAACCAGTTGGCAATATGTTGGCTTGAGATACGCAAAGTAGCACGATCTTCCATGAGACCGATATCGTTGATGTCAGGCACCTTGGAGCAACCAACGCCTTGATTTACCCAGCGTACGACATAACCCAAGATACCTTGAGCATTGTTTTCAAGCTCTTGCTGCTTCTCTTCATCAGTCCAGTCGGTATTTTTTGCTAATGGGATGGTCAAGATGTCATCCAAGCTAGCGCGCTCGCGTGATTTTAGCGTATCTTGTACATCAGCCACGCTCACTTGATGATAGTGTATGCTATGCAAGGTAGCGCCCGTTGGTGATGGTACCCACGCAGTGCTAGCACCAGACTCAGGATGAGCGGCCTTAGTATCCATCATCTCTTTCATTTCATCAGGCTTAGCCCACATACCTTTACCAATTTGTGCGCGACCTTGTAGGCCTGTCTCTAGACCGATATCGACGTTCCACTGCTCGTAAGCAGGCTGCCATGCTTGCGACTTCATCTCGCCTTTTGGTACAAATGGACCTGCATTCATGCTGGTATGCATCTCATCACCAGTACGATCTAAGAAGCCGGTGTTAATAAAGATAACTCGCTCTTTGGCTTGGCGGATTGCTTCTTTTAAGTTGACCGTCATACGGCGCTCTTCGTCCATGATGCCGATTTTGAGCGTATTGCGCTCTAGACCTAACAGGTCTTCAGATGCATTAAATAAGTCATTGGCCATTTTGACTTCTTCAGGACCATGCATTTTTGGCTTCACGATATACATTGAGCCTTGACGCGAGTTTGATAGCTCGTTTTTGCCTTTGATATCATTAAGTGATAAGAGTGGCGTGATTAAACCATCCATCAAGCCTTCAAATATTTGCTCTTGACCATCATCTAGATCAACTAAGATGGCAGGGTTCTGCATTAAGTGACCGACGTTACGAATTAATAATAACGAACGACCTGGCAAGATCAGCTTGCCACCATCTGGCGTGTTATATTCACGATCTGGGTTTTGCTTACGTGTACGCGTTTTGCCGCCTTTTTCAAAGGTTTCCTGTAGGTCGCTATTCATTAAGCCAAGCCAGTTACGATAGACTTCGACTTTTTCTTCTGCATCTACAGCAGCAACTGAGTCTTCACAATCTTGAATGGCTGTCATAGCCGACTCAAGCAGTACGTCCTTGATGTTTGCTGGATCGTCTTTACCCACTGGATGACTACTATCGATTTGAATCTCAGCATGCAAGCCGTTGTTCTTTAACAGTACACCTGTAGGAGCTTCAGCGTCACCGACAAAACCGACAAACTTAGCCGTATCTTTTAGCTCAGTACTGCTATCACCTTGTACGACTTCTAGCTTGCCATCGACTACTTTAAAACCAGTTACATCATTGTAAGAACCTGATGCTAGTGTGAAGTGCTCATCTAAGAACGCTTTGGCATACGAGACAACAGCAGCACCGCGAGTAGGATTATAGCTACCACCCGCTTCTTGACCATTGTCACTGCTGATAACATCGGTGCCATACAAAGCATCGTATAAGCTACCCCAACGTGCGTTGGTCGCATTAAGCGCATAACGAGCATTACGAACTGGTACGACTAGCTGCGGCCCTGCGATGTGCGCGATTTCGTCATCGACGTTTTTGGTATCAACTGTAAATGCTTCGCCTTCAGGTAGCAAATAACCAATTTCTTGTAGGAATGTCTTATAAGCTGGATAGTCGATTTCGCCATCTTTTGCAGGATTATCTAGATGCCATTGGTCAATTTGCGCTTGAATCTTGTCACGAGTCGCAAGCAACGCTTTATTGCGCGGGGTAAATTCTTTAATAACCTTTTCGAAACCTGACCAATAATCGTCTGAATCAACACCGACTTTCGGTAATACTTCGTTTTCAATAAAGTCATATAACTGCTGATCGATGGCAAGACTGCCTTTTTGAATACGATTGGTGTTAGAAGACTGGCTCATATTGTTATCCTTATCTGTTCGTGAGGGGTACTAATACTGAGTTGTGACAGTAACTGTTTAAGATTTTTTAATCTTGTGAGGTTTTAAATGTTCATATCTCATTCGTTGTGGAATCTTTGATTCTCTAATTTTTCTGAGAAAATATATCTACAAATTTGATGTTCTAGTAAAAGGTAACCTATTAATATTAGACTTACTTTTTACTAAGAGCGAATCATAAAAGTAAGATGAAATGCTTAAAGAACAAAATCTCATCCTACTATCAAATAATAAAATTAACAAGGAAACACCATTCACCAAGTAAATACTTAGGCTGTTTAATAATGATAATGTATAAGCAGCCTACTCTAGGAGCTATAATCATCATCTGGGAAATAGATGCAGCAACATTAATATAAACAGTAAGTAATCATTAATACTTTTAATTATGCTTAACCGTTATCTATTAATAAACACTTATTGATGACTGTCAGTTATTTAGCATCGTATCTAGGTCAGACTAACGATATAATTACTGCTATTACCATTCATAAATAAAGCTTCCTTAGACTATGACTATCAATCAACAAGACCTCGCAACATTACAATCAACAGCAAATACTATAGATAACGATAGTATCGAGAAAAAATCTGTCGAAGAAAATGTTTCTCAAACTGTAAATAATAGTGCCGAAACAGATCTAATCGAAGAAGAGCTACCTGAAGAAGACAGTGTCGATATTACGCATCTGCGCACTCCTATAAAGGTAGACTTATCTCCTGTTTATAATTTTTTAGGTGCTCGAACCACGCAAGCTTGGGTAAATGCTGCGATTGAAAACCTACCTATGATCATTCAAGACCATGCCAACTGCGAGAAAAAGGCCGCTGGTACTGCGATGAATTTGATATTTCGTTATGAGTTCTCTTATGACTTGCAACGTAAACTCGCACAGCTGATACGTGAAGAGATGCTGCACTACGAGCAAGTACTGGGTATCATGAATGAGCGTGGGCAGGAATGGAAATATCTAAGTGCTGGACGCTACGCTAAGGGGATGTTGAAGCACAAACGCACTTACGAGCCAGCAGCGATGGTCGATGTATTGATAATTGGGGCATTTATTGAGGCGCGCTCTTGTGAGCGTTTTGCAGCGTTGGCCGAGGTCATCGATGATGAACGCTTAGCGAAGTATTATCGTTATCTGCTCAAGTCAGAGAGCCGTCATTTCGAAGATTATCTTGCACTCGCTCAATCATTGTCAGATGAGAATATCGATGAGAGAGTCGCGTTCTTTAAAGAAGTAGAGGCTGAGTTAATCAGTAGCCCAGATGCTGAGCTACGCTTTCATAGTGGTACACCTGTCTAAAGCCCACACCTCACCTAAACCTATCTACCTATATAATGTAGAAAAAAAATGTAGGAAACAAAAAAGGCACTGTGTTTGATACGAGTTATATACTCTTACCAAACACAGTGCCTTTTATCTATGTACAAATACCTATTTATGTACAAATACTAATAGCTATTAATGTAGTGAATTCTTACTTTTTATCTTCCATCAATGGACTATCATACTGTTTGTTGCTCTTGGCGACATTATGCGGATCATGGTCTTCCGTAGCCTTTTCTGCTGCAGCTGGATTTGCCTTCTGTAATGCATCATCAGGGACAATACCATTATTATCATCTGCATCTTTTAAGTTATGATCGCTATTGACGCTTTCATTATGTGAGTTATTCATTGGTACTCCCTACTATAATAATTACTCGTCTAACCCAAGAAACGCTATATATCTTTCGAGATTTAAACCTATCTAATCTTTTTCATCAGGATTTAAGATACGAGTTTGTGCATTATCAATATTGGCATAACGATTTAGATCATTAATACCCTCACTCTTTGGTGCTGCACTACCGACAGTATCTTCATTAATATTGTCGTCAAACGCGGTACTACCTTCTTGATCACGACGATCTGGTTGGCGCGCTGGATTGTCATTATCATTTACGTGTTCTGAGTCGACAACAGACTCATCAAAAGTATCAGTCCCTTTGTTCTCAGTGGTGTTTTTTTCAATTGCACTATGATCGTCAGATCCTAGTACTTTTTTCTTGTCTATTGCTGAGTCTTTGGCTTGCATTATCATATCCTCTTTTTATATTTATAATTTTGTCGCTTTGGTTAGCCCGCTGTTACCTATAGTCCTTTACTCATTACCTTTTTGGCTCAAGTCATAAGCACTTAGTTCTGCTGCGTTCTTGCCACCTGCTCGAAGATTCTCTTCTTTACGTGGATCAGCATAAACTTCATCGGTCTCTTGTGAATCTTGCTCAGGGCCATCAATTTCAGGCTTATGCTTGCGCCCTGCATAGCTATCTTTAGGGTTTTCTAGTTCACTAGCAGCAGGGTCATCCACGATTACTTTTTCTTCTGTTTCCGTTGCTACTGGTACTTGCATAGTCATGGCGTATCCCTCGCTTTATTATTTGTTATTATTAATTCGATGTTTGATGTTTGATGTTATAGATTACTTATCAGTACGTAAATCATCGTCGATAAAAGGCGTGTGCTCTTCTTCACTTAATGATTCAGGGGCGTCGACTTTTTTATTCTCTGCTAAGTTTTTCTCAACTTCCTGACCATTTACCTGTTCTGCAGCTTGTTTTATATCTGAATTGTCATCATTAGTAGTACTCATGGTTTATTTCCTATTATCATGATCTGATTACATGGTTTTAAAACATTAAATCGATATACGTTTTGAACTTGTCCCAACGCCCAAATGAGTAACCAATACTTATCAAGTAGCGTCAGAATTGATATTAATTATAGGTATGACCTTGGGTAATGCACCAGTGTACTGCCGTATCAATATGTGAATAATTGTGAGGTTGCAAGTCAGTTTGTAACTTTTGCAATTGGTAAGCACAAAAAAACCAAGCACCAGTATTTACCAGTGCTTGGTCAGATAGATAATTGAATAGCTGATTATCACCTAAAGGTATCTTTGCAAATTAACTAGGGCGTGTCCCTAATCTGTAAAAGTAAGTATAAAGGCTTTAAAATAAAGAGACTATTTCAAACAGGGCTCTCTAAATTATGGCAAGAACAGTGCTCACCGATAATACATGGTAACAACTCCAAAGTACCATGAAGGCTCATGGCTGTCATACTTGGAAAAACGACAAACAAGTCATGGAAGCCATATTGTGGAAACTTCGTACAGGCGCGCCATGGCGTGATATACCGAGTGAGCTATGCCCATGGAAAACGGCCTACAACCGTTTTAATAGGTTGTCAAAAAAGGGGTTGTGGGAACAATTTTTTTTGACCTACGAGCAAGTATTGATGAAGAATGGGTATTCGCAGACGGAAGCTATATCCGCTGTCATCAGCATTCAAGCGGCGCAAGACGAGGAGAGCTTCGAGCTACTGGAAAGTCACGAGGTGGAACCACTACCAAGATTCATCTCGCCGTCGATTCGCATGGAAACCCGATTGATTTTAAAATCACTGGGGGTGACGTCCACGACAGCCAAGCGGTAGATGATATTATAGAGATGCTAACGGATGCGACCTACTTTATTGCTGATAAAGCTTATGATTCTGAAACCATTAGAACTAGGCTAAAGCAAGATAACATAAGCCCTGTCATCCCTAAAAGAAAAAATGCTAAACAACCAGATGTAGCGTTTGATCACTATTTATATAAGCTACGACACTTAGTTGAAAACACGTTTGCAAGGCTAAAGCACTTCCGTGGTATTGCGACTAGATACGAGAAATTGGCTCGTAATTATAAGTCTATGCTGTATCTAGCTTGTACTATGATTCATTGCAAACTGAATTAGGGACACGCCCTAGACTCTTCGACACGATTAATCGTTTTTAATAAATGCTCTTGTGCGACGTGTGGCTCCTCACCTGCTGCTGGCTGTAGCTGATGCCAAACGCCAGTGCCATCAAGTGTCCATGCTTGCGTATTATCCTGTAAGTAGTTAATCAAGCCATCTTGATAAATCTGCTTAAACAGTTTCTTGTTCTCAATCGGGAACGCCACTTCTACGCGATGGAACAGGTTACGATCCATCCAGTCTGCACTACCGCAGTATAGACGCTCATCGCCATTATTATAGAAATAATAAACGCGCGTATGCTCTAAAAACCGTCCGATGACAGAGCGTACCGTGATGTTTTCCGACAGGCCCTTTACTTGCGGACGCAAGCAACACATAGAGCGCAGTATCAGCTCAATAGTGACGCCTGCTTGTGAGGCATCATATAGCTTATCAATCAGGCGACGCTCAGTGAGCGCGTTGGCTTTAATGATGATATGAGCGCGCTTGCCTGCCTTGGCATGAGCGATTTCATCATCGATAAAGCTCATCAATTTCTCATGCAAAGTAAACGGTGCATGTAGCAGTTTTTTGAGGTTGGCTGGCTTACCCATGCCGGTTAGCTCTTGGAATATTTTGTGGACATCTTCTGAGATATCAGGATCAGCGCTAAACAGACCATAATCTGTGTAAACCTTAGCATTGGCCGCGTGATAGTTACCGGTGCCCAGATGCACATAACGGCGGATTCGGTCTTCCTCGCGGCGTACGATTAGCATGAGCTTGGCATGGGTCTTGTAACCGACGATACCGTAGACCACGACCGCGCCTGCTTCTTGTAGATAGTTGGCAACTGCGATATTAGACGCTTCATCAAAACGCGCCCGCAGCTCAATAACAGCCGTAACTTCTTTACCATTACGAGCAGCGGCTGCAAGTGCTTTGACGATTTCTGAATTGGTGCCTGAACGATATAGCGTTTGTTTAATTGCCAATACTTTGGGATCGCTGGCCGCTTGCCAAAGTAAATTAATAATCGGTGAGAACGCATGAAAAGGATGATGAACCAACACATCGCTCTTACGCATGGCGGCGAACATACTGGTCGATTTATCTGACTTATCCATTTCTCGGCGGAATGCCTTTGGCAAGATATGTGTAAATGGCTGATAGCGCAGCTTTGGAATATTAAAATCACACAACAGGCGCGTCAGATTGACAGGACCATTGACACGGTACAACTGATTGGCATGCAGCTCAAACTCATTGAGCAAGTAGTCACTGATGTGCGCAGGGCAATTGGTAGTGACCTCTAGACGTACTTTGTCACCGAAGCGGCGGTTTTCAAGCTCGCCCTCTAGTGCCTTGGCAATGTCCTCAACATCATCTGCCAAATCCAAATCGGCATTACGCGTCAGCCTAAATTGGTGACAGCCTGTCACACTCATTCCAGGGAATAGCTCACCGATATGCTCATGAATGATAGCGGATAGCATCACATGATGCTCTTTGCCACCAGTCAGCTCATCTGGCAGACGAATCACGCGCGGTAGACTGCGTGGCGCAGGTACAATTGCTAAGTTGATATCACGTCCAAAGGCGTCTTTGCCTTCCAAGGTAGCGATAAAGTTTAAGCTTTTATTTACAAGGCGCGGGAATGGATGCGCCGGATCAATACTAATCGGTGTCAATACGGGTACGACTTGCTCCGTAAAATAGCGCTTCATCCATGCAGACTGCTCAGCGTTTAGCTCATCACGTTTTAGGTAGCGAATATCCTCAAGCGCAAGCGCTGGCAGGATATCTTCATTTAGAATACGGTACTGCTCACTGATTGCGGCATGAGTGATAATAGATATCTCGTTTAGCACTTCGCTAGGACGCATGCCATGAGCACTGGTCGATACATCACCGATGTTAAGCTTTTGCATGATGCCAGCGACACGAATCTCAAAAAACTCATCAAGATTGGATGAAAAAATAATCAAGAAAAATAAGCGTTCAAGCAGTGGGTGACGCGAACTAGATGCCTGCGCTAATACTCGCAGATGAAACTGTAATAAAGACAAATCACGATTGATATAACTGCTCGGTGAATAGCTGCCATCTGCTGAGCGTTGCCATTCAATTTCTGCTAAATTATTTTGGCTATTATCTATACTAATCTCTTTATTAATATTGTCGTTAGCGCCCTCATTGACATTATTAACGTCAATCATATCGTTAACATCACCACTGCCCTGATTACTAGTCATCTCTACCACGTCACTACTCCTTTTGCGTTATCGATACGCCATCATCTTTTATAGTTCTGTTTTATTATGGCTTGTCCTCATTTTTGTTAGCATGTTTAAGATGAGGACACACCCTAGTTTTATTTGAAATGGTACAGCCTACAATATAGTACAGCTCTAAGGTTGCATGTTTATGAAGATGCTTGCGGTAATATGGCATTTTTCATACGTTTTTTGATAATACGTTGCTTGTTACGTAAACGCTTATCGCCTTGATTGTCTTCGTAGTACTTTGGATTGGTAAGCATCGCAATCAGAAGCGCTGACTCATCTCGGTTTAGATTGGCCGCAGACTTATCGAAATAATGATGCGCTGCTGCATCAATACCATAGATACCATTACCAAACTCCGCCACATTTAGGTAAGCGGTCATAATGCGCTGCTTATCCCATAGCGTCTCAATCATCACAGTAATGACAGCCTCTTCCGCTTTACGCACATAAGAGCGATGCGAGGTTAGGAATAAGTTCTTTGCCAATTGCTGAGTAATCGTTGAGCCGCCGGCAGACATTTTACCTGTTTCTTCATTTTTCTTTTGCGCCGCTTTGATACCTTTAAAATCAAAACCGCTGTGCTGACTAAACGTCGAGTCTTCACTCACAATCGCCGCTTGCTTGGCAGATTTGGCAATCGCATCATATTCAGCCCATGTCTGAGTGACTGTGCCGCCCGTTAGGCGATGCGTCAACATAAACATACTGTTGTTGATTGGCTGCGTTTTCCAAATTAATAATAGCCCAACGACCAATATATGGAATGCGACAACCAATAGCATAATTGCCAATAACAGACGTTTGATAAATGTGCCAAAACTTGCCATGCGCGATATCCGAGTGGTTAAAAAAGTAATAAGATAAGATAGATACTCTATTAATGACTATGAGACATCAACTAAGAATCAATGATTGTAAACGGGCCATTTATAGCCGCTCATCGACCGTTGAGCATTAGTCATTAATAACGATCAATAGCAGGTCATCTTACCTAATCTCACAATCGCTGTCATTATTTACCCTACTTCTTTATGATGTAATGACCGTTAAAGTATTTTATGTTTTAAATAAGCACGTGCTGAGCATCAGCGCTTTGCAATCAGTATGAAGATAAGAGATTACCCATGCACGATGATAATATAGAAGTATTACGAGCGCGCGTTATTGCAGCAAATCCAAGCCTCAACACCGCTGAAAATAACAATCAATGGTGGCTACTCGGCACCTCAGGCTGCCATTTATGTGATATTGCTGAGCAAATAATTAATCAGTTTCAGGCTGTACAACCGATTAGTTACCAACATGTCGATATTGCAGACTTTGATGAGGCGCTGATGATGGAATTTGCCACCACTATTCCTGTAATTTTGACGCCGTCTAAACGATTAAACTATCCGTTTTCGGTGATGGATTTGCAGCAGCTGCTCGCTTAATAGCATTAGACCTATAACAAAGACGTCCTATTACGATGATAAAGTGGTGAGAAATCATGAAAGATTTAAAACCTGTTTTAAAGAAAGTAACAGAGATTGAAGACCTGCGCCGTGTCGCTGAGCGCAAAGTACCGCGTATGTTTTATGACTATGTCGATTCAGGCTCATGGACTGAGACCACGTATCGCAGTAATGAAACTGACTTTGACCGTATCAAACTGCGCCAGCGAGTATTGGTCGATATGGACAATCGCAGTCTAGCGACACAAATGATTGGCGAGTCCGTCAATATGCCCGTCGCCATCGCCCCAACTGGGTTCACTGGCATGATGTGGGCAGATGGCGAAATTCATGCCGCGGGTGCTGCCGAAAAATTTGGCGTGCCCTTCTCGCTCTCGACCATGAGCATCTGCTCTATCGAAGATATCGCTACTCATACCAGCAAGCCGTTTTGGTTTCAGTTATATGTCATGCGCGATCAAGACTATATGGCCAATCTGATTCAACGAGCCAAAGATGCCAATTGTTCAGCCCTAATATTAACTGCCGACTTGCAGGTCATGGGTCAACGCCATAAAGATATTAAAAACGGCTTGTCTGCACCGCCTAAACCGACGCTTACTAACATCATCAACCTAATGACCAAGCCGCAGTGGTGTATGAATATGCTAGGCACCAAACGTCGTAGCTTTGGCAATATCGTCGGTCATACCAAAGGCGTTGAAGACTTGTCCTCATTAAGCTCATGGACGGAAGAGCAGTTCGATCCACGTTTGAGCTGGGATGATGTGGCGCGTATCAAAGATATGTGGGGCGGCAAGCTGATTATCAAAGGCATCATGGAGCCGGAAGATGCCATCATGGCTGCCCGTAGCGGTGCCGATGCACTGGTCGTCTCTAACCATGGTGGCCGTCAATTAGACGGTGCGCTGTCTTCTATTTCTGCGCTGTCTGACATCGTACAAGCTGTCCATGCTGAGAATAGCGACATTGAAGTGTGGTTAGATAGTGGCATTCGCTCTGGTCAAGATGTGCTAAAAGCGATATCGCTGGGTGCAAAGGGCACAATGATTGGTCGCGCTTTTCTCTATGGACTGGGCGCTTATGGTGAAGATGGCGTACGCCGCGCGCTCGAAATTATCTATAAAGAGTGTGATATCTCAATGGCATTCTGCGGTCATACCGATATCAATAAAGTTACGGACGATATCTTGGTAAAAGGTACTTATGAGAATCTTAAAGTTGGTAATTTTTAAGAGCTGTTCATTTTTCAGAACTATCCGTTTTTAAGAACTTTCGATTTCTAAGAGCTTGCTAGTTTTAAAAGCTATCAGCCATAAAGACTATGAAAACTTGTACCATGATGACCTGCGGATAAATAACATTATCTGACCATACCCTTTATACTATATATACAACATTTTGATGATATCTCGCTTTTATGACCATTCAACAACTATTAAAAACAGCACCCGTCACTACCCTGCTATTAGCCAGCTTTATCGGGCTATTTATTATGCAGGTGCTGACAGGTGTCGATGCCAATAACCCCTCCACTGAAGCACTGCTCAAATGGGGCGCGAATGCATTGCCTTACACGATGCAAGACCAACCATGGCGGCTGGTCAGTAGTGCGTTTTTGCATATTGGTCTGATGCATTTATTGTTTAATGGGTTCGCCATGTATTTCTTTGGGCAAATTGCCGAGCCGATGTTTGGCTCAGCCAAATTTTTAGCGTTATTTTTGCTGGCAGCAATCGGTGGTAACTTACTCAATAGCTATGTGACGTGGCAAAGTATTTTGGATGGTACGGGACAGCCTGGACTATCAGCTGGCGCATCAGGCGGCATCATGGGTATTGGCGCGGCACTATTAATTGCCGCACTGTTTAAGATATCGGTCAATGGCATAGTACTTAACCTCAAAAGTCTGATATTTATTATGGGCATCAACCTCGTCTATGGGTTTGCCGTACCGGGTATTGATAATGCGGGTCATATCGGTGGCGCAATCACGGGACTAGTGATTGCATTGGCTTTTGCGATTGGCTACCGTCAGCGTCTGGCAGTCGCTATACAAAACGCAGCGATTCAGCAGCAGCGCACGTTCAACGCTTATCAAACCAACTACTCATACAGCGCTCACGACAACCCACCATATGACAGTCAGTATAGCGGTCAATATCGTGAACAACACGATAACCAAAGCCGTTATGATGCTACTCCTCTCGATCAATCACCTCACTTTGCTGCCAACTCAATCGAGCAAGATACTGCTGTTGCAAACGATGAAACGAATGCGTCTGATATAAATGCTAACAATAGTGCCGATAGCGTTAATACTATCAATTCACCGTTAAACAATGGCACTGTTCATAATAGTATTGAACCCGAAGCACTTAAAAAACCCTCCATTATTTGGCAGCTCTTACCATGGCTTGCGATGTTACTTATCAGTATTGGTTTTGTCTGGTGGTGGCAAGATATTCACCAGCAATTACTACAAGTACTAAAAGCCATTGAGTAAATGCTCATACTTATCTATCATTGCTATATAGACTCCAAAAACAGCATACTGACCAACATTACTGATTCGTTTTATAGCTTGTCCTTTTAAACACGTTTTGCTTAATCGCACCACTCAGTTATTTATACTCACTTACGAGATCCAATTATGTTAAAACTTGCAGCGCTACCTAATATCTCTACACGTACTATGTTTAGCGCGTTCACCGCTACTGCACTATTTAGTGTGGCTAGCATGTCTAACGCCGCACTTTTTAATGACAACTTGCCGACTGACAAAGATGCTGAGCTTAGCGTTGGGGTCAATGTCATGGCGGTCAAATCAGCCTACGATCTCGAAGACAGCACTGAAGTGCGCGTGCTACCAGGTGCATTTTATGACAACAACAAAGTCTATGTACGCGGTGCGCAAGCTGGTGCGTATCTGATCAACGATGGTGTCAATCAGCTGTCTGCCTATGCCAAGCTTGCGGGTTCTGAGTTTGAACCTGATGATGCCAATGGCGCACTGCAAGGCTTGGATGAGCGTAAATCATCAGCAGAAGCAGGTCTAAGCTACCAGCGTCGTACCGCTATCGGTGGCATCCGCGCGCAGATAGGTGCTGATGTATTAGATCGTAGTGGCGGTAATACGGCTCGCTTGACCTACCTTTCTAGAATCACTAAAGGCAAGCTAACGGTCTATCCAAGTATTGGCTTTGAATATCATGATGCTGACTACAATGAATACTACTATGGTGTCAGTGAAAAAGAGGCTGCTAAAACGGGCGTTGACACTTATAAATCTAACTCTAGCTTGAATCCGTATATCAACATCAGTGCCAACTATGACTTCAATGAGCGCTGGGCAGGATTTGCCAATCAAAGCGTGAGCTATGTACCAAATGAGCAGTACGATAGCCCAATGGTCGACTCACGTACTGAAGCGGCGACGACACTTGGTTTGCTCTATAAGTTTTAGTTAGGACTGGATTTTTGATAGAAAAAAGGCCTTAACGCGCCATGTGGTAAGGCCTTTTTACTGATATATAATAATGAAGCCTACATAAATAATCTAAGTCATTCCAGTTTACAATCAATCAAAAACTTCCGTTGAAACGATAGAATCGATCAGTGAACTTACAACAGGAACAGATACACTATTTCCAATTAGCTTCATCCATCGTGAACGACTTTCTGGCAGCTTGAAGTTTCTTGGGAAACCTTGTATTAGACAAGCTTCTTCCTTAGTAATTTTTCTATACTGCTTAGTGAAATAGACTTCCTCTAGAAACTTTTTCTTATAACTTTCATTCGTTTCTCTATCTATGTGTTTGAGCGCGACGAAATCATTCGTGTCACTAGCTACAAGAGTTGGAAAGACATCTGAAGTAGGTAAAAATATACGGTTAATACCATCTATTCCACTGCTAATCTTTGTGTTTTTAAACTCATACCTTTCCTCAATACAACTAATCACTTCTTTATTGATTAAAGAAGAAAGCAACCCTGAAAGTGATCTACTATTTAACCTTAATGAATTTTGTGTTTTTAGGATGTCTAATTGCAGTACACCATCATGAGCAAATTTTAAAAGTTCAGCTTCGCTATCGGTTAAATCGGTATCACAACAAGCTAATACTTTAAATCTATAAAAAACTTTCTTTAAAATATCCTTACGAACTAAATCTTCTAGTTCATAAAAATTGATACTAGGATCAATTTTTTGTATTTGTACTAATGAGAGAGGGTTACCATCCAGCAAACCAAACTGTTTTTTTCGTCTATTTTTTAATAATAATAGACATATATCTTTCTCTCTATCAGTAGTATCAAGGATGTCCCATGAATGAATTGTGGTTTCGCCATTACGTAGATCATTAAATAAGAAGTAATCATTGTAGCCATTTTTACTTGAAAGACTCATTTGTTTGTTTACTTTTTTACTGAAGCCAAACAAGTCCACTTGCTCATTATTACTTTCAATTTCAGGAAGATCAATATCTAATATGTCTGCTAAGACAACTTTTTTTTCGACGCTTCGGGGAGGGTTAAATTTATCAAAAAACTGTTTTTCACGAAACCCAACAATGTAAATACGAACACGATTTTGTGCTACTCCATAATCATGTGAGTTGAGAATATAGTAATTCGCATAATAACCGGCTTGTGTAATACGTTTGAGAATATACTGAAGTGCTGACTTATTTCTTGGATCAACTAACCCTTTTACATTTTCAAAAATAAAAGCTTTAGGCTGCGATTGATTAAGTAAGTAGATCGTATCATTCCATAACTGACCACGATCATCATTGAAGCCAAGATTTTTTCCTGCAATAGACCAGCTTTGACAAGGAACCCCTGCTGTCAACAAATCGTGCTCAGGTAGTTCTTCAATTTTCCGAATATCACCAAAATTTAAAGCTGGGCTAATACGATAATTGTCACAGTATGTTTCGATAGCATCCTTATCAATTTCACTAAAGCCTATACATTCGCCACCATTAGCACTGAGAGCCATTTTGAACCCACCAATGCCTGAAAACAAGTCTATAAATTTAATTTTTGATGTTCCCATTTTAATGCAATATATCCTCTTTATAATTTCCAGGTGGTTCAATACCCAAAAACTCACGATAAATTCGCTCTTTATAATTTTTACCCAATGAATTAATTTCATCAATAAAAAGTTCGTATGTACCCTCGCCGCCTATCAAATCCCAAAACTCTTCTCCGATTAAGACGGACTCATCGTTGTTCATGTCAAACCATCTTTTAGGAAACGCCCAATTGTAATCAGCTTTCTTACCATAAGGATTATACGGAAGAGCAAAAAATGCAAAATCCACTTTCGGGGGCTGCATAGCTAACAATTTAAAAATTTTCTCTTTACTTACTTTAGTCTGGTCGCTATTAGGAAGAGGTGCTTTGACTTCGAACGCATAAGTCTTATGTGTTTTTGTACTCTTAATCAAAACATCACAAACTACTGATGCTGGCATCAACTTACCACCGCCTTCTAGAATGTATTGCAACTCACCTTTCCAGTTAGGTAGACTTCGATCTTTTCCCTTATGTTCCAGCCTGTTCAGAACCTGTTGAATCCTACGTAATCTTTCAGCTCCTATTTCACCAATAACATGAGTACCTGTTTCACAACGCCCGTGATGTTCTACAGCAACCACTTCAGCTAATCTCTCCCATACACCACCAAAAGGCGTCACAAAACGCCTCTCAAAATGAGACCCCTTAAATATTTCATCTGGCACTAGAGCAGCATATAATGGTTTCTGTGAATGGTGCTTTTCTTTAATAAACGGGTCTCTATTTAAAACCCTGTCCATTACCCTATCCATCAATTCTGTAATGACTCTATTAATACCTTCTTTTACATTATTTTCTGCCACTATTTATTCCTTTTGAAGAACTTAACTCTTATAAAAAGACCTCGTCAGTTTGTACAACAAGGTCTTTTTTTTCTAAGTTCTCAGTGAAACAAATATGATGCTGCTACTAGAAAGACAAGTGCAAATAGTACTTATCGTACATTAAGCGAGTCTGACGCCGTAGCAGGTCATTATTTGGTCTACTGCTTACTTAGGATGTACCATATCAGCAGGAATTACCCACTCATCAAACTGCGCTTCAGTTAATAGCTCTAGCTCAACCGCAACTTGCTTCAAAGTTTTGTTTTCTTTATAAGCAGTCTTAGCGATTTTAGCTGCATTTTCATAACCAACATGACGGTTCAATGACGTTACTAGCATCAATGAATTGTGCAAGAAGTCATCGATTTTGTCTTTTACTGGCTCGATACCAACGGCACAGTTTTCGTTGAAGCTGTTGCAAGCATCGCCAAGCAGCTTGATAGACTGCAACAAGTTAAACGCGATAACTGGCTTATACACGTTTAGCTCAAAGTTACCTGACGCGCCAGCCATGCTGATAGTCGTGTCGTTACCCATAACCTGAGCGACAACCATAGTCATTGCTTCTGACTGCGTTGGGTTAACTTTACCTGGCATGATAGAAGAGCCTGGCTCATTTTCAGGAATCGTCAACTCACCCAGACCACAACGAGGGCCAGATGCCAACCAACGTACGTCGTTAGCGATTTTGTTTAAGCTACCCGCTAATGTTTTTAGTGCGCCTGAGGCGAATACTTCTGCATCACGAGCGGCTAGTGCTTCAAATTTGTTTGGTGACGTGACGAATGGCAAGCCAGTCAAAGTCGCTAGTTGCTCAGCTGATTTTACTGCATAGTCAGGATGGGCGTTTAGACCAGTACCAACCGCAGTACCGCCTAGTGGCAATTCATATAGACCTTGTAGCGCGTTGTCGATACGAGTCAATGAATGGTCAAGTTGGCTCACATAGCCGCTGAACTCTTGGCCTAGGGTCAAAGGCGTCGCGTCTTGTAGATGCGTACGACCGATTTTTACGATGCTATCGAATTCTTTGGCTTTTGCCGCTAGCGTATCGCGTAGTGCTTGTACCGCTGGAATCAACAAGCTGTTGATTTGACGAGCAGCTGCCACACGAATCGCCGTTGGGAAGCTGTCGTTGGTAGACTGTGCATGGTTTACATGGTCATTTGGGTGAATTGGCGTGTAGCTGCCACGTTCAGAACCAGCGATTTCGTTAGCACGGTTGGCCAATACTTCGTTCATGTTCATGTTTGACTGGGTGCCAGAACCTGTCTGCCATACAACCAATGGGAACTGATCGACCAGACCACCATTGATGATTTCGTCAGCGGCTTGTACGATGAGATCACGCTTGTCGCCTTCGATACGCTCTAGGCTTGCATTGGTAATCGCAGCGGCTTTTTTGACCAGTGCCATCGCTTCAATCATTGGACGCGGCAAAGTCTCACCACCGATTTTGAAGTTTTCGCGGCTACGCTGAGTTTGCGCGCCCCAATAAGCATCAGCTGGGACTTCTACGTTGCCCATGGTGTCTTTTTCGGTACGAGTTGCCTGATTCTGTGTCGACATAACTACCCTCTTTACTGGTTTGTTGTTAAATAACTGAACGATAAAAAGTGCAACAGCTGCTGCACATAAACGGAAATACGATGTAAAGTGGCGTTATGATAGCATGACTAAGGCGTGTTGAATATTCACAAATAGCCTTGAGCGATGCCTAAAAACGCCTGTCATCACCAATCTGATACTTCATTGGATAAGATACCTATGCACTCTAAAATTATGCACTCTGAAACCATGCACCCCAAACCAATACGGCCTGAGCATAATAGGCTTGATTCAAATAATGGTGACTCAAAAAATACTGAAACATCTGAATCTGTCATTAGCAATCCGCCTAGACGACACTTTACTCGCCAACGCCGTCAGTTGAGCGATGGAGAACGTAGACAACTTGCTCAGTCTGCGAGCTTACATCTAACCAAACTACAGCAGCGATTGCCAACGAATGCACGCATTGGCTTATATTACGATGGCTTTGGTGAGCTACCTACTCAGCCAATTTTAGATTGGTGTCAACGCTTAGGCTATTTACCTTACTTACCAGTCGTTGGTTCATTCAGTCGTACCAGCAACGGCAGTGATGATAAACATCTACGCTTTGTACCCATTTATCATTCAAAACTACTCAACATACCGACACGTATTCATCGTTTGGGTATGAAGCAAAATCATCATCGTCGTTTGCTGTGGGCGCACGAATTAGACGTGATTATTTGTCCGTTAGTCGCGGTAGATAAACACGGCAACCGCATGGGCATGGGTGGTGGATTTTATGATACGACGCTTGGTAACAGCTATCGCTCAGGGACTTCAAGGCCGTTAAAGATAGGCTGGTGCTATGATTTTCAAGTGGTTGAACAATTAGCGCGTCAACCGTGGGATGTGCCATTAGACGGCTTAATTACGCCAAGCGGCATAAGGTGGTTTTAATGAAAGACGATAAGCAAGCGACAGATGCTAACTCTAGCGCTGCTGATTCCAGTGCAGACAGTGTGGATGAGTATTTGCAAACGTTAGGTAGCGAGGACGCTAGAGAGCTGCGTTACTACAGTCAAGAGCAACCCTTTAGCGCTGATGAAATGACACGGCTCGTCAATGAAGAACGCTTAAATGAATTGCTAGCGCAAAGCGATGCGTTTTTGAGTAGTTTAAGTGACGAGTTGAGAGATTTTGAGGACAACAGTCATTGATATTTATTTTCAATTAAACAGAACTATTGTTTAAATTCAGAGTATATCTTATCATAGATAATAATGATTATTATTATTAACAAATAGGATAAAAACTCTAGTGACAACTCTCTCTGTTAAGAAGTCTAGATCGTTTTATGTACTGACAGCTGCCCTGTTTTTTTGGATAGGAGTAACAATATTCGGTATTTACTTTTGGGAGTATGATGATTCTGAAAGCTTAATATCATTCCTTTACTTTCTCTCCGCTTGTATTTTATTTATTCTCGCTAGCTATAGAGAAAGACAGTTAGAAAAAAAGCGTATATATGATAATAACTTGTTATCCATCAATAGCTTTTCAGCGCAACTGAATGCAGAAAATGAGCAACTAACTTTGGTTTCCGATAAAAACTTTTTATGGTTATCAACTTTCACTTTTTACGCTATATTAATCCTACTAATACTTTCCGTAGGTTTGCTGTTATACGGTTATATAAATGGCGATCTAGAGTATGGCATCTTTGTCTTTATTTATCTTGAACTCTTCTTTATGCACTCTATTAATAAAAACAGTAAACAAATAAAGCAGCGTATCTACGATAAAAAAATATCGTAGATACGTAGAAATCGATCAACTCGCTATGCATATATGCTACCAATCACAACGCCATTGCGGCTATCCAACCAAACACTAATAAAGGAATATTATAGTGAATAAAAGTGGGGATTACACTGTCTTTGATATGGTCATGTTGACCATCGATATTTAGACCAGACGTTGGTCCCAATGTCGAGTCTGACGCAGGCGAACCCGCATCACCCAGCGCGCCAGCCGTACCGATAATCGCCACAGTAGCCAACGGCGAAAACCCTAAAGAGATACACAGCGGCACATAAATCGCAGCCAAAATAGGAATGGTCGAAAATGAAGAACCAATGCCCATGGTCACAATCAAACCGATGAGTAGCATAATAAATGCCGCCATCGCTTTGTTACCAGCAAACAGTGATGCTGCCCCATCGACCAATGGCTGAATCTGCTCAGTCGCTTTCATTACTTCAGCAAAGCCCTGTGCGGTAATCATAATAAAGCCAATCATCGCCATCAGTTTGATACCGTCATTAAAGACGCCATCAGCATCACGCCACTTCACCACGCCAGTTGCCATAAACACACCGAAGCCAAACATTGAGCCCAGTAGTAGTGAATCAGTGTATAACTGCACCACAAAAGCCGTCACGATAGCAGCCAGTGCAACCAGCGTCTTTAGCTTGCTTTGCGACTGTGCACCAGCAGCAGTTTTGCTTAATGCATCGCCTTCTACTACAGCATCATGCGCTTGCTGATCTAACGCAATCTGCTGATACGCACGTGGCTTACGGTAGCTGATAAATACAGCAACTAGCAAACCAATTAGCATACCCAATGCAGGAATCGCCATGGCTTGCACCACAGAAATATTGGCAACCTCAATACCCGCTTCACCCACGTTTTTTAGCATAATCTGATTCAGATAAATATCACCAAAACCATAAGGAATAAACATATAGGTGGTGACCAGTCCAAACGTAATCAGACAAGCAATCAGGCGTCTATCAATCTGCATGCGATTGAATGCTAACAATAGTGGCGGTACCAGTAGCGGAATAAAGGCAATATGAATAGGGATTAAGTTTTGGCTAAAGCAGCTCATGGTAATGAGGCCTGCAAACAGCATGTACTTAATCATGCCACTCGTACCCGCAGCATCAATACGTTTGATGACCGCGCCTGCCAACGATTGCGGCAAGCCCGAATGAGCAATCGCCACGGCAAACGCCCCTAGCAAGGCATAAGACAGCGCAATCTGTGCGCCATTACGGATACCTTCTTGGAAGGCATTTAACGTATCGGTAATACCAAGCCCTGCCAGCAGTCCACCTGCCAGCGCGCCGATTAATAAACTGAGCACCACGTGCACTCGCGAAAGTGACAGTCCTAGCATGATAATAACTGCTAGCAATACTGCATTGATGGCCATGTGTTGCCCCTTGTTCTTTATACTTTGGTCTTAATGAGACCTATGAATATTGAAACTAATGAATATCGCCCTGTTGTCTAAAACGTCTCAATATGAGAGCCTGTTTTAGACGCGCGCCAGTTTACCTTATTTTGGGTATAAAGCCTACGCATAGAACCGATTAGACATCATCATAAGCAGCCAAATATCATTTACACATCTAAACCCTCTTCTATAATTTCTGACTGTCTTTATTATTCATAGACCAGTCATACCATTGACGACACATCGTTACCCACATTAATTGCATTAATAACTGGACGCTCAGATAACTATTTAACAAAGATAAGCAGACGACTTCACCAATCAGCCTTGCAATTTTTTTCGTGAGCACCATTTATCTAAACATGAACCACGAACTTGACTTTACAAGTCTGGGGAACGAGGAAAAACATATGAGTGAACATAATATTGATAAAGACAACATCGACATCGATGTATCATCTGCCCTTAACACTGACACGACGTCTGATGCAAATACTGACACTGACGCTAACATCAGTGCTGATGCGAACAATGAGACAGAAAGCGCATCTACGGATGCGTTAAATGCCTCATCCAACGCTGTCAAAGACAATGAAGATGAAAGCTATCTGCCACTGCTAGCATTACGCGACGTCGTCGTCTATCCACACATGCAGATTGCATTGTTTGTGGGACGTGCGCCATCGGTGAAAGCGGTTGAGTTGGCACAGGCTGAGTATGGCAATAAAGTACTGGTAGTCGCGCAAAAAGACTCACTGACCGAAGATATTGATCAAGATAACTTGTATCAGTACGGTACGGTCTGTCGCATCGTCAGCACTATGCCACACGATAGCGATGAGAACTGCATTAAAGTATTGATCGAAGGTCAATACCGCGCTCGTGTCGATAATATAGAAGGCCATGATGATTTATTGATGGCGAGATTTGAGCGTGCCGACCTTGATGTCAGCATGGATGAGAGCCAACAGAAAAATACCATTCAAGCGTTAACCACATTATTCGAAAGCTATGCAGATGCGCGACTTCGCAATGCACGTGAGCTGACTCGTGTGGCTAAGCGTATCGACGACTTGCTTGAGTTGGTTTATTTCATCTCAACTCGTGTGTCGATGGACCTTGATATCAAACAGTCTTTCTTAGAAGAAGACGATATCAAAACGCATATCAATACTTTGACTGAATACTTGGTCAAGCAAAGTGCTGAGCAAAATATCGAACAAGATATCCAAGATGCTGTCCGTCAGCAAATGGAAGACAATCAGCGCGAATACTTCTTGAACGAGAAGATGAAAGCCATCAAAAATGAGCTGTCAGATATGAATGACGGCGCGTTCGATGGTGAGGATGATGTGGCTGAGTTAGAGCAGCGTTTAGAAGATGCTGACTTGCCAGAAGATGTGCGCAAAAAAGCTGAGCAAGAGTTCAAAAAGCTCAAAATGATGCCACCTGCATCAAGTGAATCATCAGTGGTACGCAACTATATTGAATGGATTTTGGACACGCCGTGGAATGCGACGACTAAAGTATCTATTAATCTAGATAAAGCGAAGACTGTATTAGACGAGGATCATTATGGTCTACAAGATGTAAAAGACCGCATCTTAGAGTATCTCGCCGTACAATCACGCGTGAAAAAACTGCGTGGTCCGATTCTATGTCTCGTCGGTCCTCCAGGTGTCGGTAAAACCTCATTGGGTGAATCTATCGCCCGTGCCACGGGTCGTAAGTTTGTGCGTATGGCGCTTGGTGGCGTACGTGATGAAGCAGAGATTCGTGGTCATCGCCGTACCTATATCGGTGCGATGCCGGGTAAAATCGTTCAATCACTTGCAAAAGTAGAAGTCAAAAACCCGCTGTTCTTATTAGATGAAATCGATAAGATGGCGCAAGACTTCCGCGGTGATCCAGCATCAGCATTGCTTGAAGTATTGGATCCATCACAGAACGATACGTTCAACGACCATTATTTAGATATGGACTTAGATTTGTCGCAAGTGATGTTCATCTGTACTGCCAATAGCATGGATATTCCACCTGCACTGCTTGATCGTATGGAAGTCATCCGCTTGCCGGGTTATACCGAAGAAGAAAAGGTCAATATTGCACAGAAATACCTAGTACCAAAAGCCATTAAACAAAACGGTCTTAAAGAAGGCGAAATTGAGATTGTTGAAGCGGCATTGCACAGCATCGTACGTAGCTATACGCGTGAAGCAGGTGTGCGTAACCTTGAGCGTGAAGTGAACAAAATCTGCCGTAAAGTGGTTCGCGGTTCGGTTGAAACTCATGGTGCTCGCGCTCCGAGAAAAGCAGAACGTCAGCTAGTGACAGTCGATGACAAAAACATCGATGACTATCTAGGTGTGCATCAGTATGACTACGGTCTGGCTGAAGAAGAGCCTGAGATTGGTCGTATCACTGGTCTTGCATGGACTCAGGTCGGTGGTGAACTATTGACTATCGAAGCGGTCGGCATGAAAGGTAAAGGCGAGCTTAGCTTTACCGGTTCACTAGGAGATGTGATGAAAGAGTCGATTCGCGCAGCCATGAGCGTAGTTCGTGCTCGAGGTGACAGCTTAGGTATCGACTACGAGACGTTTAAAACAACAGACGTCCATGTCCATATGCCAGAAGGTGCTACGCCAAAAGACGGCCCATCTGCTGGTGGTGCACTGACGACAGCGCTAGTCTCTGCGTTGACAGGTATCGCTATCCGTCCAGATATTGCGATGACAGGTGAGATTACCTTACGCGGTAAGATATTACGTATTGGCGGTCTCAAAGAAAAGCTACTTGCAGCACATCGTGGCGGTATCAAGCATGTCTTAATCCCAGCGACCAATGAGCGTGATCTGGCTGATATCCCTGATAACGTGAAAGAAGGCTTAACCATTCAGCCAGTCGCGACGATTGAAGAAATCTTAAAGGTTGCTTTGGTCAGTATGCCAACACCAATTAAGCCTGCCAAAGTGACCGTCGATAAAACTTCTGGAAAAGCACTGCACAATTAATCGATTATTCGTTAGCCAATTCTTAAAAAATAAGAGCCGCTCATCACAATGATGGGCGGCTTTTTTATGCCTATTTATTATTCATTTTCTTGCAGTTCATAGCCTTCTTAGTAGATTTCTTACGCATTTAAAGTCATTTAATTTCAAAATTATTTATGCTATTTCGTTTTTCAAACCCATACGTTACTTACATTTATTCACTGATTGTTGCGCATTTGATGAATAACTATAGCGTTAGCTTGGCTATACTGACTCCGATGTTAACGAATATTGACACCGGTTTTATAGAACAATAACGATAGATATTCGTGGCTTTGATTAAGGTTGAAAATAATAAATTAAACAATTGGAGATAATAATGAATAAGACATTACTTGCAAGTACCTTATTATGCGGTTCAGCGTTAGCAATGACTGGTTGCCAAACCGTAGAAAGTCAAATGCAAACGGGTAATCCTTTAGCACAACCGACGCTAAAATCAACCATACAAACAGTAGATGGCAAGAAGAAAGAAGTTGGTCAAGTTTTCTTACGTCCAGTCGATGGCGGCGTCCAAGTTTACGGTAAACTCACTAACCTACAGCCAGGCAGAACCGTCTCATTACATATCCACGAAACTGGCAGCTGTGACGTTATGGGTAAAGCGGCAGGCGGTCACTTCAACCCAGACAACAAGCCACACTCTAATCCAGATGATATGAATGGTCACGCTGGTGACTTGCCAAACTTAACTGCTAATGAAGATGGTGTTGCTACTATTAACTATGTGAACAAGAAAATTGCAGCGACTGAAGCAGGTAAATACAGCGTAAATCGTTTGGCCTTTATCGTACATGCTGGCGTTGACGACTATACCAGTCAGCCTTCAGGTAATGCAGGCGATCGTATTGGTTGCGGTATCATCGTAAAAAACTAATACTATCCAAACCTATGAACTTAGGCTAAGTCTATAGACATAGAAACGGCTTAAAAGAAATATTATAGGCGCAAAAAAACCCTCTTAAACTGTAAGAGGGTTTTTTATTAGAAGTAACTATTAGGTTTGTTTAAGCCAATACAAGAAAGACCAATGCAAATTGTACCTGTAGCACATTAAATGAGTCTGACGCTATAAAAGCACTATATTGGATTTAACTAATAGTTATTCCTCTACCCATTCACCTTTACGCCAGTAAACACCCCAACGTGTGGCCTTGCCGTTTTTTTCAGAACCGATATACTGCTCTTTTTTCTTACGTGACCAGCGCAAGATGGTTGGGTTACCTTCAGGATCTTCATCTGGTCCTGCGAACAGATACTGGAACTTCTCTTCCATTTTATCTTTAATTTCTCGTAGCTCAGCCAGCTTTGGCGGACGTGTCTCGCGCACTTTCGGGAACTTAGATGCTGCTAAGAACATCCCAGCCGCCCCTTCACGCAAAATGAAATAATCATCATGCTTGGTCGACTTTAGCTCTGGCAAATGGATTGGATCCATACGCGGCGGCGCAGCTTCACCTGTTTTTAGTACTTTACGCGTATTATCGCAGTTTTGACAAGCAAAGTACGGACCAAAGCGTCCTGTTTTAAGCTCCATCTGCCCATCGCACTTATTACAGTCAATGGTTGGTGCATCTGAGCCAGGAACTTCAAACTTGCCTTCTTCTAGGATATAACCATCGCAATCAGGGTTGTTACCGCAAATGTGTAGTTTGAGGCCACCATCTACGATGTAACCATTCATCGCTGTGCCACATTTCGGGCAGCGTTTTTTCTCCATCAAATCTTTAACTTCTGCCGCTTCGTCATCACCTTCCGCATCATCTAGATTGGCGAATGCTTCGACTGGCATTAGATTTTTGGTGCCTTTACAGCGCTCTTTTGGCGGTAGATTGTAGCCAGTACAGCCCAAGAATACGCCTGTTGAGCCTGTACGCAGCTGCATCGGACGATCACAGATATCACAGTGGACATCTGGTACATCGGTCGGATCGTTTGGACGCATGCCGTCTTTTTCTTTGGCACGCTCTAGAGTCGTTTTGAACTCGCCATAGAAATTATCAAGCACATCTTTCCAATCTTGATCACCCTCTGCCACATGATCGAGCTTGTCCTCGAGCGCGGCAGTAAAGGTATAATCCATTAAATCTGGGAAGCTAGCCGTCAATCTATCAGTAACGATATCACCCATTTTTTCGGCAAATAGACGCTTATTTTCAAGCTTCACATAACCACGATCTTGAATGGTTGAGATAATTGAGGCATACGTCGATGGACGACCGATGCCTTTTTTCTCAAGCTCTTTGACTAGGCTTGCTTCAGTATAGCGAGGCGCAGGCTTAGTGAAGTGCTGACTTGGATCTAGCTTATCTAGGTTTAACTTATCGCCTTTTTTGACATCAGGCAGTAAGGTATCGTCAGTCTTAGCTGGTGGCATCACTCTTGTGTAGCCATCAAACACCATGGTACGACCGCGCGCTTTTAACTCGATATCGTCTGCGCCTACAAATAGGTTTACTGATAGGTATTTGGCAGGTAACATCTGACACGCTACAAATTGACGCCAGATTAGCTCGTATAGACGTATTGCATCACGCTCAACACCTTTGAGCTGCGTTGACTTCATATTGACATTAGAAGGACGAATCGCTTCATGCGCCTCTTGTGCGCCTTGCTTGTTACCATAGAAATTTGGTTTTTCTGGTACGTATTTTGCGCCATAGCTATCTTCGATATGACCACGGACCGCAGCAAGCGCATCGCCTGATAAGAATGTCGAATCGGTACGCATATAAGTAATATGACCGGCTTCGTATAGACGCTGCGCTAAAATCATGGTTTTCTTAACAGAGAATCCTAAGCGCGTGCTAGCAGCCTGCTGCAAGGTCGAAGTAATAAATGGCGCGCTTGGACGTGATTGTGTTGGTTTTTCTTCACGCTCTTTAACAATAAAATCGCTTGCTTTGAGTATCTCTAGGACTTTATCGGTCTGCTCTTTATTACCAAGCTTTAAGGTTTTGCCACCTTGTTTGGTTGCCTCTAAGCGTATACCGATTTGCTCAGCGTCTGAGGTTTTTTTGGCTTTGCCATCAGCAATGTGCGTATCAGCATGAATTTGCCAGTATTCTTCTGGAATGAACGCGCGAATTTCATGCTCCCGCTCGACGACCAAGCGCATAGCGACTGACTGTACGCGGCCTGCTGATAGTCCGCGAGCAATCTTTTGCCATAATAGTGGCGATACCATAAAACCAACAACACGGTCCAAGAACCGACGCGCTTGCTGCGCGTTCACGCGGTCAATGTCTAATTTTGAAGGCTGTTTAAACGCACTTTGGATAGCTGACTTGGTAATCTCGTTGAAGACCACACGTTGATACTTGCTATCAGGGCCACCGATGACTTCTTTTAGATGCCAAGCGATCGCTTCCCCTTCTCTATCCATATCCGTTGCTAGATAGATTTTGTCAGCGTCTTTGGCTAATGCTTTAAGCTCTTTAATGACTTTGGTTTTGTTTGGTAGTACTTCATAGACTGCCGCCCAGTCATGCTCTGGATCTACACCCATGCGGCGTACCAGTGCTTGCTGCGCTTTTTCTTCTTTAGTCAGACTGTCATCTTTTTTAGCAGTTGTTGCTTTCTTTGCGCTTTTGCTCGCACTGACCGGCAAATCACGGACGTGACCGATACTTGAGCGTACGATAAAGTCATCACCAAGGTATTTATTAATCGTTTTTGCCTTGGCTGGTGATTCTACAATCACCAAAGACTTACCCTTTGGGCTGTCAGCAGCTGGTGCTGGACTTTTTTTGGTTGTGGTTTTTGCCATGTTTGACGACACCATAATATAAGTAAATTAAAAGTAAGGTTAAATTCAGCAGCACGGCAATTTATGGAAGCTGATACTCATGGTTTGACCATTGTTCAACTATTTATAATAATAATCGCTGCTGATAAAAAAGGTTATAGAACAAATAATAACCATAAAATAAAGATATAGTTATAAAGACGTTACACTGCTAAGCGTTAAACTGTCAACTTTAAATAATTTGAATATGACAAACCGCTTGCATATTGCCCTTTAATGGAGACGAAAATACGCTTTACTAGGTTTATGCTTGTTTTTGCATTTGTAGCGCCCATTTCTCAAGGTTTTCTTTGAGCACTAATAAGTCCGCTTCGATCCGTTTTTGATGGTACGTTGGGTTAGATGCTGGACGTACATAAGCAATATCTTCCCAATAAATAATAATGCTATTGGCCTTGGTCAATAGACCTTTAACTAACGGCTCGATACTTACGGGCAGCTCTAACGGCACTTGATCCAAGCTAAAATCAGTCTTTTTGACTACTGGATTATTGCTGATTTGACTAGAACGAATCGCACTGGGAATAGTAAGCGTCTTATCATCTGTACTGGTATCGACAAAACTGCTGTCTGGTCGCCACTGCCCATCAATCACTTGATAACGGGTATGCGGCAGTTTAGTATCTTCAAATATCAGGCAGTACTGTCCAAGCATACCGCGGCCATACTCATTGTCACGGCCTTTGATCCAATCAGGGCACGAAACGAGTTTTGGATTGAGCTGTAAACGACGCGCGGTCATACGCAGCTTATCCAAACGCTGATCGATACCGTTCGGTTTGAGCGCCATCATACTCCCTAATACGAATAGTACAATGATAACGCCAATCAATGTTCCCATGATGGTCTGGCCTTTTGACTAAATGAAAAAGATACTAAGAGATATAAAGGTAAATATCGCTAATGAACCGTTATTTATACATAGTACATATAGTTTTGCGATTAGTACGATAATAAACAACGATATATAAGGGCTTATAATGAGCACGAACCATTAAAAATCAAGCGTTATCGTCCAATCACGGTACAGTAAGTGCTTTTAAAGCATATGACAATTTAGCAAGTTACGCTATTAAATCAATTATTTAGCGTATATAAACTTACCGAGTACAGTACGCTATAAAAACCAGATACGAAAAGTGGTCAGCGCAAAAAAGTGCTATGATAAACCATAATTTTAAACGCGCGCAGGTTTATTATGAATTATCTTATTGAGTCAAACTCATCGGGCGCTTATCACGCTCGCAAGCTGACAAGTAAAGTCATGAGCAAAGCAGGCATGAGCTTATCGCTACTTGGCGCGGTCGTACTGATATTATCGGGCTGTGCCACGACTCAGAGCCTAACTCCGCAGCAGTGTCAAAGCAGTAACTGGCAAGAAGTCGGCTATGCTGATGGCTCGCAAGGACGTTCAGGCGCTTACTTCGGTCACTATACCAATAGCTGCGCCAGTGTCGGCGGTGCTAGCCCTAACCGTATCCAATGGGAGCAAGGCCGTCAACAAGGTCTCAAAAACTACTGTACCGAGCTGAATGCTTATAAGCTCGGCCGCGAAGGCTATGACTGGCAACCTGTCTGTTCGTTAGAGGGTATTGATAAGTTAGAAGAAGCCTACTCCCAAGGGCGCTACTACTATATCCGTCAGCGCGATCTCGACTACTTACGCTCACCTTACCCATTTGGCTACAGACATGCAGGCTTCGGTTACGGCTATCGTCCATTTGGCTACGGCTGGTAAAAAAAGAAAACCTCACTAACGACTTAATTTGAGGTTTAAGTAGTTAATGAGGTTGGAGAAAATTTTATTATTTTAATTGTTTTTATTATAGCGGTGCTGGTTGTCTTACTGGTCGGGCTATTGATTTATCTAGCCAGTTTTCTAATATAAAGTCAAAGCTACTAGCACTGACTCACAGTGTTTAAACTATTCAGTGCTTAAGTTATTCAGTATTTATCTACTAAGCTATTCATTCACAAAGGCGATTTTGGTCAGTCCAGCGTTACTTGCCGCTGCCAAGACTTGAGCGACCGTATCGTACCTGCCTTCTTTATCCGCACGTAACTGTACCGCTGGGTTCTTACCAGTCGCGCCTTGTTGCTGCAAGCGTGTCTCTAATTCTTCCATGCTAATTGGATCACTATCCCAGAATATCCCTGCGTCTTTATCAATGCTGACTTGAATCGCTTCTGGCGGCGTTTCATTGAGCGCGGCACTAGTCTCGGGCAAATCTAAAGGCACCGTCGGATTCAACACGGTCGCTGTCAATAAAAATATAATCATCAATACCAGCATGATATCGATAAGCGGAATGAGGTTCATCTCATCCATGCTTCGTACGTCATCATCACCCAATTGAAATGCCATAGTTACTCTCAATGCTTTTGGTTATTTTCACACAGCCAAGCCGTTTTTCGACTTGTCGTTTGAGCCTTTACAGACCTAGCGCTGGCAGACTTAATACTTGCAAAATCAACACTATCTATAGCTGCTTTGGCACAGAATTACTGTAGTTGCTGGTATGCTGCGTCTCGCTCGTCGTTGAACGACTGCTTGTTGCAGCGTGCACTTGTGAGGCACTAGTAGCATGGCTCGCAGTTACCTTGGTAGTATCCACAAGACCCGTTGATTGCGCCAATAAATCATGCGCTCTGTCGTTGGCTTGATACATTATGCGGCGATTGATACGTACTGCAAGGTTATAAAACACCACGGCTGGAATCGCTACTGCAATACCAAGACCTGTCATAATTAGAGCTTCACCGACTGGCCCTGCAACTTGCCCTAATCCTGCCTGACCACTCATACCGATGTTGTGCAAGGCATGGAAAATACCCCATACCGTACCAAACAAGCCGATGAACGGTGCAATCGCTGCTGTCGTACCAAGAATCGGCAGACCGCGCTCACTAGCAAAGCGATAGCGACCGATATGCTTGAGCAAAGTCTGCTCAGTCACCAAACGGCGTGTGGCAGCATCAGTACCAGCCAAATCAGACTGTCTGGCTTGCAATTGCTGACTTAAATCATCTGCTACATTGGTCGCCAGTTTGCGGCTTTGCAATACGCGGACGATACCTGTCACCCAAGAAAGAATAGATAACGCAAGCAACAAAAAGAACAACGTTTTTGTCACCATGTCGCTGATCTGCCAGTATTGCATAAAGTCCATGTCAGACTCCTTAATGTGTAATGCCATTACATGATACTGAGGTAAATATCACGTTTAGTTTTATAATGAAAGATGATCAATAAATACGTTGTTATAAAGTATGAACTATCAAGGAACTGCGTAACTGATCGGTAGGGTCACATCACCTACCACGGGTACGCCATTCTTAGTAAAGGGTTTGAACTTGCCCGATCGCACTTGACGTCTGGCCTCTTTGTCTACTAGCGGATTACCTGATGATTGAGCAACTCGCACGTTATCGATGCCGCCTTGCTTGTTGACTCGTAATACCAAGACAACGTTGAGCGTATCACCAGAACGGGCTCTACGTGCAGCGCGCTCAGGGAAACTAAAGTTTGGCGCAGATGCCCAGTTGGCTGAGCTAGCAGTAAAGCTCACAGGCTCATTGCTCTGTGCTAAAGCAGCTGCTGCTTCCGCCTCAGCTCTTGCTTGTGCAGCGGCGGCCTCTGCGGCAGCCTTCGCCTGAGCGGCAGCTTTGGCATCAGTGACTCTTCTAGCTTCTTGCTCTGCCCTAGCTTGCGCCTCTTGCTCAGCTTTTCTGGCTTGTCGCTCTGATTCAGCTTGGGCAGCTGCTTGACGTTGTGCTTCAGCTGCTGAGTTATCAACCTTTGGCTTCGGTAGCGGCTCTTTTGGGGCTACTTTTTGACTGGTATCAGGACGAGGCTTTTCTGACGCTATCACAGGCGTCACTTTCGGCTCTACATTTTTTACAACAGGCTCTTTTGGTTTTACTGGTGTCTCTGTTGGTTGTTTAACCGGCTTTTTAGGCTTTGGTTCAGGTTGCGGCGCTGGCTGAACTTGTACCTCAGGCTGTACTTCTTTTTTGGCTGTGACTGTTTGCTTTTCTATTTCAGTTGAGACCGTTTTTGCCGGTAATGACACAAACTTTATCTCAAGTGGTGACATCTCTTTTTTTAGCTCAGGTTTGAGTTCAGGCGTTTTTATTGCCACTAGTGCAATTGCGGCAAGCACATGGAGTCCTAAGACTGCAACAATAGCTAGCAATAACGACTTAAGTGGTGGCGCGTCTAAATCCGTTGAACTCATAACAGCCTAATGTTTATTACTCAGAGTAGAATGGCGTAGATAATAATGCAAACGATAATTATTATCAATAATAATTTACAATATTTTCATTATTTAATACATCTCTGACACGTAATATTGCTTAATAGTTTTACCTATCGCAACACTCATTTTTATGAACGTTATCTACTTTAGATTTCATTACTATGAACCTTATCTTTTCATCAAATAATACGTTGCCTTTAATATAGCAATTACTGTTAATAAAAACCATTATCATTTATATTGATAATGAGTCTCAACTACTTTATTATAACCGCTGTATTGTCTACCCAAACTATTTTTATAAAAACTATTCGTATAAAAAGTTAGTAATTGGTACTAAGTAGACTATTTATTTTATGCTTTTTATCTCAAGCATCTTTCAGACTTAATATTTTTAGCGTCATTCATTTGCAATTACCTTAGACAATTGCTTAAACATTTTTTGATAGACCGAGTTCATTATGCCGACACCTTTATTATCTAGCAGACCTACCGCCTCTTTTTTCAAACGTCCATTATTGACTGCCGCCATGACAGCTTTGTTAGCTACCGTAGTGGCAGGATGTAGCTCGCCTGAATCCAATGACTCTGAGCCAGCAGACGCCAAAACTGAAAACCCAACGGCTGATGAATCACAGAACGTTGCTAATAACGACGCTGTATCTGTTGAGAAAATCATGGTCAAT
Organism: Psychrobacter sp. P11G3; assembly: GCF_001435845.1. Taxonomy (NCBI): domain Bacteria; kingdom Pseudomonadati; phylum Pseudomonadota; class Gammaproteobacteria; order Moraxellales; family Moraxellaceae; genus Psychrobacter; species Psychrobacter sp. P11G3. Next base: position 2,524,051 of record NZ_CM003596.1, read on the forward strand.
ACTGTAAAAGGTGATGTTGAGCTGGCTATGAACCCATCGCCACTTGTCGTTTATGATATGACGTTGATGCAAGACTTGGCCGCGCTAGATGTGGCGGTCGATGGTATGCCTGGTGGTCTATTACTAAAGAATCTACACTCAGAGACGCAACCTGATCCAAAATCGGTAGGTACTGTGTTTGAGCCAGATCTTGAAGCGTTGAATGCAATGCAACCGCAAGCTATTTTGGTCGGTTCACGCATGGCAGAAAAATACGACGAGCTATCAAGTATCGCGCCGACATTGGACATGAGTATTGATACAGCCAATATCTATGAGTCAAGCAAACAGCGCCTGCATGATTTAGGTGCATTGTTTGGTAAAAGCGATCAAGCAGCTAAGCTACAACAGAACATTGATGGACTCATCACTGAGACCAAAAGTCTAACAAAAGAAAATAAAGGCACTGGCCTAGTCGTCATGGTCAATGGCAATAAAATGTCAGCCTATGGTGACAAGTCTCGCTATGGTTTTATCCATACTGTGTTAGGTGTACCAATGGCAGATGACAAAATTGCCGATGCGCCTCATGGTCAGCCTATATCGTTTGAATACATCCAAAAAGCCAATCCAGATTGGTTATTTGTCATCGACCGTAGTGCTGCAATTGGTGAAGACGGTATTGGTGCCAAGGCCGTATTAGACAATCCATTGGTTGCCCAGAGCAATGCATGGAGCAAGCAGCAAGTGGTTTATTTGAGCCCAGATTCTTACTTAGCATTTGGCGGCTACTACCAGTGGATGCAGGATCTAACGACAATTAAAGATGCTTTTACTAATGCTAAATAACGTCATTGCTTATACAAACGATTGTTGCACAAGTAAGTATTATTACCGTTAACCCTGCTCATTTTTAAGCCAGTAGAGATTATGTCGTTATTTTCACCCCGTACTCATGCTAGGCTCAAATCCAGTACTGCTCCATCAGCGTCAAGCTGGCAGAGCGGTACTGGCAATGCGTTACATCGACGTACTGTCGTACCACCGTGGTTCATCAATACAGCAAGCCTCATTCTTATGGGGCTTTTAGTGTTATTGAGCTTATCTATTGGTGTGGCTGACTTTTCGTGGTCAGGTATCTTGCAGAGTCTGCTGACTCAGAGTGCCAACTCCGATAGCTCATTGCTATTGGTTAGCCGTATACCGCGCACTATTGCCATTATTTTGACTGGTATTGCAATGGCAGTGGCTGGGATGATTATCCAAGTGGTGCTAAAAAACCGCTTTGTAGAGCCGTCCATGGTTGGTGCAACTCAGAGCGCTGCACTTGGTTTGCTGGTGGTCAGTTTACTGTTCCCTGCCAGTGCGCTCATTGTCAAAATGGGCGTGGCAACCATCGCTGCCGTTTTTGGCATGATGCTATTTATGCTGCTGATTCACCGCATTCCGCCCACTGATTTTTTGATGATTCCACTGATTGGTATTGTCTTCGGCGGCATTATTGAAGCAGTCACTACCTTTATCGCTTATCAAACTGAATCACTGCAGCTGCTGAGTGTTTGGCAGTTTGGGGATTTTTCGGGCGTATTGGCAGGGCGCTATGAGCTGTTATGGCTGACGGGCGCGCTGTGCGTATTGGCCTATATCATTGCCGACAAGCTGACCATCGTCGGTTTGGGTGACAATATCGCCTTGAACCTAGGTATCAGTAAGCGTCAGGTCACTTGGATTGGCGTAGGTATGGTCGCCATGATGAGTGCGGTCGTCGTCGTGACTGTAGGTATGATTCCTTTTATTGGTTTGGTCGTGCCAAACATCGTGAGCCGATTGATGGGTGACAAGTTACGTCGCAGCTTGCCAGCAGTCGCGCTACTGGGTGCTTCAGCTGTATTACTGTGCGATATTATCGGGCGCTCTATTCGCTATCCGTTTGAAGTGCCGGTCGCCACTATTTTTGGTGTGGTTGGTACGGTGCTGTTTTTATGGCTGTTATTGCGAGCGCCCTCTGAGCAGTAGCATCATGAGTGTCAACCTTTTAAGGCTCACTTACCACCGTTCATTTTTGGCTTTACTAGAGCTTGGCACCATAGGATTTTTGTATGTTCTCATCAACTAAGCTTACTTCTACCAAGACTGATGCTACCAAAACCAGCACAGCGATAGATAACTCATCTTCAGCAGATGGTCAGTATTCAGCTGCCGCACAAGGTCAGTTGGCAAAGCTTTGGACATGGATAGCTGCCCATCCAAAATCCATAGCAGCTATTATTCTACTTATCTCGATGACCTTGTTTATGACACTCAATGTCAATGGCTATTGGGACTTTGCGCTACCATTACGCGGCAAAAAACTGCTGGCATTGATGGTGGTTGGCTATGCGATTGGCGTGTCGACGTTACTGTTTCAGACGTTGACTCACAATCCAATTCTAACGCCTTCCCTACTCGGGTTTGACTCACTCTATGTTCTGTTGCAGAGCTTACTGGTTTTCTTTTTAGGTGCGATTAGCTTTACCAGTCTCGATCCTATTGCCAAATTCACGTTAGAGATTGTCCTGATGTTTGGGGCATCTTTATTATTGTTTAAGCTATTATTTTCTAAAAGCAGTCAGGATCTGACGCGGCTAATCTTGGTGGGGGTTATCTTTGGCGTGTTGTTTCGCAGTTTATCAGCACTCATTGCACGGCTGATAAACCCTGATGATTTTGTGGTCGTACAGTCCGCTAGCTACGCGCAGTTCAATACGGTCAATCCTCAGCTACTAGGTATCAGCTTATTTATCTGTGCTATCACTGCGATATTTGTGTGGCGCTGGCGTTACCAGTGCGATGTGTTGATGCTCGGACAAGCACAGGCCATCAACCTTGGTATCAACTATCAACGTCTGGCATTTGGTCTATTAACTGTCATCGCTGTACTGGTTGCCACAGCCACGGCACTGGTCGGTCCAGTGACTTTCTTTGGTCTATTGGTTTGCGCATTGACCAATCGTATCGCGCGACATATGTATCACACCGAGCGGCTAATATTGGTCAGTTTGGTCGCTATGATTTGCTTGGTGCTGGGGCAAACTATCTTTGAGCAAGTGCTAGATATGGCAGGCGTATTGTCCGTCGTGATAGAGCTGGCGGGCGGATTGATGTTCTTAGCATTGATATTTATGTCCCAACGTCGTTCTTTATAACTATTTAGCTGATGCTGTTGATAGAGAAGACCCTAAGACTTTTTTAAATAAGACTGACTATGATTAAACTGAATAATATCTCTCACCATATTGGCAAACAACAAATCTTGCATGACATTACGCTGTCCCTACCAACGGCGCAGGTAATTGCTTTGATTGGTCCTAATGGCGCTGGGAAGTCTACGTTGTTTTCTGTTATGGCTCGCTTGCAGCCGCTACAATCTGGGCAGGTGAGCTTCGCTGTAGATAATGAAGAGCGTGATATTGTCAGCTGTCAGGCGCGGACGCTGGCCAAGACGGTCGCTATGCTCGGGCAAGATAACCATGTACAAGGACGCCTGCGCGTACATGAGCTACTGATGTTTGGTCGTTACCCTTATCATCAAGGACAACCGACCGCTGACGATCAGCAAAAAGTACAGGAAATCCTCGAACGCTTTGAGCTTGAGCCACTTGCCGAGCGTTTCTTGTCAACGCTATCGGGTGGACAGCGACAGCGCGTGCTGATCGCCATGATTGTCTGCCAAGATACGCCTTATTTATTGCTCGATGAGCCACTGAACAACCTAGATATGTATCATGCTGGTCGACTCATGCGTGAGCTACGCCAGCTTAGCCATAATCAGCAAAAAACCGTGGTAATAGTCCTGCATGATATCAACCAAGCGGCACAGTTTGCGGATACTGTGGTTACGATGAAAGCAGGAGAAGTGACGGCTGTTGGTCGTCCTGCTGATGTTATTACTAAAGAGACGATGAAAGATTTATATAACGTCGATGTCACTGTCCTAAGTCATCAGGGTCGTCCAGTGATTGTTGATACGGTTTAAATAAAGAATTTCGCAAATAATAAAAGAAACTATAGATGCATAGAGCGCTATTAAATAATCGATGGATAAACTACAAAAACCTATCTCTATTAATTTTAGTGATTAGCCTTTGCCTGTTCATTTATTATGCTCTAAATAAGGATATATCAAATACCTTTTTTTGGTTAGGAATGACCTTATATGGTCTAAGATTAGTGGTTATTCCTATGGATTTTACTCAAGACATTTCTTCAGTAGATTACACAAAGAACTATGATGAAAATAGTAGTTGGCATAGATGGGTCATGATAGGTGAAACGTTTGCTTTCTTCATTTTTACTGTCTCGATAGCATACACAATATTCTTGCAATTAAATTTATAACTAGGGCATACCTTTGATTCAACAGATAGCTATCTAAATAAAAATATACCCTAGAAATATCACTATATTACCTACCCTTTTGCGACGCTTTAAGTCGTTGCTGTCGACCTTTCCACCATAGATAGACGCCCGTAATGGACAACACTGTCACAGCCAAACCTACCAGTGCTAAAAATATTTGATACAGTAAGTGGCCGATGCCATGGCCAATATGACCCATATGTAAAGTCATCAACCAATTGTTGGTTTTGCTACCAAATGATGAGTTTTGGTAGCCAAAGTTCACCTGTTCAACGCTACCCGTTTTTGCATTGACCGTGATGGATGATGCACCGCCTTTTTTACCAATATCCTTATCTGTTTTAAAGCGCAGCTGCCATTGACCCTCATCCTCAATCCAGCGTATGCCTAAAAACTCCCGTACTAGCATACCCTTGCTTTGGGCAACGGTATTTGCCTGCTCACTCAAATAAGCAATGCTATTGGCTTTGTTGACCACATCAACAGCCTCGACATCGACAGCCTCATTGCTTACAGCCTTAACCCTAGTTGCTGTTTCTACACCAGAAGCCTGCTCCGTTTTTTCTGATGGTTTTCTTGAGTTCTCCTGTCTTTCATCTCTTCCCTCAAGCCCTACGACAGCATGCATCACAGGTTGATAGACCTCTCTTAGGTTAAAACCAACACTCGACCACGCGATGACAAACAGCATGAGCCATAACCACAGCCCAAAGGCATGGTGTAGATCATAATTCAATTTAAACATATTACTTTTGGTACGAATTTTCCACGCTGGTAGCCAACGTTTCAAAAATGAGGCACGTTTTTTAGGCGAGGTTTGATTCTGTGCTTTTTTCTTGATCGCTCTAGGAAACGTTAAGTAAAAGCCAATAAAGCAATTAATTGTCCATACGAGCGCGACAATCCCTAGTAGCAATTTTCCAATATCACCCAATAATAAATCGCGATGTAACCAAAACACTTTCCACATGGTGTTGTGCCATGCCCACTCATCTCTATCACGAGTACCAATGATATCGCCAGTATAAGGGTGGACATAAACCTGTTGAAACGGTGCTTTTGGTTGGTTTTGGGCGGCTTTTCCTCGTGCTCTATCTACCGAAAATACGGCTGACCTCTCTGCTGCTATCGAGGTTGGCATGCTAGAAAAAGCATATTGAGGGTACGCACTGATGACCTTATCATGAAGCTCGGCAATAGGCAGATGTGATGCACTTTGTTTTTCGACCTGAGCCAGTTTATGGTTGAAGATATCGTCTAGCTCGTCATGAAATGCCAATAACGTGCCAGTAATACCAGTGATAATTAAAAACGCTGCCATGGCAAGCCCAGTATAACGGTGAATCCAAAGACAGCTATAGCGAAAATTAAATGACATAAATAAATCTGCTGTTATATTGTGATAGTAAGTTATTGAATTATTAAAAATATTTACGGGGGCATAGGCTTATTTTGAAAATGAGAACCTGCCCTAACAACACAAAAGGTCTAAGCAAATAGCTCAGACCTTTTTCTAATTTAAAAAACCCTGTGTCTACCTCCTAAAAATCAACGCTAACGTCGAACACATAAGTACGACCAGGTTCATTGAACGTACGTGCACCTGCGTTCGTAGCGGTACCCTCACGATAAACACCCTCATCAAATAAGTTTTTGATACCAGCACCAACAGTAATCGCTTTTGTCAGATCATAGCGAGTGCTCACATTGGCAATGGCATACGGTTCGCGATCAAGCAACGGGTCACCACTATCTTCTCCAGTCGTAACTGAAATCGTAGGGGCTTCAATCGTGCCATAGTAGCTCACATCAAAGTCGGCATTCCAGCGAGGCGTAATATCCCAATCCACACCCGTGTTCACAGTGAACTTAGGAATGAGCGATAATGGCTCGCCATTGTCTTTTCGCTCTGAGCGGATGTTACCGGTGATATTGGTAGACCACGAAACATTGTCAGTGACTGGTACTTGTACAAAACCTTCTAAACCTTCGACAATTGCTTCACCTTGATTGTCCCATTGAAAGATAGAACGATTTGTCGCTGGATCTACCGCCACACGATCTGTACCAGCGCCAATGCGGTTATCATAGGCATTGTGGTAATAAGTCAAGCCTGCATTCAGTCCAGTGCCATCATCATAAGTAAAGGTGATCTCTTTATTCCAAGATGTCTCATTTTCTAGGTCAGGGTTCCCTAATACATGGCAACCTCTTTCATCAGCAGGTACCCAAGATGGACAACCATTGCCACCAGTATAGTAAATATAGTTTGGATCAAGCTGATATAATGAAGGGGCTTTAAACGCACGACTGACGCCGCCTTTCACTGACCAATCAGGACTAAAGTGCCAAGTAGTATTGATACTAGGCGACCAATTACTACCAGCCTCGCTATGATAGTCGAAGCGTAGACCTGGAGTCACATACCAGTCAGGTGTGATCTCGTAGTTATCTTCTAAATAAGCACCGATCAGGTAGGCATCCGAGGTTGGATCACGCTGTTCAGGGTCGGTCTCTACATCACCAAAATCAAAACCCTCTGCAAATGCCAAATCAGATACCACAGGGTTATCCAGCTTCTCGCCGCGAAACTCTGCACCAGCAGTCAAGGTATGACGATCAAAGTAAATATCCCATTCTGATTTAGCATTCAGCGTATCATAAGTCGCCTCTGTCCATTTAAAATCCTCGCCGTCGTCAGGTAGGACAATCTGTCCTTCGCCACCACCCGCACTACCTTCACCCAAGCGCTCATTAATTGTCCGAGTATACTCTACAAAACTGTTACTACTAGCGTCATCATATTCACCTCGGTGCGTGATCGCCGCACCATAGCGTTGCATTTTGCTCGTTGTTTCGCCGTCTAATTCGTCTATTAACGTTTCATTCACTGATTGGAACAACGAGTCACCCGCCCAGCGGTTTTCTTGACGGCTATAATTTACTTCAAAACCGACAGTATTTATCGCATCCATCGCGTATTCGAACAATTGACGTACATCGATATTTTCGACACCTTCAGTACCTGCCGCTACCGAGGCAGCCGGACCACTGCGCCCATCAACAATCTGTGCATCTTTGGCATTGATATAAGGATCATCGCCTTCACTATCGTGATAACCAAGAGTGGTACGCGAGGACAGCTTATCTGTCAAGGCACCTGCCATATTGATATTGGTACGCCAGCTACTGCCTTCTAGATCGCTCTCTGGTGCCTCATAGTGACCACTGATAGAAAACTCTGGCTCAGTCGGGCTCTTAGTAATGATATTTACCACGCCGCCCATACTACCAGAGCCATAACGGGCTGCTGCTGGACCACGCAATACTTCGATGCTTTCGATAGCGCCTGGTGGTACCCACTGCGAGTCACCACGCGTGTCTTGCTCACTCCCACGACTAGGTCGTGAGGAATTGCGAGAAGTGACAGGACGACCGTCAATTAAGATAAGTGTATTATTTGGCCCCATACCACGCAAATCAATTTGACGTTGGTTACCACGCTGACCTGACGTTGATGAACCCGACAAATTCACACCTGGCATCTTACGTACAATTTCCGAGATATCATTAGAAACTGATGCTTTTTCGATGGCTTCTTCACTAATAATAGACAGCCCTGCTGCTTGTTCTAGCTCGTCCCTTGCTGCCCGCACCACAATTGTATCCAATGTAGCTGTAGGCACAGCTTCTTGGTCGGTCGCCCCTTGCACAGCTACCTCATCACCCTCGGCAGCAAAAGCAGTACTACTAAGAATAGAAGTCACAGCGATACTTAGTAAAAGCTTACCAGTCACGACGCGTTGAAGTTTTTTTGGAGAAGTGATGACTGAGAAATCAGAGCAACCTGATTGGTTTGACATAAGTAATATTCCTTGAAGCGCACAATTTCGTTAATACCTGTTTATCTCATCGTCAGTGAATGGTTTTAGCCACTTTTTATGCAATGCTTCGGATGCATTCTCGGTGCAAGTACACATAAATAAACGTCTAAAATTGACATACGATTGTCGGATAGACGTGTCCGTAAATATATGTGTTATAAAAACATGACTAAAATATCGCCAAGAGGCTTAGCTATTGAGAGTAAACGAATAAGGGTATGTACTGAGTAGGGTTAAAAGTTTGATGACGCTGTAACTGTCATTAGTCAACGAATTAAATATTTAGTTTAAAAAGTCTCTATAAATGGAATAGAGCAAAGGGCCATTAACTGTTCTGTAATGAACGAAACACACTTTAGCAAGATACATATAAGAATGCAAACATTAATGATAATAATTATCATTAATGTTTGCATTCTTATATGTGGTTCAGTTAACGGTTTAATGGATGCTCAATATATTTATAGAAATGCCTGTTAGTTTCAGTTGTATAAGCGCTACACTGTCAAACCTTATCGATATTTCCAATATGATAATTCGGCCAGTTAAAAACATTATGCGTCAGCTTCAGAATTTCGACGTTTGATTACTCTATGCCCGTATTCATTCACAATCATTTCCTGATAATTTGAAAGATATAAATGAGCTTCGATGATAGCTCGCTGTTGTTTAGAGTATTGGCATAGTGCTCGCATACGACTCGCATACGATTTAACTCATATGCTATTTATACGGTAGCTTCACCTTCTACCAAACGAGCAACTTAACATCTACTCTTAGATAAATCGCACTCTCAAAAATCTCGTAAAAAAAGCCAGCTCCCGTATAAGACAGCTGACTTTATAAGTACGATTAGACTTAAATTCGATAAGCTAGATTAGAACTGATAAGTTAAAGACGTTTTGATATTACGTCCCATTTCAAAATCAGTATAGGCATCATCGATAGAGTTACGTGACGCATGGCTTGCATAAGTCTCATCAAAGATGTTGTATACACCTAGCGTGGCCTTCAAACCTTGGATTTGAGTTGGCGTGTAAGTCATGAAGATATCGTGCACATCATAGCCTGGTTTTTCGTTGTCATCACCAGCGGTATTCGGTGTCACATCGGCGACATAAGTACTGCGCCAGCCAAGCTCAGTAGTATTGGTTGGAGCGTAACCCAAGTTGACCATGTACTTATCGCCAGACTCAGAGCCACTGCCACTGACAGAAGAGATATTGTAACCTGTATCTTCGCCTTTGCTACGTGCACGAGCATAGCTTAGACCCATGTTGAAGTTATCTGCGCGATAATCGGCTGATAGCTCTACACCTTTGATTTTGAAATCTTCATCATTATTGATGACACCTTGGCAGGCTTCAGGGGCAGCACTTGTACCTAGTTGCCCAGTTGTGCAATTCATGCCAGTTCTACTACCACCTGCACGTACAAACTCAATATAGTTTTCGATATTGGTTTCAAAGTACTTAGCACTTAATTTTAAAGAGTCATCAGCCATAGTCAGACCACGCAGCGTTGTAGCAATACCGACTTCTGCATTGTCACCTTCTTCTGCTTTTAGGTCATTGTTCACATACGTATCAGCGCCATCAGTGTTAAAAATCGTTTGGCTAAGATCTGGACCATTAAATAACTGAGTATAGCTTGCAAATAGCTGGGTGCGCGGTGCAATCTCATAGCTAGCAGCCAATGCGCCAACGACATTGTCATAAGTCTTGCCAGCTGATACATACTCTGGAGACTCATAACGGTCATAACGGATGCCTGGCGTTAAGCTAAGCTTACCCATTTGCCATTGGTCTTCTAGATACACAGAAGTATTGGTTGCTTCATCTGTACCAGCAACTGGTATAGTTGTACCTCGTTGAACACTGCTATAGTCAGATTCTTTTTTGTAATGCTCAACTCCAGCGATTAACTTATGAACCCCTGGCACACCGTTGATGATACTGCTATCAACAATACTGGTGTTTTGTACTTTTGCGCCTGTGGTTTGGACTTCTGCATCAAACTCAAACCCAGGTACGCCATCAGAGTTACGCAAAATCTGCGTGCTGGTCTGATATACATTGGCATCTACATTGACCAATTGGTTGGCAGGACTATATGCGTAGTCAAGCGCATAGGTATCGCGTTTGACTTCCTGCGGGATGATTGGGTTCCAGCCACCAGCAGGAAAATCTGGACGTAATGGGAACTTGCCTTTGTTTTCGGTACGGCTAAAGCTAGCCCCTACATGATGATCACTACCGACATAAGCACCAGCTTTTAATAGGATGTTTTCGCCTTCGCTGTCTTCCGTTTGGATTTTACGGCCTTTACCGTCTTCACCAGCGTCCGCATTGCGTTTACCATAATAAGCTAGCAAATCAACATTTTCTGTTGGCGCACCATACACAGTGGCTGAAGTTAGCAGTTCATCATTGTTGCTAGCATAACCTGTATGTAGCTTAGCACCTACCTTTTGACCTGGCTTAAGTAAATCTGCCGCGTCGACTGTCTCAAAAGCAACCGCACCGCCGATGGCATCATTGCCTAGCGTTACTGAGTTATTGCCCACTGATACTTCTGCTTGTTTTAGCAGATCTGGATCAATAGTGACATCACCCATATGGTAGAACAACGCGCCTTCTTGACGTGCGCCATCAATTGTTACTTTTAGATTGGTATCATCAAGACCGCGTACACGAATACGTTGGTTGACTGATGAAGTACCACCCACGCTTACTCCTGGTACAACGTCCAGAAAATCGCTCAAATGGCTGGCTTGTGCAGCTGGGGTGTAGTCATCTATGTAGACAGAGTCTTCTTGTACAGCGTCACGTACTGAGCTATTTGCTGTTACAGTGATAGTCTGCAATGTCGTGTTTGGCATATCTGCTGCCGTTGCGGCACTGGCCGCTTGCGTCCACAATACAGCGGCGACACCGATAGACAATACTGTCAATTGACTAGATAACTTTACTTCGCGCATAACACATTTACTCACTTTGTTTACTGTCAGAAATTAGAATTTTTAGAATTATTTTTAAAGGCTATCGTCAAACAACCTTTAAAATAGTGCCCACCAGAAGATTAAATACCTTAAAACACTTAACTCATCGTGCGAATAACATGATTAATGTTAATGATAATAATTAGCGTTTAAATAATGAGAGGCATAATAACTAAGTATTAACAATTTGGCAATAATTAATATCATACATTCTCAATTCTAGTGCTTAGTATGCCAAGGAAACACAGCAACGCTTGGTACCAACTATAAATATGCTATCAAATATGACAATGACTACGAGTTGAATCTGTATAAACAAGGCTTAAAAATCATCACTTCTACAGCAGCCTGCTATTAACTCAACTTATCACTTGTATTTCTTGTACTACTGTACTAGAATACTGAAACAAGATGGTTCTCAGCGAAAAATCGCTCAACAAGCGACCTATCTATTTTCTTTGGCTAAGATGACCTATTATGACTACCGATCCTTATCAGAGCTTAGTGAAACATTTGACCAACTGTACTGATAGCGCAGATATCGAAAAGCTGCTCAGTGCCTTGCTGACCGATAAAGAACAGCATGACATCGCCAATCGTATTCGCATTTTTGACTTGCTAGATCGTGGCATCACCCAACGTGATATCTCTGAGCAGCTAGGCGTTGGTATCGCCACTGTCTCTCGTGGTGCCAAGGCCAAGCAAAGCCATGATGTCAGCGCGTTACTGGCCACTCATAGAGACCGCTCTTAGCCTCTGACGACGATACTATCTAGCTTTTTACTGACGACTCCCACACTTATTAATCAACAATTATTAATCAACACATATTTGAACCATTTCGGACTTTGTTATGACCTCTAGTACTCGCACACAGACCAACCCTGCTCCTATCGATATTCCGAGCAAACCACAACGCATCAAACTGACGCAAGATATCGATTTTTTTGCATTATTCAAGCGTATCGAAAGCGCGTTTGATACCTGCTATTTACTCGAATCATTGGGCGAAGACAGCCACATCTCGCGCCATCATGCGATCGGCTTTGATCCTGTGACGACTATCGCAGCCTTAGACCGCAACACGCTTGCTATTACCGACAATAAAACTGCTGAAACAAGCTGCTATCAAACCGACAACCCTTATCAACTGCTGCGTGACATAACACCGCAGCATGTCATTGCCCGCGATCAAAGCGGTGGTCTGGTCGGGTATTTGGGTTATGACTGCGTGAACTTCTTTGAACCTAGCCTCAATGCAAAAGCCAGTGAAGACTTTGAACCATTTAAGTTTGGCGTGTATTTAGATGGATTGACCCTAGATAAGATGACTGGGGAAATCTTCTACTTTTATTACCCAACCGCTCAACAAGAAAACCGCATCGAGCAAATCAAAGCCCTACTCGATGAGCCAACGCCTAGCTATGAAGCGCCTAAAGTTGAATTTTTGGGCGATGGTATGAGCCAAGAGGAGCATGCCAATGTCGTCATGCAAGTCAAAGAAGACATCATCGCTGGGCGTATCTTTCAGTGTGAGGTAGGTTTTAAGTCTAAATATCGTATCGCTGGTGACAAGATGCCGATTTATGAAAAACTGCGCGCTGTCAATCCATCACCGCACATGTATTTTATGAAATTTGCGCAGCAGTGCATCATTGGCGCTTCTCCTGAGCTGCTATTCCGCTTGCGTCAGGGTGAAATGGAAACCTATCCGCTTGCAGGGACTGCCAAGCGAGGTGCGGACGTAATCGAGGACCGTAAGCTTGCCCGCGCCTTGCTCAACGATGATAAAGAAATTGCCGAGCACAATATGTTGGTCGACCTACATCGTAATGATATTGGCCGTGTGGCACGTTTTGGTACGGTAAAAGTACGTAGCTTGATGGATATCAAACGCTTCTCTCACGTGCAGCATATTTCTTCTGAAATCGTTGGTATCTTGCATCCTAACGAAGACATGTTTAGTGCCCTTGCTAGCAACTTCCCTGCTGGGACGCTATCAGGCGCACCTAAAGTAGAAGCCATTAAAGTGATTAATGAGCTAGAGCCAGATGGTCGCGGTGCTTACGGTGGTGCATTAGGCTCGTTCAATTTCAATGGTGATTGTATCTTTGCCATTCCTATTCGCAGTCTGTTTATCAATGGCGAGTCTGCCTACGCCCAAACTTGCGGCGGTAACGTTTACGACTCAAACCCAGCCGATGAATACTTAGAGATTCAGCGCAAACTATCGGCGATGAAAGTCGTGTTAGACAGCTTCATGCAATCATAACGGATACCAAACGTACTGCATAAATTGACCATATTTTACCTAGCACTATTTTTACAAAAGAGTTTATAACCCATGAATGTTTTAATTATCGATAACTACGACTCGTTTACCTTTAATCTCTACCAATATGTAGGCGAGATTCTCCAAACCTTAGACAGTGATAAAGAAGCTAGCGTCATCGTTAAGCGCAATAACGAAATTACCTTAGCAAACGTAGAAGCGATGAATCTTGATAGAATCATTATCTCACCTGGCCCTGGCTCCCCTGACGATCCCGCATACTTTGGCATCTGTGCAGAGGTGATCGGGACACTGGGCAAAACGGTGCCGCTATTAGGCGTCTGCCTAGGTATGCAAGGCATTGCTCATGTGTTCGGTGGTGACGTGGTACGCGCCAGTGTACCGATGCATGGCAAAGTCTCATCAATTCGCCATGATAACTCAGGTATCTATCAAGGCTTGCCACAAGAGCTTGAGATCATGCGCTATCACTCACTGGTGGTAAAAGCCGACACCATCCCAAGCTGTCTGACAATTACCTCGGTAGTCGCTAATGACAACCGTGCTGAATTGAGCTTTGCTGAGTCAGCATTGACTGGTGATGAGATTATGGGACTGGCGCACAAAGAGTACCCAATCCAAGGCGTACAGTTTCATCCTGAGTCGTTTGCCACTGAAGGTGCTAAGCGTTTGCTGAGTAACTTTTTATTGCAGGTGTAAACCTATATGTCCGTCTCCATGTCTAGCTCAAGCCTAAATACATCCAGCTTACTCGGACGTACTGTGTTGCTCTTGAGCTTAACGCTAATGACATCTGTCAGTTCGGCTGTAGCTCCTGTACAGGCAAACTTTACAATGGGCATGGACATCCAAGGTCAACGTCTTAACCTTTATGAGAGCTGTGCAGAAGGAAGCGTTACTTGCAACAATATGCTACTGGTCGCTCCCGATTTAGGACGGCTATTGCAGACAACACCAGAACCTAGTAAGTCGCCCTACGCTGTTAAATACTACTCTGCGGAAACCAAGCATAGCTTATGTAAAGATGGCGTGACCCCGTGTCGATTTCAGGGTTATACCTTTGAGGGCGAAGATTTTGACGGGTTTATAGATACATCAAACCATGAGATATCTATAAGAAGTAAATGGACAGTCGATACCTATAGTGCCGCCTACAAAGAAAACACAACTTATCTACCATTAGCATCACAAGCTGTTCTGATTGATCAGATATATAACACGTCTGATAAAGCATTGAATGAAAGCTATAGAGTAACGCGAAATGAAGTCAGACGCCTGTACGGTGAGGATATGGCGGCTGATCTTAAAAAAGAGCAGACTCAGTGGATAAAGCAGCGCTCAAAAAATTGCGGAGCCGATACGGATCATCTGCCAAGAACCCAAGTGGAAAAAGTGTGCTTTATTCAGCGAAATGCTCTCCGAGAGCAAACATTCTTTTTATGGATTGATTAACAAAGACTATAGAAATAAAAAAGTGATGCGAACACAAATATGATATGAGTTAATGATTCGATATTGTTTAGGTTATTTAGTAAACGCTAGCCATTTTTTAGCCATTTAAATAACTATTGATGGAATTTAGCATACGCCCTAGTAGTCATTTATTATCTTTTAATGATAGACTCAAAATAATAAACAAAAGACAGCCTTTAATTAGGTTGTCTTTTCTTATTTCAGTATTGCTTGGAGAGATTGTATCAATAGCAATCTTAAAAAACCTTGTGTCACTTAGAGCGTAAGAAGAAAACAGTATGGCAAACATCGACAACGGAATGACGACGCACTCTCATCAATCATGGCTAGGCACCATTCAAATCATCACGGCAGCCGTTTGCTGGGGTACGTTGGGTATATTCTCGACTTACCTCAACCAAATTGGCTTTAGTGGTTGGCAGGTAACGATATTACGCATTGTCACGGCGGCCTTTATTATTTTAGCCATGCTACCAAAACTGTGGCCACACCTCATCAAATTGCAGCCAAAGCAATGGCTTGGACTGGCGATGCAGTCTTTGATAGGCGTACTTGGTATGTCGGTTTGCTATTTTTTTGCGGTTAGTTATGTCGGTGCTGGCCCTGCCGTTGCCTTACTCTATACCGCGCCTGTATTTAGTTTATTGTTCTCGAAGTTCTTACTGAGTGAGTCCATCACTCGTAAATCAGTGTTGCTAGCCCTAATGGCAGTGTTTGGTGTGGGATTGACCATGTTAGGTGAACAAGCAAAAGTTAACTGGGGGATTTTACTCGGTCTATCAGCAGGGATGTGTTATTCGTTATATGGCGTATTGGGCAAGCGCGCGATGCATTACGCTCACCCTGCCCCTTTGGTATTTTTCACTTCCATTATCATTAGTGCTGGCGTACTACTGCTCTTGCCTGAGACCTATAACACTTATGATCAGTTATTGAGTCTGCCCTTAATGACTTGGGGCTATGTTTTAGGATTGTCATTATTGGGAACCGTCGTACCATTTGGGCTATATATGAAGGCATTGGAAAAGCTGCCTGCCACTCGTGCATCGGTATTTACGATTTTTGAGCCATTGACTGCGATTGCGCTCGCGATGCTGTTACTGCATCAATCTTTGTCTTGGATTCAATATCTAGGCGTGGCACTTATCTTGCTAGCAGCTTTATTAAATGCTGTATTAAATGGTACCGCCACTCGCGTACCTCGCTGGTTAAAACAACGACAAAAAGTATAGTTTACTGTCTTCCCATCTGAGATATATCCCATTTATTTCGATAAAAAAAAGCCCCAACCATGGCATCATGATTGGGGCTTTTTGTTTTATTACTTACGCAAAAACAAACGTTTTTACTGCTCAATACGTTGCAAAAATGCCTGCGTACGAGGATGCTTTGAGTCTTCAAACAGCTGCTTGGCACTGCCTTCTTCGACGACATGACCATCTTCAATCAGTACAACATGATCGGCAACGTCGCGGGCAAAGTTGATTTCGTGAGTTACCACGACCATCGTCCAACCTTCAGAGGCTAGCTGCTTCATCGTCTCAAGCACATCCTGTACCAACTCTGGATCAAGCGCAGAGGTTGGCTCATCAAACAGTAATAGCGACGGCTCAATAGCAAGCGCACGGGCAATACCAATACGCTGCTGTTGACCACCAGATAGCTGAAATGGATAGAGATCTGCTTTGTCCGACAGTCCAACTTTCTCAAGTAGTACCAATGCCTGCTCACGGGCTTGCGCTTTGCTTTGCCCTTGTACGACCGTAGGCCCAAGCATCAAGTTTTCAATGGCTGTCTTATGTGGAAACAAGTTATAAGACTGAAACACCATACCTGACTTACGCTGTAAAGCTAGTAGCGTTTTTTTGCTTGGCTTAGTGGCAAAGTCGACGCTCAAGCTATCGTCATCAAAAGCAATCACACCTTGATCAGGAATCTCTAGCGCATTTAAACAACGCAAAAAGGTGGTTTTACCCGATCCTGAAGGTCCTAATATTACGACTACTTTGCCCTTATTGATGGTCAAGTCGATGCCTTTTAGCACCTGGTTGCCACCGAAGGCTTTATGAATATTAGTGACTTTGATCATAAAAATTCCTGTTGTGCTAGGGCGTGTCTATTGAGCCATAATTTATTTTACTACGTAGCTTATTTTGCTACATAACGGTCTAGCCGAGTTTCAAGCTTGCCTTGGATAAAGGTCAAGAACAGACAGATACCCCAGTAGATAATCGCCGCTTCTGTATAGACCAGCATAAACTCATAGTTACGAGCTGTGATAATCTGCGCTTGTTTGAATAGCTCAGTGACCAGTACCAATGAGGCAAGTGAGGTATCTTTTACCAGACTGATAAAGGTATTGGACAACGGCGGCACCGATACTCGAAGCGCCTGCGGTAAAATCACATGACGAAACGTCTGTAGATACGTCAAGCCAACCGTCGATCCTGCTTCCCACTGCCCTTTTGGTATTGACAAAATCGAAGCACGCACTGTCTCCGATGCATAAGCACCGATGTTCAATGAGAATGCAATAATCGCTGAGGGAAAGGGATCAAGCTTCACCCCGACACTTGGCAGACCATAGAAAATAATAAACAGCTGAACCAGCATCGGTGTACCGCGAATCGCGGACACATAGACGCGAGCGAGCCGATAGATGATTTCATGGAACCAAGTGGCACGCGGAATGATACGAATCAATGCCACTGTCAGTGCAATGGCCATACCGATCGCAAATGAGATCAATGCCAGCGGTATCGAATAATAGATACCGCCTTTGAGCATTGGCCAAAACGACGAGATGACAATCTGCGCTCGATCAGGACTCATAAATGGCAATACGGCCAATAAGTCCGCGAACCATGATGTAGACATTACAGAAGCTGACATGATAGAAACTGACATTATTTTTGTTGACTTATATCAGCACCAAAGAACTGTTCGCTAAGCTTAGTTAGCGTACCTTCAGCCGCCAATTCAGCCATTGCTTCATCTAATTTAGCTACAACTTCATCATCACCTTTGATAAGCACTAGGCCTGAACCACGTAACTCGCTAGCAGGTGCAGTTAGCTTAATCTCAAGATCAGAATCTGGGAACTTTTTGAGATAATCCAATACCGCTAGATTGTCATTCATCGTAAAGTCAGCGCGATCTTGCTTTACTAATTGAATCGCTTGCGCCATACCATCGACAGGAACGATCTCTGCACCATAACGCTCTGCAAGCTCACCGTAGTTACTGCTAAGTGATTGCGCCGTACGTAGGCCTTTTAGACCTTCCCACGAGCTATAACGGTTGTCATCAGTAGGTGCCAATACAACCGCACCTGACCAACTATAAGCCATTGCTTTGTCATATTTTGCTTTACGCTCAGGCGTGGTCAAACTAACTTGGTTAGCCACCATATCAAAACGTTTTGAATCCAAACCTGCCAGCATCGCATCCCATTGGGTTTCTTTAAACTCAACGTCTACACCTAGTTTATCCGCCACTGCACGCGTTACTTCGACATCATAACCCGTTAGTTTGCCGCTCTCATCATGATACGTGAACGGAGGATAAGTACCCTCTGTACCGACGTTGATAGTGCCGCCGTTGTTGATACGTTGTAGTAAATCAGAACCGCCTGTTGCAGCGCTGTCAGTTGCACTGGTATCGGCTTCGTTGGTAGTAGATTGACCACAAGCAGCAAGGAACATAGTGCTGGCGGCAAGGGCTAAAAGAGTACGACGTTTCATAAGACGTCCTTATAAGAGTGAATGAATAAAGTAAAAACGCATAATGCTAATAAAATATACGGTGCTAATAAATAGGACAAGCCGACACAGAAGAACAATATAAGCTCTTCTATGATATTCGGCTTTGGTTGCCCGATTTGAGGTTATTCGGGCTATTTTTCAATACTGTTTCTATATTATATTTTAATTTTTAACGATTGTTCAAATATTCTGACGAGTTTAATTAGCGCCAATTGCTATCTTATTAAATAGCAACTTATGGATATAGTATCTCACTTTAGACAGAAAAACGTACAAAATCAGTGAGCATACGTAAGCTATAGACAGTTCAATATAATTTCGATACAAGCAAACCGAATGCAAGTTATACATTAGTATGCTTAGCGAGGATGACCATGTAGCGGATTTATATAGGCTTGACTATATCTGCTATAACTCGCCTGAGAACTGATAGCGATCACCCGCATGCCACATCTTTACAAAGGTAACGACTTGGCCAGCCGAATAGGTCTGCCGACGCAACACAAGCGTTGGTGACTGCGGCGCAATTTGCAAAAACTCAGCAATCTCATCAGGGGCTGCCAATGCTCGGATGGTATAGCTTCCACTCTCTAGAGGACTTTTGGCAATCAAGTAATCACTGGTATTGACTACACTAAAATCCTGATCGATAAATTTTGGCACTTTTTTGGCATCGACCCAGCGTTCTTCAAACTGTATGGGCTGACCATCGGCAAAGTGAATGATTTTTACTTCATACAGGACAGCTTCATCACTAGCATCTGTCTGAGCAATCGCGTTTACAGACGTAGCCCCTTCATCAATTATAGCCCCTTCATCAATACCAAACTTACGACGCAGCTCATTATCGAGCATATCAGCCGTAATAGCACGCTTACTCACGACCTGTGCCTCATAGTCGCGATTGGCCGACTTTAAATCCTCAGCGATGTTGCGTACCTCAACAAAGGTATGATTAAACTGCTGCTGCGCGACAAACGTGCCCGACCCTTGTCGACGCTCTAACACCCGCTCCTCGCTCAGCTCTTTTAGCGCACGGTTGACCGTCATTCGTGACACACCAAACTCTTCAGCCAATGCCATTTCTGTCGAAATCGCGTTGCCCGCTTGCCACTTACCAGAATGAATATTGTCTAGTATGGCGTTTTT
Source organism: Psychrobacter sp. P11G3 (assembly GCF_001435845.1). Taxonomy (NCBI): domain Bacteria; kingdom Pseudomonadati; phylum Pseudomonadota; class Gammaproteobacteria; order Moraxellales; family Moraxellaceae; genus Psychrobacter; species Psychrobacter sp. P11G3. The sequence continues at coordinate 2,543,992 of NZ_CM003596.1, forward strand.
TATGCGTTGATACGCCGGAATCGTCTTTGTCATATCCGCCTTGACCGTCAGTTTTGCTAATAGGAATGACCACATAATATCACGAGACCATCACGCAAGCCTTAGTCAAAATGTCTGAGCGTTCAGTATTGACTAGGGCACTTTTCAACTCACTCGGTGTTATCTAAATCGACTGAGTGAATAACAAAAATAATCAGCTCATGAAAAAAAACCTTGCATGAAAAAAGTATCTTTGATAATTTGTATATACAACTTTACAGAAGTGCTAGAAAATTTGTTTTATCGATTCGATATTTTTATGAATTTAGATGAATGCTTAGTAGATAAATACCTAGGCTGACTGTAAGACACTTACTTTGATGACTTTATCGCCCTATTCGCTATCACAAGGATATGATCATGACTACTGACAATGGAACCAACAAAGAGACTAAGCTGACTCGCCGTGATGAGAGCCGTAATATTGCTGCGCCTACTGGTAGCACGCTACATTGCAAAAGCTGGCTGACCGAAGCACCTTATCGTATGCTGCAAAACAACCTGCATCCTGATGTGGCAGAAAACCCAAAAAGCCTGGTCGTCTACGGTGGTATCGGACGCGCAGCCCGTAACTGGGAAAGCTATGATCAAATCTTAGAATCACTAAAAGAATTAGAAGATGATGAGACGTTGCTAGTACAGTCTGGTAAACCAGTCGGCGTGTTTCAAACACACGAAAACGCACCGCGTGTCTTGATTGCCAACTCCAACCTTGTACCGCGCTGGGCAACGTGGGAGCACTTCAACGAGTTGGATCGCAAAGACCTGTTTATGTACGGTCAGATGACTGCAGGTAGCTGGATTTATATCGGCACGCAAGGCATCGTCCAAGGTACGTATGAGACTTTTGTGGAAGCGGGTCGTCAGCATTATGACGGTAGCTGGGCGGGTCGTTGGATTTTGACCGCGGGTCTTGGCGGTATGGGCGGCGCGCAGCCACTAGCCGCGACTTTTGCAGGTGCGACTTCGTTAAACATCGAGTGTCAGCAGTCTAGTATCGATTTCCGCTTACGTACTGGTTATGTCGATAAGCAAGCAGATGATCTTGACCACGCTTATGAGTTAATCAAACAACATACCGATGCGGGTGAAGCCGTCTCTATCGCCCTACTTGGCAATGCCGCAGATATCTTACCCGAGATGGTCAAGCGTGCTAACGATGGTGGCATGAAGCCTGATTTGGTCACCGATCAAACCTCAGCACATGACTTGATCAATGGCTATCTACCAAGCGGCTGGACGGTAGAGGAATGGAAAGCCGCCCAAGAAGATCCAGAGCAACATGCCGCACTGACCAAAGCCGCTGCTCAGTCTTGTGCCGTACACGTCCAAGCGATTTTAGACTTGCAAGCGATGGACATTCCAGCGACTGATTACGGTAACAACATCCGTCAGGTCGCTTTTGATGAAGGCGTTAAAGATGCCTTTAACTTCCCAGGTTTTGTCCCTGCATATATTCGTCCGCTGTTTTGCCAAGGCAAAGGCCCATTCCGCTGGGTAGCGTTATCAGGTGATCCAGAAGATATCTATAAGACTGATCAAAAAATTAAAGAACTATTCCCTGAAAACAAACATATTCATCGTTGGTTAGATATGGCAAAAGAGCGCATTCAGTTCCAAGGCTTGCCTGCGCGTATCTGCTGGTTAGGGCTTGGTGAGCGTGATAAAGCAGGTTTAGCATTTAATGAAATGGTCAAAAACGGTGAGCTAAAAGGTCCTATCGTCATTGGTCGTGACCATTTGGATACGGGCTCTGTTGCCAGTCCAAACCGCGAAACCGAGAGCATGAGAGATGGCTCAGACGCCGTATCTGATTGGGCACTATTAAACGGCATGCTGAACGTGGCAGGCGGTGCGACGTGGGTATCGCTGCATCATGGCGGCGGCGTTGGCATGGGCTACTCACAGCACTCAGGTATGGTCATTGTCGTAGACGGTACAGACGCCGCAGCCAAAAGATTGTCACGCGTGTTAGTCAATGACTGCGGTTCAGGCGTCATGCGTCATGCCGATGCAGGTTATGAGCTGGCGATTAAAACAGCGAAAGACTATGGTTTAAATCTGCCAATGATTAAATAGTTTGTCCCTTGTTCTTATGAGCAATGAATTACCATAAGGACATAATCGGCGTCTTATCAAGGAGGATAATATGATTGAGCAAAATACGACATCTAGTCTAAACGATGAAATTACAACGACATCATCGAAAAAACTACTATCAACCCCTATCGCATTAATACAGCTGATCCTATTCAGTGCGATCGGTTTAGTGATGTTTTTTGTGCCATTTACCATTGGTGAGAAAAGTACGATTTTGTTCGATCATGGCGCGACCTATCTGGTCACTCAGCAGCATACTCTGTCTGTAGCGCTGTTGTTTTTACTCATGCTATATGGCGTGAGTAAGCCATTCATCGATGGCTCGTGGCGTACAAATATCACTCACATGATTATGACTACTTTTAAAGTCATTGGTCTGATGTTGGCAGTGATGTATGTGGCTGACCTTGCACCTGCCTTTATGATGGAAAAGGACATGCTCCCATTTTTGTTTGAAAAGTTGGCCTTACCAGTCGGTATGATTGTACCGCTTGGGGCGCTGATTTTGGCATTCTTGGTTGGCTTCGGCTTACTAGAAATGGTTGGTGTACTCATGCAGCCAATTATGAAACCTATTTGGAAAACACCAGGTTCATCAGCGATTGATGCCGTTGCTTCCTTTGTCGGTAGCTACTCTATTGGCTTGCTCATCACCAATCGCGTGTACTTGCAAAAGCAATACTCAGCGCGTGAAGCTATTATCATTGCGACTGGGTTTTCGACTGTATCAGCGGCGTTTATGGTGATTGTTGCCAAAACGCTTGGTCTAATGGAATTTTGGAACGTGTTCTTTTGGTCTACGCTAGTAATTACCTTTATTGTCACTGCGATTACAGCTCGTATTCCACCTATCAGTCTCTTTGATGATCATGTCGAACGTCCCGCTTTAGATCATAAAGGTGGTACACGGTTAGCAGCAGCATTTGATTTAGGCTTGTCTACTTCGCGCCGTGCCACTGACCTCAAACAAATCTTATGGTCTAACTTTCGCGACGGTCTAACGATGGCAGCCGCCATTGTGCCATCTATCATCGCGGTCGGCTTAACTGGATTGCTATTGGCAAAATATACGCCCGTATTTGATGCGTTGGGCTTGCTTCTTTATCCCTTTACATGGCTTGGCGGCTTACCAGAGCCGCTCGTCGCTGCCAAAGGTATGTCAGCCGGATTGGCTGAAATGTTCTTGCCAGCGTTGTTATTGAGTGAAGCAGATATTCTGACACGCTATGTCGCAGGGGTCATTTCCATTAGCAGTGTGCTGTTCTTTTCAGCCATGATTCCATGCGTGCTTGCCACCGAGATTCCTATCTCTGTTGGCAAAATGGTCGTCATTTGGTTCGAGCGCGTGGTACTCAGTATTTTATTGGCTGCAGCCTTTGGACAGCTAGCTATGCACCTCAATTGGATTGGTTAGAAAATTCAAACCCAATAATAGATATTTCGTTGATTAAAAACCTTTTAACAACTTCATTTTAATAAAGATACTAGGGCGTGTCCTCAATTCAAACGAGGTTAACGCTGTAATACTTTTATAGTGGAATGACTATATGACTTACAACACTAGGATTACCCCTATGAACGACATCAAACAACTAACCCTATACCCTCGCCAGCTTAGCTTTAAAATGCTACGTGATATCTACGAGCAGCCTGTCATATTGACATTACCTGAGAGTGCTTATGAAGCGATAGATGCCTCACATGAAGATGTGCGCACCATCATTGCACGAGATAAAAGTGCATATGGTATCAATACCGGTTTTGGCCTATTGGCAAAGACGCGTATCAGTGACGACCAACTTGAGCTACTTCAGCGCAACCTAATCGTTTCTCATTCTGTGGGTACTGGTGAAGCTCTCCCTGCAGGCGTGGTACGACTGATTATGGTGATGAAAGTAGCCAGTTTGGCGCAAGGTGTCTCTGGCGTACGTCGCGAGGTGGTAGATAGTTTACTTGCCTTAATCAACAATCAAATCACACCCAATATCCCAGCCAAAGGGTCAGTTGGTGCATCTGGTGACTTAGCTCCGTTGTCACACATGACGCTGGCAATGATGGGCGAAGGTGATGTCTTTGTTGACGGTAAAAAAGTGCCTGCCGCTGATGCCCTAGCGCAGCATGGACTTAAGCCAATTACCCTTGCAGCCAAAGAAGGCCTTGCACTAATCAATGGTACGCAGGTATCAACCGCGCTGGCATTACGGGGTTATTTCTTAGCGCGTGATTTACTTGAGACAGCAACCATCGTCGGCTCGATGTCGATTGATGCTGCCAAAGGATCAGACTCACCGTTTGATGCGCGTATTCACGAAGTACGTGGCCATCATGGTCAAATAGAAATCGCTAAGGCACATCGTCAGCTAATCAAAGGCAGCGCTATTCGTGCTTCACACGATGGCGAGCAAGACGATAGAGTGCAAGATCCTTACTGCCTGCGTTGTCAGCCACAGGTCATGGGTGCCTGTCTTGATATCATCAATCAAGCAGGGAAAACGCTGCTAATCGAATCTAATGCGGTAACAGACAATCCACTTATTTTCAACAACGAAGATGGTCCTGTCGCCATATCAGGTGGTAACTTCCATGCTGAGCCAGTCGCTTTTGCCGCTGATATTTTAGCCTTGGCAATCGCTGAGATTGGCTCTATGTCTGAGCGCCGTGTCGCTTTGCTAATCGATGCGACTCTATCAGGTGGTCTGCCGCCATTCTTGGTTGATAATGCTGGGGTAAACTCAGGCTTTATGATTGCGCATGTAACCGCCGCAGCACTGGCTTCAGAAAACAAATCTATCGCCCATCCTGGTAGCGTCGATAGTATCCCGACTTCTGCCAACCAAGAAGATCATGTGTCTATGGCCACCTATTGCGCACGCCGCCTATACGAGATGGCGCAAAACACCGCCACCATCATCGGTATTGAGCTACTGGCTGCTGGTCAAGGTATCGACTTCCATCGCGGACTCGAGACATCAGAGCCGTTGACAGTGGCGCATCAAAAGCTACGCGAGAAAGTCACGTTCTATGATAAAGATCGTTACTTAGCCCCAGATATCGAGGCAGCCAAACAGTTAGTACTAGACGGTACACTTGCTCAGCATTGGCAAGAACTGCGTAGCGACTGGTACGAGTCTAAGTAACGGTTAACTGGTTAAAGGAGAGCAATGATGACAGTAGCAACCATACCCATTAGCCATACACCTGCTGATATGACTCAGTGGACAGGCCGTGCTGAGCCGTTTGAGACTGCACGCGCCCGCTACTGGTATCAGCTCGCCCAGCCTTATGAGCAGCAGCATATTGGGCTGGTTGGTTTTGCGTGTGACCAAGGGGTCAGACGCAATCAAGGGCGCGTGGGTGCAAGAGCAGCACCACCTTTGATTCGTCGCGCGTTCGCTGCATTGCCAGTCATTGCCGAGTTGCAACAACGCTTTGATGGTCAGCTGTCATCCTTATTAGGTGATGCTGGCGACATTCATTGTGATGATAATGATGGCTTTGCCGACAGCTCTCTTGAGCAAGCTCAGCTCAAATATGCCAATGCAGTGAGTGCAATCGTCAAGCAAGGTGGTCTACCCATCGGACTTGGTGGCGGTCATGCCGTCGCTTATGGTAGCTTTTTGGGATTATGGCAGGCCTTAGAAAATACGAACAATGCCAATGTCACGCCTACTATCGGCATTATTAATTTTGATGCTCATCTTGATATTCGTCAGTCTGATGTTGCGACCTCTGGGACGCCGTTTCGCCAGATTGCCGAGCACCTTGACGCACACGATCAACCCTTCCATTATTACTGTATCGGCGTCAGTCGGTTTTCTAATACGGCAGCACTCTTTGATCGCGCTGAGCAATTGGGCGTACAGGTCATCAGTGATGAAGACTGTCATTATGAGCCTTGGAACACACTTGCTAAGCAGGTCAAAAGCTTTATAGATCAGGTCGATATCGTGTATTTAACCATCGATATGGACTGTTTGCCATCTAGTATTGTCCCAGGAGTGAGCGCACCTGCCGCCTTTGGTATCGAGTTAGGCTTTGTTGAGCGTATGGTTAAACTCATTATGGCATCAGGCAAAGTAAAAATGGCAGACATTGCTGAGATCAATCCTACCTTTGATATTGATAGTCGTAGCTGCAAAGTTGCTGCTCGCTTACTAGCGACTATTGTAAAACAGCATTTAATTATCACTTAAACACATTAGCCTCCCAATAATTTAGGAGCATATTATGAATAAATCAAAGAACTCCGTATTGAAAAATCCTATAGAAAAAACGCTCGACGAATCTACTATGACATCATTTGACCACATCATTATTAACGCCAATATCGCCACCTTTTCAGCGCATTATGGTTTTGGTATTGATACAAGTGATGACAAAAATGAGCACGCTGATAGCGTCCCATACGGTCAGTTAGAGAACGCGGCTATCGGTATTAAAGACGGCAAAATTGCTTGGCTTGGGGCACATGACGAAATCACTGCGCATCTGCCTCATTATGAAGAGAATCAAGTCACAGATGTCGATGGTAAATGGATAACCCCAGGGCTTATCGATTGTCATACCCATATCGTCTATGGCGGCAATCGTAGCAATGAATTCGAAGCGCGTTTGCAAGGTGCCAGTTACCAAGACATTGCTGCACAAGGCGGCGGTATTGTCGCGACCGTTAGTGCCACCCGCGAGGCCAGTATTGAGACACTATTTGCCCAAAGTGAAAAACGTTTAGTCGCCCTCATTAAAGAAGGCGTCACCAGCATCGAAATCAAGTCGGGCTATGGCTTGGACTTAGATACTGAGCGCAAAATGCTCACGGTCGCTCGCCAGCTTGGTGAAAAGCACGACATTCATGTAAGCACCACTTACCTAGCGGCGCATGCCCTACCTACTGAGTACAAAGACCGTGCGGACGACTATATTGAGCAAGTTTGCAAGTGGCTGCCAATTCTGTATGCAGAAGGTTTAGTCGATGCAGTCGATGGCTTCTGTGAAAATATCGCCTTTAGTACAGAACAAATCAGACGAGTCTTTGAAGTAGCTCGCTCATTGGATCTACCAGTCAAACTGCACTCTGAGCAGCTGTCTGATATAGGTGGTAGTGCTTTGGTTGCTGAATATAATGGCCTATCGAGCGATCATCTAGAGCACTTGTCAGAGGAAGACATCAAAAAAATGGTGGCTAGCAATACCGTTGCAGTGATATTGCCAGGAGCATTTTATACGCTACGTGACACTAAGCCACCACCGATTGAAGCCTTACGTAAACATCAAGTTCCTATGGCAATTTCGACTGATTGCAACCCTGGCACCTCACCGTTAACGTCGCTGTTATTGACGATGAATATGGGCTGCACGCTTTTTTACCTCACCCCTGAAGAAGTACTGGCAGGCTCGACTGTTTATGCAGCACAAGCGTTAGGACTATCTAACAAAGGCAGAATAGAAGTGGGCTGCGATGCTGATTTAGCGCTATGGGATATCGCTCGTCCCGCTGACTTGGCCTATCAGATGGGCTTAAACCCTATCAAAGGTATCATGGTTCAAGGACAATGGCGCGAGACACTGTAATCAACCTACCTTTATTTATCGTCATTAGAAAAGCCCCAATCATTGAGTGATTGGGGCTTTTTTAATAACAATGTTGCAAATTTTATGAAATTGAAGAAAAAAAACTTCATAACCTTACTTTAAATAGGGATTTTCTATATCAATATTATTAGTAAGGATTTATAATACCCTTTTTTAAACAGGGTTATTTTTGGCTAACTATAGTTCATAAATAAAAATTAACAAACAGTATAGAGAAAGCGATATGCGTACAGATTCATTTCAGCAGATATTGGAAGACTTAAACAGTTCATCAGCAGATGTTGAAGCATCTGCGCTAATCTCTAACGATGGTCTTATGATTGCTTCAGCTCTACCAACTGGCGTGGATGAAGATCGCGTGGGTGCTATGTCAGCAGCATTATTATCGTTAGGTGACCGTGCAGGACGAGAGTTGGCACGCGGTAGTATCGATCGCATTATGATTCAAGGCGAGAAAGGCTACGTCATCATGACCTCATCAGGCGATGAAGCAGTACTCACCATCATGGCAAAACCCAATGCCAAGCTTGGCTTGATATTCCTAGATATTAAGCGTGCCTCAGAAGCGTTGGCAAAGCTCATTTGATTAGCGACTGCTTATCGAATTTATTAGCTTTTAATTACTATAAACATAGTTGGTTCAATATAATTTGAATATAAGAAAACCGAGTGAAAGTACTACAAGTAGTAGGCTAAGCAAGGCTGACACCGTATCCAATTTATAGAGGATTGACGATATAACGATCAATAAAGGAGATGACCATGGGTTCTCCAATCCCTGATGCACACAAACCCGATATGCCTGCTGAGCAAATCACGATGACTTATCATGATGGCACCTCACGGACTGTCTATGATACTGGTATAGAGCGCCCCTACCCAGATGGCAAACTGATTGTCTCGCGTACCAATCTCGACGGTATCATCACTCACGTCAACGATGCCTTTATCGAAATCAGTGGCTATCATGTAGATGAATTGATTGGCCAACAGCACTATATTTTGCGTCATCCTGATATGCCAAAAGCCGCCTATAAAGACTTATGGAGTACTGCTGAGTCTGGACAAAAATGGCATGGCTATGTCAAAAACTTATGCAAAGACGGCAGTCATTATTGGGTCTATGCAACCGTCGTACCTAACGTGCGTCGCGGCGAAACCGTCGGCTACACCTCGGTACGACGCAAACCATCACGCAGCAAAATTGAAGCAGCGATGACTCAATATGCCCAAATGAAACAAGATGAGGAATGCTAAGTCATGACGACACACAATATGTTAATCGCCCCTGATTTTTCGCCTGATCGCTTTGCAGGCTGGCACATGTTCAACACCTTGATTCAAAAACGTGCCAACTTAAACATGCATCTCAATATTCCTGCCTCTCACGCTGAGCAAGAGCAGGTCATTAGTGCCGGTGACATTCAAATCATTTATGCCAACCCTTTTGATGCAGCCACTCTCATCCGAGAGCAAGGCTATCGAGCCATTGCCCGACCTATCGGCAAATCTGACGAGATGGTCATTGCAGCCGCAGCCAATAGCGCTATTAGCCGTTTGGAAGACATTCAAGCAGGGGCTACTGTCGCGATGGCCGACAACCGAGATGTCAAACTGATTGGTTTGCGCTTGCTAGAAGCCGTCGATATAGAAGCCTCTGATCTCAACTGGGATGTGACCGAGACTTATCAAGCGGCTGCCCGCAAAGTCATCAAAGGTGAAGCCCAAGTCGCATTTTTTTTGGCAGAGATTTTTCATAGCTTTTCACGTTTGACCAAGACTCAGCTATCGGTACTTATCGAAAGTGACTTGGCTGATATCAGTCATGTACTCCTTGTCAAAGAAGACTTTCCCGATGCGCCAATCTTCCTAGAAGCCATCCTCAGTTTGCACAACGATGACGATGGTAAAGAAGCATTAGCTGAACTTGGTATGCCTCAAGGATTTGAGCCGATGAGCGAAGAAGATGCCGAATTTATGATTGATTTAATGCAAACGTTATTGGACTAGTCGCTCGATCATTATATTGATATCAAGCGCTATTTTGCGAGATGAAGTCATCGCTTGTTGTACGACATCATTATAATTGAAGCCAGCACCGTCGTAATAATAGCGATGACAGGAGGGTATTACTATGTCTGATTCAGACCTGATCAAAGAAAATGAAAGAGTCGCGCATCGAGTATTTCGGTTTTACTCTCGTAAAGTATTTTTAGCTCCTAACAACCGTCACTTTCATGAGCAGCGTATCAATGCAGCGTTACTGTTGACGGAGAAAGAACCGTTACAAGGCGCTGTAGCGGACTTTTTTTATGGGTGCTGGTTTGATATCCCATACGATGTAAACAATCTGTTTACTCGTATCAAAGATCGTTTGTATCCTCATGTCCAGCAAGGCTTTCGCGATTGCATTGATAAGAAAAGATACATCCAGCGCAATAGTATGTTGGCCACTCGTTGGAGTGTGCTGATATCCCCTTCTCTCAATGAGCAAAAGCAACGGCTGCGTATCAGCAGCGACGATGCCCGAGAAATCGCTAAAGATATCACCACTGAGCTGATGCAAGCGCGTGAGGACGAAGACTGGGGTACAATTGAGCAAATCGAAAATGAGTTTTTTGTCCATTGTACTGCGCGCAATGATCGTCTCGCATTTTCGCTGGTATGGTTTCGCTTGGGTAGAAGTGACTGGCAGTTCGATGCGCGCTGGGACAACTGCCAACAACATCTCGATCAAACTATAGTCAAATCCATATAAATCCGCTACATCGTCATCCTCGCTAAGCATATTAATGTATAACTTACGCTCGGTTTCCTTGTATCGAAATTATTTGAATTCAAAGATATGAAAGCCTAATTCGTCACTTATTAATCACTTTTATCATAATGGTAGTTACTATGTCTTCTTACTTAAATGCTGATAAAACCTATCTTACTCTGACGCCAGCTGGTATTTTTGAGGCGTTTTCACAGAACGAACCGACTGATGAGCAGCTAGCATTACAGAATTTACTGTCTTATGATCAGACACTGCTCGCTGCTGACTGGCTTCAGCGTTATTCTGATGACTGGCTACAGAGTTTTATCGAACAAGGCTGGATTGAAAAGCTGTCGCTGTTTTTACCAGCGCCTAACTTACCATTGGACCAGTTTTTGCCTTATGTCGTGGCGAGCTTGTCTGGTAAACGCCGAGCCGCGATTGGCTCTGATGAAGGGTTTTGTTTAGCGCGAGTGGGCTATAGTCAAGAAGAAGCAGATATGCTCAGTGTCGCCGCCGCTGATTTTTCAGGATTTATGCTTCGCCAAAAGCAACGTGGATGGGCGGTAGAAAGCCAAGCCATCTCGTTCTTTCAGCAGGTTGACCTACTCATTCCTGAGACCAGCTTTGTATTTTTATGGATAGATAATGCAGGCTACGTCCTTATCATCGATGGTGAACCTTTGACCAATAGTCGTGCCTTTGTCGAGCTGGTATGGGCACTCAAAACCTCTGGATTGAGATTTCTTAACTAAGGAGGTTTCTTAACTGATTTAACTCGCTTAATTGATTCCACTGTATCGACTGATTTGATGCTCAAGCTCGATCTTTTACGCAAGCATAAGTAGTGCGCTTAGCTCAAATTAAGCGCACTACTTATGCTTATACGAAAATGTTCGTACCATTCTTATCTATATCACTCTCTGATATCAGCCAATTCTACGCAGCAATAACAATACTCTCAGAATTAACAATAACTTGTCAGAATTTAGGTCATACTCTCCTCACACGCTTAAGTATCTTCTTGCCACAACTTAAGTTGCCATAAATCTCTAATCATTCAAATATCTATACAGCTTCCAATATTTTAATTATCTTTTCCAATGTTGTACCCTACCGAAATCGGCAACCCCTGCCAAACCTTGCATTCTTGCTTGTTTTTTAGGACAGTTTATGACTTCGCTGACCACTGTGCGCGTGCGTTATCAAACGATTGAAATTGGCAACACCGACATTCATATTTGTACACTACGTGACAATCAACAATTTAGTGACCCTGATGACGAAGCGTTAAAACTTGGCATTTGCTCCGCTTCTTGGCCGATGTTTGGGGTGATATGGCCGTCAAGCTTGGTGCTGGCCAATCATATGCTTGATTACGATATTGCAGGCAAACGTATCTTGGAAGTTGGCTGTGGTATGGCGCTTTCTAGTCTGCTACTGAATCATAGACATGCGGACATTACAGCGACTGACTATCATCCAACGGTTGAGTATTTCCTTGATAGGAATACCACGCTGAATAATAACAAAGAGATTAATTTTGAGCGTTTAGATTGGGCAGAGGACAATAGCCATCTTGGTAAATTTGATATGATTATCGGCAGTGACTTGCTCTATGAAGACCAACACATTGATATATTGGCTGAGTTCATTGACCGTCATGCTATGCCGACTTGCGAAGTCATCGTGGTCGATCCTGGTCGCGGTCGTAAAAACAAACTAACCAATAAGATGACTGAGTTTGGCTTTAGTAGTAAGCATGTAAAACCTGAAAATACTACTTACCTAGACCTGCCTTTTAAAGGGCATATTTTGACGTTTTCGCGAGATAATATTAATCAAACAGAGTAAAAGCCAGCTATTAATGCAACTAGGTGAGCACAGTATCCTGCCATTGCTGCCGAGTGATTTTATATAGCACATGCTCAGCGAGCCGATGATTAGGATCAAGCATAGGGTGATAGAAATTTTCTTGTGTATTGGTCATACCAAGGCGCTCCATAACCAATTGTGAGCGCTTATTGATAACAGCCGTAAAGGCAACGACTTCATCTAGTCCTAATGTATCAAACGCAAAATTTAATGAAGCACTTGCCGCCTCAGTCGCATACCCTAATCCCCAATAGTCATTATGTAGCCGCCAAGCAATCTCAACAGCAGGAGAAAACGGCATATCGGCATGCGCATGATTTAACCCAACCATACCAATAAAAGCATCTGTCTCTTTTAGACTCACCGCCCAAAAACCCCACCCATTATCATCAATCAGCGACTGGCATTTTTTGGCGACAGTATTACTCATCGAAGTAGTTAATAGCTTAGGAAAGTATTCCATTACTTTAGGGTTAGCATTCATCTCAGCGAATGGCGCAAAGTCGCTCGCTTGCCATTGTCTAAGATACAGTCGTTCGGTTTCTATCATATTTATAATTTTATTCTCTCGCATTTCGTTGTTCAAAATGAATACTGTTCAAAATCAATTAAATTAATCAGGCTAGCTATCAAGCCAGCCCTGCCTTCTGGCAAATGCTAGCTGCTCGGGCGTATCAATATCGTAGCTAAGTTGGTCATTATCGACCTCACCTATTTGATCAGCAGGCAATTCTCTAATGAGGTAACGAAGCCCTTTATCTCCTGTCAATTCTGACTGCCACTGTCTCAGCAGTTTATAGTTAATTGCTAAAGGTAGACCTATAATATCAGACACCGTTTTATCTCGATTTTGATGTTTTTCTAAACGTTGCCAACTGTGATAGCGACTGGCCACTACCGTCTGCTTGCCCGCTAGCAAAGCTGTTAGGTGTGGCTTATCTAACAATACTTGATCGACTCCCATGATGAGCACTCGATCGATTGAAGTCGATTCAAGAGCAGCAATTTTTCCAATACCCAAACGTAAACTGTGCGCCATACCAGTATCAGCTTGTGAGTTCACCACTATTTGAACCGCTGGATATTGATTAGCCAACTCTGTCATCGTACTAGCAATCAAATGCTGATTATCAGGAATGACAACGACGATGTCTTGCGGATTGGTCGTTATTGCCAGTCGAGTCATATAAATAATCAACGGTTCGCCATTCTTGACAAGTAGCTGCTTGGGTTGACCGAGACGCTGACTGAGGCCACTTGCCAAGATAATAACCGCATGGTTTTGGCTCTGCTGTTCAGTACTTTCTGTATGTTCAGCACCTTCTGTAAATGCACTCTTGCTCATACGCCACTCTGGACAATATTGGCATCCGTATCATTACTCACCGCTGGGATATTTGAAACATTGTTATGTGAACCACTTACTGGAGCGTCTTGACTATGCATGACCGCATTAATCTCTGCCATGATGCCAAGCGCAAGTGCCTCAGGGCCATCTCCACCCAACTTATAACCAATCGGATAATGCAATTTATGAATGCCAGCTTCTAACATAGTAGGATTGCTAAGGTTTATGCTAATCTCATTAATTAAACGTTCGGTTCGATAGCGCGGCCCTAATTGTCCTAAGTATTTATAATTGTTTGAATGCTCGAGCAGTACAGCTAGGCGCGCGCGATCTTGACTCAAGCTGTGTGACATCAGGGCGACGGCTGCGTTATTACTGAGCTTAAGCAAAGTCTCACTGTCATCTAAAGATAGCGACATCACAACATCCGCTTGAGGAAACCGCATACGCGTCGCATATTGCGCGCGGCTATCTATAACTGTCACATGCCAATCTTGTAGCTTGGCCATGGTCACCAGTGGCATCACGTCATTACCTGCGCCGCAAATCAATAGACGCAATTGTGGTTGCAGGCGCTGCACAAGCCACTCTGTTGTTACCTCGCCGTTTTCTACCGTCACATATTCGGTATTTTTATCAAACAGCTTATATTCTGCTAATTCTTCTATAGTATTGGCAAGTATGCTTGAAAACGCTGTTTTCCCTAGTGCAGAAACACTTCCCAAACTGCGGTGTTCATCTAAATTAATCCGCATCCCGATTTGTAAGTTATCACTGTTTTGCGATATAGAGTCTTGATGCTGATAGTCGTCAGCACGAATTAAAGTCGCTACAGTAATTGGCTGCTGAGTACGTCGAACATTACGGATTGTCTCTAGCAGTGGCGTTGCTGTCGTTAGTCGCTCAAATAATACATGCACTCGCCCATTACAGCCTAATCCAAAATTTAGCTCATCAAAGTCCGCTTCATCTAAACCGCCATCTAAACCGTTATCTGGCTCATCATATATATCAGACTTAGTTTCCCTCGCGCCTGCTTGCGCTTGGCCATCGTCAGCATATTTAATGTCATCACCCGTCTGATAAACTTGCACATTGGCACCGTTACGAGTAAGCCAAAAGGCACGTTTGATAATGTGCGGCTCCAAGCAACCACCACTAATCATTCCAACTGAACGACCATCCTCACAGATGAGCATCATCGCGCCAGCACGGCGATATGCTGAGCCTTCAGTACGTACGACCGTTGCCAATACAGCATCAATACCCTGTTGCTTAGCTTTGATTGCCAGCTTAAGAATGTCAGCGACCTGATTCATAACGCCTCTTATTTGGTAGTTATTTTCTTGATAATGACGAAATATACTGCTGATTGAGTTATAAAAACCCGCTCATTAAGCGGGTTCCTGTCGTACATATGGCTCAAAAAATTACTCTGGCATCTCATAAAGCAATTTATCGAGAGTAATCGGAAAATCATAAACACGTACGCCGACGGCATTGTATACAGCGTTAGCAATCGCGGCGGCAGCACCGGCAATAGCCGTCTCACCAATACCTTTGATATGCATCGGGTTGGTATAAGGATCATCCTCTTCAACCAATATCACATCTAGCTGTGGTACGTCGGCATTGACTGGCACATGGTACTCAGCGAGGTCATGGTTACATAGACGACCGTCACGTTTGTCGTGGATGACCTCTTCCATCAACGCTGAACCAATACCGAATACCATGCCGCCATAGCATTGCGAAGTCGCTGTCTTATGGTTAAGAATACGACCTGCAGCAAATGCACCCGTCATGCGTTTTACTCGAATCTCACCAGTGACCTTATGCACGGCCACTTCAGCGAAGTTTGCACCAAAAGAAGATTGACGATACTTTTTACCATTTTTACCTGGCTTTATCTGTCCTTTAGCACTGACTTTTTGCTCATCATATCCTGCGACCACGTCAGCAAGCGCATATGATTCTGTATTGTCAAAATCATATTTTTCTGATTCTGACTGTTCTTCTAATACATTCTCTGAAAATGAGACTCCGGTCGTTTCAGATATTTTATCAATAGTGCTATCAGCAAACGCTTGACCGTTCTCTTTGGCTGCCTCTATCGCTGTTAAGTCGTGCTTGCCTACTTGCTTAATTTGACCATTATCTAGCTGAATCGTATCAGGATACAGGCCGACTTTTGCTGCTAACATCTCACGCAACTGCTCACAAGCGAGGTAGACACCACTACCTGCACTTGCAGCGCCCCAACTACCACCTGAACCTGATGCAGGCGGCAGGGCACTATCGCCTAATTTCATCTCGATATGGTCAATAGGTAGTCCTAACAGGTCTGCAGCTACCTGAGAGAATACAGTGTAAGACCCTGTACCGATATCCGTCATATCTGTCTCAATAACTGCTTTAACACCAAGCGCTTTTGACTTATCGATTTGCAGCGTTGCACGAGCTTCAGAAGACTGTAATTGATTACCACGTGCGGCAGCAGCCATGCCCGTTCCTATCCACCAGTCGCCTTCTAATTGACTGGCAGGCTTTGTGTTACGCTGACTCCAACCAAACTGCTCAGCACCTTGCTCCATACAGGCAATCAGCTGGCGCGTCGAAAACGGAATGTCTTTACTAGGGTCTTTTTCGGGTTCATTACGGCGACGTAGCTCTATAGGATCAAGGTCCAATTGCGCAGCCAATTCATCCATTGCACATTCAACGGCAATCATACCGACCGCTTCACCAGGTGCACGCATCGAGCCTGACAATACTTGGTTCATGTCGACCATTTCATAGTTTACACGGCGGTTTTTACCACTGTATAGATAGTGCGTAGACAAGGCAGTTGGCTCAAAGAATGCTTCGTCTGGCAAATTACTAGAAATGGTATCGTGAATCAACGTATCGATAACGCCATCCTTGTCACAGCCGATTGCAATGCGCTGACGAGTGTTTGAGCGTCTGACTGTCGCTTCCATCACTTGTGGACGAGTCATGGTAATCAATATTGGACGACCAAGCTCTTTTGACGCAATAGCAGCGGCAATAGACTCAGGCGCAATACCGAGCTTGCTACCAAACCCGCCACCGACATAGTGCGCGATCAGCTGAACTTGATCTTTGTTTAAGTCTAGCGCGTCCATCACTTGCTGCTTACAAGACGCAAGCATTTGATTTGCCGTATAAAGAACGAGCTTATCGCCTTCCCAATGTGCCAATGTCGCATGTGGCTCCATCGCCGAGCTGTTTTGACTTGGCGTATGATAGAAGCGATCAAGTGTTACTTCAGCATCAGTCAATCCTTGCTCAGGATCACCTTGGACGTAATTTTTATCAGAGCCTTTTTTCTCATCGACTGCATGGGCGTTGGACAACTCTTTGGTAAAATTCAATGCCGCCTGATCAGTCTCATCTTTATAAGTGACTTTAAGCGCGTTCGCCCCTTCTGTTGCTGCCTCAAAGGTTTCAGCGATGACCACCGCAATAGGCTGACCATGATAAAAAACCTCAGTCGCTCCCTGCTTCGGTGCTTTTTTTAACCCGCCTTGCTGAGAGTTACGCAAGAAGTGCTTAGGGTCTGTCACGACCTTGATAATATTAGGAATGCCATCTAAAGAACTGCTATCGATATTTTCGACTTGTCCTTTGGCAATGGTCGCACCGACCAGGACACCGTACGCTTTATTGTCTAAATGGATTTCGGCACTATAATGCGCTTGACCACTAACCTTTAGCGAGCCGTCAACACGGTTAATTGGCTTACCAACCAGTTTACTCGCTGTTGTGCTAAATAAAGACTCAACAGGTTCATCCATGGTCATTTTTTTGGTCGGTTCTGACTGAGTGATTGATTCAAATAATGACATGATTATGCTCCCTCGCCCGCTAGTGCGCGCTGAATGACTTGTTTTAGTAGGCGACGCGTCAACGGTATCTTAAAGTCATTTTGACCATTACCTTTGGCATCATTCAATAACAGATCGGCAGCTTGCGCGATAACATCATTATTGCCATCAGTACCCATTAACAACGTTTCAACTTCCTCGTTACGCCATGGCTCCGTACCGATACCACCAAATGCCAATCGTACCGTTTTCAGATTGCCACTATCATCAGCGTCTATCACTGCGGCACAGGACACGAGCGCAAACGCATATGAGGCGCGATCTCGCACTTTGTCATAAGTATGCATACCTTTGACAGGTGCAGGTAATACAACGTGAGTAATCAGCTCACCTGCTTCCAATACGTTTTCAATATGCGGCGTATCTTTTGGTAAGCAATAAAAGTCTTTCACATTGATAGAACGAGTCGAACCATCCGCTTTAACTGTTTCGATAGTGGCATCCAGTAAGCGCATGGCCACTGCCATATCAGATGGATGCTGCGCAATACAGGCATCGCTCGTACCTAAAATAGCTAGCGTACGGTTCTCACCATTGATAGCAGGACAACCTGTGCCCGGTTCACGCTTGTTGCAGGCGCTATCTGTCTGGTAAAAATAATAACAACGAGTACGCTGCAAGAAATTACCGCCAGTCGTTGCTTTATTACGCAGCTGGCCAGTCGCTCCTGCCAAAATCGCTCGGGATAATACTGGGTAATTGGCAATAACCTCAGGATGCGCTGCCAAATCGCTATTGGTCACAAGCGTACCGATGCGCAAACCTCCGTCGGCAGTGGTTTCAACTTGCTCTAATTCTAAACGAGTAATATCGACCAATTTAATTGGGGTCTCAATCTCCAATTTCATCAAGTCTAATAAGTTGGTACCGCCTGCGATAAAAGACGCATCCTCAGTACTGGCAGATATTGCCGCTTGCTCTGGTGCATCAGCACGGCTATATTCAAAGCGTTTCATGAGCGGCCTCCTGTTGTAGCAGTTGCTGTCTTGTTATTCGATGAGGCCTTACCAAGTTGCGCCTCGCTCGGTGGCGGTGACCAGATGCCTGTCACACTTGAGTTTTGCACTGCGTTGTCTGTTGTTTGAGTACTAGACTCTGATACTTGACTATCTGATACCTGACTCTCAAGCACTTGTGAAATGGCTTTGATAATATTTGGATAAGCTGAGCAGCGGCAGATGTTACCGCTCATGCGCTCAGCAATTTCTTGTACAAGGCGACCATCAGGATTTTTTAAGTCGGTGCTCACATGGCTTGGCCAATTTTGTTTCACTTCTTCTATCAATGCGGTCGCTGAACAAATCTGACCAGGCGTGCAATATCCGCACTGAAAAGCGTCATTGTCTTTAAACGCTTGCTGCAATGCCGACAGTGATTCTGGCATTCCGATACCTTCAATTGTTGTGATGTCATCACCATCATGCATAACGGCGAGCGTCAGACAAGAATTAACCCGTCGTCCATTGATGAGCATTGTACATGCCCCGCATTGACCGTGGTCGCAGCCTTTTTTAGGTCCGGTGATTTGTAAATGCTGACGACAGACGTCGAGCAGTGTCGTACGGGCGTCAAGATTCTCGAGCTGATAATCCTGCTTATTGATTGTTAACGTCAAAGTAGACATGCTGGCTTCTCGCTGGCAGATGAATATAATGGGGTGATGAAAACGCCTCGTAAATACAGCGTCAATAAATTTATTATGACGGATGAAAACGGTTGTTTTGTTTTTACTTTGTAGTGATTGCAGTGTAGTTTTTAATCCAAGACAGTCTCTGAAAGTTAGCGCTACCAATAGCTATAGGGTAATTGATAATCGTTTACATTATTAAGCCTCACCACTTTCCTTTAGCTAATAACCACCAAACTTAACCCGTAAATTCTTCAAGACCATTTCTATAGTTTGACTATAACTTGGCATAGTCACTTATCAAATCAAACCTCTTCACCAGTACAGTAGATAAGTTTTTAATGTAAAAAAGCCCAACAGACAAATGTCTGTGGGGCTTTTTTATAAACGCTTTAAATATAGTAACCATGCATTAGAACTTACTAAAGCAGCTATTTTCTTAGCAATTACCTAATTAGGCTTTCGTGATAATCGTCTCTTCATCAAACCGTGATTTTGGCAGATCAGCGTTAAAGTCATCTTTACTACGATAACCAAGCGATACGACTGCCACAGCGGTATAGCCTTTACTACGTAAATCAAACTCTTCATCAAGTGCTTTTAAGTCTGCCCCTTCCATCGGAACCGCATCAATACCTAAGGTTGCTGCTCCTAGTAGCAAAGCGCCCATATTAAGATACAACTGCTCTATCAACCAATGTGGCTCGTCCTTTTGCTCATAACGGCGAATGTCCAAAAACATTTTACGCGTCTGATGCATTTGCTCTTTAAATTTTGGCTCTGCAAAACGACCATCTGCCTCTTCTTTTTCTAGTATGTCATTCAAAAACTCATCATCTGCATAGACACGGCTACAGAATACAATGACGTGCGAGGCACCTTTTACTTTGGCATCGTTGAACTCGTACATGCCCTCCGTGCCTTTTGCGATTCGGGCTTTACCAGCTTCATCATCAGCAATGACAAAATGCCAAGGCTGAATGTTGGTACTCGAAGGACTGAGGCGCAAAATATCCTTTAGACTTTGGAAATCTTCTACTGAGATTTTCTTATTGGTATCAAACTCTTTTGTGCTGTAGCGCCAGTTCATTGCTTCAGTGATACTTTTCATCGATGACTCCATTATTGATATTAGTTTTTTATTCTTGCTTAGAATTTTTCTTCTTCGATTGCCATTTAACTAAGCCACTTTAAATAAAAAGCTATTTTATGACCATGCCTGCTTGGTTAAGTATTCGTAGGTTTTGTTATGACTGAGTCAGCGTATTGCAAAAACGCCTACTTTCTTATTAGTAATAGTTACAATTACGCTACCGAATTGGCGACGCCGACTGCGCAGACTACATTGTAATCACTTAGTCATTCTCTTAGTATGAACTGACTTGATATATGGTAACTAGTTATAGTTGTCTGATAACTAGGTATATCTGCTTGATTCCAACTGATATGCCTCTATCTATACATCTCAAATAAAACATACATAATAATACCCGCGAGGAAATATGAGCACATCAGAAAAACCACTCCGAATAGATATCGTGTCAGACGTCGTCTGTCCTTGGTGCGTTATCGGTTATCGCCAATTAGCAGCAGCACTTGAGCAAACCAATACCGCTCACACTATCCACTGGCATCCGTTTGAGCTAAACCCAAATATGCCAAGCGAAGGTCAAAACCTACGTGAGCACATCATCGAGAAGTACGGCTCTACTAAGCAAGAATCAGATGCTAGCCGAGTCAGAATGACTGAAGCTGGACAGGAAGTTGGCTTTGAATTTAATTTCAATGATGACACACGTATGCATAACACATTTAATTTGCATCAGCTGCTACATTTCGCTGATCAGCAAGGCCGCATGCATGAGCTAAAGCAAGCCTTGTTTGCTGCGCATTTCACCAATAACAGAGATATCTCAGATATCAATGTGCTTGCCGATATTGCAGCAGAGACTGGGCTTGATCGTAGTGAGTCATTAGCAGTGTTGGAAGGTCAATTCTTTGCAAAAGAAGTACGAGCAGAAGAGCAGCATTGGCAACAGCAAGGCATCCAAAGTGTACCAGCGATTATCTTTAATGAGCGTCATCTGGTCAGCGGTGCTCAAGGGGTCGAGAACTATATCAGTATCTTAGAGCAATTGGCCAACATGACTGAGTAAACCATACGACGTTATAAAAATGTCATTCTATAAAAGGATACTTTATGTCTTCTGAACGCTTTCCCTCGATTATTGTGTTCGACGTCAATGAAACATTGCTCGATATCGACACGCTAACGCCTTTATTCATGCGCGTCTTTGGTAAGCAAAGAGTGCTGAGAGAATGGTTCGCTCAGCTAGTACTGTACTCGCAAACTATGACGTTGTCCGGCCTCTATACGCCTTTTGGCGAGCTTGGGGTTGGTGCATTGCAAATGGTTGCTAACATCAGACAAGTTACTTTGACAGACGACGATATCAATGAGTTTAAAGAAAGAATGAGTGCATTACCTGCCCATCCTGATGCTGCACCAGCACTGACTCGTTTGCGTGATGCAGGGTTTCGACTGGTCACGCTGACCAATTCAGCAAGCAGTGCGTCCCCAACGCCGTTAGAAAAAGCAGGACTCAGTCAATTCTTTGAGCAGCACTTTAGCATTGAGACTGTTGGCAAATTCAAGCCAGCACCTGATACTTATCAATTGGTGGCTGATACGCTAGCTGTTGATACGTCAGATTTATGCCTTGTCGCCTGTCATCTCTGGGATACTATAGGCGCACAAGCGGCTGGTTGTCGCGGTGCATTTTTGACCCGTCCCTATAATGCGATGCTGAACGCGCCCAACGTACCAGTTCCAGATTTGACCGCATCAGATTTATCGACACTAGCGGATCAAATCATTAGCAAAAAGAGTGCTTGATACATTTAACCTTTAAGCTATGTGTGAAAATAATATTAAAAAAAGGCTGCCTCAATATTGAAGCAGCCTTTTTATTTTGGATACAGTATTTCTAAGACAATAACGTCGTTGCTGTCTTTGTTGATTACTCTGAGAAGTGTACAACCGTACGGATACTTTCGCCTTTGTGCATCAAGTCAAACGCTTCGTTGACGTCTTCTATTGGCATCGTATGAGTGATGAAGTCCTGTAAAGGAATCTCGCCTGCTAGATAGCGCTCGACATAACCTGGTAGTTCTGTGCGACCTTTTACACCGCCAAATGCTGAGCCTTTCCAGACTCGACCAGTCACTAACTGGAATGGACGGGTTGAAATTTCTTGTCCAGCGCCAGCGACACCGATGATGACCGACTCGCCCCAACCTTTATGGCAGCACTCTAGCGCTGAACGCATGACATCGACATTACCGATACATTCAAACGAATAATCAACACCGCCATCGGTTAGCTCAACGATAACTTCTTGAATTGGTTTGTCGTAATCTTTCGGGTTAATACAGTCGGTTGCCCCTAGCTTTTTGGCCAGCTCAAACTTGCTTTCATTAATATCAATCGCGATGATACGGCTGGCTTTTGCCATGGCAGCACCGATGACCGCTGACAGACCAATACCGCCCAGACCAAAGATAGCCACTGTAGCGCCCTCTTCGACTTTTGCCGTATTCATGACTGCGCCCATGCCAGTAGTTACGCCGCAACCAAGCAAGCAGACTTCTTCTAATGGCGCTTCTTTATTGACTTTAGCCAAAGAAATCTCTGGTAAAACCGTGTACTCAGAGAAAGTTGAGCAACCCATATAATGGTAGATAGGTTCGCCATCTTTATAGAAACGTGTGGTGCCATCTGGCATCAAGCCTTTGCCTTGAGTCTCGCGTACTGCCGAGCAAAGATTGGTTTTACCTGAGCGGCACATTTTACAAACGCCGCATTCTGCCGTGTACAACGGAATGACATGATCGCCGACCTGAACGCTGGTCACGCCTTCGCCAACTTGTTCAACGATACCGCCGCCTTCATGGCCCAAGATCGCAGGGAACACGCCTTCTGGATCTTCACCAGATAAGGTAAAAGCATCTGTGTGACAGACACCACTGGCGACGATTTTTACCAATACTTCGCCTTTGCGCGGTAGCATGACGTCCACTTCTTCGATAGATAGTGGCTGCTTTGGACCCCACGCGATGGCGGCTTTTGATTTAATAAATTTATCTGACATAAAAATCTCTCTTTTTAATTGATTGTTATTTATGGGTGACGACACAACAGTTGCGTTATAAGTGCAATACATTCTGGTAACTTGCTAACACATTTTATGGATTTTAGCGGTCACTATATCTACAGTTAAAACGAATAAAGATAGACTGAGCTTATCTTGCCTGCCCTCTATAGGCAAGCATCGATGACAGTAAAACACCATCTGTTTACATTGATACTAACCATTATATTTATTTCTGAGCGGATAACAATATGCTATATTTGCAAATATCTTTTACATATTGGTAATAATCATGCGTTGGGAAGGAATTAGTGAGTTTGTCTATATCGCAGAATATGAGAGCTTTACACGTGGTGCAAAAGAGCTGGGTATCTCGACGGCACAAGTCAGCCGTCAAATCAGCGCGTTAGAAAAACGCTTAAATATAAAGCTGCTATATCGAACCACACGCAAGGTTTCACTCACCGAAGAAGGCCGTGTATTCTATCAGCATTGCCGCAGTGTGCTCGATGGCTTGGATGCCGCTGAGCAAGCCGTAAGCAACTTACAATCAAAGCCTCAAGGCAGGATAAAACTAACAGCGCCCGTTACTTATGGTGAGCAGCAGTTATTACCACTCATCAATGATTTTATGATGCAGTATCACGATATCGAAGTGACTGCCTTTTTGAGCAATCAGAAAATTGATTTGATTGAAGGGGGTTATGATTTGGCGATTCGTATTGGTAAATTGCATGACTCGACGATGATGGCAAAGAAACTTAGCCTGCGTACTAACTTTGTCTGCGCGGCGCCCTCTTATCTCAAAAAACATGGTATACCACACCATCTAAGTGATTTAAGTCAACATAACTGCCTATTGGGTACTCGTGACTACTGGCACTTTATAGATACTGCTAAAGTAAAAGAGAACAGTAATACTCATGGTAAGACGGACAACCAACAAGCAAGTATAGAGCGGAACCTGCGTGTCTCTGGTACGGTGCAATATAACAGCGGCTATAGTCTGGTCGATGCTGCACTAAAAGGGCTGGGTATCGTACAGCTGCCTGATTATTATGTGCAAAAGTATTTAGCGTCCGGCGAGTTGGTCAGTTTACTTGATGACTATAGAGAGCCCGAAGAAAGCATTTGGGCCATTTATCCACATAACCGTCATTTATCACCAAAAATTAGGCTGCTCGTAGATTATTTGGCAGAACATTTGGTTTAACGTTCTGTTAAGACGTATTGCAATCACAAACCTGATTACGCACAATGAATATTCGATGTTGCTCATTATAGTTAGGACTGACCATACTACAGATAACTTAAAGGTGTCATTATGATTAAAATCGTCTCTATCGCTGCACTAGCAGTAGCCGTTTCTTCTTGTGCCAGTATCGATACGCTGCTGAATAAAACCAATAGCACCGGTGCTATGAAAGACACCATAACCTCTATCAATGCTGAAAAAGGCTTGGTAACTTTACAGAGCAATCACTCCGTCCAAGATACCGCAGACAAACTGGTCTCAGTGATCGAAAGCAAGGGTATGAAAGTATTTGCGCGAGTCGATCATCAGAAAAATGCACAGA
Source organism: Psychrobacter sp. P11G3 (assembly GCF_001435845.1). Lineage (NCBI taxonomy): Bacteria > Pseudomonadati > Pseudomonadota > Gammaproteobacteria > Moraxellales > Moraxellaceae > Psychrobacter > Psychrobacter sp. P11G3. The sequence continues at coordinate 2,568,964 of NZ_CM003596.1, forward strand.
GTGCCGACTTATCATTGAGACCAACGCAAGTCGTTATGTTTGGTAACCCTAAAGCAGGTACGCCATTAATGAACTGTGAGCAGACCGTTGCCATTGATTTACCACAAAAAATCTTGATTAGCGAAGATGCCGATAAAAAAGTATGGCTGTCATACAACAACCCTGACTACCTCAAGACACGCCACAATATCAAAGGTTGTGATACTGAGATTGCTAATATCTCAAAAGCACTTAACGCTATCAGTACTGCAGCCACAGCAAAATAATGTGCTCAGTATAGTTGAATAAATATACATTCGAGTAGATAAGTGAACAGACAATTGAAACATTACTTATTTACTTGAAAATCCCTCATATCAAGAATGACTAGATTGCTCTATCTGGTCATTCAACTCTACTTTTAATTTCTTTGCGCACTCGATAATCTTTTTTCTATCGGCAGGAATAGCACCTTGGGCAATAGCGATTTCACGCATTTGAACCGTGATGTCATAGTGAGGATAGCTGGCGTTACGATGAAATAGTCGCGCATCTACATCAATAAATGCCGCAAAGTCATGCAGCTCTTGCAAGCTATCCGCCAGCATATGACACCACTTATGGCCTTTGAATTTTATCTGCACAAAATCTACATATATCGCCATATAACCGCCTCTCTACTTATTCACTAATTCGCTTACCTAACTTATAGTCAGTTCAAAATACCTTAGCAACTTAATAGCACTATCACAAAAAACCTTTATAACAATGCACGTACGTCTTTTTTAAGTTGTTTGAGTCTTTCTTGATACTCGCTATGACTGCTATCAAATGTACTCAGTCGTCCATAGCGTAACTGACGGTAGTTTTGCCTAATTTCAATAAGCTTTGTTTGAATAACGATTGGGTCGCTACTATCTGTTAGCTGACTCGTAGCAGAGTGAGCATTGTTATCCTGACGGCTATCAATAGCTGATGCCAAACGTTCCAACCAAGCTAGCTGCCCTTCATTATCATTGCGAGCTAATAACTTATCATGCTTGGCAACACGTTTTGAGAGCTGAGCAAGAGGTAGGTCTGCTGGGTGCCAACGTTTGCGGCGGCGATACCAAATGACAAAAACTAAGACAACCATAACGGAAACCGCACTGGTGGCTAACCAAATAATTTGCTGCATGATTGAGCTGATATTGAACCATTTGAGTAGCGAGTCGGCCTGTTTGTCTTGGTCATAGCCGACTACGTCTTTTTGCCAGTAGTAGCTCGCTTGGTCTGATAGTCGGCGTAGCGTTTGTAGCATTTGATACTGCTGATAGCTGATTTGCGCACTGGCACCATTGCCAAACATAGCCGCCCCTTGCTGCTGGGTCATAGTATTCATACCTTGCTCTACTCGCTCAGGCGCCACAAAGGCTGTCGGATCCACACGTACCCAGCCTTGGCCCTCAAGCCAAACCTCCGTCCATGCGTGCGCATCCATTTGCCGCACTTCCCATACGTTACCATTGCGACTCGGCTCACCGCCTTGATAGCCGGCTACTACTCGTGCAGGAATACCAGCGGCGCGTAGCATAAAGGTAAAGCTTGACGAATAATGCTCACAGAACCCTGCTTTGGTTTCAAATAAAAACTCATCAATACGATTGGTATTGAGCCGTGGTGGCGACAACGTATAGCGAAACTCTGTCCGATTGATCCATTGCTCGATAGCCGCTATGTAGCGCACAGGGTCTGAACCTGACTGCTTAAATAATTGCTTAGCAAGCGCGCGTGCTTGAGGGTTACCTTCGTTAGGCAAGGCAAGATTTTCACGTCTTGATGCCTCTGTCAGAACTGGATCAATACGCATCTGTGCGAACTGCAACACATCATAGCGAAGTTGCTGGGTAACAGGTTGACCCTTTGATAAGGTAAATTCAGAGGTAGTATTGATATCTGGCTGCTGTGAGAACGGATAATCAAGACCAAATAGCCAATTTTGCTGAGTGGGTTCTAAGATAACCTTGTAATTGACAGGTGCCGCCCTTGATTCGTCAGGTACAGTAGCAAAGGCATTCTGAATCCATGCAGGTGCTTGCAATCTCGACGACCATTGATCCCTTTGATGGGCTGGGCGCCATGTGACGCCATCGAAATCACTAAATACCAAACCGCGCCAATACAACTGCTGTTGCGGTGGACGCTCATCAGCAAACTCTACCCGAAAGGCCAGCTCAGTTGACTGCCCTAAATTGGCAAAATCACCAGGAGACATACTATCAGAGACACCTGTGGTTGCTTGCTGACCGGAGAGCTGTACGGACCACAGCGGTGGCAGTCTCGGAAAAAACAAAAATAGCACCACCAATAATGGTAACGCGCCAACCCCTAACACACCCAATGTCCGCAAGCGTCCATCACCGTTAGCATTGCTATCATCATTAAGCGCAATAAATGCTAGCAATACAACGACTGCTCCAACGATCACTTCTAAAGTAGTCAGTAAACCTTGGTCCATCAAAAACAATGCCGCAAGCACGAAAAATGATAAATTCAACACCACATAGGCATCGCGGCGCTTATATAGCTCCCATAGCTTACTAACTAAGCATAGCACCAAAAATGCCACACCCATATCGAGCCCAAATGCTGTATTGTAGGTTAGCCACAGACCTAATAGCCCCAGCAGAAAGCCTAGCATTTGCATACTTTGATAAATACGCTTTAGGTGCGATAGTTTTTTGAATTTAGCTTTAATATGAGGCAATTGAGCGGCGATACTGACGGCGGCAAATCCTATCAGCCATAATGGCAAATGTGCGGCATGCGGTAACACAACGACGACTTGAGCAATTAATACCCAATAATAAGCTGGCAGTGCAAATAACTTACGATACCATTTAGCGTCATTTCGCTCAGGTTGAAACGAGACTTTTTGAGCTAAAGCCAACTGCTCAAAGCTAGCACTATTTGTAGCATCGAGCGCAGAATACTCTGTGGACAGTGTATCAACATGAGCAGAAGATGAGCGTTTAGAGTTGATCATGGTGCTTTCGCAAGCCTTAGCAAGCATGCTTGCGCAAAGGGTTCCCCGTTACCCATCTCCGCAGTAGCAGGAGTATCACTAGGTAAACGCATCTGAAACGGCACGCCTAGCTGACCCAGCGTCAATGCCCCATAAGCCAATTGTGCAAGTTTTTGCTCGTGATGTGCAGCTGGCATATCTGCATAATCAAGCGTTTGCTCATGACCGACCGGATCAGCGAAGTGCTTGGTCAGCATACCTTGTCCCCGCGCTACATGCCCCCAAGAGACTCGGGCCAATGATTCACCCTCGATATAGTTATCTAATCGCTCAAAGTCGTCCTGACCCTGTCTATACTGTCCACCTGTTGGTAAGTCCTCTAAGCTTGCGATTGCATATTTTGCTTGCCAGTCAAAGACTTCAGGCTTTGGATATACCCAAGCTGTACGCGCAAAGTAGACATAAGACCATGCACGCATGATACCTAAGGGATAAACTGTTTTTATTTTTAACCGCGGTAGTTCAAGTTGGCCACGGTTGTAGGTCTGGACAGGCAGTCGAATGACTTGCTCGCCTTGTAGCCGTGTGATAAGCACTGAACTTTGCGCGTTTATGCCATTTTTGGTTTTCTTATTGGTTATCTGCTCAAATTCAAATAGCAACTGGCGCCTTGGTTGGCGACTATCACTATTCAATTGTAGTGTAATCCAAACAGGCAAGCCAGCTTCTGTCATAGTGACTTCTAGCAGACGCACTTGCAGACCAGATATATGAGCAAAAGTAACATGAAAACTAATTAGCCAAATACTGACCAGATAAAAGCACAAACCAAGCACTAAGTTGTTGCCATAGTTAATACCCGCGATAAAGGTAATTACTAACAATACGGCGAATAGCATTCCTTCACGACTAAAGAAAATATAGACATTACGCACATTAAGCGTAGCACTATCACTTTTAGGTGCGCGCGAGGCAAACCAGCGGCTCAGAGCTGATTTTATTGGTGCGGTTAAGGCCTTTGGTAACAAGCTCATGACTACCTTATTATTACCATCTGATTGACAATGTTGTCATCATTTGTATTTATATCATCTGACTGACAAACAAACTCACGAATAGAACGATATAGTTGATTCAGGACAATTCGAATACAAGAAAAGCGAGCGAAAATACCGTAAATAGTGAACTGAGTGACTTTGATATTTTTTCTAAGTTATATAGATTTGACTACGTGTAGAACTATATTTCAGCGATGTAGTTAATCAATAGGGTCAAATAGTCTGCCAGCTGCTAAGCAACGACTGACACTTCTGCTAGGATACGTTGGGCGATGGTTTTTGTTGCTTGTCCACCAGTCACATGCGCGGGTACGAAACGCTGACCGAGGCGATGATCAGTGACCGCAGCAAAAACCGCTTGGATATCCTCAGGGGTCACTTCCATATATCCCGATACATAGGCATGCGCTTGGGCAGCACGTTGTAGCGACAACACACCGCGAGGGGATAAGCCATGATACTCTTGGCTTGCGCGAGTTTTTGCAACTAGTCTTTGCAAGTAATCCAGTACTGTATCTGCTACATAAACCTGCCTAACACCCTGCTGAGCCAGTAGTACAGCTTCAGTATCAAGTACCGTATTCAAGTCTTTGAGTAGCTCGCGACGATCTTTACCTTTTAGCAGCTCACGCTCTGCGGTAGGCGATGGATAACCCAACGATAAACATAACAAGAATCTGTCTAACTGCGACTCTGGGAGCGGATAGACACCTGCTTGTTGCAACGGATTTTGGGTGGCAATGACAAAGAAAGGTTGCGGCAAAGGATAAGTCTGGCCATCTTGCGTGACTTGGCGCTCCTCCATCGCTTCAAGTAGCGCACTCTGTGTTTTAGGACTGGAACGGTTGATTTCATCAGCAAGTAATAACTGTGTAAAGATAGGGCCCGAACGAAACTCAAACTGCTGTTTACTTTGGTCGTAGATGCTCATACCTAAAATATCAGCAGGCAACATATCATTGGTAAATTGCACTCGACTGAAGCTCAAACCTAACAGCTGTGCCAAGCCCTGTGCCAAAGTCGTCTTACCCATACCAGGCAAGTCCTGCAATAACAAATGACCACCTGCTAAGATGCAACTGAGTGCTAGCCTAACTGCTTGCGGCTTGTCCAATACAATCTGATTTAATTGCGCTAACAGCTGTGCAATTTGCTGCTGATTGCGTTGAAAATTAGCCGTACTAGGTATGGACTGGCTAAACGGTTTCGCTGTTTTCTGAGAGATGGATAATGATCTATCGTTAGCTGCATGGGTCATAGTAGGTTGTTGGCTCATTTTTTAGGTCATAACGATGATAAGTCAAATGTCAGTTCACATCATCTGTAACGGTTGGTGCATCAGCACGGAGCGTAGATAAATAAGCAATGATATCGGCACGCTCTTTCGCATCTGGCATCGGATCAGACAACATTTTAGAATCTGGCATGGCTTTTTGGGCATCTGCAATATATGGATCGAGTGTCTCTGCATCCCATATCCAACCTGAATCTTCTAGCCCTTTGCTGTAGGTATAATCTTTTAACTCGGCAGCTGGCGCACCATATATATTCATTAACTGTGGGCCTTTTTTATTCAGACCTGCATTACGTTGGTGACATTGACCGCAAGCATCTTTATAAATTATCGAACCGTTGTCCGCATCGCCATCGGTATATAAAGGCAAGGTCACAGGAGCACGGTGGTCAGGTGGCTTTTTCTCACAAGCTGCGAGTAACAGAACAGCAGCCAAAAGGCTGCTCAGTTGATATCTACTGATAAGGGACATTTTTAGCAATCTTTGATTAAGGAATATTATCGCCATGACATAAACGATATGACGTATTGGCCTTTTAACTCGCTACCTTTATTGTGCTACTAGGCTCTTCTAAATAATACCCTTGCAAATAGCGTGCGCCCACACTCCAAGCGACTGACATCGTTGCTGCATCTTCTATATAAGGCATAAGCACATCGACTTTAATATTATTAGTACGTGTGATAAGAGACTTGACCGTTTCTAGATTTTCTGCTGAACCAATATCTTGGATATAACTGCGCGCCAAGCGTACCATATCAGGCTGGACAAAATTGGCAATTTCAATAGATTTGACAGAAGAGCCAAAATTATTGATACCTAGTTGACAGTTAACATCGTTAAGCGCGGAAAATTGAGATTTGGCGACGGTTAAGTGATCAGAGATATCTATTTCATTGAACTGGAGTGTCAATACACCAGCTGCGCCGCCTACCGCTTTTATCAATTGACTGGCCACTATCGGCAGTTTTTTATCAACCAGTGAAGCATTGGTTAATTGTACTAACAATTTAGCTTCAGGATGAACTTTACGGACGTCATTGATTTTCTTACAGGCATTGATAAGCACCCATCGATCAATCTTTTCTAAAAGTTGATGTTTTTTAGCCACCGCCATAAATTGATCAGGGGTTAATACCGTATTGTCAGCATCTGAAAGCGGTAACCGTAGATACACTTCAAAAAAGTCGCTACGATCGTTATTGATGTCATATATTGGCTGAAATGATAGCTCAAAGCGGTTATTAGTAATGGCATCCACTAATGACTCAGCAAGTGCATGATCATCGCTATTAGCATGTTCGCTTGGGTCATATATACGGTAAGAACCACCACTATTAGAAGTCTCTACCATGATTTGGCTGATAGCATCCATGGCGCGTTCTAATATAATGACAGGCTCTACCGTATTTTTTTCAATTTTGACAATAGCAATACTAACTGTTGTATTGGTTGTACGTTTATCAACTTCAATAAACATACCCTTTATAGACGAACCGATATGCGCAGCAAGCTCTTCAATATCACTCGTCGTCTTGTTTTTTACTAAAATCGTGAAGGCGGTATCGCTAAAACGACTTACATGCCCATCAGGTACTAGCTCAGTTAATGTGTGGGCAACTTGCTTGACCGTTGTATCTATTCCTTGTAGACCCAAGCTACTTCTTATTTTTCCTACATTATCAACCTGCACATATAGCAGGGCTGCGGTTATTAGTCCTTGGGACGCCTGCTGATGTATTGCTATCATCTGATCTTCAAAACCGCGACGATTATCTAGGCCAGTTAAATTATCTTTACGTTCAGCTTCCGCTAAACGCTTGGCAACCTCTGCACTATTATTACTATTCTGCTGAATAATAATCTGAATGACTGGCTCGCCCTCTAACGTGGCTGATGCTAATTGTAGTTTCGCTTCAAAAGTACTGCCATCTGTCCGTACACTTTCAAAATTAAACTCAACGTCTTGGCGACTGCCTTTGTCAAACTGACGTAAAAACTGTTTAAACCCTTGAACATTATCTCTACCTGAAATCAGGTCAATAATAGGCACGCCTACCACTTCATTCATCGATTTAAAGCCGAATAGCTGAAGATAGGGCTCATTAGCAAATATATGAATACCCTCGTCTATATAAGCGACCGCGCTCTTAGAGTTCTTAATCAATACATTGGCGCGTTGTTCTGCTTCAGAAAGCACTTGACGTAAGGTTTTTAGCTCACGACGACTGCGCAAACTACTATGCTGTAGACAAATAGCCATTACCACTGGCATTTCTTGATTCATTTCAAGCGCTTTGACCATCGTGCCACTAATCACAGTCGGTAGCTCATACTCATTGTAGGCAGTCGACGCTATCTCTTCATTCGTTAAACAGATCATTGGCAGATCGATATTTTGCTCTTGTACGATGCTCACCACATCTGTAAAGCTCATATTATAAGCTTTGCCAAATACCAGTACATCCCACGGTTGGCGCAGAAGTTTCAATAGCTCTTCTTTATCGTCCAAAAACCCCAAATTCACACTATCATAATAAGGACTCAATAACTGAACAAGACGTTCAGCATAGAGCTGATCGTCATTGATCACCAATAAATTTAAAAGAGATTGAGAGCGCATAAGGAGCCTTTTAGTCGTACGTAGTGTTATCTATTATTTTATTACTTTACATCTTTGTCTAAAACTAACCTAGCACACAAAAGACGCTAGCGTTAATACTCTTTGCATCCTATCAGTATAGACTGAGCTTTCACCATGATAATTATTTTATAGTTAGAGATATCATAAAAATCAGAGTAACAATATTTATCATTATAGACAATAATTAGACCAACTGCAGATTAACTTATGCCCTTTGTCGCCTACTATATTACTGGCGACAATCTGTATAAATTCTTCGTTATGGCCTGAAACTCCTGTCACATCTAAGCATCCCTAAGCGCTATAACTGAGCCACCTCATATTGACTAAACTTATCAGTCATCATTAGCCTGCGACCTAATCGTAGGGAGGTTTGTTTATTACCAATACGCATGACGACTCTATCATCAGCTTGAAAGTAAGAAGGTGGTACGATTAGTGTGCCAGTCGTCTGTAGCTGTTCATCTTTACCGAGAATAAATGCTGGTACAAAATGATGACTTCGCGTTTTACTGCCTTCCAAACGTAATCCACATGCCACAATTTTATGCCCGAGTATCTGCCATTCTACTTCTGGATTTTTAGTATCGACATTGAACCAGCGTACCACCCCTATTGACCAATTAGGCTGTTCTGTATTTTCAGTTCCATAGACTAAAATCAGGCTCATGATGTGTAAAGGCTGAGGTGCTGTCTTAGAAAGGTCAGGGACAATTTTTTCTACAATAAGCCCTTCTTTATTGAGAATGTTTTTGTCGGCAACATTCTTATTGAGATCACCAGCTTTTGGCAATAAATGCAGTCTGCGATATGCTGAAGAACTGTCATGGTCATCAAATGTCTCAATGTTTATAACGCTACTGCGGCCACGCTCGCTATCAAATGTATCGTATAAGGGTCTGTCTTCTTCTCGTAGATGTTTTATAGCGATTAAATTGGCAAAAGTTTTTGAATGACCTACATGGTAGTGTATATCATGAAAATTGGTGATTAACTTTGCCTGATGTTTGCTAGTATATTTGGTTGGCAAGGTAAGTGGCGGCTGTAAATAACGATAGCTGATGGTCATCGAAATAGCATTAAGCAGACTATATTCGGCTGTGTTGCCTTCATCGATAAAGGCTTCTTTACGTGACTCAAAATATTCAACAATCGGTGTCAGTTCTATAAATAGACAGTCATGACGATCTTCATAGGGGTTGATATGAGAGTTGACGGTCAGATAGCTTGGTGGATTGTTACTATTAAGATCAACAAAAACTTTTGTCTCGGTGGCGGGCTCCATTGTCGCGACCATGTGTTTAGCCCAGTCAGGCAATAGACGCTGTACAAGCAAGATATTCGGGCGCCTCATAGCACGCAAATTTAACAAGTGATGCAAACAGATTTGGCAATATAGCTGATGAATGCTGTTTGTTTGTTGTGTGACGGTATGTAGGCTCAAATCAATATCAGTCACTTTTCTCTGATGAGCCAGATAGTACAACCGATTGACTTTAGACCACAGGTAATCTGATGGCTTTCGATAGCACAGTGTATCTTCTGCTAATAGTTTTTGGTACCTTAATAGTGATTGATAAATCGCAATAGCAAGCGTGCTATCAGGTTTAGTTTCAGCACCAAAAAAACGCTGCCAACCTTTACCAGAAGATTGGTTTGAGGAGGCTTCAGACAACTGCGTCTCACGACGTATGACTTTGTCGTAAACCATAATAATTAAATAATGTAGCGATTGCATTTGAGCGATATAAGACATCTGATCCTGACTAAGCGCACCTGTCTCATAGATATAGTGCTGCCTAAAAGCTGCAATCAGTCGGTCTGAGGCATCAATGACTGTTGCCATCAATTTAAGACGCTGTTGTTCATCCATATTGGATTCACGTAATACTGTCAGTAGACTCTCTAAATGCTCTGTTTGCTGCTCTTGGGTAAGCGTAGGTAGCGTTGCCAACATCTTTAACAAGTAACGCTCTTGACCATTTACTGAGCGATTAGATAGCGGAGGTAGTGGATCTGTAGAATCTAAATGCTCTTGAAACATTGATAACGTTATCATCAGTATCTTTACTCTCTATTAGTCACTCTGAGGCAATCAGTAATATGCAGCAGTACAAATACATGTATGGCCTAAAAAATGTTTGTTAAGCTCGACTATAGAAAAGTGATGATATCTATTTATTGTGAGCCTAAGTCTAGCAGTACGCTCTGACAATACCTACATACTGGCAAAATCTTATATCTAAAGTGGTATACTTTTTAATTAACTTACATACTGACAGTCTATATTCTTTTCCAATCATATATCTATTTATACTTAGAAAAAAGCATAAATACTAGATTTTAGTTTTTAAAGATACTATCCGCATCTTTTTTAAAAGCCGCTCTTTGTTTACTAATTATCTTAAATTGACATAGTGCCCTACATTAGCTATTGCTGTAAATATCAATCGGCACTTTAAAAGGTCTATTCGGTAACTCTCTGACCAACTTAGGGACGAGATAACCTGGCAATGATGCTAGCAATGACCAATAAAGCTCAATCGCTGCTTGCTCACTACTATCGAAATGCGCTGCGCCAGCCACTTTGTCCAACACATGCAAATAATATGGTAGCACGCCAGAAGTAAACAAACGCTGACTAAGCTGCACTTGCGCGTCAAGAGTATCGTTAATACCTTTTAACAACACGGCTTGGTTTAATAGTGTAATTCCAGCTGCTCTCGCACGTTGCAAGTATTCAGCGGTTGGTGCATCTAGCTCATTGGCATGATTACAGTGAATAACCATTACAATATGGCAGCGACTCTGAGACAGCTTTTCTAACAATGCAGCGTCCAAGCGTGCAGGTATCACCAATGGTAAACGCGTATGCAATCGAATGGTAGTAATCTGCGGAAGAGACTCCAAAGTATCTAACCATGAAAACAAACGTCTATTGGTCACATTTAGTGGATCACCACCACTCAAAATTACCTCATTGACCTCAGGATTCGCATTAATATAGTTAATGATATTTTCTTTTGCATCAGCAGTCGGCATATTGGCACTATAGTCAAAATGCTGACGAAAGCAGTAACGGCAGTGAATAGCACACGCGCCTGTAATCGTTAACAACACTCTTGATTGATATTTATGGAGCAAGCCTTTTACAGGATTTTGAGTGTTTTCGCTTAGCGGATCTGCTACGTAGCCTGTGACGTTAATTTGCTCTTGCTGGTCTGGCAACACTTGTTTAAGCAAGGGATCATTACGGTCGCCAATAGCCATTTTTGTCACAAAGCCACGCGGCACACGCAGTTCAAAATGCTTAGGTACGTAAACTTCTGCACGCATTGATTCAAGCTGTAGGATACTCAATAGCTCATCAACAGATGTAATAGCTTCCGATAATTGCGTTTGCCAGTTTTTTTGTGTGATTAAATGGTTTATCATGACAGCCTATTACCTGTGCCCAAAATCCGATATTATACGCCCTTAGTGTCTAGCCTATCAAAGTATCCTCGTTAATCCGTAAATACTTGGCATAACAGAAAATTTTGGTACAGTCAGCCCTATGTCTTACTATTACATTTACAACCCCTAGGAGTTTCTTGTGGCAAGTTTTTCTACTAATGAATTTAAAGCTGGTCTAAAAGTGATGCTTGATGGCAACCCTTGTGCCATTCTTGAAAACGAGTTTGTCAAACCTGGTAAAGGTCAAGCCTTCAACCGTGTTAAGTTGCGCAATCTTCGTAGTGGCAAAGTACTGGAACAAACTTTCAAATCAGGTGACAGCTTAGAAGCTGCTGATGTGATGGATACTGAAATGAACTATCTATACAACGATGGCGAGTTTTGGCATTTTATGCATCCTGAGAGCTTTGAGCAGATTCAAGCGGACAAAAACGCAATGAGTGACTCAATCAAGTGGTTAAAAGAAAACAGCAATGCTCTATGTACCATTACGTTATTTAATGGTGCTCCTCTGTCAGTCACGCCGCCTAACTTCGTTGAGTTAGAAATCACAGAAACAGATCCTGGCGTACGCGGCGATACTTCAGGCGGTGGTGGCAAACCTGCTAAATTAGAGACAGGTGCCGTTGTACGTGTACCATTATTTGTGCAACAAGGTGAAGTGGTTCGTGTCGATACGCGTACTGGCGACTACCAAACTCGCGTGAACTAATATCGCTCTAAACATGACTGGTAGTTGATATTTACTGATATCTTTATCATCAATAAAAAAGCTTAACCACCATATAGGCGGTTAAGCTTTTTTTATATTTACCGATCATAGTTATATTAAGATGCTAATCAAAGGCACTGATACTAATATCTAGTAAGTTACTCTTCTTCCAATGATTGCTTTTGTATCAGCCAATACTGCACTAAGGCATTCAACTGCTCCTGCTTAAAAGGTTTGGTGCAATAATCCTGCATGCCAACTTTTAGATATTTCTCCCGCTCGCCGTCCATTGCATTGGCAGTCAGGGCAATAATAGGCGGCAACGCTTGAGGATCATATAGTTCATGCAATTTAATAGTTGCCTGTACTCCATCCATAATCGGCATATGATGATCCATCAATATCACATCATAACGATCAGGGAATAAAGCAAAAGCCTCAATTGCTTGCTGCCCATCCGTAACATGGGTGACGGTATGACCACTGCTGGTTAGTGATTTCTTGGCTATAATCGCATTGACAGCATCATCCTCGACTAACAAGATATGGCCAGACCGCTCATGCGTAGGTTCAATCATAGTCGTATCGTGAGAGTCTTGCCATGTTTCATACTTGTTTTCATCAATAGTAGTCAGCGGTAATAAAACACTAAATGTCGTACCAACCCCTACTTCACTATTTACATGTATATGACCACCCATCAAATCGACTAAGGACTTACAAACAGACAGTCCAAGTCCAGTACCACCGTAAATACGATGAGTAAACTTATTCGCTTGGTCATAAGCGTCAAATATCGCCTCTAACGACTCTTCTTTAATACCAACACCCGTATCTTTCACTTCTATACACAAAGTCATGTTCTGACCAGTTTTATTGCATTCTATTTTGCTTGCTTCTTTTTCTTGACTCGTATTCACGAATTTTTCATCAATGTTATCTGGACAGTAGCAGTTGTCCATATGTTTGACATCGATGCTTACTTGACCACCTTCACGCGTGAACTTAATCGCATTATTGACCAAGTTTGCGATAATCTGCTTCAGACGTACAGGATCGCCGTTTACATAAGGTGATAGTGTTTCAGTATAATGATAATCTAAAGTTACGCCTCTTTGACGTGCCTTAATCGCAAATAAACTGACGACTTCATTACATAAACTAGATAAATTCAATGGAATAGAATCAATCGTCATTTTTCCAGACTCAACCTTCGATAAGTCCAAAATACCATTAATGATGACCATCAAATGTTCATTAGAGACTTTGATGTTATCAACATAGTCACGCTGTTCGCTACTGAGTTCGGTATCGCCTAACATCTCTACCATACCGATAATACCATTCATCGGTGTACGAATCTCATGACTCATATTGGCCAAAAAGCTCGATTTCATCTCATTAGCACGCTTAGCATCACGTTGTTTATCTTGTAATTTCAACGCATCTGCGGCCATCATTGCAAACTGCGCCAATATCTTTTCTTGTTGGCTGCTAAAACTCTGATGTGGCTCAGTATCCATAAGACATAATGTACCTAGACGATACCTTTTGTTGTCTTCATTTAAGATAATAGGTGCACCAACATAAAATCTTAAATATGGAGAACCTGTGACCATCGGACTTTGGCTAAAACGACTATCCCTAAAGGTGTCTAACACGATTAATACATCATCAGACAATATTGTATAATTACAAAAAGCCGTGTTACGTGGCCCTTTGCTTACAGCCTCATCTTCACTATCGAATTGACAGGCTGGCTTTAAATATTGTGTTTCCTCATCCATGAAAGTAATGGTAACCACAGGCACATCAAAAAATAGCTTTACGAGTTCAACTAGCCGATCAAACGCAGGCTCCTCATCTTCATTGAGTACCTGATACTTTCTTAGCTTATTGATACGCTCTATTTCATCTACCGCGACAGGGTAGCTCTGCTGAGGTGAGTTAGATATAGACAAGGTAAACTCCATTAAATAATATCAGACGTATGAGTTACGACTCGTCTGTCTTATTAATAATTGTAATGCTTCACTCACCATAATCATCGCCACCACTGACGTAACGACCACTGCTGAGCCATAACCACCGCACTGCAGACCACCTGTTTGACAGCTTTTATCTAAAATTGGCGGCTCTGTCGAATAAACACATTTAATACCAAATTTTTCTTTTAAAGCACTATTAATGCCTTTCTCGTGGCGTAACTTGTTGCGTAACTTTGCAAGTAGTGGGTCTTGATAACAGTCACGCAAATCACTTACTCTAATCTGACTTGGATCTATCTTACCACCTGCACCGCCCGCACAGACCAACTTTAGTTTATTAAAACGACAGTGTAAAGCGATTGCTAGTTTCGCATTCATATCGTCTACACAGTCTAAAATAACAATCGGTCTACCCTGAGCAGTAGCGGATTTGACCGCTTCCCGACTTGGTAAGAGTGTGGCGACATTATCTACTGTCAAAAAGTCATCGACTAAATTCAAGGTTACTGTGGGATTAATCTCTCTAATACGAGTTGCCATTGCTTCAATTTTACTTTGTCCAAACGTGCTGTCTAGTGCAGGCAATTGGCGATTGACATTAGACGCAACCAATACGTCCAAATCAATCAGCGTAATTGTTCCCACTGCTGTCCGAGCCAGTGCCTCTGCTGCCCAAGAGCCCACTCCTCCTACACCAATAATGTAGACATGAGCTGCCGAAAAAGTATCAACCGCAGAGGTACCATATAGTGTCCGTGTACCTTGAAAACGACGATCGTACTGCTCATCTTGTTGGCGCGATTCGTCTTGTGCAAGACTGTCTTCGACGGATTTTGGTTGTTCAAATTGTCGCGTGTCACTCATAACAGATCAAATTCTCTTTTCAAATATTTTGGTTGTCATTTATACGGCTCATACTTTTTAGCTTCTAATTACAACGATGCTTTTCTTATAAATAGCATAGTCACACTGAATAAGCCCAGTCTACTTCCAGAGCATCACAGCTATTTTGCCACAATTGCTTAGCAAGTTTATCATGTGGTATTTCTAATAGTTCACTCAAGCTTGCTAATACCCATGGCAGGTTGGCTGGTATATTTCTATTATGTGAATGTGTGTCATCCGATGTCTGACACATAATAGGTGTCATATCTGGACAATCCGTCTCAATGACCAAGCATTCGATGCCATGACTCTCAACTGCTACTTGAATAGCACGGCGCAGTTTTTTGGCGTTCGGATTGGTAATCTGTCCCGTAACACCCAGCTTAAACCCTAATTTTACAAAAGCCTTCGCCTCTTGCTCGCCACCGCTAAAGCTATGGGCAATACCACCTAATTTATGCGCGTCGTATTTATGTGCTTTTAATATTGCAAGTACTTCGGCATGCGCTTTACGAATATGCAGCATCACTGGCAGTCGATGGGCCACTGCTATATCCAACTGCACCGCAAAGAATCTTTTTTGTTTAGCAAATATCTTAGGCTGCTTCATCGCATCGGTAAAGGTATCTAGTCCAATCTCACCGATAGCTAACGGACGACGCTCTATCACCATTTGCTCAAGTTGTATTAAATGGTCATCGGTATGTTGCTCAATATAAAAAGGATGTAAACCTAGCGCGATATGGGCTACAACATCGCATTTCTCTTGGTTGTTTGCCTTTGTCACAGATGGCGGCGACATTTTGGTGATGAAGTCTTGAATATCATACATTCGATTAAAATACTCGTATAGATAGCCGACTAGCACTAAATGACGGATACCTTGACTATAAGCTTGCTCTACCTGCTGTATTCGGTCAGGATCAAATATAGGAGCGTCAAAATGTGTATGCGTATCTATAAGAGAATAGACATTTTTTAAAACTTCTCTAGCATCTGTTCTCTCAGCCATGGTCACTGATTTGTTGCCACACATTAATAAACTCCAAAACTGACTTTTCAAAAGATAAAGTTAAGTAATACTGCTATAAACGCATTATTGAGCTTCTATTTTTTAATTACTAACTTCTATTTATTAGCTGCATTCTAACGAGCATCATTGATATCATTACCCTTAGATACGGTATCATGGTTATTTACTATCTTCGTATTGTCCTTTCGACTACTGCGCCTAGGGATGAGTAATAGCGCAGTTGCAGCCACACTTAGTAAAAGCCATTTTTTCGTATTTTTATAATCTGTCATCTTAGTTTCTGATTTACTATAGTGAAAAACATGATACGTAACTCATTATTTTATTAGTAACTAATATACCCAAATATAAAAGCGTCTATGTTTATCTGTGTTATGAATACGCAAGCTAATGTACGATGTAACTATTATCTATCACATCGTACATTAATTTATGTCAGTTAAATCATATTAACCGTTATATATACGGCTAATATTTTAACGATTAAGAGGATAGGTCGTGATACCGCTATTAGGATTATCTACTCTCGTAAAACCTTGCGAAGTAGATTTTGGCGCTTGATCACGTTTAGGGATAAGGGGATTGAGCGGCATGAGCTCGTAATCTGCACTGACATTACCATTCCAACCTTCAGTGCCGCTCAATGGTAATTGCTTAATCGTACCGTTTTTATCAATGACCAGCTGCAACACTCTCATTTGATTGAATTTGCGTTCAGTCACACTCGCTACCGCGCCACCATCACGTAAAATAGTCGGCTGTAAAAAGATAATCAAATTGCTCTTTTGGGTGCTGTCGTTATCAGAACGAAAAAGTCTACCGATAACAGGAACATTGCCCAACCCAGGAACTTTCTGTTGACGTGTAGTGGTGTTGTCACGCATCAGGCCGCCCAAGGCAATCGTCTGCTGATCATCCGCTAGAATGGTCGTATTAATAAGGCTTTTATTGGTAATTAGCCCACTGGCATTACCCGTACTGCCTGGTACGACTGACGAAACTTCTTGCGACACTTCTAATCGTACTGTGCCATTATCACCAATGTGGGGAATGACGTTCAAATTAATACCAATGTCTTGGCGATCAATTGTCTGAAATGGGTTGTTTGAATTGTTGCCACTAGTGGTAAAAGAACCTGTGACAAAAGGTACGTTTTGACCAACTAAGATACTGGCTTTTTCATTATCCAATGTCAAAATCGATGGCATGGACAATAGATTAGCACTGGTAGATGAGTCAAGCGCCTGTAAAATAGCACCATAAAATTCTGTATTGCCCTGACTGTCTTTGCGACTGTCTCCAATTCCTATCAGTGCACCTGCAATAGAGCTGGCTGCAGCGCTAATACCTGCCGTACTTGTCCCTGCTAAAGCGGCAGCTGCAAGCGTCGTTGCGCTGGCTCCCACATTGTTAAAGTTGACCACTCCATAGCCACTATTAGCGTTACCTAGCGCCCACTGAACACCTAGCTGAGTAGCATCATCGCCTGACACTTCAACAATAGCGGCTTGAATCAATACTTGTGCGCGGCGACTGTCTAATTGGTTGACCGCGTCTTCAATCTCAAACATTAGCTCAGGTGCGGCATTGACGATAACGGCATTTTGAGTTTCATCAGCAATAATACTAAAAGGACGACCGCCCACTCCTGTGCTTGTTCCACTTGTGCTGCTAGTCGACACAGCAGCTGCACTGCTACCTAGGATATCGCTAGCTGCATTATTAATTGCAGCGCCTGTGCTACTTGCATCATTTAGCGAAGCTGATTCTAATGTCGAGGTCGCGCCAGCACTATTGATAGATTGATTAGCGAGTAAGCCGCGTAACATATCGGCGATATGACCAGCACTAGCATACTTTAAACGAAAGACACGTAAACCACTTAAACGTCTGGTCGGCGTAGTATCCAATTGATTGACCATTTCTTGGACTTTAGCAATCATTTCAGGACTGCCTTTGACTAACAGTCTATCGCTTGACGTATCAGCAATCACCTTTAGCTGATTGTTGCCACCTTGTGCTTGCCCACTACCCGCACTTGAGACTAAGGCGCTAATCAATTCCATCATACGTTCGGCATCGACGTGGCGTAGTGGTATCACTTGCAAACTGTCATTCACATTGCTGTCTAAATCACGGATAAGGGCTGTCAGTTGGTTAAGGCTGTCTGCTCTATCGGACAATACTAGCGCATTGACACCAGGTACAGCGGCCGCGTGAGCCGACTGCGGCATCAATGGGCGAATAACACCTAATACTTCTGCAGCTTGGGTGTTAGTCAAATAAATAACTCGAGTAGCGAGCGACTCGCCAACACTATCACCGCGTAAATCAACCGCCACACCAGATTGCTTAGCAATATTATCCGGTACCAGTTTTGTCGTCGTTCCTGACTCAATCGCAGCGATACCATTCACTTGCATCACGCTCAGAAATAACTGATAAATCTCATCACGGGACAAGGCTTTGTTAGAGATGACTGTGACATTGCCATTGATACGCGGATCAAGAACAAAGTTTTGATCGGTGATGGTCGCAACTTCATTGATAAAAGCTTTGATATCAGCGTCTTGCAAATTGACTTTCCAGCTCTCAGCATTGGCAAGACCAACACCAGCAGCCCATAAAGGCACTGCTAGACAAAGTGGACGACACAGGCGCATCAAACGCTGCAGGCTACAGTACAAAGGCGTGGCTGAAAAATTCTGAAAACTTACCATATTGATGATTACCTACAGTGATATTGCTTACTATGTGCTGAATTTTTAAGGAGCAATGTTGCTAAAAACCTACCTTGCTAGAACTGCTGGCGAATCGTAATAACTTGCTCACCACGTTGAACCTCTATCTGCGCTTCACCTGCTTGCTGTACTTGCTGAAGTACACCAGCATCTTGCGCAGGGTTATTACCTACGCTCTGTCCGTTGACTGTCAATACCTTATCACCTGGCTCAAGCCCTAAACGATTACGTAGGCCAGCAGGCATCGCCGCTGTGACTTGATAGCTTTCACCTGATGCCATCACCCCCATCCTACTTAAATAACTGGCAGGGTTTTCTTGCAAGGCCGTAACCGCTTCTTCGATAGCCGACTGTGGACTTTTTGAAGTGTCTGCGCCAGTTGTCCCTTCTGTCTCAGGAACAGTGTTTTGTACTGGTTGGGGCGCTGTAGGCAACATGCTATTGTTTGGCAAACGCTGATTGCTTATTCCGCTTGCTAGCATATCACTCTGGTCTAATGGCATCGCCTCTGGCATTTTAATAACGGTTTCTTTATCGTTAGCATCAGCGATAATGACTGAATTCCAATCAACAGCCACGAGCGTATAATCACTGTCCTTTAGTTCATCACCGATGCGGTAATTTTTGACTTCGCCATTGACATTCAATAAGGCGGAAGACATGCTCTCAGGTATGGCTAGTAGTACGCCTTTGAGCTCAATGTTGGGAGGTGGTTGCACGGCTGCGGTAACAGGATCGGGATCAGCAAAGATTGCAAATAAGCCACGATAATCATTGGTGGATTTGGCATTATTCTGTAGAGGCGCTAAAGGCAATGCAGGTGCTAAAGGCGCTGCTAGCAATAACCATAAAAGGCGGGCCGCTGTCCAGCATAGCCAAGCAATGGCTAACAATAACAACCAAGCTGAAAAGCGATTGAGAGTATTGATAACAGGTTTTAGGCTTGCGGCGATATTAAGCATTTAGTTCGCCCCCAAACCAGCTAGCAATGGCTGGCGCACACTGACAACTGGCGTATCTTGAGGGGCTTGTCCCTTGTACTCAGGCATGTTCTCTAGCAAACGCTGCGTCAAACTGACATCGAGCATATTATCGCTATCGAGATACAGATCACCCAAACGCTTATCTTGATTGTTCAATAAATTAACATGCAGCAAATCTCTATTGTTTTTTTGCTCTGTACTAAGCTCAGCTCTTAAAGCAGGCATCGTAATATAAAAAACTTTGCCACCACTAGGATAGCCGACTTCACCACCAACCCAAGTCAATTGGCCATCCGCTGCACTAAATCCGCCAGCGTCCTGAGCAGGCTCACTACTAGATGCCTCACTTTTATCAGACTGGCGCGTTAGCGATACATTATTTACCTGAATAGGGGTATTTGGCAGCTGCCAGTTGACCACACTCGCTAGCGTCTCAGGTGCAATTTTCCCACTCATCTCGTCAACTTGCCATGAGTTTAACCCAAGTTTAACTTGCCCATTCAGACGTGTCTGTGATGAGTGAATGTTGACGTCCGCCCCTAGCTTACCTATGAGTAACTGCCAAGGCTGCCATGACCATTCTGCCATACCTGTGAGCGACGTCGATGACATAGGCAACTGCCAAATAGCAGCACCTTGCCATACATTGCCAGATACATGCTGGACATAAGGCGTATCTGGTGCGTATTTCTCAAGTAACCATGCTGCTGGCATTTGCAACACAGCAAATAGCGCAAACAACACAAACCCCACTAGCCACCAGAGCTTACGGGGACGTTTATGAGAAAACTCAGATACTTGGGCCACAGTCGTACAACTCTTATATAAGACAAAAACGTCATTATCATAACAAACAATGGCATATAGATGACAGAAAAAAAGCCAGTATCTTTTTGCCAAAATACTGGCAGTAAAGATACTGGCTTTTATTTTCTCGAAAGCAGCTCTATCTATCGCTAAATGATTGTAAATAAACCATTATCAATAGCAATTTCAAGCTGGCTCACAGAAAGGCATTTTATAAGAAAACAGCTAATTAAATAGCAAAATCTTCGATATCACGACCTGCTGCTAGCGCTTCAACCAACCACGTTGGCTTACGGCCACGTCCAGTCCAAGTTTCACTATGATCATCAGTATTGCGATATTTAATACTGCGTTTTTTCTCTAACTTTTCACCAGCTTTTAGTATCTCTTCGATCGTTGCATTGCTATTTTCTGCAATCTGCTCGAACTGCATATACGCATCATACAAACGTTGATGTTGTTTTTTAGCGATAAGTTGTTGAGCGTTTTCAGTGATAGCACGTAACTCATCCACGTTCAAATTTTCTAAATCAATTGCGTTATTTTTGCTCATAATAAATCCAACTATAAAATAAGAGTGTAGCCTCTATTGAGGTATTGTTTTTCGTGAAATAATGCAGTGAACAAATCGTTCATTGGCCATTAAATCTATGTATAAAATATAATTAATTCTAAAGAATATTTAGTTTCTAATAACAGCCCGAACAATCCATCATAAATAGAAAATATATAGCGATAGATGCTCATTGTATCCATTTTAAATAAGATTAGTTTTAGATAAATCTAAACACACAAGTCATCATTCTTTATATGCTGCTATTATAGCTTTGAAAGCAGTTTCTAATAAAAAAAATCTAGTATTTTGACTAGTGCTAGAATCTCACAATAATATTTCGACAAAAATCTACTGTTAAAATGATAGAGTAGTAAGTCAATGCACTATACTCTCAAATACTGCTAATTTTAGAGATAGTTCTGCATCAGCTCTGTAACATACTATGTCGTTGCTATGCTGCTTTCTGAAGAAGTTAACCATTTAATATAAAAATCTATTATCTAAATAGCTTTCGATTTATTAATAAGAAACAAGTAAAACTTTGGCTATTATCATCGAGAGTTATTTTATTTAGAGACGATCAATATATATTAACTATATGCTATATAAAGTTAGTATAGCAATTTTTAAAACCAAACGTCACTAATCATAATTATTTTTTGGTATAAACGGTCAATATAGAGTATAGAAGGTAGTAAGCATATTAACTAATGTAAAAACCAATAGTATTAAACCAATACTGATTAAACTTAAGTTTAATCGTTTACAGATTAAGAGCATACTAAATAAATTAAAAACATTTTTAATAAAAAATTAGTTTAGCTACGTTAAAAAGTATTAACTGAATTATATTTTGGATATAGTTAATCCTCTATAAAAGAGCTACAGTGTTAACCTCGTTTGAAGTATCACAGTTACATCTGCACTCAGTTGCCCTGTATCTCTTTTAAATTGAATCAACTATAGCAAGCATTAAAAAAGCCCTGCAGTTGCAGGGCTTTTTTAACATTAATTTTCTTATAATAATTTATATATTACTATTAAAAAATAGCCCTGAATCTTATTCTCAATATTTACACTAATATGAGGATAAGATTCAGGGCTAAAGCTTTCTATCAAAGAGTTATAAGATAATAAATATCAATACACCTTTACACTTTCTTTCTTATATGATTTAGAACGGAATGTCATCATCTACAGGGCCATCTGGCATGGCTGTAGGCTTAGATTGTGCAGGTTTCTGTGCTGGCTGATTGAACTGGTTTTGCTGAGCAGGCGCTTGATTGTTAAAGCTATTCTGACCACCTTGAGCCGCTGGTTGATTATAGCCGCCTTGATGTGCCATTTGATTATTTGCTTGCTGACCATAGTTGTTTTGGCCATTTTGATTGTCATAACCCTGATTTGAGCCACCTTGGTTATTACCAAAACCACCACTATTGCCTTGTCCCTGACCACCGCCAGTTTGACCATCAAGCATTTGCATTTGTTCAGCGCGAATCTCAGTAATATAACGGTCTTGACCACTTTGGTCTTGGTATTTACGTGTACGCAAACTACCTTCGATATAGACTTTGCTGCCTTTGCGCAGGTATTGCGCTGCGATTTCACCTAGACGGTTGAAAAGTGCGATACGATGCCACTCTGTCGCTTCTCTTTTTTCGCCGCTTTGTTTGTCTGTCCACTGCTCTGATGTCGCAACCGAAATATTGGTTACGCTACCGCCATTGCTGAATTGGCGTGCCTCAGGATCTGCTCCGAGGTTACCGATGATGATAACTTTATTGACTCCGCGCATGATACCGTCCTTTTATTTATGAATAATTTAATAAACTGTTCTAATCGTTATCTGATAGCGTCATTTGATACTACCAATTGTATAATTTTACTTTAACCAATTTTTATCGAAATATCTATAGGCTATCTATGATGCACGTCAGTCTATGTCGCTTAGATACTCTATCTAGGTATGCTAGTCGATATTGTAGAATTCAATAAATAACAGGTAATAGATAAATATGCTGCTATTTTGCCATTTTAAGACGCTGAAGAACACCGTCTACCTTTATCGATATTGCATAGCACCTAACTTACTATCAAGTGATTTAGAGATTTCTAGTTAGCATCGGAAGGCTTACGATGCATACTTAACGTCACACTACCCAGCTCAACGCCAAATTTTTTCATCACTGAGCGATTGAGCATGACATCCTCATTGATAAGATACATCCAATCATCAAAATTCACTTTGTAAGTTTTATCCTCGACAGGTAACTCTAACAAGTAATTCCAGTGCAACGTATTGCCAACCACTTTCCCTGTTGCCTCGCCAATAACATCACCTGCCACACCTTTCCAGCTGCCATCTGTCTGCTCAGTCAGACGCCATATACGCTGCGATTTCGTACCATCTGCCCACGAGAACTTCTCGTTTAATACAATGACATCGTCTCCCTCATGGGTTGCATCAATATCAACATAAAAGCGCTTTTTGACTTCGCCATTTCGACCTTGGAACATACCCCAACCATCGATTTGACCCGAAAAAAACTCATGCATGTCGAGCGTCGGTGTGGTGTTCTGATACGCCTGAATATTTTGTGTGGCGCAACTAGAAGTTAGTAGCATGGCTGATAAACCAAGACCTACGGTTAGCTTGGCTACTGAGCGATGCGCCTTCTTTTTACCCTCAATGACATTACCAGACAACATCTTAAATTTACTCATATTAATTCCTTTTAAATAGAGATAAATAGTTAGTTTCTACTTATTGATACTGATGGTTTATGAGATTGCTGTCTGTGCAATTTTTGCTATTTGGCTTCACTTCCGTATACAACTACAAGTATAAAGCTGCTATATATCTAGCGGACTTTGCGCCAAACTCGATAGCTGCTGACGTGAATCATCCGTCAACTGTGTCTTATCTAACTTTAAATAGGCGACTTGCTCTTTTGCCATGACGACCAGCTCGTCAACGCCATCTACTGCCAGCATCTGTCGTGACCAGTCTTGGATATTGATGTCTTTGGGAATAGTAACCGTTGTGCTCGATAGATAAGGTGGCTGAGAAATGGGAATAATAATAAGCAGTGCGGCACCCATAATAATAGCCAGTATGCCCCACGCCAACAAATTAGGCTGGCTTAATAACAGACCACCCATTGCCCCGCCTACAAACGCCCCAAAGAACTGACTGGAAGAATTAAGCCCCATTGCGGTCGCTTTATTGGCGACTGGTGCGCGCTTAGATATCCATGAGGGAATCGTCGCCTCAAGTAAGTTAAAACCCATAAAGTACAGCAGCAAACCCAATATAATACCAACACCGACCTGACTGCCAAGCGCTAACAATGCTAAAGCGGCGGTCATTAATGCAATCGCACCCAAAAAAACCTGACGCATTTTGCGTTTCTTTTCAGCGATGATGATAAACGGTATCGCGATGGCGAAGCCAATAAACAATAGTGGCAAATACACCATGCCTTGCTGACGTACTGACAAGCCAAGTACGTCACTGAGCTGGTGCGGCAATATCACAAATATCGCAGTCATCGTCAGATGTAGCGCAAAGATACCGATATGTAAGCGGTTAAGATCACCAATCTTGAGGACAGTGGCCAACTGTTGACCGATGGTTTTGTTATCTAGGTTGTGCTTGAGCACACGCATAGGCGTCGGTACTACCACTAATAGCAGCATCGCCAAAATAGCAAATCCCGAGGTCAGCCAAAACAGTCCAGAGATACCGAGCGAGCCGACTAATAATGGCCCAAAAGCAAAGGCCAGCATAATAGAAGTCGCAATCGTCAGACCCATCGTGGCCATCGCTTTGGTACGCATCTCTTCACGCGTCACATCAGCCAATAGTGCCATAAGCACAGCAGAGACCGCACCACTACCCGCCAGCGCCCGACCAATGATCACTTCATAAATATCCGTCGCATTTGCTGCAATCATGCCGCCGACTGCGAACAGTATCAACCCCAGAAAGATAATAGGCTTACGCGGAAATTTATCAGCAGCCAAACTCATCGGTATCTGAAAGATGGCCTGCCCTAAGCCATAAATACCAACGGCCAAACCAATCAAAAACGGCGTCGCGTGTGCATAATTGTCACCATAAACAGAAAATACCGGCACAATCATGAACAAGCCAATCATACGTAAGGCAAAGATGCCACCGACTCCGAGGATTGCCCGTTTCTCTACGCTATTCATACTTGCCTCACTGGTTGATCATTGCTGGTTGCTCATTGCTATCTTTCACGACTAACACTGTGCCATACCATGATTTATCACTACTGGTTTATCAAGGCATTGGCCTATAAATCAAGCCCCCTAGTATAAGACATTCGCCGTTTGGTTGCCGAGACTTTTGTCTTACTGGTGCAGTAACGTATGCGCCCTTAACCCAAGCCATTCATATTACGAGATTATTTTGTTACCAAGTGCATTAGATGCATAGTGACACCTTGAATAATGCTGTCACCATGACAATAAAGTAAAACGTTGTCAGCACAATTAACGGCTAACTCACCATATCTACGTAACGACGAACGCTTCTATAAAATGACATTTTTGGTCAAAACCATAACAAACGATGCCTGTTACTTAACACTGATTCGATTTAGATTTGCTTAGTCCTATAAAAAATAGTGGTAGGAGCGACAAGCAACATAAAGCCAAACAACAATAGAAAATGAATAACTAGGCTGGCTTAACTTTTACTTTATCAATGTATGTACCCCTTATAACGGCACTCTTAATAACGACATTATTTATAACGATACCTTTTATAACAACACTACTTATAACAACATCGAAAATTTAGAATTATTCACGTTTTAACCAACCACTTTACTGATCTGTATTTACTTTTTAGCTTGAGATATTTCCCAATCCCCTTTTAGCAAATAGGAAACCTGTAACCGATGGCACATGACCATATCGCAATACGCGGCGCACGTACTCATAATTTAAAAAACATCGATTTAGACATCCCACGAGATAAATTCGTGGTAATTACTGGCCTATCTGGCTCTGGTAAATCTTCGTTGGCATTTGACACGCTATATGCCGAAGGGCAACGTCGTTATGTCGAGAGTTTATCGGCCTACGCGCGTCAGTTCCTCTCGCAAATGGAGAAACCTGACGTTGATAGTATCGAGGGTCTGTCCCCTGCGATTGCTATCGAGCAAAAATCAACCAACCATAACCCACGCTCGACCGTCGGGACGATTACCGAGATTTATGACTATCTGCGCCTGCTCTATGCACGCATCGGTACGCCATATTGTCCTGAACACGGTGAGCCAATGGTCGCACAGTCGGTCACTGAGATGGTCGATCAAGTCATGGCTTTGCCAGATGACACCAAGATTATGATCTTGGCACCTGTCATCCGTGAGCGTAAAGGTGAGCATACCGTCTTGCTTGAGCAGCTCATCGGTCAAGGTTTTGTCCGTGTGCGCGTCGACGGTGATGTCTATGATACCGATGAGCTACCAACACTGGATAAGAAGAAAAAACATACCATCGAAGTGGTGGTCGATCGCTTTAAAGTCCGTGATGACTTGGGCAACCGTGTCGCTGAGAGCTTAGAGACGGCGTTACGTTTGGGTCAAGGACTGGTCACGCTGCACTTTATGGATGGCAATCCAAAAGAAGGCGGTGATGAAAACCAAGTCATGTCAGCCAAGCATTCATGCCCTGTCTGTGATCGTGCAGTGCCTGAGCTTGAGCCACGCATGTTCAGTTTTAACAATCCATATGGCGCGTGCCCAAGCTGTGACGGTCTCGGAAAACGTCAATATTTTGCCGCTGAAAAGCTGATTACTCATCATGAGAAGTCACTTAATCAAGGCGCAATCAATGGTTGGGACAAGCGTCATGCGTACTATTTTGGCTTGCTTAGCACTGTCTGTAAGCATTTTAAAATCGATATGGATGCGCCATGGCAAGATCTGTCCAAAGAGCAGCAAGACCTTATCATGCACGGCTCTGGTAAAGAAAAGCTGACTTTTAACTTTACTGATGAGCGCGGTCGCAAGACCAATAAGACTGTACCATTTGAAGGCGTACTTCCGTACTTGGAGCGTCGTTATGCCAAGACGCAAAGTAACCTTGTGCGTGATGAGTTGGCTAAATATCTGGCTGATACCACTTGTAACGTCTGTGACGGCGCGCGCCTGAATGAAATCTCACGTAACGTCCGTGTTGATGATCAGACCATTGCAGAAATCGTTAAGCTATCTATCGGTGATGCGGCTGACTATTATAAAACGCTAAAGATTGGCGGCCATAAAGGTGAAGTCGCCGAAAAAATCTTTAAAGAGATTAATGAGCGCTTAAACTTTCTTGTGAGCGTTGGTCTGGACTATCTAACTCTTGCTCGCTCCGCCGAGACACTATCGGGTGGTGAAGCACAGCGTATTCGTCTGGCTAGCCAAATCGGTGCAGGTTTGATGGGCGTCATGTACGTACTTGATGAGCCGTCAATCGGTCTGCATCAGCGTGACAATGATCGTCTGCTAAAAACCCTAACGCGCTTGCGTGACTTGGGCAATACGGTGCTGGTCGTTGAACATGATGAAGATGCGATTCGCCAAGCAGATCACGTGATTGATATCGGTATCGGTGCAGGCGTACATGGCGGTCATATTATCGCTCAAGGTACGGTCGATGACATCATGGCAAACAAAGAATCGCTGACTGGGCAATATATGTCTGGTAAGAAAAAAATCGAAATTCCGACTGTGCGTCATAAAGCCAAAACTATCGATGTAGAAGTCAAAGGTAAGGCCAAAGCCAAAAAAGTACCAATGACCATCGAGCTAAAAGGCGCGTCAGGCAACAACCTACACGATGTAGATTTGACCATTCCTGTTGGGATCATGACTTGTGTGACTGGTGTCTCAGGTTCGGGTAAATCAACCTTGATTAACCGTACCCTTATGCCATTGGCAGCGACTCAGTTAAACAATGCCTCAACGCTGATTGCCGATAAATTTGAGAGCATTAGCGGTCTTGAGCATTTGGACAAAATGGTCGATATCGATCAAAGCCCGATTGGTCGTACGCCGCGCTCAAACCCAGCGACTTATACAGGTGTGTTTACCCCTGTGCGTGAGATGTTTGCCCAGACGCAAGAAGCACGCGCCCGTGGTTATAAGCCGGGTCGCTTTAGTTTCAATGTAAAAGGCGGACGCTGTGAGATGTGCCAAGGTGATGGTCTTATCAAAGTTGAGATGCATTTCCTACCTGATATGTATGTGCCATGTGATACCTGTGAGGGCAAGCGCTACAATCGCGAGACGCTAGAGATTCACTATAAAGGCAAAACCATCGCTGACGTGCTTGATATGACGGTTGAAGATGCCGTTGAGTTCTTCTCAGCGATACCAGCGATCTATCGTCGTCTGCAAGCATTGATGGATGTCGGTCTGAGCTACATCCGCTTGGGTCAGTCTGCACCAACATTATCAGGTGGTGAAGCGCAACGTGTCAAACTGGCGCGTGAGCTTGCCAAACGCGATACGGGACAGACGCTGTATATCTTGGATGAGCCAACCACTGGTTTGCATTTCCATGATATCGATAAGCTGCTCAATATCCTGCATGCCCTACGCGATAAAGGTAATACTATCGTGGTCATCGAGCATAACCTCGATGTCATCAAAACAGCAGATTGGGTGATTGATCTAGGCCCTGAAGGCGGTAAAGGTGGCGGACTGATCATCGCTGAAGGCACGCCTGAGGAAGTGGCAGAAGTCAAAGGCTCGTATACGGGTGAATTCTTAAAGCCAATGCTTGAGGAAGGACTCAAAGACGTCAGCTAAGACAAATTAGTAAATAGTTGATAAAAGGCTACTCTTTAGAGAGTGGCCTTTTTTGTTGACCGAAACTTAGTTTTCGTACTTAATCTACTCTATACCGCTAGTTATCCATCTTCACAATGCCTACTTACTACAATATTGACACTTACTATACTTGGGTCTTTGAAAGCAGCTAAATCTTGAGTAAGTTTCATAGTTGTTGTACAAAAAATAGCAAAGTCATTCTCTATAGCCTCGGTGACTTCACATATTTGTTCTAAGCTAGGAGGTCTACTAGCACTTATTACACAGATTATATTTTTAATGTCAGTCAGGTTAATTTCTGCTTTTTTTAACCCTTCTAAATAATTACTCTTGAAATTAGCTTTGTTATCTTCGGTTGCGTAAATTGTTGGAAGTATATTTAGTAGTCTGTTGCCGCTAAATATATGTTTCCAATCATTAAAGTCATAGCCAATCATAGAGTCATCCTGCCTGTAAACGCTACAAACTGTAGTTACAACTGAATCTATAAAGGAATAATAAAAGTTATAACTCTCTATGCTCATATTGTTTACAAAATCGCTTTTTACTTGTGATGTGGTAAAAGGTATAGCAAAAGTAGGAATAGATGATAGTGTGCTCGCCTTATCCCTTAAAGCATTTTCGGATTTAGTTTTAAAACTATTTATTTCATCTATGGTTGAAGGGAGAATTACGAAAGTCAGTGCTGATGTATAAGCTATTTCTTCTTGAAAGATGCGTAAACAATCAAAGCTAGCCTCGTTTTCAACTAAAAAAACTATGACTTTCTGACTTATAAGCTGCTGACTTCTATCGACTTCGGTCATATTCCTTAAATCGTATAAACTAACTATTTCAAAATCCGAATCATGAATGCCGAGTTTTAAATATCTATTAGAGGCTTTATTAAACCTATTTTTACCAATATTTTGCGCTACCTTTTTAGTTACTTGACCTGTTATGACGAGCATAAATCCTTCAGGTTCTTTATAATCAGGAATATCACTCATTGTATATTTAGAATTACTGCTCATAGTAGTTAACTCTTTGCCATGTTTTGGAAAGCATGAAGGTCTATATTAGTTTGATAGACTTAACCTGAGGATCAAACTTAAAACCACTAGGAAATATAGCTATGCTTAGCAATAGTTTCAAACAGAATATTTTAGTTTTACAAGAAAAGGAGCAGGAATTCCAGCAAAAACATGATAGGTCAAAACTAGATTTTAATATATTCACGATCCTACGTAAGACAGGTGAAGAAGTTGGTTTACATTCTCGCTTTCTCGCTGAACTACTGAATCCTAATGCTAGCCATAAAATAGCAGATTTCCAACAATTATTCATTGAAACGGTATTAAATAATGCCATAGCGACACAAGAGTGGGATCGAGAAAAACTAGACCCAAAGGTCGTTTACAGTTGTGAAGTTGAATATAAATTCCATCACTCAAATCATGGAATAGCAGATATTATTTTCGAAGTCAAAGACAATGATATCAAAAAAAATGTCATTATTATCGAAAATAAGATTTATGCTCTAGATCAAAAAGACCAGCTGGGAAGATATTATAAAGCTTGCCAAGAAATGGGTTATGATGATAAAAATATCTATATAGTATATTTAAATCGTTTTGGTGATGACGTATCACACTATGGCAAGGGTAGTATTAATAACGAAGACTATGGTGTAATTAGCTATAAAGAAGACATCTTTAACTTTTTGACGCTATGTAAGCAAAAGGTAGTAGATTATCCACATATAGAGCAGACTATCGAGCAATACATTAATACCGTTGCTAGAATTACAGGTCAAACAAGGAATGCGAAAATGAAGCAAGAGTATGTAGATTTTTTGGCAGATGACAATAA
This sequence comes from Psychrobacter sp. P11G3, assembly GCF_001435845.1. Taxonomy (NCBI): domain Bacteria; kingdom Pseudomonadati; phylum Pseudomonadota; class Gammaproteobacteria; order Moraxellales; family Moraxellaceae; genus Psychrobacter; species Psychrobacter sp. P11G3. The sequence continues at coordinate 2,599,818 of NZ_CM003596.1, forward strand.
CCTTAAGACAGTATATGAACTAAGCCAGAATTTTGAAACCGTTCAAAAGAATATTCAGAATGAGATGTGGAATAGTTTGTTGGCTTATTTCAATAAGAAAAATTTAAATTTTACTTTTTGCGATAACCAGCTGTCTCCTTATAGCCAAGAAAAAGCAGTAAAACAGTATTTTTCAGGTGGTGGTACGAAAGGTAAAGCTAAGGCATATGGTCTATGCTATAAAATAACCGAAAAAAACAATGTGGGAGTTTATTGTTATATTGAGTTAAATCATCGTTTATATTACAGCATAACGTTAGTAGACAAAGATGGACGTCTATCAGAATGTCCAAGCAATATGCAAAGTTTCGAAGCGGCAGTTGAGAAACTACCTAAAAATTGGAAGTATCAAAATAAGAAGCAAAATTTAGGTGGGCAAGTTTACCCACCACGGTCAATTAACTTTAAAAACCCTGATGATAATTTTTTCGATATTATCAATGAGGAAAGTCGAGAAGAATGGGTGACTGAAACAGCTAATGGTATTATTCAAATGATTGATGATGTAAAGAGCATTCATATGTAGAAAGCTTGACACTATTTTTGATAACTTAGCTAGGAGCGGTATTAAGATAATAGGAACGCCACTGGTTATTAGTCACCGCTCTAGCAGGCAACCAAGATATGAGCGAGAAGCAGGATTCTCTCCCCAAAAAGCCCAACCTAAACAAACTCCCTCTCAACATTCATTACCCTTGCATCTACCGTACGTTCTAGCTTTTCCTCAATTTGACTACATTGCGACTCGACCTCACGTTTAGATAGTCCAACGATCACAAACGTCCATTCACTGGCATCATGCCGATCGCGGCCGCCGCTCTCACAGACCGCGACACTTGGCGTATTGCCAAAGCGCGCGTGCAAGCCGCCCATGCATTGGCGCTTTTCTTTTAGTGAGCCACAACCGGGCAATGAAAACATCAGCGTCAAAATAGCGATATGCATTTTATGCTCCTTGCCAAAAAGATTTATACTTTATAGTAGCATCAAATATAATATCCGATAATGTCTGCGCATCACCATTCAGACCCTTTATAATAGCGTATCAATACCAACCAACACGCGTATCTCACCCATGACCTCTATCAGCTACGTAAAGCAGCAGCGCATTACCCGACTATGCGTGCGCTGCGGATTACTCCTTATGCAGTATGGCGCTGAGTCTGCCGTGGTGGTGGACTTGTCCAAACGCTTGGGGCTTGCCTTAGGGATGAACAGCGTCGAATGTTCGCTGAACTTTAACGCCATTACCTTGACGACTATCTGTGACGAGCGCTGTATCACTACTACCAGAGACACGATCAATCAGAGCATCAACGTCAATCTGTTGGTACAAATCCAGCAAATCGTCAATAAAACCGAAGCCACTGTCGATCATAATGACTTGATTGACCGCACTACCCTTGACTTTGATGAGTTGGATAAGACCGTATATCCAACGTGGCTCGTCAGTCTATTTGTGGGTGCATCTTGTGCGGCTTTTGCTTATTTGAATGGTGGTAGTTGGTCGATTACGGCGGTGACATTCATCGCTGGCATGGTAGCGATGTTTACTCGGATCTATTTGTCCAAACACCACTTTAACCCTTTTATCACGGTCATTGTGACCGCTTTTATTGCCTCACTAATTGGGGCGACGACCTACTATTTTGATATTGGTAATAATGCCGATATCGCTGTAGCTTCCAGCGTACTGCTATTGGTGCCCAGCTTTCCTTTGATTAACTCTTTGTCCGATATCTTAAAAGGCTATGTCAATATTGGCGTTGGGCGTGCGGTCTTTACCTATATGCTTACCTTATCCGCGTGCGTCGGTATCGTGATGGCATTAGTTTTACTTCGCATACAGCACTGGGGGTTTTAAGATGTGGTTTATTGAAACCGTCATACTGTCTTGTATCATCACCCTTGGTTGGACGCTGATGTTTAGCGTACCCAAACGCTATATCTTGCCGTGTTTGCTGATGACCGCATTTGGCTTTGGATTAAAAACAGCACTTGTTTATCAACACATTCATATCGTGGTTGCTAGCTTTTTTGGCGCGATGCTTGCCAGCTTTTTGGGTGTGTATTTTTCTAAGAAATATACTCTACCGCCCAAAGCGCTCATCTCGCCTAGCGTCATTTGTATGATGCCTGGTATCGCCGCCTATAAAGCGATGGTCAGTATGGTGCAGATTGGCTATTTTGGCTTTTCAGATGAGTTATTTAGCCAAATGATGGTGTATTTGTTTGAAGCGCTGTTTGTGACCTCAGGATTGGTGCTTGGCTTGTCCATTCCGGGGTTGTTATTTTATAGACGTCGTCCTATTGTATAAGTGGGTTTGAGGGGATTTAAATATCTAAATGCTAGGCATTTCTTAACCAACCACCGTTTATAGTCAAGCGATTCAACATACGCTAACCATAAAAAACTTGTAAGATGGACGATAAGACCCATTACAGTAGAGTCAGAAACAGCACCAATAACAACTTAATAAAGAGACCGTATTATGACCAAACATTATGACTATATCTCTATTGGCGGCGGTAGCGGCGGCATCGCCTCACTCAACCGTGCAGCCAGCTACGGTAAAAAATGCGCTATTATCGAAGCCAATCAATTGGGCGGCACTTGTGTGAATTTGGGCTGCGTTCCCAAAAAAGTAATGTGGTATGGCGCCCAAGTGGCTGAAGCTATCCACAAATATGCACCAGATTATGGTTTTGATGTTGAGTTAAAAGGTTTTGACTTTCAAAAGCTGGTACAGAGCCGTCAACAATACATCGAAAACATTCACCGCGCTTATGACAATAACTTGGCAAAAAACGGCGTCGAAGTGATCAAAGGCTTTGCCAAGTTTGTCGATACCAATACCGTAGAAGTGAATGGCGAGCTGATTACCGCTGATCACATTTTGATTGCTACGGGCGGTCATCCTATTCAGCCAGATATCAAAGGTGCAGAATACGGCATCGACTCTGATGGTTTCTTTGCCTTAAACCATTTGCCAAAACGCGTGGCGATTGTAGGTGCTGGCTATATCGCTGTCGAGATCGCAGGCGTGTTAAACAGTCTGGGTGCCGATGTGCATTTGTATGTGCGCAAACACTCGCCACTACGTACGTTTGACCATACTATCGTAGAGACTTTGCTGATAGAAATGGAACAAGCTGGCATTAAATTACACACCAATACGGTGATCAGTGAAGTCAATAAAAATGACGATGACAGCCTGGATTTGACCACCAACGATGGCGGTGAAGACTGTATCGATACTGTCGATTGCTTGATATGGGCGATTGGTCGCGCGCCATCGACAGACGGTATCAATCTGCAAGTGACAGGGGTTGCGACGACTGAGACTGGTAAAATCAAAGTCGATCAGTTCCAAAATACCAATGTCGATGGTATTTATGCAGTTGGCGATATTATCGAGAACAGCGTAGATTTAACGCCCGTAGCGATTGCTGCTGGTCGCCGCTTATCTGAGCGTCTGTTTAACAATAAGCCAAATGAACATCTAGACTATACGTTGATACCGACCGTGATTTTTACCCATCCGGCTATCGGTACGATTGGACTATCTGAAATCGACGCGGTGGAACGCTACGGCAAAGAAAACATCAAATGTTATACCTCAAGCTTTACCGATATGTATAGCGCGGTCACTCAGCATCGTCAAAAATGCACCATGAAGCTAGTATGCTTAGGCGATGAAGAAAAAGTCATTGGCCTACATGGTATTGGTTTTGGCGTCGATGAGATGATTCAGGGCTTTGCAGTCGCTATCAAAATGGGCGCGACCAAGGCTGACTTTGACAATACCGTTGCCATCCATCCAACTGGTTCGGAAGAGTTTGTGACGATGCGTTAAGCTCACTGTTTAACGTTTCTCTTAGTCTTAGCTATTATAAAAAAGGATGCCGTTTGAGCGTCCTTTTTTATTGTCAGTCATGACGTAAGCATATATCTTCGTATACCTAAAACGTCTTATAACTTTTATATCGCACTGGTGACTACTATACTTTCTAATTATTATTTGCATTAAGAAATTTAAAGCAAGGCATACTGACAGCGCAATCCCGATGCTGTTATGATGCGATTAATACTGACCGTTGAGAGATGACTGTGTGGCAAGTGTACTTATTTATATTACCGATTGGGCTTGGGATAATGACATTAGCAGCAAGCCTATTGTTTTTGTTCGCTTACCTAATGTCGGATGATAATGCCACGCGCTTGCCAGCATTTAACTGGTTCAAACGCTTAATTATTGTGGCATTTATGCTGCTGAGTATTGGACTATTTATGACCTTTGGACATTTTTGGGGTTGAGCGAGATAGAATATTTTTTAGTGTTTTTTACTAGGCCAACTTGATTAGTTAACGACTTTTTCTAGTTCTAATAGCTCTAAATCATCACGCTTTGGCTCGCCATTATTGCCATCATTTGGAAACGGCATTTTGTTACCGTTGAACTGATAACCACGGCGCTGATAGTAAGCTAAAAGCTCAGGACGATGACTTAAGATAGACATGGTCAGACGACTCGGCTGATTCAGTGATTGTAAGTGGCGATCAGCAAAGGTCTCAGCCGCTTGTAGTATTACATTACCAACACCCTTCCCTTGTAGCACAGGATGCACCGCAAACATACCGATATAAGCTTTTTTATTTGAGTCAGCATCGGTTTTGATATCGACAGCGATACAGCCAAGTATTTCACCCGTTTCGTCTCCATCACGATCGCCCGTTGTGGTTTTTGGATAAACAAAGTAATAGTGATTAGGATCATTGATTACAGCAGCAAGCTCCGCTGATGTGGTCCTGATACCACCGATCAAATCGGCCTCATTAGTCCAACCTGCTGTCTCTCGATAGCAGCAGTTCAATAACTGCTCAAGTGCGCCAATATCCTCTAATGTCGCTTCACGCAAAAATACCGACTCTTTATTAAAGTGGTCTGTTTTTATATTGCTGTTATTTATATTATTTTCGCTCATATTATAATTTTTCCTTTTCCGTCTATAGATAGTTGCATTTAAATAATTTCGATACAAGAAAACCGAGTGCAAGTGATACATTAGTATACTTAACAAGGATGACGATGTAGCAGATCTATATAGATTTAACTATAAAAAAACTGACTTAGATCACTAAGCCAGTCTAGGGGTATGTCATCACTTAGATTGTGCAGCTTAAAATGAGAAAAATTGTAGATAAACGAGGAAGAAATTGCCGTTAATATGAATATACTTGCAAGATTTCTGAAGATGTTTAGTAAAATTTAGCCATTTTAAGACCACTAAATGTATTCATGTGCTAATTGATGACATGCCCAGATACTAATACTTATCAGTCTACAGTACTAGGGCGATAATGCATGCGCTTGCTCAATAATATTGAGCCCTGCATTAAGCTGCGCGCGCGTCGGTGCATGACCACGGCGTAATAGCTCAGAAAAGGCAACCAGCTCTTTATCACGTCCAAGCGTACTTGCTGCACTAGCCCGTGTATCCTCGCCTTCATCATCGAAGTAGTATTCTATATAATCATGCGTATCTGGCGTACCAAATAGGATATTGTAATCTGGTGTCGCGGCATGACCGCTATAGCGTAGGCTCTTGCCATATTGCATGGTCCAAAAGAAAGGAATACGCGCTTCCAGTGAATCGACACTGTCATCATTTAGGATTGCAGCTGCCGTGACCATGCCATGCTGCAATGCTACGCGCCAATGCTCAATACGCATGCGACCCATTTGGTTGCTAGCTTTTGCAATATCACCTAGCGCATAGACGCCATCGCGCAGCTGTAGATGCGCATCGACTTGTACACCATCTGGATCGTTAACTTCGCTCAATATCTCTGTACGTGGAGACACGCCAGTACCCAATATCACGATATCAGCATCAATATGCTCGCCATTCGCCAGCGTGACACCGCCTACATTTGAAAAAGCTTGGTTATTGTTATTTCCATCCTTATCCACTTGACGGTCAACCTTAGTAATTTCATTGACAGTTGCATCAAACACAAAGTTAATGCCTTTCTCTTCATGTAATTTAATTAAGGCGTTACTCACCGTTTCAGAGACAATATTGCCCATCACACGGCTACTTTGCCCAATCACTGTGATAGAAGCTGTCGTGCCTGCTTGTGCTAACGCCGACGCGGTTTCCATACCGATGAAACCTGTACCAATGATCACCACACGCTGGTCATGACTGGCCGCTTTAATGAGTTTGGCATCACTCATGCTACGTAGTGTATATACGCCATCCATCTCAGCACCTGTAATAGGTGGTAAGTTTGGTTTAGCACCAGTGGCGACGACCAAGAAGTCTGCGGTTTGTCGCTCACTGTTGCCATCATCATCTTCGATGACGATGGTCGCTTCATTGGGTAGCACTTCGCTAACCGTTTGGTTGAGGCGTAACTCAATATTGTTATTACCCGCCCAGTCAGCACCACCCAATAGCAGCTTATCCTCGTCCATCTTGCCTGCCAAAAACGCTTTGGATAATAAAGGTCGGTTGTAAGGAGCTTTATCATCCTTACTAATCAACGTAATCTTGCCGCCATAACCACCCTGACGCAACTGGTCGGCTGTCATAAATCCTGCACCGCCCCCACCAACGATAATAGTATGAGTGTCAGTCAATTTATCACTTTCGACCTGCCCCGTTACCTGAGTTGAGGTATCAATTGTCAGATTATCACCATCATGAGTCAGTTCGTACTGGGTCAAGCCTTTAGTCGCTATCGGCTCTAATAGTGAGCCATCGCGACTATCAAAAGTTGCATGATGCCAAGGACAAACTACCCGATTACCACAGCGTAATCCATCACCCAAATCTGCGCCCGCATGTGGGCACTTACCATCGAATGCGCGGAACTCATCGTCATCGCGAGTGATTAAAATGATACTATCGTCTTCTTGCTTATATGATTTCATGCCACCGCTTGGGATATCCGCTTTGCTGATGGTGACTGTGTTGTTCGTTGCGTCGGTCATAATGCTTCCTTAACAGTTATAATGATGTCTAATGACAGCAGGTTGAAAATGACCGTAACCAACCAGACAAATTCAACTTATCCTATTATTTTTAATATGCTATGCATTGATAGTAGCAAGAGCGCCTCGCACACGATGTTTTTTTGTATGTTTGCTGCGTTGCAAAACGTAATTATGCGACTTTGCTTTCCGCACTCCTTTTACTTCTAATCATTATTAATAAACAAAATAAAAGACGACCTTATGACTTCTCAAGACAACCAAAACGAAATAACTATTTCTCAAGATAGTTTAGATAGCCAAGCTGCTACTCTTGATCCAGTAGCTATTGATCCAATAGCTGTTGCTCAAAACGCTAATGAACGAACAGCTAGTGAGCAAATTGACCTAGCTCATATTGATATTGCCACTATTACAGATACTGCTAATTTGCCTCAGCCAAGTTTGCAGCCGATACAGCAAGCGACTTATAAAGCCAATGCGACTGATTTTATCGTTAATGAGCTATTGCCATTAGACTTCACTGGTGAAGGTGAGCATTTATGGTTGCATATCGAAAAATCAGGCATGAATACTGCTTATCTGGCGAAACTACTGTCAGAGTGGGCAGACATTCCATTGCGTGATGTTGGCTACTCAGGGCTGAAGGATCGTCATGCGTTGACGACCCAATGGTTCAGTTTGCGTATACCAAAGAAGCAATTACCGCCTACTGAGTTTGCACCAGTGGACATCGGCGAAAATGAGACTGTCACTATCCTTGCGCAGCACTGGCACAATAAAAAGCTCAATCGCGGTACGCACCGTGCCAATCAGTTTGTTATTACTTTACGTGATATCCAGTTTGCGAGCGCTAGTGACGAAAATGGCGAAAATGACGCATTACCCGAGCAACCACTATCTGCAAAAGAGGCCGTCGAGCAGCATCTAACGCGCATTGGCAAAAACGGTGTACCCAATTATTTTGGTCCACAGCGTTTTGGCCGTCAGGGTAACAACGTCAGAGAAGCTTTATCACTGTTTGCTCGTCCACCGCGAGAGCCTCGCCCGCAACCAAAAAAGAGCAAACGTAAGCGTGCCCCGCGCGAGCAAAATACGATGGAATTGTCTGCTGCACGTAGCTTGATATTTAATGAGATATTGGCAGCGCGAGTGCGTAATGGCAGTTGGAACACTGGCCTAGCAGGTGAAGTGTTCAATTTAGATGGTTCAGGATCGATATTCACTAGTGAGACACTAGATGATACGTTGCATGCTCGTATTGACAGTGGCGATATTCATCCAACTGCTGTGCTATGGGGCACGGGTAACGATAAAGTCACTGGTAGCGCTGCAGATTCAGAGTCCACGGTAGTACAACACAGCCCCCTACTCATGCAACTAGCAACTGGATTAGAGCAGCACGATATTAAGGCGCAAAGACGAGCGCTACGTCTACCGATTGAGGCGTTAAGTTGGGAGTGGTCGGACGATCAAACACTGGTATTAAACTTTACTTTGACTACGGGTAGCTTTGCCACAAGTGTGCTCGCAAGCTTGGTACAGCAGTTGATATCTTGATTGGATGGATGAATAAATGAAACTGGTCTCTAAATTGGAATAATCAATAGAATATCAACCATACCGATAACACTTACACAGTGTTATCGGTATGGTTGTTGATTAGCGGCTAACGGCTTTTGTAAAGCGATTGCTTACCGCCTTTTTTTTCGGCCCACATTTCATTTGCACTGACAACTTGATTACGACCACGGTGCTTGGCCTCATACAAGGCTTTATCTGCTGTACTAATCAAACGCTGGCAAATATCACTAGGCAGCTTTTGTATTGAGGCAATTTGGCTTTCCGCGCGCTGAGTAGCAATCGGCTTGATAAGAGGTGACGTTCGAGCAACGGTCTTTTGCTGCGTAATCTTTTCATACCCTTGGACAATACAATCTCGCTCTTCATGAGTTAAGGTATATAGCCCAAAGCTCGCTGTCACATTAAAATCAGCCAGACCTTCAATCTTCATGACATGCTCAGCAATGTTGAGGCGTAGTTGCTCGGCAATCATCATAGCACTATCATGCTTCGTGTCTGGTAGTACAATTAAAAACTCTTCGCCGCCGTAACGACTGATAATTGACTCATCTGTTAACGACTGCGCTAGCGTCTGCGATATTTCAATCAGAACCTGATCACCTACGTCGTGACCATAATTATCGTTGATCTGTTTGAACCAATCTAAATCTAACAGCATGACGCTTAAGTCTTGATATTCTCGCACAGTAGCCAAAGCATACTTCATTTTTTTCAGACCATAACGGCGGTTTTTCAGCTGGGTCAACTCATCTTGATTGGCATGTCGTAGGGTTTCTCTCCTACTGTCATCTAATGACACTAACAAAATACGAAACATATAAATGATAAAAATAGCTTTTGGTAGCGACATATAAATATGGGTAGAGCGCCACAAAAGGTTGGAAGATTGACGCAGGTGATTAAGACCCTCCCAGGTCAACGCCTCATTTTTGATGATAGTCATATCACTATAAGTCATATAACTATGAATACTAGGAGGAAGCGTGGTGGCTGTAAGTTGGCGTAGATTGGGTATCGTAATACCAAAATGAGGAAGCAGCGATACTGCTAAGATCGCTATAATTTGCCCTATAAATGCTCGCCAAACATAATTCCGATTAACGAGCATCATTCCTAGCATAGCACCACCTACTAGTGATACACCCGTTACAAGACTACTATGCCCTAATATGGTGACAATAAAAGTAATATAGACACTATAAATAGTGATGAGCAAAGCTTGCCATATGTTCAGATTGCTACTGATGCTTCTAACTGGCGAAAAACGACTGGACATCCATAGCAAAAAAACAACAACTATAGACACGCTAATCCATACTAGATAGAGCAGGTTGATATCAATGTAAACACTATAAGTATCGCGGCGATACCATACAAATAAGCACCATAACCAATGTGAAAAAACCTCCATCATCATAAATGCTGCTAGTAGAGCCGTCCTATCAGCAGCCTCCCACTCAAAAACAGCCTTAGAAAGCTCTCTGTGGCCTAGATAGAACTTATATACAGCCATAATGCACTACCGCAGATAGTCAAATTTATAGAGTTAAAAAATAGTGAGCCGTGAGCCACAATTAAGGTCTATTCAGTGTGGCAATTTATACCTGAATTATCAATCTGTTTTACGCATTTATTTCCCAATAATTTCTCTATGAATGTAATTGTGTTTATGTACCCCTTTTTGGCCTTATTAATCATGATAAATAAGGCCCTATCACTATTGGAAGTAACCTCATTAGAAATAACCTTATTAGAAGTAACTGTAAAAAGTTAAATCCTACTCACTAAGCAAGCGTTGCAAAAGACTCCCAAACCCCTTGCTGATCATCATTTAAAGTAGGAACATCGCCCAAACGTCGCCAAGGCATGTTACTACCATGGAAATCACTACCTATAGATGCCGCAAGACCATGCTCAGCAAGACTACGGTCGACCATTCTGCGGGTACTAATTGGCTCACTAGTGGCTGGTAGTTCACAAGCATCCCCGCCAAGCTGCGCAAACTCTTCGATCAGTTTACGCACGCGTGTCGCTGATAGTTGATATCGCGTGGGATGTGCGAGCACCGCTTTGCCGCCGCAAGCATGAATCAGCTCGATACCATGCTGCATCGTCAACGCCTCGATTGCTACATAGGCAGGTTTATTATCTGCTAGGTACTTATCAAAGGCTTTTTGAACGGTTTTGACTTCACCGCGCTCAAACAATACCTGTCCAATATGGGCGCGGCCGACTGCTTGAGGGTTACCGCCTGCTTTATCGAGCACTGCCTGCCATAGCTCATCATAATTAATATTCAATAGCTCACTCAATTTTTCGGCGATACGCTGACCACGAGTGGCCCGACTGTCTTGCAGTTGCTGCAGCGTTGCGTGCATTTTTTCGCGATCAGTAAAGTCCAGTCCAAGTACATGAATAATTTTATTGGTAGACTTATTCTTTCCGTAACCACCGCTTAATGTATGTTCACAGCTGATTTCAACGCCATTAATAATTTGCATATCGCAGGCACTGGCAGCGTCTCTCGCCTCGTCAATCCCTGCCAGCGTGTCATGGTCAGTCAACGCCAATACATTGATGCCCGCTGAATGAGCACGTTGTATGACCTCAGTCGGTGCATAGGTACCATCTGAACAAGTACTGTGGCAATGTAAGTCGATTTTCATAAGCTGAGCCTTAAAATGTTAAATAAAATAAGAGTAGAATAAAAGCTAGTGAGCAGATAATCATTATTACGATTATGTGCGTTGTAGTTTGTCTTGATGATTCTGTAGATTTAGCAGTTATCGGTGCTGTATTTGTGTTTATATTTGGCCAGTGGCATAGTCATCAAGCGCAATAAGAAAGTATTACTCTGTAGGTCGCGTATATCGCATGATTATCGTGTTGATTGCTTTTTTTTGGTGCAGTAGACGTGTAAACTACCCCATACGTTTTTGTTGGACATACCCTTTGCTATGAAAGCATTATTAGACTTTATTCCCTTAATTGCCTTTTTTATCGCGGCGCGTTATAACGGTATTTTAGCAGCGGCAGGGGCTTTGCTCGTCGCCACTATTATTGTTTACGCCATTCATTTTATTCGTCAAAAGGGTAAGTTTGATAAGCAGCAATGGGTTGTCTTATTATTAACGATTTTATTCTGCGGCGGCACATTACTGCTGCGTGATGATATTTATTTGCGTTGGAAGTCGCCCATTATCAATGGTATTTTTGCGTTGACGCTATTCGTCAGTGCCGCTATTAATAAGCCATTGATGCAGCTTGCTATGAAAGAGGTATTTACCCTGACGCTTAGCGGCTGGAAAAAGCTGACCGTTGCTTGGGCATTGTTTTTTGCCCTAATGGCTGTACTACATTATATCACAGCGTTCACAATGTCAGATGAAGCATGGATCAACTTTAAGACCTATGGCTGGATTCCGATTATGCTGGTGTTTGTCGTGGCTCAATTTGCCGTGTTGAAAAAGCATCTCAACCCTGCCCTAACAGACAAAGCCAATAAATAGTTTCTGTTGCCTTGTCATGGCAGCAATCACAATTTTGTTGCTATGACGTTTATACTAAGCTCACCATTACTTTTTTATTATTCACTAAGGAAGTCTCATGTCTTTATTTGCAATCATTGGTCATGACGTAGCTAATAGCAGTGCACAACGTCTGATCACTCGTACTGAACATATTGAACGCTTAAAAGCGCTGCACCAAGAGGGACGCCTCGTTATCGCAGGTCCAACGCCTATCGAGCATGGCAAGAGTGATATGTCAGGCAGCTTAATCATTGCAGATTTTGACTCTATCGAAGCGGCTCAAGCATGGGCAAACGATGAGCCTTACTTACGTGATGGCGTGTATAGTCATGTCGATATCAAACCATTTGTTCAAGCATTGCCAGCACCAACTGATAGCAACAATCAAGTAGCTGCATCGTGATCCAGAGAGTCTCTTTTTCACCTACCTGCTTCTACAAAAGTGCCCTGATTGGTCTCATGTTAGCGACAGCCGTTTCGGCGCAGGCTGCACCTACTGCGCCCATAACACCTGCTGTCGATGCAACCGATCCGACAGCAGTGCTGCCGCTGACTGGGCCAGTAGCGGCGCGCGCTTTGCCAACGAAAAACTCAGCTTTAGATATCAATGATACCTTGGCGGCACAGTTACAACCATCTACTAAAGCATTGTCAGCTGCCAATCAAGAATTGCTTAGCCGTAATGCACAACTACAGCGTCAAGTGAACGACTTGCAGACCCAAGTAAATGTCTTGGTTTACGAAAGTAAAGGACAGTTATTTCTATATGGTGCGTTTACCGTTTTGATCAGCTTGTTAGTCGGCATTTTTGTCTCGTGGTTAGTATTTGTCCGCCGTGAACGCTGGTAGCGTCAGCTTTGCTAGCACTGACTTGCATTATTCTGCTTCGCTGCGTCTGACCAAATGTCGATATCATTGATCCGTCACTGCTGATCGTTGAGCTACCGTTACTGATATTCCTAAGAAATGCCTCATGTCTACCGCTAATCATCAAAACCCTGAACATTTAAACGTTATCATACCTGCCAAGATTGACTGGCAGACGGATGATACTGGCAATATGGTGCCAGTATCAGGTGAGTTTGGGGATGTGTATTTTTCTCATGCGGATGGTTTGGCAGAGACACGTCACGTGTTTCTAGAGCACAATCAGTTACCAGAGCGTTTAGCATATCTGGCATCAAAGCAATGCTTTACGATTGCTGAGCTAGGCTTCGGAACTGGGCTTAATCTACTAGCAACGTGGCAATTGTGGCGACAACTGCGTGAAACCAATCCGCAATTAGCAACGGCTCGTCTGCACTTTATTACTACTGAAAAGTTCCCTATACCGCTAGCGGATTTGACGCAGATACTTGCGTTATGGGGTCAGCGCGCACCGGAGCTAATGGCATTTATTGAGCCACTTTTGGCTGCATATCCGCCCCTAATTGCAGGCTGTCATCGTTTAAGTTTTTCTCATGATAACTTAACCGTCGATATGTGGCTTGGTGATGCTGCAGAAAGTCTAAGCAAACTGGCATTAGACCATTCTAACCAGCATACACCTTATATTGATGCTTGGTTTTTAGATGGTTTTGCGCCTTCTTGCAACAGCACCTTGTGGGCTGAAAGTATCTTTGCACAAATGCAGCGCCTATCACGCCCTCATACGACTGCCGCTACTTATAGCTGTGCAGGTATCGTCAAGCGCGGACTAAAACAACATGGCTTTCAAATTAAAAAAGTCAGAGGTTTTGGTCGAAAGCGAGAAATGCTAACGGCCATTATTACCAATGCAGAAAATGGTGATACTGATAGTGTTAATGAAGGTCGCGATGCAAAGCAGGAAACAACTTATAGCACATTTGAACACACTGTCGTCATTGGTGCAGGTGTCTCAGGGTTGCTCACAGCTTGGTCGCTTGCCAATCGTGGTATTACTGTCACTTTATTAGATAAATCAGCGCCCTTAGCAGGTGCATCGGGCAATCCTAGAGCATTACTTGCGCCCAAAATGACGCCGATCCACCATGTTGACGAGCATCTGCATACCATAGGCTATCTCCATAGCAGCAGGCTATATCGAGACCTTAATCAAACAGCCGTACAGCTTCATACAGCACCGATACTTGAACTGACTGGCGCCCTTGATTTACTCATAAAAGCCAATATCGGTACAGAACAAATTGCCAACTATCCTGATGAGATGGCGACCACTCTATCGCATGAGCAAGCACAGATTACTAGTGGCCTAAAAGAGCAGGACTTATCAAAGAACTTGTACTTACCTCAGTCTGGCTTAGTCAATCCACAAGCATTAAAAGACATCATACTAACTCATCCACTCATTCGCTTTCAGCAGTTAGAAGTGAATAAAATCAACGAGACTGAGCAGGAAGTTCGTATCGAAGGTATCGATGAAAACCGTAATACTGTCACTATGACTGCTGATAATATCGTCATTTGCGCGGCTTTTGAGAGTCATCAATTGGATCAGCGTATTTTTGATTGCCGTAAAATTCGTGGGCAGCTGTCTTGGTTTACGCCCTCAACGGAGCAACTATCAAAGCTACCTAAAATACCGCTTAAATATAGTGGTTACTGTGCGCTGTTCAACGCGCAGACTGGAGATGATGAGTTAAATACAGTCGTCGCTGATAGGCCCTATTTATTGCTCGGCGCGAGTTTTATCCGCAATGACACAAGTACTGACATACGTCCTGAAGAGCATCAAATTAGCCGAGACAAGCTCATCACTGCTATTCCTGAAATGGCATCTATTATTCCGGCGGATACGAGTCTGTGGCAGGGACGAGCTGGCATTCGCACCCAAACGCCTGATTACCATCCTATCGTTGGACAATTGGCAAACAGTCAGCGGATATGGACAATAAGTGCGATGGGCGCAAAGGGTTATGCATTGGCACCTATTTGCGCTGAAGCGTTAGTAGATATGGTGCTAGGGTCATTTGCACCACTGTCAGAGGCAATGCTCGCACGCCTATCACCCAATCGTACACGTTTACAAACGCCGCTTGTTTAAGAATAAATAAATGGCTCTTGTGTAAATAACAGCAACGATTTCCATAGTTCATACTGTCTTATGATATCTTAATTTGATGTCGACTCTAATAATGAGATATACCCTATGAGCTATTACCAAACCACCTTTACTCTACCTGCCTATGCGCGCGGCATTCATATCATTACTCCGAAGGTTGAAAAAGCGATTTCTCAGCTGCTACCTCGTTCTGCCAAGGTAGGGTTGGTTCATCTATTTTTGCTGCATACGTCAGCCAGTCTTGCGATCAATGAAAATGCTGATCCAGATGTCAGACTAGATACAGATGATTGGCTCAATAAAATCGCACCAGAAGACCAGCCAGAGTATCGCCATACCTTAGAAGGCTCAGACGACTTGCCAGCGCATCTCAAAAGCATGATGCTTGGAGTAAGCTTGACTATACCGCTTGTCGATGGTCAGTTAGGTCTAGGCATGTGGCAAGGTATTTACTTATGTGAGCATAGAGACCTGCCAGAATATGGCGGACAGCGTAAGCTGGTGATTACGGTAAATACGTAATAATATACTGTCAATAAATAGCAGGTTGACCCTTGCAAATTGCTACATCTACGTAGAGCGCTATTAACGGATAAAGCTGATTATGAATAACTCTCTCTCAAAAACACTAAACTTACGAAGACCTAAACTGCTTTATCGTACGGCTCCTGCTACTTTCTTGAGCCTGTTGCTACTGACTGCTTGTCAAAAAGATCCAGAACCTGAAGCAATTGATACAACTACAGCTGAGACCTCAACGCAAACTACGCCAGTAACGACCAATATCAATGTAGATGCAGCTGAAGATAGCAATGCAGATGACGCTAAAAATGTAGCGCAGACCGATACTGATTCAGAACGTGATATGAGCTTAACGGAGTTAGATAAAGATCTTGGTGTTACTACATCTACGGCAAATGATAGCGCTGAAAAGCCTAATCCAGAACAAGCTATCAAAGGCGCACAAATCACTGATGTCCGTTATAAAAGTGCAGCAGGTGAGAATTTGTCCGTAGTCTTTGAGACGTCGGCAGCTGGTATGCTTAACGCTATCATTACTCGTCCCAACCAGCCAAAAATGACATTGAGCGCACCAGAAGGCCAAGGCAACAATCCTACTTATCAATCAGCTGACGGTAGTATCCAACTCGTCAGTCATGCTGGTGGCGGTACTATCGACCTTATCCGAAACAATAAAGTCACCAGCTTTGATGCCGTCAGTGCTGAAGCAGAAGTCATCACTGAATAAAGTCTGAGGCGGCCTTTATTTCAATGCCCTATTTGAAACCATAAAAAAGGCGGCAAACGCTATTATCGTTGCCGCCTTTTTCGTTTCTGCGTATTGCTCTGTACTGACTTGTCTCTACTGAGCTGTCTAATGAGTGATGAGTGATTGTATTTACCCAAACCCAGTCGATTGCCCAAACATCCCGATCAACCAGCTTATTACTGTCCACAATCCCCAACCGACAAATACAATGACCAGTAGTCCAAGAAAGTCAGGGATGTGCAGATATAACCAAGCAACGATTGGATTACGCCAAAAAAACCCAAAGCGGCTTTGCTGCTGCTTGTCTTCTAGTGACTGGTGTAAAAACGGTCGATCCATATGCATGGTTTCGGTAATACCATACTCATGATGTAGATGCTCGTGCACGATACCCAGTGTCTTACGGCTAGGACGAATAAAAATATCTAATAGCGTACCAATGCCAGGTACGATACCAACGACCATATCAATAAGTGCGAATCTAACCGCTGGCGTCATTTTATGAGCGGGCACACCTAACTGACGTCCTAATATAAATGCATAACTGGTCAATGCCAATCCTGCCAAATCTCCTGCGAGTGGAATGGTCGAAAGCGCCGCATCCGCACCCATTCCTTGCTTAGTAAAAGGCACTCGCACTAGTGAATCCATAGTATTGGCAAATTTTGCCAGTTTACGCTCAGTTGCGATAACTTGCTCACGAGTCAGACTATGTTCGGCAAGTTTAGCTTGATAGTCTACGCCTGAGCCATTTGTATCAGAAGATTTCTTTGATTTGAATCTCGGCAACTTATCGAACTTATCCATTTAGCGTCGTCCATATGCAAGTAACTGCGATGAGAGCAAAGACATAGCGCCCTACCCAGATATTGGCCAAGAACGCCTGAAAGCAAGCCAAAGGGTTACGACTGGCACAAGCGCTATTTTGTTTGGCAAACATCATCGCAACAAGCGCCAATCCAAATACTGGGGTTACGCCCAATGTGGTCGGAGCAAAGTAATGCCACATAACCACGCCCATCATTAGCAAAAATAGCATCTGCAATATTGAAATGATAATTACATCATAACGACCGAATAGTATCGCTGTTGATTTCACGCCAATTTTTAAGTCATCCTCACGGTCAGCCATGGCGTACTGGGTATCGTAGGCCACTGTCCAACACATATACGCTAGGAATAGCAGCCAACACCAAATATCGGGAGCACCTTGCACCGCCACATAGGACATCGGTATTGCCCACCCAAAAGCAGCTGCTAAAAATACTTGCGGCAGATGGGTATAGCGCTTCATAAATGGATAAATAAATGCCAATACAACGGCACCAAGCGACCAGTAGAATACAGCTATCGGCAGGAAAAATAGCAGACTGGCACTTAACAGCACCAGTACTAAAAATGCAGCGATAGCTTCTTTACCAGATAAGCGTCCATCTGCTAATGGGCGGCCTTTAGTTCGAGTTACATGACCATCTACTTTGCGATCCGCAAAGTCATTAATCGCACAACCAGCCGCTCGCATAAATATTGCACCAAGGGCAAATATCGCAAATACCTTGATACTTGGCAACGCTGCCGTTATTCCTTGCTGCTGCGCTTGACCCATTGCAGCGAGTAGTACGCCCCAAAGCGTTGGCCATAAGAGCAGCTCAATGCCGACTGGCTTATCAAAACGGGTTAGCTGGATATAGGCTTGTAGCTTGTCTTTAAATGTCATGGCTTTTTATTATCATTGTTTGAATACTTTTTATGTGCGCTTATACACTTAGCTCAGAACAACTAAATTAATTTCTGAAGGGGCTAGTTGCTGAGGTTTAATAGACTAATTACTAAGTTAATGGTCTGGCTACTGAATTTGTTGCCATAATTTATTCGCTTCGATCAGTGATAGCTCAGGATATTGCTTGCGCAAAGCTTTTAACGCTGGGACTTTGTCTTTCTGTGCTGCTTGTTGACGTAAAAATACCAGCTGCTCTTGTGGATTGCTCAGCTCTTTTAACCGTGCCTCAAGCCGAAGAATGCGAGTACGCAGCATAATATTAATCAACAATAGAATTGCACCCATAACCCAAATGATTAACGCTGACATTCCTTGTTCCTAAATCCATTAATTCTGCCCACATAAGCTGATTAATTGCGTACATTTACACTCGTACATTCATTATCAACAGCAGCTATCAGACAAAATACCCATCAAAGCGCACGGCTTCATTGTGCCAGCTTTCACTAGCTGGCTTATCAGCAAGCAGCGGTGCAAACTGTGGACGCTTTACGACCACGCGACCTTGGCCCTGCGTACTTTGTTTGACAACGGTCTGTGCACTACTTAGCAGCTGTCGCTCTTCATCTAATGTTGGTGGACGAGCCAAATGGTGCAGTGCCTGCATATGCTTACCGACTTTTGCCCCTTTGCCTGTTTTGCTATCTTGATAGCTACCCTCTGGAAACATCGGATCCAAATAGACGACATCGATTGCCGTGGCATTATCTGTAACGGTACAGGCTTCTAAATTCGCAAAATAACTGAGCGCATCAGTGTTAATAATCTGTAGACGGCTCATGAGCTTTTGCCAATTGGGTAGCGCACTCATACGCTGCTGCTCTGCAAGTAACAGCAATGCCATCAACGGCTGCTGCTCAAGCATAGTAACTTGTGCACCAGTACTTGCCAATATCAAACTATCATGCCCAAAGCCAGCAGTTGCATCAATAACGTGACTATCTGATGTGATTCTGGCCGCTTGTAATAGCAACTCAGACTTACGGCCAGCACTCACTACACGGCGCTGCAACTTGTCCCACTCAGGTGCCACACTGAGCCCATCACTTAGCCATGATAGCTTGTCTTTATCATCTAATAATAAAATAGGCTGAGTAGATGCTTGGCTCAATTGCTGACGGCACTTTTGAGTTAGTTTCTCTGTAGCGACCTCTATATCTAAGATAATTGGTAATGTATGCTCAGCTATCAATGACTGTAGGCTCTCAACCTGTGCTTGCTGGCTGTCATTGACGTAGAATAACTGACAATGTACAACAGCACCTGTTTCGTCATACGTTTGGGGCACATCGGTCATAACCATCATCCTATTTGCTGCTTATTTTCACTATAAATTACTGGCGTGTTAAATCATAACGCAAATCTAGCCAGCCATTTGATAACCAAAGCCCCAAGCGGCGACCAGCACGATAACACCCGTGATAATGCGCAGCCAAGCAAAAATAGTAAAGTCGCGGCGACTTACCCATGCCACAAGTAAGCGGATACAGAGTAGCGCTATTACAAATGACACGATGGTTCCGATACCTAGCACCAGCCAGTCTTCACTGCTCTTCAGTACGTCACCATGTTTGAGTAAATCCAACAGTGCCGCGCCTACAATGACAGGAATACCCAAAAAGAAAGAAAACTCAGCAGAAGCCTTACGTGAGACACCTAACCACAGCGCACCAATAATAGTGGCACCTGAGCGTGACGTCCCGGGTATAAGAGCTAAACATTGAAACAGACCAATCATCAACGCAGTTTTTATGCTGACATCTTCTGCCTCTTCTGCAATGACCGTTTTAGGACGCTTTTCCACATAGAATATCAGTAGACCGCCGATGATGAGCATAATGGCAACGACGATAGGATTAAACAAATAAGCTTTGATTTCATCGGCAAAGGTAAAACCAACAATCATCACAGGGATAGTAGAGACAATCAGACTCAGCCCCAGCTGTCTAGGATTGGTCATGCCCTCTGCTTTGCCAGTCAACAAACCCATCAGTGCTTGCCACAATCTACCCCAATAGTCATAAATCACTGCCAAAATAGCGCCAAGCTGTACCACCACGACAAATAAATCAACCTTTTCTTTAGTCCAGAAACCCATCACATCCGCTGATAAAATCAAATATCCCGTACTAGAGATGGGTAAAAATTCAGTGATACCTTCAACGATACCCATGATGACAGCTTGAACGAATAAAACTATATCCACAGTGACTTTCCTAGAAACAGACTGGCCTGAAAAAACTGGCCTAAAAACAGACCGATTGGCTGTCCTATATTAACGTTGATTTTATATGGGTATACGCTTGCTAAACACTAAAAAGCTGGCTGCAAAAAGCATATTTATCAAGCTATGCTTTGCCTTGCTCTTTAAGTGTTTTCCAAGCTTGATTACGTAGATATTTTGGCAATGCCTGCGACGCTTCTGTACCACCATCGTTTGCAAACTGAGCAATACCAAGCTGCCCAATGACAACAGCATCTGGCCAAACATCTTCATGGTAGTCTTGCTGATCATATCGTGCCAATAGCGGCGCGCCATTACCCACAATAGGTAGGCTAAGTGCGGTTTGGCAATCATAATCAAATAGCTGCTCAGTGCTATCGCTACCATCAGCCAATACTGGCTGCATAATGCTATGACCTAATTGGTCGTCAGTTACCAACTCATACTGTCCAAAGTAGACTTGCTGCATACGAGCATCAAGGGCGCTGTATAGGTGTGTCAGCCCGTATTTCTGATACGCGCATTGTGCGATTGCTTGCAGGCTTGAGACGCCAACACAAGGCAAATCATGCGCTACAGACAGAGCCTGTACCACTGCCGTATTGATGCGAATACCACTAAACGCACCCGGCCCGCGATTGAATATTAAAGCCTGTATATCAGCAAGACGTAACTGCGCCTCAGACAATGCAGCATCAATCATCGGTAAAATCTGTTGAGTCTGCTGACGCTTACCTGTTTCGGTATGGCTCGATAGTACCTGTCCACTCGAATCTAAAATCGCGATCGAACACTGATCGAACACGGTATCCATTGCTAAAAACATCACAACCTCGGCTTTTACTTTTGGCGTTCTAAATTGATTTGTCAGATTTTACTAATTTTTCATAACGATCTATCATTCATGCACTATAAGAATACTGACAGAATAGAGCAGCGCATATCATAGCATTTAGGGTACACGAATTTTATTAATTTCTATATTTTTCACACTTTATCCATCAGTATTTATCTGTAACTGATAACGATAAAAAGCCCCAAAGCTTCATTGGCTTCGGGGCTTTGATCAAACATCTTAAAAATAACTAATTGTTATTTAAAAGCGGGTTTTGAACTTCTTTGGCGCTTGGTTTTGCATTTCTTGCATTTGCTTTTGCATCTCTTCAGTGCTTGGCATGTTATTTGGATCCAGTCCCATTTGCTTGGCCATTTGTTCTGGATTCACGTCCTTAGCGCCACCTTGCTGACCGCCGCCAAACAATGGACCGCCGCCACCGCCAGCACTACCGCCACCCATGAGGCCTTGCATAGACTTCATCATTTTACTGATGCCTTCAGGCTTTGAGATCATTTTCATCATTTTTGCCATCTGCTTGTGTTGCTTGAGCAAACGGTTAACATCTTGAATCTCACGGCCTGAACCTGCAGCGATTCGGCGCTTACGACTTGGGTTAATCTTGTCAGGATTTTTACGCTCAAACGGCGTCATTGAATTAATCAATGCTTCCATTTCACGTACTTTTTCTTCTGGTTTGGCGTCTTCGACGGCTTTTTGCATATCTGATCCGCCCATACCAGGCATCTTATCCAAGAAACCTGCCATGCCGCCCATGCTCTTCATCTGCTGGAACTGAGTCAATAGATCCTCAAGGTCGAAGTCACCGCCCTTTTGCATCTTTTTCGCCATTTTTTCGGCTTTATCACGGTCAATTTTCTGCTCAACCTCTTCGACCAGACTCAGTACATCACCCATACCTAGGATACGCTGCGCGATACGCTCAGGGTGGAACAGCTCTAGCTCGTCTAGTTTTTCACCGCGACCCAAGAACTTAATTGGCTTACCGGTGATAGCGCGTACAGAAAGCGCCGCACCGCCGCGAGCATCACCGTCAGTCTTAGTTAAGATAACACCCGTCAACGGCAACGCATCATTAAAGGCTTTTGCGGTATTGGCGGCATCTTGACCCGTCATGGCATCGACAACGAATAGCGTCTCAGATGGATTAACCGCAGCAGTTAGCGCCTTAATCTCATCCATCATGGTATCGTCGATATGTAGACGACCAGCGGTATCAATGATCAGAATATCTTGATATTGGATTTTGGCTTCTTCTATCGCACGCTTTGCGATATCAATTGGATTCTCATCTGTGCTTGAGTTCACAAACTTAGCATTCACTTGACCGGCTACTTGCTCCAGCTGTTTGATAGCTGCTGGGCGGTAGACGTCGGCAGAGACTAGCATGACTTTTTTCTTTTGACGCTCTTGTAGATATTTGGCCAACTTACCTGCTGTAGTCGTTTTACCTGCACCTTGTAGACCTGCTAGCAAATAGACAACCGGCGGTTTACCTGTCATCTCTAACTGTTGGTTGGCGCTGCCCATCATTTCGGTCAGCTCGTCGTGTACGATTTTTACAAACGCTTGACCTGGCGCTAACTCTTTTAGCACCTCAGCACCAAGCGCTTGTTCTTTTACGCGTTTTACAAAATCACGAGTGACAGGCAACGCCACATCAGCTTCTAACAACGCCATACGCACTTCACGTAACGTATCTTTGATATTGTCTTCGGTCAACTGCCCGGTACCGACGATGTTACGTAGGCTCGACGATAAGCGTTCTGTTAAGGTATCAAACATAAATAACTCTCAGTTAAAATGGTTTTCAATTAAATAATACGCAATTAAAATAACTCTAAATCAAACCATTAAAATGGTTCATAAATAATATTAGGATACGCTATAAGATATTAGGATATTGCATGACAAGGGACATGATAAAAGAATTATATTATCAATACTATAGCATTAACATGGCTCAAAACTTATAGTCGTTTCGCAAAGGACACAGCGCTTATAATTGTAGTCAACTTTTTATAGATGATATATTTTACTTTTTGCGCTATGCAGCACTGCTGATCATTTATAAGTTATAAGCAAGATGGTGCTCAATTGGCACCCATTTTATGATAAATTGGACGATTATTCTAATCATTCTGATAATACCACTTTAGCGACACATTGAGCGGCAGTTTATGCTCAGTATAAGATGAGGCTTTTTATCTGTGCACTTTGCATTCTTACTTGCTAGCATGGCTTATATCTTAGCCAGCATCCATATTGGTTGGGCGCTGGTTCAGGACAAACCTATCCACAAAAGCCTCAGTTTGGGCTTGTTGCTCATCGGTATGGCTGCACATGCGGTACTGCTATATCCATACGTTGTGACGCTGTATGGTTTAAATTTCAACTTGTTCAATATAATCAGTCTGACCAGTTTATTTTTCTTATTCTTTTATCTGTTGTTCTGTTTATATCGCCCTATTCTTAGCCTTGGTATTTTGGCTGCACCCACCGCCCTAATAGGTATGACTGTCGGCTATGTCGGCCGCGCCCCTTATCAACCGCTCACTAATGTCAGTATTGGGCTTGAAATTCATATCATATTATCATTGGCTGCCTATTGTGTGCTGCTGATGGCGGCGGTACAAGCGCTATTTCTACGTCTACAAATACGTGAGCTCAAGCATCATACCATTCACCGCTTTTGGGTCAATAAGCTACCCTCCTTGCAAAGTATGGAGAGTTTATTATTCGATATGCTGTTGGTAGGCTTTGTATTGCTCAGTATCGCACTGGGGATTGGGTTTATCTATGTACAAGACTTGATGGCACAGCATATCGTGCATAAGACTGTTTTTAGTCTACTGTCGTGGTTATTATTTGGTGTACTACTATTCGGTAACTGGCGTGCAGGCTGGCGAGGCAAACGTGCGGCCAATATCACTATTTATGCCTTTATCCTATTAGCCATTGGCTTTGTTGGTAGCAAGTTCGTCTTAGAAATGCTCCTATAAAATATCACATCATAAAAAGGCGGTCAGCAACAATAGTTACTGACCGCCTTTTTCTATTCTTAGCCGACTCACTACTCATTTTTCTTAGTTAAATACGACTGTCTTATTACCCGCTACAATCACACGGTTTTGCACATGCCAGTTTACAGCACGTGCTAATACGTTGCGTTCGATATCACGGCCGATAGCACGCAATTCTGTCACCCCTTGGCGATGCGTCACACGGTGTACATCCTGCTCGATGATAGGCCCTTGATCAAGCTCAGCTGTGACATAATGCGCAGTTGCGCCGATAAGCTTAACACCTTTATCATAAGCTTGACGATAAGGATCTGCACCCACAAACGCAGGCAAGAATGAATGATGAATATTGATAATCTGCATCGGCCAGCGTTTGACAAAATCTGATGACAAAATCTGCATGTAGCGCGCCAATACTAATAAGTCGTTACCTGCCATCAACTTATGAATCTGCTCTTCTGCATCGAACTTATTGTCTTTGGTCACTGGCACATGATGGAAAGTAATGCCAAAATTTTGTACTGCTTGCTTCAAATCAGGATGGTTACTGACCACGCAAGTAATCTCGCAATCGAGCAATCCACGCTGATGTCGCCATAATAAATCTAACAACGCATGATCAAACTTAGACACCAAAATACCGACTTTGGTCTTCGTTGCATTGTTATGTAGACGCCAGTCCATGTCGTGGCGCTTAGCAACCGTATGCGCAAAGCTGGCTTCAAAATTCTCGATAATATCGCTCAATCCTGCCAAAGCAAACTCTAAACGCATGAAATACTGCCCGCCTTCATGCGCCGTTGAATACTGATCAAGCGTAATGATATTAGCACCATAACGATGAATAAATTCAGAAACTGCCTGTACGATACCTGCCTGATCTTTGCATTTGATGAGCAGCGTGGCTGTATCAATAGCGCTAGGAATCTGTTTGCTCTGAGAAGCTATGGTCGATAATGAAACCGTTTTAGTGTTGTCTGACATAATTTGCCCAATATAAAAGATGATGACTTATCGCTGAAAAATCGCTGACAGCATAGTAAACCGGTTATTTTAATCTTTTTTGCAATACTTTGCTGAGCGAGTTGGTTGTTTTTGGTTATTTAAGGTGATTTGGTTATTTGAAAGGACAAACTAAAAACCCCCAACATAGGGTTGGGGGTTTTAAAATATTACTTTTCAGTATTTGGCAATGTTATTCGACTTTTATAGTTCTGGTAAAACCTGCTCCATTACTCACGACGCCTAACGTAGCACCTAATTCAAACGCTTGATTAAAGTCTAAAATATAACTGTTATAACCTTGCGATTGTGCATTTGGACTGACACCATTGATCGATACTGCATAGCTTTGCTGATACGGTGACAGTATCACTTTCGTAGTATCTTTTTCGGCATCGATATTAACACTCAAGCTATTCACACAAGTTGCATTACCTGGACCAAACGGGCTAGCATCTGCCACCCAAGGGCTGAATAAGGTATCATCAACGATATCCAAGTCACCATCCAAGTATGGTAACGAGTAGTTCAGGCTTTGGGTATTTTCACTACCATTTAAGAAAGTTGATGCATCGAACCTTACTTTGACCCAGTTTGAATAGCGGATAGGATAGCGAACTTGGAAATCAGCACGTCCTTCTGCGTCAGTGATAAAAGAATAGCCATCTTCAGCAAATGTCCCACCAATGATAGCAACTGGGTTAATGGTATCCAGTACACCATTGTTATTTACATCATCATCGTTATCTAAGATGTAGTTATATTCTGGGCTGTCTTCACTCGTAATCCAGTTAGATTGTAATAATACAATAGATTTTTCAGAGAACGTTTTAGGTTCCGGCGTATTGATATTGCCTTCTCCGTCTACCGTATTAGCCCCTTGATACGAAGTACTACTATCTAGTAGACACACGCGACCTTGTGCATACTCTACTGCGTAAGACTTGATAGATACCTCTTTGTTAGCCACGGCTTGTCCTGAGCCATCCATAACCGATATCGAGCCATTAACTGTGTAGTAGATGTCGTCAGAAGATATTTTATTAGCAAACGTCAATGTTGTATAAACAGCATCTTTTGACACGGTAATATTGGTAGACTTGCTGCCAATATTACTAGGGTCGTTTAGTAGTCGAGCATTGAGAGTCACACCATTAATCGGTGAGCTGGCGTTTGCCAAATACACTACACGTGCTTGACCTTTGCTATCAGTGATAGCAGTTGCCGCAGACAGTCTTCCTGCTGAAGAATCGGAGACACGGCTAAAGACGACTGTCTGCCCTTCGACTGGTACATCATTTTTATCTTTGACGGTTGCGACAAGCTCCGTACTGCTACCTGGTGTGATAACTGATCTTACCGCTTGGAACAGTACCTTAGCTGGCGTAGTAGCTCTAAAACGTGTGTCTACGGTTGTTTGATACTTAAGACTACCCGCAGTACCTGTAGCGAATATACCTAGTACTTTAGCCTCTAGTACTGCTGTACCTGCCAACTCAGACGTTAGCTTCACAGGAACTGTAATCGTATAGCCATTTGCAGCTATATCAGTAGCTCTGATTCTTCTTGTAAAGATGACATTATTGTTACCGCTGCCATTATTAAACTGCCCAATAGTCGTTTGCACTTCAATAGTCTCACCAACCAGACTTTGTGCTAATTCTGGACTATCAGCACGAATTTGGACATTGATAGTTTGCTGCTCATTAACATCGTAAACATCTTCAATATCGATGAAACTAATACCCGCTTGCGATACCTTAACCAAATCAATGCTACTGGTACTACGCTGCGTGGTCAGTTCTCGCTCACCCACTGCTCTCACGAAGACACGTAAGTTACCATTGCTATCAAAGCTCAAATCACTTTCGTTGACTGTAAAGCTAGCTTTACCTTCTGTATCTGTAGTCATACCACTTACAATGACTTTACCTTCACTATCAATGAGCTCTACGTTGGCATTAGCAATCGCAAGTCCCGTCCCATCAGTTAAAGTAGAAGATAGGGTGGTTGTACTGTTATCTTTTAGATTTTTTTCAGATGCTGTAAGGGTGAGTGTTGTACCAACTGCTGATAAGCTCAAAGACTTCTCTTCGCGCACTTGCATGCTGACATTACCATCTACGTCATATTGTGGCGTGACGATTTTGGCATTGATTACAACACTATGATTGAGGCGTGCATTGATACTGTTAGCTGCTAACAATACACCCACGTCAACCCGACCACTACTATCACTCATAACTGTACTAGATGTAGTTAACGCGGCACCGCTTGACTCTAAATTTTCGATACTTAACTGTATCGGCACACCAGTCAGAATACCACCCTGACTGTCTGTGACAATAAATGAAGCTTGAGTTTGGTCACCGCCCGTGGTCAGTGTTGGTTTATCAGAAGACGCTATTAACTGATAGCTATCGATCGTAGCGGTATCTACTGCAACGATATAGTTTTGTACCAATGAAGTATTTTCAGCAGTGGTCGTGGTCGCTGTTAATCGAATACCAGCCTCTAGCGTTGCTTGGTTAACGTTCGCCCCATCTTCAAGAGTTAGGTTAAAGGTAGCTACGCCATCACTGTTGGTAGTAGCAGTACCGTTCGAGATACTGACACCTGTTTTTATAGGATCATCAACGTTTAAAGTAACTTGACGATTGGCAATAGCACCGTCTGTATTTTCTAAACGAACAAACACTTTGAAGGTATCACCTTTGGTATTGACGACTTTATTTGCACCAATAGTAAGACTTTCAGTCGTACCATTTGGCACAGTAGTACGGACAGTACTCGTCTGCGTCACAATATTTCCGCTACTATCAGCTGCTGATAATGCCACCACAAAGCTTGTGCCTAACGCGGTCTTTTGAGCATCAGTTAAGCTGTTCGGTACTGCCAAAGTAAACACAGCCTTGCCTGAATCATCAGTAGTTTGATTACCACCTGACACTAAGGTAACCCCTTGACTTGCAATAGAGGCTGGTAGTGCAAGGAACACTTTTTGTCCAGCAACGATATTACCTTTACCGTCTCTTGCTGTTACCTCAACCTGTGTTTCGCCGCCATTCAAGTTTAAGGCATTTACTGGATTAGCAATTATAGAAATGGCCGATGTCATCGATTGGACTTTAATTTTGACTTGCTGTTGTTTGCTAGTTAATGTTTCTGTCAGAGTAGCTGTCAATACTTGTTTGCTGAGTGCTTCTTTTTGCTCATCACTTAAGTTGTTTGGAACTACAACGTTAAAGCTAACCAAACCATTAGTATCTGTACTAGCAGTGATATTTGATGACCCAAGCTGACCATTTACTATTAACAAGCTTGCTAGTTCAGGGTTATTAAATACAAGTTTCACTGTTTGATTGGCGACTTGCTCACCAGATGACTGATTATTTAACTGTGCTTGGATGGTAGCAGTACTACCCACATTGTTTAAGATATATCCTGCTTGATTATCGATATTATTGGTGGCATTCAAGATACTTAAACTAACGCTAGGCGTAGTGATTTTTACTTTCTGTATTTCTGACTTATAAGAAACATTGTTTTCAGCATAAGTTAGCTGATAGTTGATACCAGTGCTCTTTAAATCTGCTCGTTGCACCGATGTCAAACCTTCAGGTACATTAATAGCAAAAATCGCCTCACCATTAAAATCTGTAGTCGCTGTGGTTTGAGTGGCTGTGACACCGTACTCTAATGCTTTTGCACCTAGCTGGATAGTGACCGCTTTGTCTCTGACTGGCTGAGCACTACTCGCTTTAGTGGTTAATTTCACACCGATGTTGCCGCTGCCGCCCAATTCGCTAACTTCTGGAGTTGTGATAGAAGCAAACTGTATACTCGTTGCTGGCTGTTCAACTTTTACTGTCTGAATAATTTTGGATTGAGTACCATCTTCATCAGTCAATACTGCCGTGTAGGCAATACCTGCTTTTATTAGCTGATCACGCTGTGCTTGTGTTAGGTTTTGACTGATACGAACTGTAAACTCTGCCACACCACTGCTGTTTGTGGTTTGTTCGTTACCTTGAATAGTAATACCTGTAGCAAATCCTTCATTAATGACAAGCTTAACTGTACGACCGACTGCAGCGCTACCATCTTTACGCTTACCTAAGATTTGTAATTTGAACTCTTCATCTAAGATACTCGCAACTGCAGGTACACTTTGCGCAGTTAATGTAATATCGCTTTGTCCGATGTCGGAGCCGATACGAATACTTTCACTACTGGTAGTGCTTGGCACTCCAGACGCTTCTGTTATATTTGCAGACAATACAAAACTACCTACCTTCTCGATCTGTGCTTTTTGTGACACAGTCAAATTATTAGGCACTCGTACTGTATAGCTAACTTCACCTTTAGCATTAGTGGTTTGTTCTGAGTTATTTTCTAAGGTTAGTAGACCTGCAGCAGCCAGACTTGCTGGTAAACTTGCTATTACTTTTTGTCCTTCCACTACACCGCCGCGGCTATCATTAACGCGGAAACTAATGACTGCACTGCCACCTGAGCTTGATAGCTCTTTCTTATTGCTTTCATTAAAGTTTATTTTGTATTCCGCAGTTGGAACAATGACTACGCTAGAAGGACTCGCTGTTGACGTCGAACGGTTTGGTTCTGTGAGTAAAATAGTGTAGCTAATACCTTTTTCTGCAAGCTCTTGACGTTCAGTGGCGCTCAATGTTGGCGATATAGTTAATGCTACAGTCGCTTGACCATTAGCATCTAATGTCAACTGTTCACTCGCTAGGCTAACTCCTTTAGAGGCATTATCTAGCTTGATTGTTGCCTTTGCACCAGCAATCTGGGTAGACACACTCGTATTTTTAGGCGAAGCAGTGATAGTCAGCTGCTGTGTATCCCCATAAGCACTAAGCTGCGTTGAGTTTCCTGAAACTTTTAGATCGTAGTCTTGAACAGGTAATGCAACAGCTAGCTTGCCAGATACAAGCTTAGTAGCTCCACTGCTTTCTTTGATATTGATAGCATAAACGATACCTTGTAGCAGTTTATTACGTGTCGCTTCAGGCAAGTTACTATCGATCTTGAGATTAAAAGTAGCGACACCTGTCGAATCAGTTGTTTGACTAGCAGCGTCGACAGAGACACCGTCTGTCTGATCCAGACCGAGACCGACCTCGACATCAGGAACCAGTGCACCTTTTTCATTTTTCAGCTGTACACTTATAACTGCCGTATCGCCATAAGGGTTCAGTTTATTATTGGAGACAGAGCTTGTATCAAGACTTTGAGTAACGCTCAGTTTACTTTCAACAACTTGAGTTCCATCACCACTACCTTCTCTACTAACGGAGACTTTCAGCTCCTGCGGTGCAACAGCTGTCCCATCCGCTTTATTAGCAGTAGCCATTAAGGTAAAGCCGTTTGCGATTAACGCCTCTTTATCTGCGACTGCCTGTGGGTTAAGTTTTAGCGTGTATACTGCGTTACCATCACTATCAGTCACTTGAGTGCTCTGACCTTCGATAGTGATACCGTTGGTTTCGGAGCTCACTACCTTTAATGTCACTGCTTTGCCAACCATCGCACCACCTGAGCCTACTTCGGCAGCTTTGACTGTAACATTAAAGATAGCCTGCTCATCAGATAACTCGATGATAGTAGGTGATGTACTGAGTTTCTGTAAGAAAAAATCAGGTTCAACATCTGGTACTTGTTCACCGCCGTCACTACCATCCGTTCCAGGCTGCGTAACCCCCAAATCAGGTGCCGGTGCAACAGAGTCTACGGTGTCACCATCACCGCCTCCACCACAACCTGCTAATGCTAATGCGCAAGTCAAAGAAGTGAGCTGAAACAACTTAGAAGTAAGGGGTAGAGAGCTGTATGACATGTTTTGACTCCGCATGAGCAGTAATTTATCTGAGCAAATAAGCAAAAAATCATTACTCAGAATCAAAAGAGATTGGTAATGATACATAGGTTTACAGTAATACTGGTGTATTAACAGATTGTATTAAATATATAACAGCAACTTTACTGACTTTTTTTATAACTTACAACTAAAAATTAATCTTTACTATTAAACAATCAACAACATAGAGCGCTCATTTCAGGGTATAATAGCCCTCCTTTAATTCGACAGTTATTGTAAAAATATTTGAGTATTCATCTGTTTTATGGTATAAATGTCGGCTTTAAAATTTTCTGAATTGGTCAGCCTGTTATTTGCCTTTAGATAACAGCAAAACCAGCTCAACCTTCATATAGTTTTGTTTGGTGCAAAGCTGCCGCTTGCTGTGTCCATGCCGCAAAAACGTGCAACTTGCCCAGACTGGTATGAGAAAAACTCATACCTCATAGATTAGGAGTTCGCCATGTCTCGAGTTTGCCAAGTGACTGGAAAGCGCCCTATGGTGGGTAATAATGTTTCGCATGCAAACAACAAAACCCGTCGTCGCTTTCTACCAAACCTTCACAACCATCGTTTTTGGGTAGAGTCTGAAAACCGCTTTGTACGTCTACGTGTGTCTACCAAAGGTATGCGCATCATTGACAAACTTGGTATCGATAAAGTGTTAGCGGATCTACGCGCACAAGGTCAAAAAGTTTAAGTTAAAAATAGCAGCTGAGTGATGACTCTCATCATTGAGGCTGCTGTTTTGCTACATTAATTGTGGCAACTCACTCTTTGAGACACGTACCTATCGTTTGAAGACCCCTCATTTACAGGAAAGCTATCATGAGAGATAAAATTAAATTAGTATCAACAGCTGGTACTGGGTATTACTACACCACTACTAAAAACAAGCGCACTATGCCTGGCAAAATGGAAATCAAAAAGTTTGATCCAAAAGTACGCCAGCATGTGATCTTCAAAGAAGCTAAAATCAAATAATTTCCATTTTATAAGTGGTACTATTTGAACAAAAAAAAGGGTTTATCAATTGATAAACCCTTTTTTTATGGCTGTAGTTTAATATTACTAAGCTATATCTTCAGTCATTCGCTTTGACTGGTGCTCAAAGACAAACAAAGATTAGCTGTAATGTATTGGTTCTTTATCATATACATGCGCATGCCACTTGCTCATTTGCTTTTGCATAATGACCTGAATCGCAGCATGAATCATATGTTGACCAATCGCCTGAGTGTCACTACCAAGTAGTTCTTTTAGCTTGTCAGAAAAATCAATAGTCATCAACGGCGCTTCGTCTTGTTCAGCATCACGCAACAACAACCTACCATCATCTGCTTCCACCAGCTCTAACGTGGTTTCTTTGGCAAATCCTGCAAATTGATCGCTACTCTCGTTATCTACTTCTATATCATTATCGATATCGTATGGCATTAATGTGTTCCTTATTATCCCGTTTAGTACTGGTAGAGAAACTAGTCATTGCAAAGCAGTCATTTCTTAAAAATAAACTCATTCGGCAAATCTATCGTCTTACAGTAACGCGGGTAAATCTGTCTTACTCATACAATGGACGCTTTAACACTGGAATTCAAGGGCTGTCACATAAGTCTTCGCTATAAAAGCAAACTTGAATGCCATGTCATTTGTATATATTAGTGCCAATAACGTAACTTTCCTAATGTAAATAAGAAGGCCACAAACATTCCAAGGTAATAAACTAGCTTTAGCTCAAGGCTAGGATCACGATACTTAAATGGCAGTGCAACGGTGGCCGTCGCAGTGGGCAATATCAGCAGCATAAGCAGCCAGTTTTCAATGACATTTAGCCAACCTTGTAAGTCGGTTCCGTGACGTAGTGATGCCAACCCCATTAATAAACAAGCGATAATTAAGCTGGTAAATAAGCCATTTGGTAAGTCTTTAGGATAGATAATTTTAGCAATACTGGCTGGTACGATTCTCATATAAAATTCCAGTCATGCTTGTAGAACATGGCTTAATGATTAAAAATATAAAATATTACGATATTATATAGACGCGAATAAACGATATAGGCGCAGAAAAGCCTTATATTTACAGTGAAACAATTTAACTGTAAGTACCCATCAGCCATAGCATCGATATACAAGAGGTCAAATAGCCCAAACTAATCGCATTCCAACTCTCGATATGCAGGCCTTTGACTTTATTGAGTATGCGAGAACCCACCCAAAAAAATAGCGGAATACCTAACATAAACGCAGGCACAATGACCGCAGCATGGCGCAGCACTGTTCCGACATCATCACCCACCATCAGGCGAAAGCCATAACCTGCCAAACTAAGTACAAGTGCAAACATCGCTAAGCCAACGGTAATACCTCTAGGCACCAAGCTGCGCTGCGGTGTTTCACTTGCAAGTGATTGCTTAGCCTGCTGATTCAACGTCTCATGAGAACTTGTTTGCACAGAAGGTTCTGTTGAACTGCTAGAATTATTTGTGTCCATATTTCACCTTTACGCGACTGACCGTTATATATAGCTGACTCAATTTAAAAGAAATACAAGGCAACTGAGTGCAGATGTATATGCGATACTTCAAGCGAGGTTAACGCTGTCGCTCTTTTATATGGGATTAACTATATAGTCATAAGTTATACAGCACATTCTAATATTATTATTGTATGGCTAATAGCGTTTATTAACCATACAACACTCGCTAGCTGTTGTTGGCTAATAGCAACTCTGCGCGCATCTCATCGATAGCCGCTTTATAGTCTTCTTGATTGAAGATTGCAGAACCCGCGACAAACATATCAGCGCCTGCTTCAGCAATCGCACGTATATTACTAGCTTTGATACCGCCATCAACTTCCAATCGAATATCTCGGCCACTAGTAATAATACGCTGACGTACCTGACGAACTTTATCTAACGTACTATCGATAAACGACTGTCCACCGTAGCCCGGGTTCACACTCATTAATAAAATCTGATCTACTTTATCCATGACATAATCAAGATAATGCAGCGGCGTTGCTGGGTTCAATACCAAGCCACACTCTGCACCGCCATCTTTGATAAGTTGAAGTGAGCGATCGATATGAGCGCTAGCTTCAGGATGGAAGGTAATGATACTAGCACCCGCTTCCAAAAACTGCTCAATCATACTATCGACAGGTGAAACCATCAGATGCACATCAATTGGCGCTTCAACACCATAGTCACGCAACGCCTTACAAATCATGCTACCAAACGTCAAATTAGGTACGTAATGGTTGTCCATTACATCAAAATGAATCACATCGGCACCCGACTCTAGTACCTTCTCCACTTCTTCGCCCAACCGCGCGAAATCAGCTGAGAGTATCGACGGTGCAATAAGATAAGGTTTAGCAGGACTGTTCATAATTGAGCTACCTAATTCATGTTTATATAAGATATTGATAAATTACAAAGAAAATTTCAAGCGGCTCACCTATACTGCAAGCCCTTTATGTACTGATATTAAATACTTAATTATTTAACGCTGCTTATATTGTGTTTTGCAATAAGCACGGCCAACTTCGAAAGAGCGCTTTGCCTCATGCTTGGTAGCACGATTGCTCACTCTCTGACGCCATAAGCGAAAAGATGATGGCTTTAGCTCTTGGCGCATGAGTTTGATAACCCCAGTCTCATCGAGACCGTAGCTATGCTCTATAGCGCCAAATGGCGTTCTATCTTCCCACGCCATCTCTATCACGCGAGATATTTGCACATCATCAAGTACTCTATCGCCAGCGTCGTTGACGGTTTTTGCAATCAACTCGTCTGACTTAATTTGAGAAACTTCATCATTATAATCATTGCTACGTTGTTTGTTTTGTAGAGCAGCATCCATATCAGCCTGCATAGTCGCTTTTGTAGAGCTCGTATCTGCTGACTTATTCTTTGGCTTAGAAGCTGTCAAATCTTGATAACTTGCCATAAAAATTACCTGTTGAGCATGAATGGAATAGCGAAAAATGTATCACGGTCATCTGCAGGACATCTTAGCTCATTTGAGCCATATGCCAATGATGTTCGATATGATCATTAATCACTGTTTGGATAAAATAATAGCTGTGGTCATGCCCCGCTTGGTAGCGTAATGTTAAGGGCTGTTTGGCTTTTGCACAAGCATCTTGTAGTTTAGAAGTCTGTAGCTGACCTTCTGCTAAGAAATTGTCAGCTGCGCCTTGATCAACCAAAATGCTCGAATACTGCTGGCCAACCTTTTCAATCATCTGTGAGGCATCCGCTTGCGCCCATAGAGACTTATCATCACCGAAGTACTCTGTGTAGGCAGCTTGCCCCCATGCAGATTCACTAGCTGCGCATACTGGCGATAAAGCCGATACGCTGACAAACTTACTTGGGAACTTAAATCCTAACAACAGAGCACCATGACCACCCATTGAGTGCCCTGTGACACCGATGCTATGGATTGGGAACTCTGAACGTAGTAAGTCATATAACTCATCGACAATATAGCTTTGCATATTAAAATTGTCTGACCACGGCGCTTGAGTCGCGTCAACATAATAGCTAGCGCCTTGCCCGACAAAATAGCGATCGTCGTTTGGTACATCGCTGTCTTCACTACTTCTAGGTGAAGTATCAGGTGCGATAAGTATCATACCAAGCTCGCTGCATTTTTGCTGAAAATGCGCTTTATGAGTGACATTATCGGCATTACATGTCAAACCTGATAGATACAATATCGCAGGACAACGTCGTCCAGCCAAGGCTTCATCAGGTAGATAAATACTAAACGTCATAGAGGTTTTGGTAGATGTCGACTCGTGACTATAATAATGCTGCTCACCGTTAAAGCAACGATTCACACTTTTTTGGGTAAGCTGCTTATTGGTAGATAAACTATGACTATAAGAATTTTGCATGAGTGATATCCTTTTATTCAAAATAGAACCAATGACGATGTTTAATAAATGCTCATCATCTAATAGTAAATCTGATATTGGCATTCATTAAATGCCAAATCATACTTTATATTTATTTAGCTATTCAGCGGCTATCTCTACTTCGTCTACCGATATATTAGTAGCATTGTCAGGTAGAGTATTAACTGTTGTAGAAGTAGCATTATTTGTAATACTAGCAACGGATGGGTGCGCCTTATCAAACAATACTTGCTCAAATGCAGGCAATGCTGTCTCCATTAAGCTACCAATGACCATTTGCGGCTCCGATGGCTCAAAACCCATAGCGCTCTCACGCTCATTGACCCGTATACTGGCATCCTTAAAAGCTGACTCAAAACTGGTATTTCCTCGTAAACTTTCAGAAAAAAATGCTTGACCAAAATAGGTCATCTCAGCTGTGTTGGTGCAGCCAAATGATGCTTTGTCAGCGGCTGATGCAGTAATCACTACCGTGGTTGGCGATGCCAATTCGTCAATAAATGAACCTGAGTAGCAGGCAGACACCACAATCACACGCCAGCGGATACCAGATGCGTCTAGCGCGTCACGCAACCATGTAGCATCTAAATTATCCATCGCAAGCGGCGGATTTGCCAACTGGACGATATCTTGATTACCATGTGAAGACAACGTCAGGAACAACACATCTTCATCAGCATTCATCTGCTGACCGATTTTCTTTAAGCCGCGCAAAATGCTGGTCTTAGTAGCGATTGGTTCATCTAGCCAACTATAAGTATTATTAATCAGCGATAGTGAATGCCCGCTGGTACCAAAGCGCACGTCAAACAGCTCGCGCACCTTATTAATCTCAGAACGAAAGACGTTTTGATCAGAGAATCCTGCGACTCCCATAAAGTACCAGTCGGTTTTGCCATCGATACTCGGGTCTATACTATCCAATGCTTGCTGTAACAAACGTGGCTGCTGATACAATGCCGCCTCTTCTAGTACAGGCTCTATAGGTATTTGTTTAAAGATCGGCTGATCTGCGACATTACGCTGCCAGATAGTCAGCAACGCTACCGCACCGACCAATACAATGATTCGCTCCCACCATGGTATGCGCAGACGTCGGGAAAATATCCAAAGTAACGCTAGCGTTTGCCATAAGAACAATACTAAAAACAGTACTGGTAAGAACGAATAACTCCAATTTGGCAACCAACCATAGCTACCAAAAAACTGCACCAAGCTCTGTAATAGGGCTGACAATGTATCAGCGACCAACCACAGTACTACTGGTACAAATACCAATGCTTGGTTGCTCGCTCGCCGAGCCAAAATGATACCACCAAGCAAAATAATCATCGGCCAGATCAAATAACTGACCAATCCTTGCTCATTAAATATGCTGCCGCTTTCAGCAGCTAACCATGAAAATAAGACATTGCTACCAAGCGCCAATAGCGCAAATACGGCAAACTGTACAAAAGTGGGTTTAACCCAAGAAAAAGCCCGTGTTGAGCCCACTAGCATCCACAAGGTTGCAATAATATTGGCAGCGAAATTGAGCGAAAAACGCTGAAGCGAGACGGTTTTTAACGACGTAAGTGACAAAGACTTAGACCTCTAGCCAGTCGAGAAAAATAAAATGACTCAATGATAATTATCTTAATGTAACAGCCGCGCGGTGCAATCAGTTGACGATTTTTTGTACAGCATGCAGACATCGATTTATATTGAATTCACGATGGAGTGATTATAGAAGATGACTAGCACTGCCTAATATTCTAGCTCGCTAATCTATCGCGATTGTAACGGATTGTCGGTTAAGAGGATAAGGCTGATTTGTAAAATTCACTAAAATTTGGCCAAAAATTCAAATAAAAAAGGAGGCCTCTTATATAAAGCCTCCCTTTTTTGCTAATTACTAAACATTATCTCATCAATAGCTCATTGACGCGTTTTAGGTAAGCGGCTGGATCGTCTAGCTGACCGCCATCTGCTAACAATGCCTGATCAAAGATCACTTGTGCTAGATCATCGAATTGCTCACTACTCTCAAGCTTCTTAATGAGTGGATGATCAGGATTTACTTCTAGCGTTGGCTTACTTGCTGGTACATCCTGACCCATTTGCTGTAGCATCTGAATCATTTGTGGCGATAACTCACCTTCACCTACAACCAAACAAGCTGGACTATCGACTAAACGAGTAGACACTTTGACGTCTTTAGCACGCTCGCCCAACGCAGCCTTTAGCTTATCGACTACTGGCTTTAGCGTTTCTTGTGCTTTCTCTGCTTCCGCTTTTTCTGCTTCATCTTGCAAGTCGCCTAAATCTACTGCGCCTTTGGCGATGTTTTGCAGCGGTGTCTCATCGAATGAGGTCAAGAAGTTCATTGCCCATTCATCAACACGGCTAGTCATCAAGATAACTTCGATGCCTTTTTTCTTGAATAGCTCAAGTTGCGGGCTATTTTTCGCAGCGGCTAGGTTATCAGCTGTGAGGTAATAGATGGCTTTTTGACCCTCTTTCATACGACCTTTATAATCTTCAAAGCTTGTCACCAGACCGTCTTGCGTGCTGGTAGCATAACGCAATAGCTTAGCAATACGTTCTTGATTGCCTGCGTCTTCGCCTAGACCTTCTTTGATGACATCACCAAACTCTGCATAGAACTGGGCAAATTTCTCTTGCTTGTCACTGTCTTCGCTATTCGCAAGGCTTGCGAGTAAGGTTAAGATACGGCGAGCGTTACCATCACGAATAGATTTTACATCACGTGATTCTTGTAGTAGCTCACGGCTCACGTTCAATGGCAAGTCTGCTGAATCGATCACACCTTTCACGAAACGCAAATACATCGGTAGCAATTGCTCAGCTTCGTCCATGATAAAGACGCGCTTCACATAAAGCTTTAGACCATGCTGCTGCTCACGAGTGTATAGATCGACTGGCGCTTTTTTAGGGATATATAGTAGCTGCGTATACTGTACGCGACCCTCTACACGGTTATGCGTCCAAGTAAGCGGCGCATCCATGTCATAAGAAATATTCTTATAAAAATCAACATACTCATCATCTTCAATTTCAGAGCTTGAGCGCGTCCACAGTGCACTGGCTTTATTGATTGTTTCCCACTCATCAGTGAGTACCATCTCGCCACCAGCAGGCGTGTCGTCGTTTTCGTCTTCTTTTACATCTTCTTGCCAGATCTCTTTACGCATCTGAATCGGCAAACTGATATGGTCAGAGTATTTATTAACCAAGCGCTTGATTTTGCTGCGATCTAAGTAGTTATCTTCGCCCTCGCTATATTCTTCTTTTAGATGCAGAGTAATCGCCGTACCGCGCGTGTCTTTGGTAATAGGCTCAACAGTAAAGCTACCAGTACCATCTGATACCCAGCGCACGCCTTTATCCGCAGGCTCACCCGCTTTGCGTGATTCAACACTGATGGTATCAGCCACGATAAAACCTGAGTAAAAACCAACACCGAACTGACCAATCAATTGTCCGTCTTGTTTCTGTGATTCAGACAATTTGTCCAAAAATGCTTTGGTGCCTGATTTAGCAATCGTGCCTAAGTTTTCGATTGCATCGGCTTCGTTCATACCAATACCATTGTCGGTAAAGGTAATGGTTTTGGCGGCTTCGTCAACAGCGATGCGGATTTTTAATTCGCCATCATCTTCATAAAGGCTATCATCATTTGTGCCTTCAAAGCGCAACTTATCACAAGCATCCGACGCATTAGATACCAACTCCCGGACAAAAATATCAGCGTTAGAATATAGTGAATGCGTTACCAAATGCAGTAACTGCGCCACTTCCGCTTCAAACGTATGTTTTTTTAATTCTGGATTCAGACCTTCAGCTTGAGTTGCTTCACTCATAAAAACTCCTTTAAATTCTATGAAAGACCTATTATCAGATAACGATACACTCACTAAAGCCGTTCTCATAATGTTAGAGAACTTGCCGTATGTAATACCGTTAAACTGTCTATACTAATAGGGGCATTGAGAAAAAATTCAAGCTCAAAAGCTTTA
This sequence comes from Psychrobacter sp. P11G3, assembly GCF_001435845.1. NCBI lineage: Bacteria > Pseudomonadati > Pseudomonadota > Gammaproteobacteria > Moraxellales > Moraxellaceae > Psychrobacter > Psychrobacter sp. P11G3. The sequence continues at coordinate 2,640,001 of NZ_CM003596.1, forward strand.
TTCCATAAAAAACACCGCGCTTGTTTACCAAGGCGGTGTTCTGGTATCAGTCATCTGCTTACTCGGTTATTTACTTGCTTCGTCATTTAATTGCTCGGTCGTTTTCTGACATAGCAATCAAAGCGCAAACGATAGCAACTATTCTGAATATGCTTCTATCAATATATCCCAGAGAGTCGTCAGCTTTTTTGAAAATTGAGTATGGGTTTTCATAGTAACCTCTATGTCGATTAACATCGGCCTGTTAGTAATATTATCTTTTTAGTAATATTGTCTTGTTAGCTACTATTAAAACCATTTCTCTATTATTTGTATAATTAATTGATTGCAACACATCGTTTTATTTTACAAAACTATGGCCTGACTGACTCTTAGTTTTTTAACGTGGCATCGGACGAATAGTAAGGATTTGCTCACTACGACCAAAAGGGCCGTATACATCGTGCAATACCGCACTGGTCAATCCGATACCATCATCGCCATATTGTTGTACAGCCTCGATACCCAGCCAGCGACCTTTTGGCGAGCGATGCATATGGATTTGCAAATCAGTATTGGGAAACATCCACTCTAACTTAGATAAACCAAGACCTAATCTTGGTACAACACCATTGGCAGTATCGACCATACCTAATAGATGCACCAAATCATCAGTCGGCTCGCCTTCAATCATGTCGAGATCATTGGTAATCCATACCATACCGCGACCAGCACGACGGTCTTCTGTCGCTACTAGACTTACGCTTTCAATAAAACCGCCCGGCCAGCCTTTCATACCTTCCCAAACTGGTAGTTCTTCAGGTTTATATTCTGCTGGTTGATCTTCAAGTCCGGCAATCTCGCTGGTATCTTGAGTAATCAGTCGCCATACTCTTGCAATGATAGCATCGCGCCCACGGCTACTCATGACCGCTTCGACCAGCTCAATAGTCTTGCCTGGTCGGATACAGCGAGTAGTGATAGTAAAATCGTCAAGCGGTATTAGCCCCAAGATATCGAGGCTCACACGTGCGATACGAGTATTAGGTTGCGGCGCGAAGCTGTTAATCTCGGCTGTTAATAGGCCTGTTGCTGGCGCCATGTGCTGCTCATGCTCATTCCAAGCACCTTGTGCATGCTTGGTTGGCTGATAATGCGCCACACTAACACCGTCTTCTTGTAATTCTCGTTTAATAAATTTGTAATAAGCAGTCATAGCTATCCTATATTTGGCACTTTCATCTGTATTTTTTATTTAGGCTTGTACTTTCTATTTATGGATAAGCTCTTGTTTTCTTAGCGTGAGAATACGGCGAGCCTTTTGTATGAAAAATAGCAAACAGATCATAACTACTGCGAGCATCGCGTAGAAAAAGCTTTTTTCTGCCATAAACTTCATGATATTCATAAACAATACGAAAACCACTGCTGCCATCACTAGCATATTGAGTTTTAGTTGCTTGTTGACTTCAGCGAGCGTGGCCTCTGCCAATACAAATCTGGCTTTTGGTTCTTTCATGCGACCTTATCCATATCAATGATTGTTCATACAAATATAAATACAAACACGAATATTAGTTACTTACCAACCTGAGTGACAGGAATCCGCAATGCTTTTGGCAGACTAAACGTCACATTTTCTTCAATACCAGATAGCTCACTAGGCAGATCACCACCCCAGTCTTGCAGCTGTTGCAATACTTCTTGGATCAACACTTCGGGCGCGGATGCACCAGCGGTCACGCCTATACTCTGCACACCATCTAACCAACGCTTGTCCATCTCACTGGCATTATCGATTAAATACGCACGGCAATTCATACGCTCAGCCAGCTCACGCAAGCGATTGGAGTTTGATGAGTTTGGCGAACCAACTACCAAGACTACTTCACAGCGACTGGCCAAATCTTTTACCGCATCTTGGCGGTTTTGAGTAGCATAGCAAATGTCATCTTTGCGAGGGCCTTGGATACTAGGAAATTTTTCACGCAGCGCATCGATGACGCGCGCAGTATCATCCATCGACAAGGTTGTCTGAGTCACAAATGCCAAGCGTTCAGCATCTTGTACAGTCAATGCGGCCACATCACCTTCATCTTCGACCAGATGAATCTGCCCACCATGGCGACGATTAAAGCGCCCCATAGTACCCTCGACTTCTGGGTGTCCTGCATGTCCAATTAACACTGCATCCATCCCATCTTGTGCAAACTTTGCTACTTCGATGTGTACTTTAGTTACTAACGGGCATGTTGCATCAAACACCGTCAAATCTCGGCGCTCAGCTTCATCTTCAACTGCTTTGGAGACCCCATGAGCGGAAAAAATAACGATAGAGCCGTCTGGCACTTCGTGAAGCTCTTCAACAAATACCGCACCACGATTGGCCAAGTCTGACACCACAAACTTATTATGCACAACTTCATGACGGACATAAATGGGCGGCTCGAAACGCGTCAATGCTTCATTAACAATCGCAATTGCACGGTCCACACCAGCACAAAATCCACGGGGATTGGCAAGATAAATTTGCATAAAAAGGCCTATCATTGGATAATTTATAGTTAAAACGTATTTTTGAATTTTTTATTCAAAAGTTAGGGCAAAATCAATGCTCTACTTTAGCATAATTTGCTTTTATCGCTCTCTAAAATTGCTGTCTACTCATAGCAATATTTTGTAGGCAAACCTCAGCATGCTTATGACATATTGCAAAACCAGCTTTAACTTGTATAAAAGCAGTTTATAATAATGCATCTATTATAATTTCTATCGCCATACATGATGGCGTTTTTTATTTTTTCCAGTCTTTGTTTTCGACTGAGGCACTGCTTAACTTTTATCAATACGCATTTATTACAATACATTTTACAAGTTACCAAGACACCTTCTATTAGGATAAATTGTATGACAGGTTCATTATTCATCGTTACTGCCGCTTCAGGTACTGGCAAGACCTCACTGGTTAAGCAATTGCTTGCGACCACCAATGACTTGACTGTCAGCGTCTCTCACACCACTCGCGCACCACGTCCAGGCGAGATTGATGGTCAGCACTATCATTTCACAGATACCGATAGTTTTACCAATGGTATCAATGCGGGTCTATTTCTAGAGCATGCTGAAGTATTTGGTAACTATTATGGCACGTCAGAGGAAAGTGTCCGTACCCAGCTAGCAGCGGGTATTGACGTTATTTTGGAGATTGACTGGCAAGGCGCGACGCAAATCAGAAATATCTTTCCCGATGCCATTATGGTTTTTATTCTACCACCTAGCATTGCGACATTACGTCAACGTCTCTCAACTCGCGCGCAGGATTCTGTAGAAGTTATAGAGCACCGTCTAGCTGGCGCGGTCACCGAAATGGCACAATATGTGAATGCTGACTATGTAGTGATCAATGATAATTTTGATGTCGCCTTAGCTGAGCTAAAAGCCATTATCGTGGCCGACAGGCAGACACTTAGTCGTCAGCAGCAGCGCTATCATCGCACGATTAGCAACTTGCTAAACACTCAGGTAGAAGAGTAAACTACGCACAAGCAGCTAATCTCGTAAGTAGATATAAAAAGCAACTACGCGACTTGGCAAAAAATGCTATAATATTTAGCTATCCCCCTTTATATTTTTGATATTATTTTTATTGAGTGGCGGGCAAGGTCCGTTACTAATAAAAACAACCGAGGTAGCTATTTATGGCACGAGTGACGATTGAAGATTGTTTGGATAATGTTGATAATCGCTTTGAGCTAATTTTGGTCGCAAGCAAACGCGCCCGTCAATTGGCCAAAGGTATTGCCGAGCCGTTGGTTGACGTTGATAACGACAAGCCTACAGTATTGGCACTACGTGAAATTGCCGCTGGCAAAATCACACGCGACATCCTAAATCAGCCAGAGCATAATTTTGCTACTAGCTCATTAGATTTAGCATTGTCAGGCGACCACAGCTTCTAATAAGCTGTTTTGATAAGATGTACTTTATAAAGCCAATCGTGTTTTTATAAAATAAATACACATCTTGTTCAACTATAGAGACCACAGCATAGGCTGTGGTTTTTTGGTTGTAATAATAATGTATTGGCTATTTTGGTCACCATTTATCCCCAAAATAGACCACTGAGTGAAATTTTTTCATCGCCCACACGCTTATCAGTTGACATTGAAAGCGATTTGCGATTAATTAGAGAATGGCGTACTCATCCTTAAGTTTTGTATGGTAGGTCATTATTTAGCCTCCATTTGCTTCGGTAAGTGGCCCAACAAGTAGGTCATGGAAAATAGGATCATCATTTTATGAGTCAAACCCTACCCAAACTCAGTCATCACCTCGTCGATGATGCTCAATATAATTTACTACGTTCGGTAGGTTATCTCACTGCTGCTGAGCGCCGTGATATTGTTGATGCTTGTGAGTTCGGAGATATTGCGCACATTAAAGACAAGCGCAAATCAGGGGAACCTTATATCACGCATCCAATCGCTGTCGCTGAGATACTAGCGGGCTTTCGCTTAGATCGAGATACCATCATTGCAGCAATTTTGCATGATACGGTCGAAGACACCGAAGTCAGTGATGAGCAAATCAAGCAGCGTTATGGCGAAATTGTATCAAGACTGGTCGATGGTGTGACCAAGCTAAAGTCCTCTTCGCATAACAAGCAGCAGAATAAAGCAGCCACCTTTCATAAAATTCTGACCGCTACCCTCGCTGACCCGCGTGTACTCATTATCAAGCTTGCTGACCGTCTACATAATATGTCTACGCTTGATGCGGTACGGCCTGAGAAGCAGCGCACCACAGCTCAAGAAACCTTAGATTTTTATGTGCCATTTGCCCGATTAATGGGTCTGAATGATATTGCTGACTATATCGAAGTATTGTGTTATCGCAATTTAGACTCCGATATGTACAATAAACTGTCTGATAAACTGCTACAGCATGGGCTTGGACGAAACTTTCAAAGAGAGTCCATTCATCGTTATTTGAGTATCGTGCTAAATAACTTGGATCTCAATGGTCTGGTCAAGGTATTGGACAATCGCGTGGTCATATATCGTCAATTTTTCCGCAATCGCGGTGAGATTAATGCATTACTGCGCCATTATGCGTTTGAAATCGTCCTCGACAATATCGAAGCCTGCGACAAGCTGGCCTATTACTTAATCAAAAAATATCAGATTGATGATACCCATATTGCGGACAATATTCGTCGTCCGCTACCAGGTGGTAACCAATCCCTCACCCTCATCTATGAGCGTGACAATGACGTGGTAAAGGTCACTATATTGACTAAGCAAATGCAGAGCGCTGCAAGACTTGGTGTCATCGGGGCAGAACACGCGTCTGATGTTAGTCAGTCGGTTATCCAAGCGTCATTGCGCAACATGAAAGATTTAGTCGATGAAGATAATCTGAATGAAAACAGTCCTGATTTCTCAGCAGCAGTCTCTACCATCAATGAGCTGATGGATTATCTGCATTCTAGTAAAATCATTTGCTACAGTCCTCAAGGGCGTGCTTACGAGCTTCCTCAAGGGGCAACCGCTCTAGATTTTGCCTACGCGGTCGGGCCTATGATTGGTAACGTGGCCGTTGGTGCAAATATCGATGGTAAAGCTGCAAAGCTCGGCACCGTGGTAAAAAATGGACAGTCCGTTGAGATAGAAGTAAACAGTCACTCAGAACCAAAAGCTGAGTGGTTAGGATTTGTAGTGACTAACAAAGCCCGTGAAGAGATTTTACGTTGGTTTAAAGATTTATCTGTCGCTGATAAACAACACCATGGCAGGCAAGCCTTAGATCGTGCACTCCGAACGCATCAGAAAAGTTTTGATGACTTGACAGATGCAGACTGGAAAGACCTGACTGAATGGCGCGGTCTGACAGAAAAAGATGCGTTATTTGAACAAATAAGCTCAGGTACGCTACTTCCTCAATTAGTCGTGACACGTTTGTTTAGCGACGAACTAAGCGACCTACAGGCAAAAGTACATAGCGATGACATGACCCAACCGCAACAGCTAATTGCAAATGCTGCTGGCGTCGAGCTTGATTTTGCTAATTGCTGTCATCCGATATATGGCGACCCTATCGTAGGGCATTTATCACGTCATGGTTTGGTCGTCCATCGTCATAAGTGCTTCTCACTGGACGATATCCGAAAAGACAATCCTTATCAGGTGATCCAGTTACGTTGGCGCAATGACAATGCAGTCAAACAAGGCGACATCGGCGAGCATGACTTAAAAAACAGCGGTAAGATTCGTTTTCCTGCTTATTTAAAGCTCTCTATTGCGCTTAGTGACGAGCAAATCAGTGAAGTTATCTATCACTTACGCCAGCTCAACATGGGTGTGGAAACCGTTGATGTTCGCAATACTGACACAATCATTCATATCGTGGTACGTAGTCGCAACCACTTAGCACAGGGTATCCGTGAACTACGCTCGCTGCTAGGTTTCCCTAACATTATACGGTTATATCAATTATAATAAGCACATTTGCATCACTGCTATAGTCGTGATGCAAATAGCTAAAATAGAACTGCTATTCTAGTAGCAATGAATCACTCACATAAAATATAAAAGGGACACCCCATGACTCGTCAAACCATCCAAACTGATAAAGCACCTGCAGCGGTCGGCACTTATTCACAAGCTGTAAAAGTCGGCAATACTGTCTATATCTCAGGTCAGCTTGGTTTCGATCCTGACACGATGGAGCTAAGAGAAGGTTTTAAAGCACAGGCTGAGCAAGTATTTGAAAACATCAAAGCTATCTGTGAAGCCGCTGGTGGTAGTCTAAATGACGTGGTCAAATTCAATGTATCTTTAACTGACTTGAGTGATTTTGCTGTCTTGAACGAAGTGTTTGTCGCCAATCTAAGCGAGCCATATCCTGCCCGTGCTGCCGTCCAAGTAGCTGCTCTACCTAAAGGTGGTGTGGTAGAAATTGAGTCTATTCTTTATATCGAATAAGATGATATTTGATGCTTAGTATTAGGTGCTAATTTTAGCAACAGCCTATAAGTTATATCACCATAAGCTTAGCATCATGCTAAGCTTATTGGTCTCCGTTCTATTATTCTGATCTCATATTCACCTAATAAGACTGCGAAGCCATTTATGTTGGTACAAGTTGCTCTGCCCGTTCCCCTTTATCGGGTGTTTGACTATAGCTTACCAGCTGATATGCTTGCGTTGCCAGACAGTGCGATACCGCAAATTGGCAGCCGTGTTGAGGTTCCGTTTGGTCGTCAGACTCTGATTGGCATTGTGATTGCTCATATTTCACAAGACGATAGCAGCGTACCTGTTAATAAAATTAAACCTATTAATAAATGTCTAGATGCTGAGCCTATTTTGGACTCGGACATGCTCAAGCTTGCCTACTGGCTGTCGCGCTATTACCATTATCCACTTGGCGACGTGTTAGCAGTTATCCTGCCAAGCCTTGTCCGTCAAGGCAAACCATTAGACTTGCTGATTACCCATTGGCGAATTTTGCCTCATATCACTGATGATGATTTTCGAGCCAATGCTAAAAAACAAAAGCAGCAGTTCGACATGCTAAAGCTACATGGTCAGCACGGCGCAAGTGAAGATGTATTGCTACTAGAAGGGATGCAACGAGCATTTCTAAAGACGCTAGAAGATAAAGGGTTAGTCGAGCGCTATATTCAGCCAAAACAAGCACCTACTCCAGTCAGACTGGCAAAAATGCCACTTGATCTCAACGAGGAGCAGAGACTTGCTGTCGACGCTATTATTGCTGCACACGAATCCGATACTTATACTGGTTTTTTGCTCAACGGCATTACTGGTAGTGGTAAGACCGAAGTTTATCTGCAAGCGATGCAAGCCGTACTAGAGGCTGGCAAACAAGTCCTTATTTTAGTGCCAGAGATTGGTCTCACACCGCAAACGCGGGCAAGATTTGCCAGTCGGTTTGCCGCCCATATTGTGCTATTACACTCTGGCATGACTAACACTCATCGCTTACAAGGTTGGCAAGACTGCCGTACGGGTCATGCACAAATCGTGATCGGTACACGTTCAGCTGTGCTATACCCCTTTGCAGACTTAGGCCTGATTGTCGTTGATGAGGCGCATGATGGCTCGTATAAGCAACAAGACACATTGCGTTATCATGCCGCTGATGTCGCTCTCTATCGAGGTTTGCAGTACAAAATCCCAGTGATACTTGGTACTGCTACACCTTCCCTTGAGCATTTAAAACTGGTCGATGATGGCAAACTGGCAGAATACCAACTGCTTACTCGTCCGGGCAATGCCAAACCTGCAACTATGCAACTGATCGATGCTCGCTTGCAAAGCACCCATCAACAAGCACAAGATGACGGTGCGCGCTATGATACAGGGCTGACGGACGCCATGATCGGGGCGATACGGCAAACGCTAGAAGCTGGTGATCAAGTACTAATATTTTTGAATCGTCGTGGCTATGCGCCTGTTCTCTTATGCGAGGCTTGTGGCTGGCAAGCGGATTGTCCGCGCTGTGACGCGCACCTGACCGTTCACTATAATAGCCAAGCTCAGCGAAACAGTTATTCAAACAACTCTTATTTGAAATGCCATCATTGCGATTGGCAAGCCTATATCCCTACCGTATGCCCTGATTGTGGCAGTCAAAACCTAGATGCCAAAGGTATGGGAACGACAAGGCTCAGCGAAAATCTACACGCAATCTTTGCTAACCCCCAAACTAGCAAAGAGCTCTATCCGATTATTCAGATAGACCGTGATACCACAAGACGCAAAGACAGCTGGGAAAATATTTACGAGCAAATTAATAAAGGCAACCCTGCCATATTGGTCGGAACACAGATGGTTGCCAAAGGTCATCACTTCCCCAATGTCACGCTGGTTTGCTTACCCAATGCCGATCGCGGATTTTTATCAGCAGACTTTCGCTCACCAGAGCATACCGCACAGCTCATGATTCAGGTGGCAGGCCGTGCTGGTCGAGGTGACAAAGCTGGTCGCGTATTGATCCAAACGTTGCAACCTGATAACGAGTTACTATTAAAACTGGTCAAAGACGGCTACTTGTCATTTGCACGCGAGCTACTGCAAGAGCGTCAAATGATGGGTTTGCCTCCTCATCGACATGCGGCATTGATACGCTGCGAAGGCAAAACATTGGCAGCCACCACTCAAGCGCTCAAAGATGCTATTGCGCATTTGCCGAATGCTCATAACCTCGCTGTTCTCGGTCCTATTGATGCGCCCATGAGTAAAAAGAACAGCCGCTACCATACACAGCTTTTGCTACTGGCTAAAGACCGTCGTCAATTGCACCATGTGTTAGGACAGTGGTGGCAGCCAGTGCTCGCTCTACCAAGCGCTAAGTACCTTAAGCTCACTTTGGATATTGATCCTGTCGGTTGGTAGTTCTCACGCAGCTCTCAACAAATGGGCGCATATCTTTCTACTCATCTCCTCATCATGTTTACTTCGTCGTTACAGCTTCTCATGCTTGGCTATGTTAAATTTATAACCATCAAATGATATGCGGCAAAGGCTTTACGCCTACTCTACCCATAGCAAACGTCACTTGTCAGTAAGCATCATCTATCGAACGCAACTATCAGCGAATTTGAGTATTATTATGAATCCAAATAATCCAAACTCTGACGAGCACAATCATAGCCAGCAGCATGATAATACGGATGTGCCTAAGTACGTTCGCGAAGATGAAGAAAATAACTACACTCAGGAAAACCAAGGCCATCACGATCATGATGAGCATCTAGAACAGACAACTACAGCACGAGATACCAAGGGCTATCAGCGTACCTTGCTGTTCAGCTTTATTATCATTACTGGTTACATGTTTATCGAAGCCATTGGTGGCTGGCTTACCGGTAGTTTAGCCTTACTGTCCGATGCAGGACATATGTTAAGCGATGCGATAGCGCTTGGCGCCACTTTGGTCGCATTTAAAATCGGCGAAAAAGCGGCCACTCACCAGAAAACCTTCGGATACAAGCGTTTTGAGATATTAGTCGCTACGGTAAATGGCGCGACACTTGTCATAATTGCTTTGATGATTTTTTATGAAGCGATCAAACGCTTTAACTCACCGCCAGAAATTGCGACCCAAGGCATGCTTATCGTAGCCACTATCGGTATGCTGATCAATATTTTGGTCGCTTGGCTAATGCACCGAGGTAGTCAAGGTGGCGAGTCACACGGCCATAATCCTAGTCATAGTCATGGTACGGATGATGCCAAGGTCGCAGAGCAGAAACCTAATAATGAAGAACCAGTTAACCTCAATATGCAAAGCGCTTATTTACATGTATTGAGCGATTTATTAGGGTCAGTAGCTGCAATTGTCGCTGCGCTACTCATGATGGGGTTTGGTTGGGTATGGGCAGATGCAGTGGCATCAGTAATCGTTGCCGTACTTATTTTAATCAGCGGCTACCGCGTCGTACGTGATTCTGTGCATATATTGATGGAAGGAACGCCCGCCAATATATCGCTAGTCGATGTGGAGCAAAAATTACTCGAAGACGCTCAAGTACAAAAAGTACATGACCTACATGTTTGGAGTATTACTAGCGGTCTCAATGCACTCTCTTGTCACGTGGTGGTCGATGGTGAGATGAGTATCCATGAGTCAAATATTCTGATTGCCAGTCTCGAGCAAAGACTGCTAGAGCTTGGTATTCACCATGCTACTATTCAGGTCGAAAGCTCGTCTCATCCGCAGAATATCTCACATAGCGATGCATTGGTCTGTGATATTTCGGGACAGCTACCTGATGGTGATAGTCATATTGGTCATAACCATTGACGATACATTTTCAGCTCAATGATTGAATAAAGAGGTCAGCAAGTCGAATTATAACTTAGCAAATACAAGTATAGGCATTTGATACTGGCTCATACTAAAAGTTACATAGAATTAGAACTAGAATCTAGATCACATTAAAGCAGTCATGATTTGCGACAAACTTTTGCTTTATTCAATTCAAAAAACTCAAGTCCAAATCGGCTTATGTGGTTATAATAACTATTATAAAGTTTTGTTTAGCACCCCAGTTAATTTTTATAATCATACTTTTTGGTATTTTCACTCTATCTATTGATGATACAACACTATGTCTAGACGCTCAGCACCCTTTGTCGCCCCAGACTATATCGATGATCCTGCATCAAAAGATGGCAAAAAACACGCCAAAGTTTTGTTATCAACGCTGCAAGAAGACATTGCAAACTTTCGTAATGAACAGTTTCCACCTGATATTTTGCGCCAAATTCGTGATATGCCTATTTATGAAGGCAACTTAGCCGAAGTCCAAACCTATCAGCAACGTTGGCAAAATCTGCTTGAGCGTGCAAAGGATTTTTATCCAGCGGCCAATATGCCACCTGATTACTTGCCACTTCCTGCCAGCCTTGAGATACCGCAATTCATCTATCACGTTCAGCGTCTACATTTAACTAAGACACGCGCTAAAGAATCTAAAAGCTTTGGATCAGTAGGCGCCCTGACTGATAAATGTGGTCAATATACGGATGATGAAATTAAGCGCATGACAGCGGTGCTAGATAACGACGAGGAAGCGCGACTGGTAGCGCATCGTGAATTTATCGATCTGCGTGCTTATGTTTTTTGTCGCGACAGTAAGGGCGAGATGCTAGAGCCTGAGCGAGTACGGTTTTATCGTACTGGTCTGATTGTACATGCCCTGCCTGACTTTAAGATTGTCGATAGTCGCCAGACACCGCGTAAACGCCGCAACGATGCTTATAATAATCCGCTTGCAGACAATGGTGTGTGGAAAATTTATCGCAAAAAATAACAGATATTAGCGCGATATCGTTTTAGCCATACTGATTTTAGTCACGTCCATTTTATATTGTGTATTTTATTCAAATTTTAAGGAGCCCAGATGTTTGCTGCCGCCGCCGGCTCACCAAATCTCATGTTGCAAGCCACTATATTTTTGGGAGCAGCATTGCTCTTTGTCCCTCTTGGTAAACGCTTCGGCATTGCAACAGTTTTAGGCTATCTCATCACTGGACTCATATTAGGCCCAAGTGGCTTGGATGTGGCAGGCGACGCTGAAAGTCTATTGCACTTTTCAGAGTTTGGCGTGGTCATGCTGCTGTTTATTATCGGGCTTGAGCTCCAGCCTTCGCGGCTCTGGGCATTGCGCCGCTCTATATTTGTATTGGGCGGTTTGCAGGTCGGTTTGACTGGTACGCTACTGATGTGGCTCCTACATCAGTTTTTCTCCTTACAACTAGATACCGCCTTTATCGTTGGTTTTGGTTTAGCCCTGTCTTCTACTGCATTTGTACTACAGATACTGACTGAAAAACAGCAGCTTTCGAGCACGCACGGTCGAGAAGCCTTCACTATCTTACTATTCCAAGATATCGCGGTCATTCCATTGTTAGCAGTCATTCCCTTTTTATCAGGGGTGCGTGAGCAAAGCTACGATTTGATTTATTTTGGTAAGGTATTTGCTGTCTTTGCTGGTCTGATTTTTGCCAGCCGTTATGTGGTTCGACCCTTCTTTAAATTTGTGGCTTCAAGTGGTGCATCGGAACTACTGACAGCGGTCGCGCTATTTATCGTGATGGGCGTATCTATCTTGATGGGTCAAATCGGGCTATCAATGGCATTGGGTGCATTTTTGACAGGTGTATTGCTCGCTGATTCCGAATATCGTCATGAACTAGAGGCCAGTATCGAACCTTTTAAAGGGTTGCTATTAGGTCTGTTCTTTATGTCGGTCGGTATGCTTACCGATGTCAAACTCATTTTGGCAGAGCCCATCTTTATTATTGGCTGTGCGCTCGCATTGATGTTCATCAAGTTTGCAGTGATTGCAGGTATTGCCAAAGTATCGGGCAATCGCTGGCCGACCAGTATCAGATTGGGTGTGACCCTAGCCCAAGGTGGTGAGTTTGCCTTTGTCCTATTCAGTGTTGCCACAGCCCAAAACGTCTTACGTCCCGAGCTTGCTAATACTCTTAACCTAGTCGTTACCATCTCGATGGCGCTAACACCTCTGGCATTCTTATTGTTAGAAAAAGTGGGTGAACCGTTATTTGCCAAGAGCAAACCGAGTCGCGAATACGATACCATTCCCGATCATGAGCATCAGGTCATTATTGCAGGCTTTGGCCGCGTTGGTCAGATTATTGGCCGTGTACTACGCATGCATAATATCGAATTTACCGCCATTGAACGCTCTGCAAACCGAGTAGATTTTGTAAGAAAATTCGGTAACCAAGTCTATTATGGCGATCCGAAAAACCCTGAGATTTTACGAGCAGCAGGTATTCAGAAAGCGCGAGTGTTTATTCTTGCCATCGACGATTTAGAACGTTCTATCACCACCGCTCAGTATCTTCGTAAGAATTATCCTGAACTGATTGTATTGGCAAGAGCGCGCGATCGTCAGCACTATTATCGCTTGCGTGAAGTTGGCGTACGTCATATTTGGCGTGAGACTTATTTGTCGTCTTTGGATATGTCACGCGAATCACTACAATTATTAGGTATTTCTCCAGAAAAAGCGCGAGAAACAGTAAAAACATTCCGTGATTATGATGATGACTTGATCGAACGCCAACAAGCTATCTACGATGATGAAGCTAGCATGATTGAGTCCGCGCAATCATCAATGGCTGAGCTTGAAAGCTTGTTTGACGAAGATATTGGTAAAGCACGTAAAATGGATTTGACCGACTTTTATGAAGCGTTAAAGAGCCAAGCAACACCAGTTGAGGAAAAAGATGATACTGCAACGGACTCTAAGCATTAGCTCTCAATACTAGCAACATCTACAAATACTCGTAAAATACAGCCCCTAATCAGCTATGCAGTTTTTAGGGACTTGTTTTTTATTCAGTGAGCTGGTGCAATCCCAGTTATCACTGTCTGGTATATGATAAAAGACCAGCGTCTGCTCGTTTAAGTAGCGTATCGGAAACGTCACGTTCTGAATCGTTGCCACTACCGCACAGTCGGTTTCTGTTACGCCAGCAACTTGAGTATCGACATGCATGTGTATTTGCTGCTGCTCGGTACTCAGAGGCAGATTTACTGGGCACTGCCCTGTCTGCTGATAAATCAACGCCACTCGGTTTTGGGCATTCTTTGCAATATCATAAGCATCAAACAACACTTCGTTTGCTTTTGGCTTGGCAATAATCGGTAAGAACTGCACCTTAATCACCAATAGCGAAAACGCAAAAAAACCAAATCCTAATGCCAGTCCGAACAAGCTAACACCACCTTCTCTTTGCAAATGCGCCTTCTGTGCGGCCTCATCTCGCGGATGGTCATTTATCGCATCAGCGATCTCACGCCTTGCCATACGGTAGTAATACGCATCTGTCCAGCGTGCCACCATAAACGACCAAAATAGCCAAATAACGGCAGCAATGCCGATACGTGTTGCCATCTGATAGGCATCTGGCACATAGGACATCGCTACAAACTCAAAGGCGACTAGCACCAGCGCGACATTAAGCTGGATAAAAGACCACCCTGCGACACTATAGACGATCGCATCCATATAGCGCTTGCGATATAGCAGCCAAGGAAAAGTGATAAAAAAAGCAGCCCAATGCCATTTTGGCGACAGATAACCTTGCTGATCAAACTGCTCAAAACGTTTAAGGTAATAACGCTGGGTACGATTACCGATGAACCACTTGTCTAACTGCTTACGTTTAGCAGGTGTTAACGACTCTTGATAAAATGGTGGCGGTGAATCTGTCTCGATAAATAACATGGCAACACGCTCTACTTGCTGACTCTTAGAAAAAGCATTTGAAACATACCATTATATGATAACGCTAAAACCCGTATGTAACATAGAGAAACCACAGCACCGACCTGTAAATACGCGAAACTAGGATTGTCCGTTCACAGTTGTATGGATTTGACTTATAATAAGCAAACATCACCCACCTAATTAAGCCTTACGAATCCTATGAGTCAACATTCTGATATCAATGACAACGTCAATAGTACTGATACTACTGATGAGCAAACCCTTAATAGCACAAGCGAGCCTATCGATATCGATAACAGCACCAACCATGAGATAGAACCGACCTCTGACAAGCATATTCGCATCGTCAATACGTTTATGAAGCGCCGTACGCACATGAACAAAAACGCTGAGCTTGCACTAACTGCTCCAGAATTTTCTGAGTATTTGGTCAATAACAGTTTTGGTGATGGCGACCTTACCGGTATTGACAACCTACGTACGTTGTTCGCTGATAGCCCTAACGGTCCAGATGCACCGCTTACGGTAGAGATTGGTTTTGGCTTGGGTGATTCGTTTATTGAAATGGCGGCTGCTGAACCTACTCGTAACTTTGTCGGTGTAGAAGTGCATGAGCCTGGTATCGGTAAATGTGCTTATATGGCTGGCACCCAAGATTTGAGCAACGTAAAAATCATCAACGGTGATGCCATTCAATTGCTCAAGCAGCTACCAGAAAACCATATCGACCGTATTCAGCTATACTTCCCTGATCCATGGCAAAAGAAGCGTCACTATAAGCGTCGTTTTGTCAGTCCTGAACGTATGACCATCGTTACGCGCAGCTTAAAGCAAGGCGGCTGGTTCCATACAGCAACTGACTGGGAGCATTATGCATTTTGGATGGTTGAAGTATTGGATGGTTTCGCTGGACTAACCAACAAAGCAGGTACAGGTAATTTCACTGAGCGTCCTGACTTTCGTCCAATGACTAAGTTTGAACGTCGTGGCCTCGACCGTGGGCATGGTGTTTGGGATTTGATCTATATCAAAGACTGATTAATACAGCTTTACTTTTAAGTGTTTTGACAAAGCGGCTATCTGATGTAGCCGCTTTTTTATGGCCCTTTATAGGCTGTAAAAAATAACTCTAAAAATACTAGACATCCTATGCATAACTATGTCTGCTAATATCTTAGTTACATATATTGAGTCATACTCCTGACTTTTAATACCTATAGTATGATTATGCATAAAAAAGATAAATTTATAATTTGTGAAACATAGCGCTCATAGCGTTGTTTGTAGACAAAATTGCTTCTATAAAGTGATTAAAAACGAGATATAGAATCCGTTCCTCATACTAATAATCTACGTAAACTTATGTATTATAAGGCTTTACAGAGTTCTCCCCATAAGCTGTGGATAACCCTGTGTATAAGTCACCACTTGACAAGTTTATAGCTAAGCAACTTAAAGGATAAGGTAAAATCGTTCATTTTTTGTACAATTTATAAAATGTTTAAAATCAATATCTTATATTAAATTCGTACGCATAAAAAATTATTTTAAATAATTTCTAAAATAATTTAATTCTTCATAATGTTTCACAATTAGCGAAAATAAGCCTTTTATTTGTTGTGGACAACTCCTAAATCTATTGACAAGCATAGTCATTATCAGGTTCAAAACAACAGCGACCTATCGCATCATTTCTATAAGTTTTCAGCGTCATACCATACGACAGATAGTGTCGTCTAGTATCCCTCAACGCTCATTATAGTGCTTTGCTTTTGTTATAATTACCTTATCAAATCAACAGCGTTAAGAAGTTGAGTCGAGTAATTACCACGCCAAGTCTGACTTAATAACAACGATAACGACAGTATAGTACGGACTTATTTTTGCTTCTCTCGCTATTTAATTTTACTGTATAGTAGAAAGATACATTCGATACTACTACCTATACCAGTCACGTGACAACCTATTTTTCGATAAAACAGCCAAACAATCATTGCCGACTTCATAACAGTCAGTATGCGTTTGCCAAAAGTTTTAACCGTACCAATATTTTATTTATAGCATCAACTTAACTACCGAAAACAAGGAATCCAATATGGACGACAATAAAGCCAAAGCCCTCAAAGCGGCATTAGGTCAAATCGAAAAGCAATTTGGTAAAAACACCATCATGCATCTAGGCGATGACTCAGCCATCCTTGACGCCGATGTGGTCTCTACAGGCTCTCTAGGATTAGACATTGCGCTTGGCATTGGTGGTCTACCAAAAGGGCGTATCGTTGAAATTTACGGTCCAGAAAGCTCAGGTAAGACGACGATGACCCTGCAAGCTATTGCAGAATGTCAAAAGCAAGGCGGCACTTGTGCCTTTATCGATGCTGAGCATGCGCTTGACCCTGTTTATGCGCGCAAGCTTGGGGTAAACACTGATGATTTATTGCTTTCTCAGCCTGACAATGGCGAGCAAGCACTTGAAATTACCGATATGTTGGTACGCTCAGGCGCAATCGACATGATCGTGATTGACTCAGTAGCCGCCTTGACGCCACGTGCCGAGATTGAAGGTGAAATGGGCGACTCGCACATGGGTCTGCAAGCACGTCTGATGAGTCAAGCCCTACGTAAAATCACTGGTAACGCCAAACGCTCTAACTGTATGGTGGTATTTATTAACCAAATTCGTATGAAAATTGGTGTTATGTTCGGTAGCCCTGAGACTACGACTGGTGGTAACGCGCTGAAATTCTACGCCTCTGTACGTATGGATATCCGCCGTATTGGTGCGGTCAAAAACGGTGATGAAATCATCGGTAACCAGACCCGTGTCAAAGTCATTAAAAATAAAATGGCACCACCTTTCCGCCAAGCTGAGTTTGAAATTACTTACGGTGAAGGTACTAACCACTTAGCCGAAGTCATTGACTTAGGTGTAGAGATTGGAGCGGTTGGTAAAGCAGGATCTTGGTACAGCTATGGCGACGAAAAAATCGGTCAAGGTAAAGCCAACTCTGTGCTTTTCTTAAAAGAGAACCCTGCCATTGCTCAAGAAATCGAAGACAAGATTCGTGACGAAAAGCTTGGTACAAAGAAAAACAGCAAAGCCGACGAAACTGAAGAAGCAGAACAGGCTTCTGAACCTGTACAATAATGGTTTAGCGATTAACCGTTGTCAGTTACTATGATTTATTATGAAAATTAAAACCTTAGCTGAAATTCTAGCTGAGTCGGGTGCCGACTCAGCTAGTTCTATTGATAGCAAACCAAAAAAACCGTCCAAGAATTCTCATACGAAAGAGTCTAAAAAACCAGAGAAATCCAGTAAACGGACTACCCGTTCAAATAAAGGTGATTCAGTCAAGAATGATGCTACTATTGATACAGCGTTTTTCGAAGACTCCTCTCCTAAATCAAAGAAGACTTCTAAATCTAAAAAACGTAAAAAGCGTTTCCACCCAGCGGCTAATTTTACCGCTGAGCCTAGTGACACCCCTACATATCAACCACCCGAAGCGCAAACCATCCAAGAGATGCTGGCAGAAGTCAAACTCGACATTCAGAATGACGAAGTTGACAACAGCTTAGCAACAGATAATGGTCGTAGCACTGAGCCGCTACCCAAAAACTCAGAACATGAAGCTGAGCTTTTTTCTATCAATGATAGTGAAACAGACAGCCAAAACGATAATATACCAGCCGCGCTCAAAGCCTACTTACGAACCCCTGAACAAAAACAAGCAGAAATCGATGTGATTAAAGCAGAAAGTCGATTGCGTTGGCTCGCATTTTATTATTTATCACGCCGTGAATACGGTAAGGCTGAGCTAAAGCAAAAGCTGATCGACAAAGAGCAAGACCCAGAAAAAATTGACGCACTGCTCGATGAGTTTGAAGAAAAAGGGTATCAGAGTGATTATCGCACTACCCTAATGCTGATACGTGAGAACATTCGCAAAGGCCGCGGACGTGGTCGGATCAAACAAGAATTCTATCGTAAGAAGATTGCTATGCCAGGTAACATCGATGAGCTAATCGATATGGCAAATACTGAGTCTGATGAATTTAGTGAGTTTGTAGATGATGATGCAGATAACCTAGTCGATGGTGTAGATTGGCTGAAACTGGCTGTGATAGCACGTACCAAAAAGTACGGTAATGACATACCAGTTGAGCAAAAGGAAAAAGCCAAGCAGCTACGATTTTTGCAGTATAGAGGGTTTAATACCGATATCTGCTTTGCCGCACTTAACCATACCACAGAGACCCTAGACGAGCGATTTTAAGGGCTTACTATCGCTATCACTGTCCCTACCAAACGGTATTCATCGACAGTCATACTGTTGTGATAGACATAAAAAAGAGCACGTTATATAACGTGCTCTTTAATCAATGCTGCCAGAATCAGTACTGCCAGTCATTTCAATTGATGCGGCTTTAAAGTATACAATTAGAAGTCTTCAAATTCTAAGCTGCCAAACTACTTAAAATTACCAAGACGACTAGATAGCTGGCTAATGATTTGATCTATCTCTTCATTGGCCTCAGACTCATTATCCAGATTGCCATTAGGCGTTAGCTGATTCATTACTTCAGGCAACAGCTCAGCGAGTCCCTGTCTTACCTCAGTTTCATTAGCACCAGTATGAGCGGCCACTTGCTGAATTTCATTTTCATCAAATAAGCGGTTAATTTCGTTTGGATCCAAATTATCATTTGCTTCGTTATTACTCATCCAAGAGCGTGCTTGACCTTCATAGCCCATACCAGTGATTTTTGACAATGCACCGCTCAAACCACCATTACGTTTGATCCAACTAAGTACCATAGGCATCAATGCAGCAACGAGCATACCTTTACCACCAAACCCACTATTAGTTCGCTGACCGCCTAATACGCTACCTAAAATATCACCTAGTCCACCAGCACCTGAACTCATACCGCCGCGCTGACTACCGCCCGTGAGACCACCAATGATGTCATCTAAGCCAAAACCATTATCTGCTTGACGGCTATTTTGTTGAGGGCTATAACCACCTGCCTGACTGCCACCGCCCAGTACACTACCTAAAATATTACCTAGTCCACCAGTCTGCCGTGTTTCAGTACGTTGGTTAACTGGATTGCGCTGAGCGTCGTCTGGATTCATTGCACTACGTGCCACTTGGCTCACTAAATTCCCTAATAAGCTCATTATCTATTCCTCTTTTTATCGTATTGTTTAGTACAAAAATACTGCTAAAACTTATGAAATATCATATCTGCATATATGTTCTTTAATAACGGGACAGCAAAATTACGAGTTTTATTTTCTATTTTTAATATAACAGATTTTAATATAACAAACCTCTTTGTCCTTTGAGATAGCTATTTTGTTATGACGTGTAGAGATTTTTCATCGTAAAAGGAAAAAATTAAGCTCCATAATTACTCAGTTATCTAGCATTACCCTTACTGGTATTGGCTAAAATATTTAATTGTCGCCATTGCTCGTGATTTACTTGGTCGCGGAATATAGTGGTCGAAAACGATCTTTGATAAGGCTCAACGATATTGAACTCGATACTCATCACCCATTGGTAACGATTAATATCGACTAACTCTGCTTGCCATAACTCATCGCCGCGTCCCGTTCGTATCAGTAATTGCCATTCTTTATCGACACGCTGACTGAGCGATGGCTGACTAATATGTAATAAGATTGGTCTCGATATAATCAGATAACTTGCAACTGCTGCCGAGACTATTAAGATCAGTAAATACTGCCACAAAGCCAAAGATGCAAACCATGCCAATATCATCATAACGCCAGTCAAAGCTACATATAGCAGCGCGCGTAAATAACTGGCAGGCGTGATAACTGTATCAGTACGTAGCGAGGTTACTGGCGTCATATAAGCGTACCATGGGAAACGTTAGGTATTGTGCCGACCCATTCCTTAAGAGCTAAACCAAGTCTTTGGTATGGCGCCATGTTTTTATCTTATTGACCAATGCCCAGATATCATCCTCTTCTGGACGATTTTGATTGGTAAAGTAATCAAGCAAGTCTGGGTCTTCATGAGTCAGCATTTCTGCAAATGTTGCTTGTTCAGTAGCATCTGCTGTCAGATACAGCTCTTTGACGTAAGGATCAATATAAAAATCCAATTCTTTTAATCCGCGGCGAGCTTGATAAATAATACGGCGCTGCTCATTGGTTGGTTCTGGCTGAGTGGTACTAGTCATAAATTTACTCTTATTAATTGAGATGGTTTTATTGGTTTAAATAGTTTAGAAAAAAATATCAGGCATAGCGTATAGAACATTTATAGTCTTGAAATCTCACTATGCATCTGGACATGTAGAATGAAATTAACAACGATATGCTGACAGTTGACTCCATAAGGCCACTGCTTGCTGCATCATCGCCACATTATGCGTACGAATGATACTTGCTCCTTGCTGTAAGGCAAGTAGTCCAGCAGCGGTTCCTGCCGAATCACGCTCTATCGCTTGCGTCGTATTTACTGCTGGAACATTGCTTCTGGTCAATATTTCTGCCAAGAAACGCTTGCGAGAAATGCCAAACATCATTGGCAGCCCTAATGTCTGCAAGCTACTCAGCTGGCTTAACAATGCGCAGTGATGCTCATAGTTTTTGGCAAAACCAAAACCTGGATCGATAATGATATTGCTTTGTTTGACGCCGATGCTAACTACTTCGTTAATACGGTCAATCAGCTCTGTACGCACTTCATCGATCACATCGTCATACTGTGCCAGATTATTCATTGTCGTTGGCTCACCGCGCATATGCATTAGCATAACAGGTATATCAAGCTTAGCTGCCAGCTCTGCCGCACCAGTACGTTTCAGTGCTCGTACATCGTTCCAAATATCAGCGCCTTCATTAAATGCTGCCTGCATGACTTCATGGCTGCTAGTATCAATCGATAACCAAATACTGTCACCACAGTGCTGACGAATGGCTCGAACCACCGGCACAACTCGTTGTATCTCCTCATCAGTTGCCACAGTTTGCGCATTTGGACGAGTAGATTCACCACCGATATCGATAATAGTAGCGCCTTCACTTATCATCTGCTGACAATGAGCGACGGCCTTATCTACTGCATTAAACTGCCCACCGTCTGAAAACGAATCTGGCGTTACGTTCAAGATACCCATGACATGCGGCTGCGACAAATCTAAGGTTTTATCACGGCTAGATACTTGGTAGTTGGGTAAAGGTTGGAATAATGACATGAATAATCCATCGCAAGTAAAATTTATAATGCAGCTTTAGGGCGTATTGAACATTCGACCATGGCACTGACAGAGACTATTTTTTAGACAGTTCGACGTTGAAAATAGTAAGTTTAGTCATTCTAAGCTTGTATTTTTAACAATGAAATGGCAAAAAAGAGTCCTGTCTCCTTCTGTTAATATTAGAGCTGAGCCTAAAACTGCCCCCAGATCCATACAAGCAGTACGTTGCAAACCTAGTTAAGGCTGGAGCATTACCGTCGCTTTATCCCTTGTCTGAAACAGTTTTAGCGATTAGCAGTGCCTATTTGTGAATGTTCAACACGCCCTATTTATTATTATCTACGCTTATGATACCAGTAAATCTTATGGGGTTCTAAATCCTTCATAAAATGATGACAATAAAAAAGCCCTTTATCATAAAGGGCTTTTTATAAAACACGAGTACGCTAGTACTTACATCGCTGGTAGTGGTGGCGGTGTAGCACCAGTTGTTTTAACGTCATTTTTCGACAAGTTTACTTCGTTATGCTGGTAAACTCTAGGTGGACGTGGTTCTTCACCTGCTAAAATATCTTGCAGCTGATCACGATCAATAGTTTCCCAGTTCATAAGCGCATCAACCATCGCATGCATTTTGTCTTGGTTAGCTTCAATCAATTCACGAGCGATATCATACTGCTCTTCTAGCATACGACGCACTTCTTCATCGACCTTCTGCTGAGTAGCTTCTGAAATCGTACGTCCACCACCACCAAAATAACCTTGTGAGTTGTCGTCATCTTCGTACACCATGATACCAAGTGCATCAGACATACCGTACTTCGTGACCATTGCACGTGCCATTTTGGTAGCACGTTCAAAGTCGTTCGAAGCGCCTGTCGACATTTGATTGATAAACACTTCTTCAGCAATACGACCACCGAACAAAATAGCAATGTCGCTCAGCATTTTCGACTTATACATACTAGTCTGATCATGCTCAGGCAACTGCCAAGTGACACCAAGGGCAAAGCCACGCGGCATAATAGTAACCTTATGCACCGGATCTGTACCTGGTAATAGCTCAGCTACTAACGCATGACCCGCTTCGTGATATGCAGTTGCACGGCGTTCTTCTTCGCGGATTACCATGGATTTGCGTTCAGGACCCATATATAGCTTGTCCTTCGCATCTTCAAAGTCATTCATATCGACGCTGGTCTTGTTGCGACGTGCGGCAAATAATGCAGCTTCGTTTACAAGGTTAGCAAGCTGTGCACCACTGAACCCAGGCGTACCACGAGCAAGAGAACTGGCATCTACACTGATTGTGTTCGGCAGTTTCTTCAAATGCACTTTTAAGATTTGCTCACGGCCTTTGATATCCGGCAAGCCTACTTGTACCTGACGGTCAAAACGACCTGGACGCAGTAATGCTTTATCAAGCACGTCAGCACGGTTGGTTGCGGCAATAACAATAACGCCTTCATTACCTTCAAAACCATCCATCTCAACCAATAGTTGGTTCAATGTCTGCTCACGCTCGTCGTTACCGCCGCCCATACCGGAACCACGATGACGACCGACTGCATCAATCTCATCAATAAAGATGATACAAGGAGCGCTTTTCTTCGCCTGTTCGAACATATCACGGACACGTGATGCACCAACACCGACGAACATTTCAACAAAATCAGAACCTGAGATTGAGAAGAACGGCACTTTAGCTTCACCAGCAATAGCTCTCGCTAGCAAGGTTTTACCCGTACCTGGAGGACCTACCATCAAGATACCACGAGGAATCGTTGCACCCAGTTTGGTAAATTTGTCTGGATCACGTAAGAACTCAACCACTTCAACGACTTCTTCTTTGGCTTCTTCACAACCAGCCACATCTTCGAAGTTAACGTTGATTTGATCTTCGGTCAGCATCTTCGCTTTCGATTTACCAAAGCTCATTGGGCCGCCGCCTTTACCGCCAGCGCCGCCCTGCATGTTACGCATAAAGAATAAGAACAGACCAATAATCAATAGAATTGGGAAGCTGGCTATCAGTAGTTGCATCAATACACTTTGGCGCTTTGGTGCAGTTCCTTGAACTTCGACTTGGTTCTCACGTAGCATTGGCATGAGCTGGTCATCTGACACAGCTGGTCTAATGGTCTCAAAAGAGGAGCCATTTTTCTTTTCGCCGGTGATCTGTTCGCCGTCGATCTCGACACTGGCTACTTGGTTTTCTGACACTGCGGTCACAAACTCAGAGTAGTTAAGGTTATCCGGCTCAGAGGATTGATCAAAGCCGCTAAACACCAGCACCAAAACGCCGATTACCACCAGCCACAATAAGGTATTTTTTACCATGTCGCTCACTAGTTATTCCCATCCCTTACTTATTGGTGTGTTTATTAAACACGTGACGTCTATAAACGTATTGCTCATTTTTAACGAATATCCCGATAATAACAAGCTGCTAAATTAAACTTATATGATTTATAGATAGCATAAAAATTGTTTTTATAAATAATCAGTATGAGATAAACATAGATATACGATCATTGAGCTTGTAAAACGCTTATTATCAGACGACTTTGCCTAAAACGTATGCTGAAAACAAAGGTAATATACCATGATATGTGGTGCTAACCCGCATAATTCAAGCAGGTTTCACGATTATTCATTTAACAATTGACGCAGATTTTATATCGCGATAATAACACTTTATGGTGGTTTACCCTCACGCTTACAAGAGCAGCAACCTATTGATGTTAAAACTATTTAATCGCTATCCAAAACATCTCTTTTGAGCGTGGTCGTGACGCACCTGGCTTTATACTACGAATCTTACTAAAATCCTGCTGCATCTGCTTGCGTAATTCTTGTGTACCCTCACCTTGAAACACTTTCATAATAAGTGCGCCACCTTCTGGTAAGGTTGCAAGTGCGAAGTCTACAGCCAGCTCACATAAGTACATCATACGTGGCTGATCGATAGCACTGTTCCCAGCGGTATTGGGTGCCATGTCAGACAATACGACATCGACTTGTCTATCACCCACTTCTGCCATAATAGCGTCAAACACTTCAGCTTCACGAAAATCACCCTGAATAAAGGTCACATCAGGCAAGGTATCCATCGCCAAAATATCAGAGGCAATCAAGATACCATCATCACCTACCAATCGACCAGCGACTTGTGACCAGCTACCAGGTGCACTGCCTAAATCTACGACCGTCATGCCTTTTTTGATCAGATTGGTTTTTTCATTAATCTCTAACAACTTATAAGCGGCACGGGCACGGTAGCCATCTTTTTGAGCTTTTTGTACATAATGATCGTCAATATGCTCTTTCATCCAAGCACTGCTGCTCTTTGATAGTTTTTTGTTTTCAATACGCGTGGCCAAAATACCTGCTCCTATTGCTTTACTAAATCTAGCTGCTTTAATTGCTCTATCACTTACAAACTGATATTAATCCGTTGCAGATTATTCTAAATACAGTGTTAATCAGATTTCTTATTCATGGTTGGTTGCAAACTGACCAAATTCTATTGGTTAAATAACTGTTTTATAAGGCAGTAGCGTTTATAATGTACCAAACATTCAGTTTAACATTTTCGTCACGTAAAATCGTGCAAAATCCTGCTGATCTCATGCAAGATGGTCACAGATTATCTATAATGATCAATAACTGTTTTTGACAGTACCATTTTTATTTTTACCAACACTTAGGAATTCTATGCAACTCGATAACGCTACCATCAAACGTCTAAAAGGCATCGGTCACGAGCTAAAGCCTATCGTTATGATCGGCAACAAGGGTATTACCCCAACCATTACTGAAGAAATCGATCGCGCGCTAACAGATCATGAGCTTATCAAAGTGAAATTGCCTGCTGGCACGAAAGAAGAGCGTGACATCGTTGGCGCTGAACTTGCTAAAGCGGCTAATGCGTCTTTGGTTCATTCTATTGGTCGTATGGCATTATTACTACGCAAAAACCCAAATGCCAACCCAAAACTGTCTAACCTAGCACGTCACGCACAGTAATATGTCATGACCGACTGGAATTAAGTGACTGGGTTTTATGTTCACTTATATCATAGCCAAACGATAATGAAATACAAAGGCCGCGACGCACCTTGCTCGCGGCTTTTATGTTTTTCGATAGTCTCGGTTATATTTACCATATAGTATTAGTGCCATTAATCAGTATACTTTCTCTTGTCACTATCACCTCTTTACTATTACCGTCGAGATGTACCCATAATGAACCAATCTTTTAACCTCCGTCTAGCCACCGAGACGATAGCGAAAGACGCTCAGGAATTAGGTGTATCTATAGAAGAGCTAGAAAATATCTCTATCAAAGTAAGTGCAGAGATCATCCAGCAACCAGCTTTGCAACTGGTGCTGACCTATCAAGTGAGTCTGTCTAGCCAAATTCTAGCAAATCAACTCAATTGGTCAACATGGCAACAAACTCAAGTAAATTTCACTGATTACCTATGGGAAGAAACGTGCCTTGAATGCTTTATTGCTGGCAGTGAGGTTAATGGTAGTAAGATTAATAATGAAGATGTCGTAGCACCTCACAAGATACCACTTCAGCAAGCAAACGCTTATATAGAGATTAATGCGAGTCCTGATGGCCGTTACGCTGTTTATCAGTTTGAGAACTATCGTAATCCTTCGATACTACCGCCAGTACCTTTGTACGAGACCGACGGAACCACATGCGCATCTATTAACTGGAATAAACATAATGATTTGGCAGCCACATCAATAGAAAGCCATTTATCTAGAGCTCCAATGGTAGCGCAGACACCTGCTCATTATGAGCGTAGCTTTAGCCTACCTATAACGCAGCTACCGAATCAACAATACGCTATTGCAAACATGAGGATCGAACAAATACATCCTTGTGTCATCTTATGGTTTGGCAAAACTGACTTATATTTTGCCTCGGGCCATGCCTCCCCTCCTGATTTTCACAATCGCGACTATTGGCCAAATTTTGAGCTTTGATTTGTTTATATGAGCTTTACTCATTTAAATATAGCTATTCTTAGATATAATTATTTAAAGTACAAAAAAAACCCAGTAATGTCATAAAGAGCATTACTGAGTTTGGAGAAAACTTTAATCTTATTTAACTGATGTTTATTTATCAGCCATCGCAAGGTAGATACCACGGTCTGATGCATCATCAACATACTGCGAGTCACGCCATGTCGTATAGCTGTAGTTACCGCTATATGGGCTAATGCTGTTTTGACGGAAATCAGATACCCAGTCATTGCCATCAAAGATCTGGATATGACCATGTGGACGGCTTGACGTGCGGTTATAGACAACGACATCACCAACTTGTGGTGCCATGTCGTTACTGATCTTGGTAAAGCCAGCTTGGGCTAGCGTGCCACGAGAGGCGTACTGATAGGCTGAAGGATTAGGCGTAAATTCATAACCTGCTGATTGTAATGCTTTACGTACATAGCGAGCACAGTAACCAGAGCTTCTAGATAGTGCAACGCGAGAGGCATTTGCTGCTGCAATAGCAGGAGCAGAGTTGCGGTCAGGTACACGGCTTGCTTGCTGCTGACGTTGCTCGTAAGACAAACGACTGGTCAGTGAAGCTAGTTGGTATTCTTTTTGCTTAGCATGAGCGCTTAGGTTGTCAATTGCTTGACTGATCTCATCGTTGCTATATACATGGGCACCACTGTTAGTGCTGTAGATGTTGCGACTAGAACCATAGTTCGCAGAAGTAGAAATATTTGTGATGGTATGACTCAAGGTATTATTTGGTTGAAAGGTTGTTTCGGCAGCACCACTCGTCTGTGCGATACCCATTCCCAATACTGACAAAATTAATAAAGCTTGTTTCATAAATTTACTACCTATTGTTAATACAAGTCTGCTCGTCATCCGTAACGAAGCATCAATTAATTTAGAGGATATAATCATCAAATAGACGTGATAAAATCCCTATTACAACGGTTCATTCTTTTCAAATAGTGACTAGTGCCAGTAGTACCTCCCACCTAGTCAACTATCTTATAAGCCATCTGCTATATATTGCTTTTAGCATGTCTGTTATGAGTATCGAGTTTGTCACCTATTAGATGAGTACTTACGATGTCAAAAAAACAACCTAATCGGCTTGCCCAGCTTATAGATCATCAAGCATTTGCCGGTAGCGCGCTACCTCAAACCCTTGCTAACAACATGCGACTATATATAGAAGCAACCAACGAGATAAAAGCGCTATTGGTAGACTGTCTACCTGAAGAAATACTCAATACCTGTTGGGTTGTAGGCTTAACACCTGAGCAGTTGATATTAAGTGTTAGCTCAATGACAGCAGCAAATCATATTCGCTATTTACATAGCTCGTATTTGCAAATACTAACAGAGCAGTCAATTACATTTAAACAACTCAAGCAAATTCGCGTCGTTGTGGCTAAAAGCTCTATCGATAATTATTCATCTAAACAATCATCAGCATCATCACTGCACTTGCCAAATTCTCGTAAAGCCAATGAAAATCAGGCGCTTAGCCAGAACACAAAACGGACTATATCACAGGCCGCAGAGCATGTCACCACTGATGAAAATCTCAAAAAAGCTCTTTTGCGTTTGATTAATCATTAAAAATACCGACCATTAAATGTAAAGTTATGTAAATAAGAGCAGGTGATGGCATTGATAAAGATGGATTTTTGTAATGCATTGAACAAAAAAAATCCTTCGTTAGTTACATCCAGATTATGGATATAGCTAACGAAGGACTTAAAAACCATCTACAGCTTTTGTATTATGTGCCTTAACGGAAAATTCATATATTTATATAGACTATATATTCAAAATAAAGCATATTATATAAATGTAATTATGAGCCGTCTATGTAATATTGCGTAAATGTTTCGATACTTCCTGTATATTCCTGTATTTATCCTTCAATAACCAAATCACTAAGTGGCAAATACTCGATAGGACAGGTTACATTGTCATCAAAAGTTACAATTTCAAAGTTATCTTCGTCAGACAGTATTTCACGTACCAATAAATTATTTAGAGCATGACCAGACTTATAGGCATTAAAACGACCTAAAATTGGGTAGCCAATCAGATGCAAATCTCCCAAAGCATCTAAAATTTTATGACGAACAAACTCATCGTTAAAACGTAAGCCTTCTGCATTAAGTATGTTGGCATCATCGATAACGATAGCGTTTTCCATACTGCCGCCAAGTGCTAAGTTATTTTGACGTAGTGCTTCTATATCACGTAAAAATCCAAAAGTACGCGCAGTACTTAATTGTTCGATAAAGTTCTGTGTAGAGAACTGCAACTGTGCATGCTGAAAGTTCTTATCAAACGCAGGATGATCAAAATCAATCTCAAAGTTTAATTCATACCCTTCATAAGGACGTAGCTCTGCCCATTTATCTTCTAGTTTTACTCGTACTGGGCGTATAATTTTAATAAATTTCTTGGCTGCTTCTTGCTCACAAAATCCTGCATCTAGTAAGAGCGCGACAAAAGGCGCAGCGCTACCATCCATAATTGGTATCTCTGAAGCAGAGACACGAACTAACAGATTGTCTACTCCTAGACCAGCAATGGCACTAAGCAGATGCTCAACCGTGCCCACTCGTGTACCACCAAACACTAAGTTCGATGACATCATCGTGTCTTGTACTAAAAACGCACTCGCTGGAATTGGTTGACTACCTTCTATATCAGAGCGCTCGAAAACAATACCAGTGTCAATCGGCTGTGGATGAAACTCCAAGTCAACAGGCTGACCACTATGTAGACCAGTACCCGTAACGGCTATTGCTGTTTTTATGGTTCTTTGGTTCATGGTTGTCTTCTCACATATTTTGTTACAATTGACATAGTGTACCATTACCGACCCCTTATTCGCTATATATAAAAAGCGCTAATTTTCTTATCTCCTTGATTGATAACACTTATCGTCAATATCTTATTGCTGATTTTTACTTTATATGACCTACCTAATGCTATAAAACAACGAGGCTCACATAAGTTTCGACAGTCATATACATATAGATTACATAGAAGACTGTCATGGTTTTTCTTATAGAAAACGGTTCATCTTTCTTTAAACACAAAAAAGCCAACGTTAAAACGCTGGCTTTTTCTTACTCACAGTAAATTAGAAGTACTATTTATTCTGTTGACGCTTTAAATAGTCTTGGATACTGTTTGTTTTAGTCTTAGGCTGCTCTTGAGGTGCACTTGCACTAGGACGTGCAACGCTATCTTGATACTGCTGAGCTTGTGACTGCTTCTGACTGTTTAAAGCGCTGGTATGCACATTAGGATCAACAGGTTGAGTGCTATTAACAGAAGGTACTGGCTGCTCTACTACTTCTGGCTCTTGACCTGCATTTTCGTCTAACGTTAAGCCAGTTGCGATGACGGTTACATGTAAGTCGTCACCCATTTTTTCATCAATCACAGAACCGTAGAAAATATGAGCGTCGTCGATGTCAGTAATTTCTTCGACTATTGCACTGATTTTGCTCATCTCATCTAGTGACAATGACTCTGAAGAAATAACGTTGACCAGTAGACCTTTTGCATTTTCTAAACGCAAATCATCAAGTAGTGGTGATCTGATGGCTTTTTCAGTCGCTTGACGCGCACGATCATCACCGCTGGCGCGGCCAATACCCATCATCGCATGACCTTTCGCAGTCATCGCCGTACGGATATCGTTAAAGTCAATATTGATCATACCTTCGCTAGCGATGGTTTCCGCAATACCTTGAACAGCATGCAGCAATACATCATCCGCTTTTTTGAAAGCATCTTGCATAGAGATGTTGCCGTATACACTCATCAACTTATCATTTGGAATCGTGATAATTGAGTCGACAAAGTTAGTCAGCTGCTCAATACCTGCTTTAGCAGCTTTGATACGCTTACCACCTTCAAATTTGAATGGCGTAGTCACAACCGCAACTGTCAGCACTTCCATTTCTTTCGCAATACGAGCAACAACTGGCGCTGCACCTGTACCAGTACCGCCGCCCATACCAGCAGTGATAAATACCATATCTGAGTGCTCAAGCAATGCGCGAATCGCTTCTTCTTCGCTCTCTGCTGCTTCACGACCCACTTCTGGATTTGCGCCTGCCCCTAGACCACGGTTGGTTTTTGCACCCAGTTGCAGTTTGTGCGGTGCAGTAAGACGATCTAGCGCTTGTTTATCTGTATTGGCACAAACGAACGTTACACCTCTGATGCCTTGCTGTACCATATGTTCAACTGCATTACCGCCGCCGCCACCAACACCGAATACAGTGAAGCTTGCTTGGCCATTGTTTTGAAGCTGATTATCATCTGGCATGGTGTATTTTGACATAAAAAAGATTCTCCAGTTGCAGATAGCGTGTAAGTCGATACATAGTAACGCACTCATGTGGCGCGCTATCGACATACTATATATAAATGTATTTAAATAAAACAGGGTATGGCTAAAATCGATCAGTATAGACAATAATATGTCATTATTACTTAATACTTTATTTTTAAAACGAATTTATTCGCAATGTTACTTTATTTTTTGCTTAATCAACTTAGAGGTATTCCATAATGTATAGATGCTCTAGATACGATATTAAACAGGTTTATAGTATTTTCTTTAAAACATTTGCAAACCGTTGACCCGCGCTCCGAAACACGCCTGATACGCGATTGTTTTGAATCGCTTCAGGTTCGCTTTTCTCACTACGGCGAAACTGCTCACTTTGACTGTATAACAACGTACCAAAAGCCGTCTGATAAGCACGGTCATTCACTTGACTATTTAGTAGCTTAAACGACTCATCATTATCAAAATGATTATAAGCACTGATAGCAGGATGAGTATTGGTCAGTACGACAGGCATTTTTAGTAGCTTTTTGGCAAAGGGTATCATACCTTTAATCGTACTACCGCCGCCAGTCAACACAATCCCTTTATCGATATAGCCTATCAAACCTGCTTCGTGTAATTGACGCGCTACTTCAGTAAATATCTGAACGTAACGAGCTTCAATAATACGTGCTAGGTTATAGATACCAATATTGATTTCGTCGCCCGAGCCTTGAGGCTTGAATAAAAAGAAGGCGCTTGGATCGACACTATTAACATCAGCTGTACCATGAGATTTCTTCAGTTTTTCAGCTTCAATCATAGAGATACCAAAATCAGCTGAAATATCCATTGTCACTTCATGACTGCCTGTTGCTATGCAATGGGTAAAAATCAGCTTGTTTTCTTTATATACACAAATGCTGGTCGTACTAGCACCGATATCTACTAAGCAAACGCCTTGCTGGCGTTCCTCAGTCATCAAACTATACTCAGCACTGGTCACTGCATCAAAAACAATATGATCAATGCCGACGTCACAACTTTGCAATAGCTTTTGGATATTCTGACGGCTGGCAACAGGCATCATCATCATGTGGTACATCACGGTGATATTGTGTGCCATCATCTCGATGACATCATCCACCATAAAATCTTGCTCATCGACATAAATACCTTGCTGACAGCAATGCATCAAATAATAGTCAGATGATAAATCACGCGATTTTGCATTGGCCAATGCTTGTACCATGTCTTTGGCACGTACAACTTCATCTTCTACTTTGACCTCTCCAGCACTGTTTTTGCTAGATAGCTCAGGGGTCGCAAGCGTTAACCAAACACTATGCACACGGCAGTTAGCGGTGTCTTCCGCTTCTTGAATGGCTTGCTTAATAGCACCTTGCAGACGTTCACGATGCTTTATTTGACCTTGATAAAAATCGCTGTTTTTAACTTGTCCTACGCCCAAAATACGAATGTCTTTTGCAGAGACAACATTGCCTATGACGACATATACTGCCGTGGCACTTAGATGGACAACAACCAGATTTTCATTATTTTTCATGGTACCAGACAAATTATCGCTAAATAGAAGAGCAAGTGACGCTCTTCTATTGAATCATTAAAAAAAGCGTTACTAATACGCTATGATGTTGTACATATTTTCTTCAAACTAAATAAACTGTATTAGTTCACATCGGTTATGTATAGATGTAATACTTACTTAGGCTATTCTGATTCAGCACTCTGTGTCACGTTCCAAGCAATGGTAAAGCCATTTTTGTATCGTAAATCTACAGACTGCATGTCATCTCGACGCGTACGTAACTGATTACCAAGCAGCTGGCTTAAATTCAGTAGTTTTTGCGCCGTATTTTCATTGTCTACAATTACACGTAATCCATTGTCAAAGCGGATTAGCCAAGTCATTCTCGGTGACAGAATGATATCTTCGACCTGCATACCAAGCGGTGCATACCAATCATTGACCTGCTGCATTTGTTGCATAATAACTGGTGCTTGAGACATCTCGCCTTGTAGGGTGGCAAAACGCTCTTGTGTTAAATCTCTACTATCAGCAGGAACAAATACAGCGCCTTTTGCATCGACCAAACGTTCTGTACCAAAATTAGCAACTGCTTGTTTGGGTAACGCATTGACGACGATGCCACGTTGCCAATCACGAGAGATACTTACTTGGTCTACCCAGGCTAAGCCCATTGTAATATCTCGCAATGCTTGCAAATCAGAAGTAAAGAAGCTACTTACTTGTTGTTGTTCCATCACGTCTTGCAATGAGCCATACTGAGCAGCAGACAAACCTTGATTACTGACATAAATATTTGCGGGCGGCGCATCACGTAACGCTTTGCCGCCCATCATTAATATTAGCACTAGCAAACCTAAGACCAGTACCATAAATAGATACTTTACCGTTGCCGGTATTTGGATCTTAGATTTTGGGCGACCGGCTTTATCACTCATCAAGTCAGTTACCTCGTTGACAGTTTGAGCCATAACGACCTTTGTCCCTATATTTGCATAAAACTGATCATGCTATTTATTGATATAAATCTGCGTATTTTTGGCAGAAGCTTATTAAGTCGATATGTTATCAAATTTTATTAAAAATATAGCTTATATACAGTGATTACGTTGATTTAAACGTAACATTTTTCTTAAATTATGAATAAGTTATCAGTTGTATTCACAAAACAACATAAATATCACCGAAATAGACCTATTCTTACAATATTAACGTATTTTATGGTTAAACAATAGCCAAACACCAACTAGCAGCAGCGAATTTACACAAGTTTACATGAAGCTGTGGTATAGCAGCTCTAGTGACACAAAGAGTCGTCACTATCTGCTCAATTTGGTTGATTTGACAGTTATAGCGTTTGCGCCAAAATATGCCAGCATAGTGCATCAAAATCTAGTCCCCGAGCTTTGGCCGCCATCGGAACCAAACTATGACTGGTCATACCTGGTACGGTATTGATTTCAAGCAACCAAAAATTGCCTGCTTCGTCTTGCATGGCATCGATACGCCCCCAGCCTTTTGCATCTACTGCACGAAATGCTGCAAGGCTTAAATCTTGCAGGTGCTTTTCATCAGCAGCGCTCAATCCACAGGGAATGTAGTAACTGGTATCGTTACGATTATACTTGGCTTCAAAATCATAGAAATTAGTGATATCGGCAGGCTCAAGGCGAATAACTGGATAGGCTTCATCATCGATAATCACAATCGTAAATTCGCGACCTGTAATCCAGCGCTCAGCCATCACCGCATCACCACATTCCACTGCAGTTGCATAAGCGGCAGGCAGCTCATCAAGATGATTAACCTTGGTCATGCCAATGCTTGAACCTTCATGAACTGGTTTAATGATAAGTGGTAAACCTAACATATTAACCACTTGCTGCCAGTCAGTATCAGCCGTCAATAATGAAAATGGTGCAGTTGAAAGGCCGCAACCTTGCCACAATTGCTTGGTACGTACTTTGTCCATGCCTAATGCAGAAGCTAGAATGCCTGAACCAGTTTGCGGTATATCAAACCACTGTAGTACGCCTTGCAGCAGGCCATCTTCGCCGCCGCGACCATGCAAAACATTAAACACGCGGTCAAATTTTCGTAGCTCAGTAATGTCTTGATGCTTTGGATCAAAGTGAGTGGCATCAACGCCTTGGTTTTGGAGTGCTTGCAATACTGCCGCACCACTATCCAAAGACACGCTGCGCTCATTGCTACTGCCACCATAAATAACGGCGACTTTGCCAAACTGACTGGCGTCTTTTGTATGAGTCGTCGTGTCTAAAGATGTATCATTGGTAGCTGCATTTTGAGTGCTATTATTGTCTTTATTATCAGTTGTCATGAGGATCGTCCCTAAATTTTAGCTTACTTAATATAAAGGTTATTGGCAGCCAAATCGATAGCAATTTGCCCAACATTACCAGCACCTTGGGTAATCAGCATGTCGTTGGCTTTTAGCAAACGCTGCATAACAGGGGCTAGATTGTCTTTATCAATAATAGTCGGTTCAACTTCACCGCGCAAACGGATACTGCGCGCTAGTGACTTGGTATCAGCGCCCATAATCGGGTTCTCACCTGCTGAATAAACATCTAATAATAATAGCTCATCAACGCTCGATAGCACTTCTACAAAATCATCGTAGCAATCACGGGTACGGCTATAACGATGTGGCTGAAATAGCATTACTAAACGACGATCAGGGAAGCTTTGACGAGCGGCTTTGATGGTCGCATCGACTTCTTTTGGGTGATGACCATAATCATCAATCAATAAGACATTGCCATCATCGATATCGACAGAGGCATGCTGTTCAAAACGACGGCCCACGCCTTCAAATTTCTGCAGAGCACGCTCAATTGCTGCATCATCAACGCCTTCATCGGTCGCCATCGTGATGGCAGCAAGAGCGTTATAGACATTATGTGTACCAGGAATGTTCAACGTCAGGCGTAATGGCTCACGGTCACGGCGCAGTACTGTAAAATGAGTCTTAGTCCCTTCTGTCACTAAGTCTACAGCTTGTACGTCATTGAACGGTTCAAGACCGAAGGTTAATACTGGACGACCGATATCATCAATCATCGCATATAGCTCAGGATCGTCACCGCAGACCACTGCCAAACCGTAGAACGGCATGTTTTGTAGAAACTGGATATAAGCGGCTTTTAATTTATCAAAGCTGTTTTCGTAGGTTTCCATATGGTCTTGGTCGATATTGGTCACAATCGCGGCCATCGGATGCAATGACAAGAACGATGCATCAGACTCATCTGCTTCTGCTACCAAGAAACGGCTGCTACCCAATGCCGCATTTTTGCCTGACGCATTTAACTTACCGCCGATGACATAAGTAGGATCTAGCTGTCCTTCTGCCATCATTGTGGTTAGCAAACTGGTCGTCGTCGTTTTGCCATGCGCGCCAGCAACTGCGATACCATGACGATAGCGCATTAATTCACCAAGCATATCGGCGCGGCGTACTACTGGCAGGCGAGCTTCAAGTGCTGCTTTTACTTCAGGGTTGCTACGATCAATCGCTGATGAGACAACGATAACATCGGCATTGGCAATATTTTTGGAGTCATGGCCTATCGATATCTCGATGCCAATCTGCTGTAATCGTTTAGTCACCAAGCTTTCTGCGATGTCAGAACCACTAACCTGATAGCCTTGATTGTTCATCACCTCAGCGATACCACACATGCCTGAGCCACCAATACCGATGAAATGCAAATGCTGGATACGGCGCATTTCTGGTATTTCAATCAAACGCTTAGGTAGAGCTTTCGCAGAGGTAGGCATAAGGATCTCTCTTTATTAAAGGTCAATAAAACTTAGTAAATTCAAATAAGGGTATAGATGACAGACTATAGCGCTTGCCAAATGATATCAGCAACTTGCTTACTCGCACTACGGTTGGCCAATGCATGGCCTTTTTTCGCCATCGCCAAGCACTTCTCTCGATTGAGTGCGCCAAGCTCGTCACTTAAACTATTGGCAGTTAGCTCTGACTGTGGCAATAAAACTGCAGCATCATGCGAGGTCAGCGTGCGCGCATTAGCCGTCTGATGGTCATCCACTGCATGCGGTAGCGGTACAAAAATAGCGGCAATTCCGACGTTTTGAATCTCGGTCACGGTCAGCGCACCTGCGCGGCAAACGATGATATCTGCCCAGTTATAAGCTGCTGCCATATCATTAATAAACGGTTGTACAGTAAACTGATGGTTGTTTAATTCTTGTTCGCTATAAACCGCTTGCGTGGCTGCTTCATTATTGCGTCCACACTGGTGTAGGACTTCAAATGGCTGATCTAGTAATGCTAACGCTTTTGGTACTGTATCATTTAATACCTGAGCGCCAAGTGAACCGCCGACTACCAACAGTTTAAGTGGTGAACTGTCATTTACATCGTAGCGTACCGTTGGCTCTGCGACACCAGTAATGGCATTACGCACAGGATTGCCCACTGTCTCAAGTTTTGCATCTTGCTGACTATTGGCAAAGGTATTCTCGAACGCTTGTAATGTTTTGGTCGACAGTTTAGATAAGTAGCGGTTACTCATGCCAGCAATAGCATTCTGCTCATGGATAATCAATGGCGTATTAGTCATACGTGCAGCGATACCGCCGGGTGCAGTGACATAACCACCGAACCCAACGACCACATCAATCTGATTACTACGTATCACTTTTACGGCTGCCATCGTTGCGGATAACAGAGTCATTGGTAGCTTTAATAGTCGACCAACGCCTTTGCCACGAAGCCCTTGCATATTAATAGCATGAAAAGGATAACCTGTCGGCTCAACCAAACCGTTTTCCATACCGTTTGGCGTTCCCAACCAATGAATCACCGCACCGCGCTGAGTCAACTCGTCGCTCACTGCAAGCGCTGGAAAAACATGCCCGCCCGTACCAGCTGCCATCATCAATATATGCGGTGTTTTCATGAACGCCTGCCTATCTTTACTTTATTTATATGAAGGGTTTATCTCACTACTGCGGTAGCAATTATGAAAAATAACGACCTAGCCAAAGCCCGCATAGTATAGAGGAAATCATTGTCTTATATACAGTACTTTATGCAGCAAAAATAACAAAAATCCAAGCTATGATCGGTCATAGCTTGGCATCGTGTAATGCTAATAAACGGTAAGGAAAATCTAATGACTAACAATACCTCAAAATATAGGTTTTACGTAGTCAAAATATTCCTGAACTCAAAATATTCCTGAACATAGCGAAAGCTACGCAGTAAATTTATTCTCAATCGCCACGATAAAGTCGGTCGCGATATCTGTACCGCATTGATCATCAATCTCACGTACGCATGTTGGGCTAGTAACGTTAATCTCAGTGATGCGCCCACCGATCAAGTCTAGACCAACGAACATTAGGCCTTTTTCTTTGACAATTGGCGCCACAACTTCTGCTACTTGGCGTTCGATATCAGTCAATGGCATAGCAACGCCACTACCACCAGCTGCTAGATTACCACGGGTCTCGCCTTTGGTTGGAATACGAGCCAAACTATAATCTACCACGACTCCATCGACGATCAATACGCGCTTGTCGCCCTCTTTGATTTCTGGCAAATAACGCTGCGCCATGATGGGCAAAGTCTCAAGCTCAGTCAGTATCTCTAACGTCACTCCGATGTTTGGGCTATCAGCAGTTAAACGAAAAATACCAGTGCCGCCCATACCATCTAATGGCTTGACGATGACGTCCTGCTGTTCAGCGATGAACTTACGAATGTGTGCTTGTTTGCTGGTCACAATCGTTGGGCTCATATAATCGCTGAACCACGTCGCAAATAACTTCTCATTGCAGTCGCGAATCGCTTGTGGATCATTGACCACGAGCACGCCTGCTGCTTTGGCATGGTCTAGCATATAAGTGGCATAAATAAAGCGCATATCAAACGGTGGATCTTTGCGCATCAAAATCATGTCATAGTCGCCGACTGGCCCTGTGCTTTTATCACCCAATGTATAGAAATCTGCAGGATCACGCTTTACTGTCAGTGGCTGCGTATCAACCATCAACTGACCACGGTCCAACCACAGGTCATGAATCTGACAATAACCGAGCTGATGGCCACGGTCTTGAGCGGCCCACATCATAGCGAGACTGGTGTCTTTTTTATAATTGACCCGTTCGATAGGATCCATAATAACGAGTATTTTTAGCGACTTTTCTTGTTTTTGTTGGCTCATGATAAGACTCACTTACGTTATATTGTTGATATGAAACGAACTTATTAAACAACATCAGTGCCCAACTATACGCCGTACTGCTCACGGTAGTGTTGCATTTTGGCTAACTGGGTCGCGTCTTTATGCTGGCCGTTTTGTGCACCATGGTCATCGGCCAAATAACTGATCAAATCATCGATATCGACCAATGCACGTACAGGCACTTCTAGTGTCGCGGCAAGCTCTTGAATAGCAGAGTGCTCGGCTTGACCTTTCTCTTTACGGTCAAGTGCGACGATAATACCAGCAACGCTTGCGCCTGCTTGCTCTAAAATCTCGACCACTTCGCGCATGGCTGTACCCGCTGTGATGACGTCGTCAAGCACCCAAACGGCCTTGCCAGTTACGTCAGCACCGACCAAATTTCCGCCTTCACCATGAGTTTTGGCTTCTTTACGATTATAACCCCACTTAGCATTAATGCCATGATGTAGCCATAACGCTTGCGCCGTCGCTGCGACAAAAGGAATACCTTTATAAGCCGCACCAAAGATGACCAGCTCTTGCTCATTATCGCCGTTATTTGCCGTACTCATTTGTTCAGCCAAGGCATCTGCGTAACCACGTGCTAGTAACGACAACATCTCACCAGTCGCAAGCAAGCCTGCATTAAAAAAGTACGGACTGATACGACCAGACTTTAGGACAAACTCACCAAACTTTAGCACTTGGTTGTCTAGAGCCAGTTGAATAAATCGATGAGATGCAAATGTAGGGTCTTGAGGGCGTGTTACATGAGACATTATGACATTCCTATCAGCAAAAAGAGGGGACAAAAAATTTGCATTATTGTACGCATTATTGATCAGCTTGACCAACCATTGATCTCATAATCCTGCATATTGGCGTAGCGAGTCAACAAACCACTACGCGACGAGATATTAAAATAGCTTTGTCCATCTGCTCGGACTTGTATCTCCCAGCCCAAATGATAAGCGGCAACAATAATATGACCAGCAAATAGTCGAATCTGACGATATGCGTGGCGCTGTGACGGCTCACAAACGATCTGGCTGAGCAAGTAGCTACGCACATGCTGACAAATTTCTGCGGCGCTATAGCTATGATTGATACTCTTACGGGTACTACACTGCTTTAGCGCATGGACGGCCACGCTACATGCCATAATATCCGTGGCCAAACTGCCCTCGCCTGTTTCAAACTGCTGCGGTTGTAGTATCACTTGCCAATCGTCGGCATACAGACTGTTGAGTAGCTCATCCGGATTATAACGTTTGGTCAATGCGCGCATAGATAATGCAGAATTTTGAGCCTTGCTGTCATTGTTTGAATCGTTATCTGATTCAGTCACTGTAGAGTTATCAATAGGCAAAAACCCATAACGGTTCAGTTTTGGATAAGCGCGAATCGCCTGTTGAATATCTGACATATCTAACAATGTCATATTCGATAATGTCGATATTATTGGCTGCTCACTGTGATTCTGATAAAAGCTATCCGGCAATTCAATAAGCTGTGCCGCATTCAGCAATGATAAATGCTCAGCCAATGCCTCTGAAGCAATCAGTGACCATTTCGATAAGCTGTCTGCATTAGGCTGATAGAACCGCGTAGAGTTACCGTAGAGCCTGCGCAGTTGACCATTTAGGCGACGAGCAGGCTCAGGTATATCATTTAATGGTCTGGCAGGGTCAAGAGGAGATTGTTTGGGATCAAAGTTAGGATGTACGATCGCAGGTTGCTGTGAATCAGCTAATATAGACGATTGCTCAGCCTTTTTTTGCACATGACCTTCTGCCAGCTGCCCGCCTTCTATTGCCAGATTAGCATGAGACAAACGATCATCAGAAGTAGAAGGCTGGGACATGAAATCTCCATAGACTAGAAAATAAATAAGAACGATTATACCAAGGGCTATTTTACTCTTTAGGGCTTAACTCTAAAGGCTTACTTTTGATGATTTAAAATATCTCGGTAGCCTGTCTGCCAATCAGCATAATCAAGCCAAGCTAACGGAATGTTGCTGTGCAAGCGTTTTCCTGTCACTGAGGTTTTTGTATTATCAATAGTAGGAGGTGTCTCGCCAACCTGCTCACTGAGCCAAACCCCTAGCTCAAACGTAGTAACAGGTCGATAGTCCGTCGCTAGATAAACAGGCTTTGATGTTTCTATCGTCAACACTTTAGTGATGATATTGACCAAGTCGCGATCCATAATACGGTTGCTCCAATGCTCAGCTGGCACTGGATCTTTATCTGACTCACGAGCCTTACGTAGTCGCATTAAGCGCTCGCGACCGTAGATACCACTGGGGCGAATAATAATGGCTTTATCACCAAAGCCTTGTTGCAGCGCTTGCTCTGCTTGCAATATGAATTTCGAGGCTTCACGCGCAGGCGTAACAGGTGCAGTATGCTCATCAATCCACTCACCATTGTCCTGACCGTAGACACCAGTAGAAGAAATGAATACCACACGCTCAAATTTGGTGAGCTGTGGAGCAAGCGTTGCCAAATGCTGACTAATCGCTAGATAACTGTCGTGATACCCGCTGGTTGAATACTCATCAGGGGTGACGATAATCGCAATATGAGTAAACGCTTGTAGCTGCTCAGCCGTCAGCGTCAATGCATCAGCCTGCAAAAAACCTGCACTATCTACCAAATCATAATGATGGCGCTCACTACGAGCAAGCCCAGTCACACAATAGCCATCTTGGGCAAGTTTATTGGTCACTGGCAGGCCGATATCACCTTGACCGATAATTAGTAAATTTTGCGTACTCATAAAGCATATTTTCCTTTATACAACTTTCTTTATACAACCATTACAGCATTTAAAAGCCATTTTGTTTAAATTAATGCCTAAATCAACGGCTAAATCAGTGTCTAAACCAATATTTAAATCAGTACCTAAAAATACCGTCTGTACGATAGCTGTATATCATCATTGGCATCGATACGTTCTTGCCATTCGTAATTGGCATTAATACGTAGTGCTTGTTTTTTATCAATGTCATATTGCAGTCCTAAGCTTGAGATTGGTTGCCAATAGTGACCACGGACGTTGGATTCATCGCTGCTGCCATGATACCAATATGGCAATTGCAATTCAGCTTGCGCGCGTAACTGATTGTTAATCTGATAACGGCAGCCTGCATTGATACCTGCGCCTAGACGAAAGCCTTTATTGATACCTCGCCCCGCTTGCCCTGTACCTGTCAAAAAGGTATAGCACAGTTGCGGCGGCATCTCACCCGTACCTGCGGCTGGCGTACCAAATGCCCATGACCAGCCTTTCTCGTAACCCACACTACCAACCAAATGATCCGTACCTGCCTCTTGCGATCCATCGTTTACTCGCGTCGCTTCAATACTGGCGCCCCAAGTATTGCCTTTTTTGGCTGCATTTACTGGATTAAAAGAGCGGCCTCGAATCAAAGTGACATTTTGCAAGGTCACACTATCTGGCTGATTGGGGTTATTATCATCTGTATCATACAGTCGTAATGTCGCAGCCAGCCCTTCTAAATTAAAAAACTGTGGATACCCTGAGGCGTGGTCAAGCGTATCATGAAACCCCGCTCGAAACCCAATATCCATATAGCCATTGTCGCCACGCTGACCTATACCTATCGTGCCCAACTGTAGCGGATGCCTGTCTATCGGATTATTATCCGATACGTCGATTTGACGCTTGAGCAGTATTTGCCCCCCAGCTGACATGCTCGATACAGGGTTAAGCTGCGCAGACTTGATCTCATTCACGGTTTGTTTGGCGCTATTATGATAGCCCAACTGCGCGTGCTGTTGTTTTTCCTCATTGAGCTGAGCTTGACGTAAGGTATTATCAGCA
This sequence comes from Psychrobacter sp. P11G3, assembly GCF_001435845.1. Classification (NCBI taxonomy): domain Bacteria; kingdom Pseudomonadati; phylum Pseudomonadota; class Gammaproteobacteria; order Moraxellales; family Moraxellaceae; genus Psychrobacter; species Psychrobacter sp. P11G3. The sequence continues at coordinate 2,683,023 of NZ_CM003596.1, forward strand.
GGCGTATAAGTGGTACTTGCCAGCAACTGCTCATCATTTAATAGCTGAATCACGTCAGAAGGCACGACAGCATAAGACAACTGGCTTAGTAAGTTTTGCTGCGGACGGACCACATCAATAAGACGCAGAATCTCAGAAGCACAATTGTCCGTGGTAAAGTAATACGGCATTTTTAATGCTTTGGTTTCCCAAACGTGGCGCATAATCTGCTGAACTTCCGCGGGCGTCAGACTCAACTGATATGTCCACGTATCACGTTCATCATCTTGCAGGTATTTCGCTAGCATTTCTGGATATGGGTCGATTTCGATAGCGCTGTTGTAGCTACCAATCATTGACTTAGTAGCATAGATCGGGAAACTGTCGTTTGGATCACCGTCTACCGTATAATTCAGCGCATAAGCCTTATCGATTTGGTTTGGATCGGCGATACTCGCTTTTGAGTCAATGCGTAACAGCGTATGAGCAAATGCAGAGAGCGGATTGTCCAAGTACTCCTGCGCAAACATGATAGATAGCTGCTCAGGCGCTAATGTCGACATCCATTCATCCAATTCTGGACAATCAGCAGATAGACTTGCAGTATCGATCGCTAACATCTCTGCCAACCATGCTACTCGTGCTGGAAAACGACATAAGACAGAATTATTATTGGCATCAGTTTTGGCTTGGTCGTTATCAGTCGCTGATGATGACACCAACTCTTGTGCAAGTGCTACGAGCATCGCATCCAACTCTGCACCTGAATCTCGTTGACCATTTTTACTTAAAAAAAAGCTCGGATCATCAACCAAACTCTCGGTTTTCTTTTTACCCAATACACTGTTTTTATCATCGTAAAAATACAACAAGCGTCGCCATGTTGTATGCTGTGCCAACTTGTCTGTTTTTACTTGCTGACGCCATGTCGATAGCAGCTGTTCTGTCGCTAAGCTTGATTCAGGTAAAATACTCTTTTGAATGTTAGATTCAGCACTACTGATGCTACCCGACTCAGATAATGCATCTGAATTAGAATAAGTAGGTGCTGTGCTAGTAGGTGCTAAGCTAGATGCGTCAGGTGACAATGCATCTGATTCAAGGACAGACAGCGGCGTTGGTAGAAATGCCTGTGTTTGAGCTGAGAGTAGCAACCCTGCTATAGCCAATGGCAGACGTGCTCGCAGGCCAATGGTCGTTAGCGTACAATCGATAGGTATGGACGTCAGTTTTATAGACATGAGGTAAAATCTCGCGCGTTATTGTTCATACGCTATCAGCGTTATTAAAGTTGCTGGGTCAAAAAATCAAACACATCGCCCACTATCATTTAACTATTTAGATAGATTGTTTATTACACCATTATCAATATTAGTATAAAAAGAGAGCATTATGTCTGCATCATTGCCAAACTCATCATCTGCGTCGCCAATGACCATCAAAGATGGACTACTATCAACAGCTACTTGGTTGGCTTCACCCAATTACAATGTAAGGCCAAAAGGTTTAAGTATTGACGCCATCGTCGTGCACAATATTAGTCTACCACCGAATGAATTTGGTGCCTGCGACGCTAGTGGCATGCATTATGTAAAAGCATTATTTACCAATCAACTAGACTGGGATGCTCATCCTTATTTTCAAACAATCAAAGGTGCAGAAGTATCAGCGCATTTATTTATCGAACGTGATGGCGTTATCACTCAGTTTGTCAATTTCAACGAACGGGCGTGGCATGCTGGGCGGTCTAGCTACTTGGGTCGACCTGAATGTAATGATTATAGCATTGGCATCGAGCTTGAAGGGTCGGATTTTGTGTCCTTCACCTCTGCTCAATATGAGAAGCTAGCCGACGTAATTGCCGCCATCTATAAGGCCTATCCCAAAACACGTCGCCACTTAACAGGCCATAGCGATATCGCGCCTGGGCGTAAGACTGACCCTGGTGATTATTTTGAATGGGCAAGGTTGCGCCAGTTAGTTGCTGATGCAACGAAAAACGATGTACCGTCGCAGAAGTGATTTCCACACTCAATCCATTTATCTCAATTGTGAAAGTGATATAATTCGTCAGTTTTTTATCCATATCACATTAGCACATAACTCAATATACAACTTAGCAAGATAGGTTCTCATGGCAAAAAGTCGGTTATTTCGTTCAACCATGGTGGTCAGCAGCATGACCATGTTATCGCGTATTTTAGGTTTGGTACGTGATGTTGTATTGCTAGGGGTTTTTGGTGCAGGTGGTTTGATGGATGCCTTTTTGGTCGCCTTCAAAATCCCAAACTTCTTACGACGACTGTTTGCAGAAGGTGCGTTTAGCCAAGCTTTCGTGCCGGTACTGTCCGAATACAAAGAAAAGTACAGCTTGCAACAAGTGCAGATTTTGGTCAGTCGTACCTCGGGTGCATTATTGCTAGTGCTATCGATGCTGACAGTGGTGGTTATCTTAATCGCACCCTGGGTAGTGACGTTGTTTGCACCTGGGTTTGCCGATCAACCCAATAAGTTTGCCATCACTGCCGAGTTGCTACGTCTTACCTTTCCGTATTTGCTATTCATCTCTATGACAGCCTTTGCGAGTGGTATTCTGCAAAGCTACGGTCGTTTTGCCGCACCCGCCTTTGCGCCCGTGTTATTGAACCTGTGTATGATTGGTGGTGCGCTGATTTTTGCGCCGATGTTTGATACGCCCATCATGGCGCTTGGCTATGCCGTTGCTATCGCAGGTTTGCTACAGTTTTTGATTCAACTGCCGCAGCTCTGGCAACAAAAGCTGCTTGTCGCACCAAAGATTGATTTTCAGCACGAAGGCGTTCGTCGAATTTTGAAACTGATGTTACCTGCTATCTTTGGTGTTTCTGTTACTCAGATTAATTTACTATTGAACACTATCTTTGCCTCGTTAATGATTGGCGGTTCCGTCTCTTGGCTCTATGCAGCTGAACGTATGAGCGAGCTACCGTTGGGTCTGATTGGTGTGGCGATTGGTACCGTCATATTACCAAGCCTATCAAAAAGTGAAGCTCAAAAAGACGACGTCAGTTTCAAAAAAACCATCGACTGGGCAGCACGTCTTATCATCTTAGTCGGTGTGCCTGCCTCAGCTGCCTTATTTGTACTGGCAGATGTATTGATGCAAGCACTATTTTTACGTGGTGAGTTTACCTTACGTGATGCTCAGATGAGCTCACTGGCCTTACGTAGTATGGCAGGTGGTATTCTAGGATTTATGCTCATCAAGATATTTGCCCCAGCATTCTTTGCGCGTCAAGACACTAGAACCCCTGTAAAAATCGGCATCATCTCTGTCATCGCCAATATGATCTTTAGTGTTATTTTTATCGGGATATTCTATTTCTTAGAGATACCGCTACATGGTGGTCTGGCATTAGCTACGACTGGCGCTGCTTTTGTAAACGCAGGCTTGCTATATTACTTCTTACACAAGCGTGATATTTTCCGTTTCGGTCCGCATTGGAAAAAGCTGTTTACGCAGTTTGCTATTTCGACTGGCTCTATGATTGGTGTGCTGTATTTTATGCTACCTTACTTCCCCACCGATCAGGCTCAGTGGCAACGTATCGTCGCACTGATCATTATGTGTGCCGTCGGAGCGCTGGTTTACGGTGTGGTATTGCTAGCGACTGGTTTCCGTCCGCGTCAGCTAAAGCACGGTTAGGATAAAGTATAAGCAAACTTATGACAGGCTTACGAAACCAAAACAAGCCTGTTATGAGAAATGACAATGCTCGCTGCTGATAATTGTCATAATAGATCACTAATGAATAAATGACATTTGAGGTTTGATATGACAACGAAACAGCCAATCTTCCAGCGCTTACCAATTTTGCTAGCAACTGGTGTACTAAGCACTGGATTACTTATTAGCGGCTGTAGCAATAATGAGTCGGCTGAAACTGCTACCGATAATGAAGATGTGGCAGCGACCGTGGATACCTCAGAAGACGTCACATTAGACAATGATACGACTGACCAAGCGATGACCGATGACAGTGCTAGCGAAACAGGCGAAATTACAGATAGTGCTGAAGACAAGACAGCGATTGATAGTGATAATATTAATCCAGTCACTGATGCGGCCGAACAAAAAAGCCTAGTGACCAATCCGACTCAAGCCGGTACGCCAGAGGATACTGTCAAGCAAGCCCTAAACAGCTTATATTATGGTGACGTGAAGGATGCGGCGTCATATTACCAAGTTGATATGGCAGACTTTGAAGAAGAGCTTGCCAACACCCAGTCTGCGTTTCAGCAAACGGTGGATGGCGTTACGATTACTGATACCAAATATAATGATGATAAAACTCGTGCCACCATCACTGGCGAGCTGATGCTAAAAAGACAGAGCGAACCTGCACCACTGACCTACCAGCTACAGAAGATAGAAGGTCAATGGAAGATTTTAGGTTAGAGCGTTTTAAGCTAAATTGTTTCAGGCGCTTTATCTAAAATATCGTCTGATGTCACTGCTTTGCCAAGCATCACAACATCAGCGATAAACCCTTCCATATCGCAGACTTCGGGCATATAGCCCCATTGTTCAAAGCCAAGCTTACGGAATAACCCTAAGCTTGGATGGTTATGAGCAAAGACAAGGGCAATGACATTTCGAATACCTAGGCTTGGTGCTTGCGTCAACATCCAACGGGTCAGCAAACTGCCTAACCCTTTGCCCTGATAATCTTGATTTAGATAGATGCTAATCTCGGTACTGATGTGATAGGCCGTACGTGCGTACAAATCGCTAAAGCTGCCCCATGCGACTATCGGCGCCTTGGTTTGATCTATATTATTTGATGGTAATGCCTTGACCACATATATCGGTCTGGTTGCACTATCCAAATGTTCCTCAAACCAAGCAGCACGCTCCTCTAGCGTAACCAATGCAAGATTAGCTGTTGCTTGTTTGCCCGGTATGCTTTGATTATAAATGGCTAAGACTTCTGCTAAATCTTCTTTATTTGCACGCTGCACAACGAACTGATCGGTGAGCTGATATGTCGATAGTTCGGTTGGTATCGTATTTAAGGCAGCAGCAGACATAAGATCTCCATCGTTGTCGAGATTGTTGTTAGGTTTGGTATTAGCATCATTGGCAATAAAGAATAGCCACCCTATGCGCCATACTTGCATTACACGTAGACTATAGGATGTTAGTGTGGCTATTTTACTTTATAATGGCTGGTTTTAGACACATCAATTTTAAGCATAGATGTGTTTTTTCGTTTTTTATTTGGTCTCATCATAGCTGAAAACTTATGAAAACCTATTTTCTTGAGCAACTGATTTCGTCGCCACACACTTCATCTACGGACACTGTCCCAGTAGAGTTGGCATCTTGCGTGCTCACTATCGGCAATTTCGACGGTGTGCATCTTGGTCACCAAGCCATGCTAGCCCAAGTTCGTGAAATTGCGCATACCCAAGATTTGGGTGCAGCGGTCATGATATTTGAGCCGCAGCCACGTGAGTTTTTTGCACCTGCCAAAGCGCCTGCACGTTTGACCAATCTGGCAGAGAAGCAAGCTCTGCTAGCAGAATATGGCGTTGAGACGTTGATCGTAGCAGGTTTTGATACAGAATTTCGCTCGCTATCAGCACAAACATTTGCCGATATATTAGCCAAGCGTTTGAACGTCAAAGCATTGGTGCTAGGTGATGACTTCCGCTTCGGCCATGACCGTACTGGCGACAGTCAGTTTTTGCGTGGTTATGGCTTGGATGTGACCAATCTGCATACGGTCACTGATAGCAATACTAATAACGATAGTACTGATAGCGACAGTGTTGATACGACCGATAACGACGCTGCCCGTATCAGCTCTACTCGTGTTCGTGACTTACTATTGGCAGGTGATCTTCAAGCAGCCAACAGGTTACTTGGTCGTGACTATGCAATTACGGGAGTGGTTGTGCGCGGCGACCAGATAGGTCGAACAATAGACTTCCCTACCGCAAATATCGATTTGCAACGAATAAAGCCTGCCCTACATGGTATTTTTGCAGTCGATGTGGTGAGCTTAGATGACAATGGTAATGTGATCGCTGATGGTTTGACTACGCTTGCCACCGATGGTCATACAGGTGTGGCCGGTTTGCGTCCGCATAGTTTGTTTGGCACGGCTAATATTGGCAAAAGACCTTCTGTTGATAAAGGTGATGACTGGCGACTAGAGGTCCACTTTCCACAGTTGCAAGCTGATCTATATGGACTGAACTTACACGTACGTTTCCTACACTTTTTGCATGGTGAGCGTCGCTATGATGGACTAGAAGCACTAAAAGCGGGTATTCATCAAGACGTTGCAGATCTACTTGAGTGGCGCGAAAAGCAAATTTAAGGTTTAGTGTTACTCCAGACATAAAAAACCCCGCGATGTTAAGACTATCGCGGGGTTTTTATATATGTCTATAAATATTTATGCGTCAGGATGCAAACGGACATTTAGCTCATCGATGGTTTCTACCCATGCTGCATCTTTTTGCCACTCTTCCTGCAGGAACATACGCTGATTGTCCGTCCAAATGCTAGCCTCTGTCAGTTTTTCTTCGCTAGCCAATTGGTTTGCTGCAATAAAATTATCAATTGCTTCATCAGAGCTGTCTAGACCTAACTGAGCAAATAACTCATTCATACTATATTCTGGTTCACCCAACATAAATTTCTCCTTAAATGGTACGAATAGGATCGTACTTATTGTTTAATGTACTTATTATTCAAATTGACATATTCATTGTAGCAAGCTTTATTTTAATAGCTGTTAATCAACGTTTATCTAACGTTATCAATTGTATTAACGGTAAATTGCTCTTATCAGTTTAAAATATTGATTAAGTTGATTTCATCTGCCTATTTCTTATAGACATAAAAAAGCCCTCACATTTAAGAGGGCTTTTTTGTACTACTTATCTTTACTACTTAAATCATAGCTTACTGGATAGCAGCTTATATTTACGGTAGTAAGTGTGCTACTGCATCACGCTCTTCACTAAGCTCTTGCTCAGTGGCAGCCATTTTCTCTTTCGAGAAATCTGATGATACGTCAACGCCGTCTACGATAGACCAGTCGCCGTTAGTGCATGTGCATGGGAATGAGTAGATCAAACCTTCAGCAATACCGTATTCGCCGTTTGAGTAAACGCCCATAGATACCCAATCGTTCTCATCAGTACCTAGTGCCCACGTACGCATGTGTGCGATAGCAGCGTTGGCAGCAGAAGCGGCAGATGATGCACCGCGAGCTTTAATGATCGCAGCACCGCGCTGTTGTACTTCTGGGATATAAGTCGCTTCGTACCAGTCACGATCAACTAAATCTAGAGCAGGCTTACCGTTTACCGTACAAGCAGTTAGATCTGGGTATTGAGTTGACGAGTGGTTGCCCCAGATGATCATTTTTTTCACGTCATTTACAGTGCTGTCAGTCTTGCCAGCCAACTGCGCCATAGCACGGTTGTGGTCTAGACGAGTCATTGCAGTGAAGTTGCGTGGATCAAGATCTGGTGCATTGCGCTGAGCGATAAGTGCGTTCGTGTTGGCAGGGTTACCGACTACCAATACTTTTACATCACGGCTAGCGACTTCGTTCAATGCTTTACCTTGTGCTGAGAAAATCGCAGCATTGGCTTCTAGCAAATCTTTACGCTCCATACCTGGGCCACGAGGACGTGCACCAACCAGTAAAGCATAATCGATATCTTTGAATGCGACATTAGCATCGTCAGTTTGGACGATACCAGCCAACAATGGGAATGCACAGTCTTCTAGTTCCATGACCACACCCTTTAGGGCGTCAAGAGCTGGCGTAATTTCAAGTAATTGCAAAATAACTGGCTGATCTTTACCTAGCATCTCGCCAGATGCAATACGAAATAGCATCGCGTAGCTGATATTACCAGCGGCACCAGTGACGGCAACACGTAAAGGCTGTTTCATTGACATTGAATACTCCCTAATTAATTATTAGATAATTCTAATGAACGATTATCATTTTAGATATCGACTTGTTTGCCGCATAGCAGCATGTATAAACCGAGAGCTAGTGTAGCACTTCATCGCAGTGACCGTCTAGATACAGTCATAGACCCGTCAGGGATTATATTGTTACATTTTATACGAGAGGACTCTTGTAGAGGCTAAGCGCTTACGAATAAAGCGCTAGAGGGTTTCAGTACATGATAACTAAAGCATATTTTCACTGTGCTATACGTAGATACAATGGTCAAAATAGGCGATTCGCACCATTAAATTCGATTAAGTGAAATGAAAAATGGTATCAAAAAAGAAGTTTGAGCAGATAACTAAGTAAAGGTTATCGTCCACCTGAAATGATAAATTTACTGCCACAGCTGTCTACAACGTCATGACAAGTCCCAAAATCACTACCCTCATAACACACATGTATATCAGTGAGTATCGATTGGCGACGGCTACCTTCTTGACAAATGAGGTCCACACTATTTGAAGACATGCCACTATTGAGACGGGTCATTTGACTGATAAATCGTGATTTGGAAACGGTATAACTATTACCCGTATTTAACTCGTTCGGTAATTTTAATCCACCTGCATAGTTAGTAATCTGGCGGAAGTAACTGCTGGCGCTAAGCGGACTACAGGCTCCATAGCGTTGCCACGTTTGGCTACGTACCGTTGTGTCAGGCATGATGCGGTTGACGACTTTTAGTTGTAGCGGTGTGAGACGTGGCTCACTACCACGACCGCAGCGCTCGCCATATCCCATATCCAGTCCAGATACGGTTAACGAATACCCTTCTAAACACTGACGCATACGTGCCCGCGTTGGCTGCATATTACATAATGCTGGAGTCATCTCAATCATCAATACGCGCTGACCAGTCTTAACCGTGCTAGCCGCCTGTGCTGGTAGCAGTATAACGCCTTGTATAAGCAGTAAAGCGCCGAAGCTCATCGTCGCTTTAATACTACCTACACGGTGTTTGCTAGCCAACTCTGCACGCAATCGCATCATAGAATTAGCAACCTTGTTGCTCAGATTTGTATCTGTCTTTGTATTTGCCTTCGATAAAAAGCATATCCGATTAGATAACGAATATTTGGTTTTTGGCGACGTAGACAGACTAAAATATTTTTTGATCATAGGACTGAGGGCAGTTAGTTAGCAATGATAAGACATAGGCTATAACTTAAATCATTAGACGCGATACATAAAACACGCATTGACCTAAGAACAAGACTGAAAAATAGGGTTTCCCATTAAGGCAATGGTAACAAAACGTTTTTTTTAATCTATAGCAAAAACGTAAACGTTGACGACATCGTCAGGATGCTCGATAAATGTTGATAAAGTATTGAAGGATAAAGAATATGAAACTTATCTTAGCCAAATGAGTGCTGCTTGGGCAAGTCAGAGTTGATCAATTGACAATTAGCAAAGCAAATCAGCAGATAAAAATAAACCACTAACAATAAATCATTAGTGGTTTATCAAGTGCAAGTTCAGTGATTAAAAGCCAGCTGGCACCGTACCCATACGCTGAGTAATCGGCTGACCACGACCCAACAGACTACTATAGATAGTGGCGTTTTCCATTACGTGTTTGACATAGTTGCGTGTCTCAGGGAATGCAATCGACTCTACATATTGATCTGCAGCGAGTGAGCCATAAACTGGCTGCCAGCGTTTGGCGTTATTGGGACCAGCGTTATAACCTGCGGTTGCCAATACTGGCTGATAGTTTAGCTTACCCAAGATATCACCCATATACCATGTACCATAGCGGATATTGGTATCACCGCTGTTAGCACGGCTCGCACTATAAGTTTCGCCTAGGTTACGAGCGATATATTTTGCGGTATCAGGCATGACCTGCATCAGTCCGCTCGCGCCCACGTTTGAGCGCGCAGAAGATACGAAACGGCTTTCTTGACGCATAATACCGTATGCCCATGCTGGATCAATACCCGCTGACTCACTATAACGTACGACTGCACTTTGATGCGGCATCGGATGCGAAAGTGCTAAGCTATCCACTCTATCAGTATTATCAACGGCATAAATCGCTCGATCGAGCCAGCCCATATCATAGGCTTGACGAGCAGCGGCAATAATTAAATTGTCATCACGATTATCACGAGCTTGCTTCACTGCCCAGTTCCACTCGCGGTTGGCATAAGCACGACTAGCTTCAGAGTTATATAACGCAAACGCACGGGCAAAGTTGGCATCTTGCATGACGCGCGCGCGATCAGCGGTACTGACATTAGGCAAATTACTACCGCCTAAACGGCTAGCATCGAAACGCTGCCCTATTTTGTCTTTTGCCATCAGGCCATAGTAGTCATTACTTTTTGCTAAGTTCTGATACATTTTTTTGGACGTATTGCGCTTACTACTATCGCTTGACTGCTCATACGCACGAGCTAGCCAATACTGCCACTGGGCTTCTTTTTGCGTTTCGCCATCCATTTTTGAGATAGCTTCTACCACATCATCCCAACGACCGAAGCGAATCGCTGCCATAGCATAATCTTCAGCTTCTTCAAAATTAAAGTCATTGTCCAAACTGTTGCGGAACCAATCGACTGCTTCAGCGTTAAAGCCGTCGTCAGTGTTGTGATTCATACGCTGTACCCCAAGCGTACGATAAGCATAGCGTCGTGTCTCATCATTCAACAATCTGACCGCGCGCTGATTGTCCTGCTTGATATCAAAGTCTAACTGTAGCGCCGCCTCACGATAAGACTTGTCAGCCATACGGCCGATTGCATACATATATAGGTATTGATTGGTTTGGCTAGCAGGCTCACGACCAAAACGGCTAAAGAAAGAAGACGGATTAAGCTGAATTTCACTAAGCGCCGAATAAGCAATTGGCGTACCAAGGCGTGAGGACAATGCCATAATATCACCGGTCTTACCTTTACGTAGCATACGCTTGAGACGAGCCGCACGATCTTGATTACTAATCAGCGCGTTGTTGTTCATCTCCATCGCTAACTGATCGCACAATGCTGGTTGCTTTTTAGTGGTTAGCCACACATCAGATTTGGCTGCCATAGCACGCATGGTGTCACCGCCATTATTAAACCCAAGCGCAACCGCACAGCGCTCACTGGCATCGGCATTGGTAATTAAATTGGCTACCTGTCTAACCGAGGCATAATCATTCGATCCTGCTTTGGTCTCCGCAAAATCAGCCACTAATTTCTCAGCCATAACCGTATCTGGATACTGACGCACAAACTGCGAGACAGCTGCTGAACTTTGTGAATTGAGATCTAGATTCATACGCCAATAGGTCGGATACATCGCAAACAAGCCGCCACTCATGACTTGCTCATAGTTATAGAGCGCACTCACATCACCGCGATCTGCGGCGATAGCGGCTGCCATAAATGAGTCAATACTGCTGTCTTGCTGATAATCTTGTTGATAGTTACTTTCTTGTTGGTAGCTTTCCTCATCGCCCCACGTCAACTCGGCACAAGCGACCTGTGACACACCAAGTGCACTTACCGCTGTTGCCACGCTCAACGCGCTCAGCCGTAGCGTACCTACTGTGATTCGCTTTGACGCGTGTTTTTGACTGATAGACTCTTCATCCTTGATGCTATGCGCAACACGCAACTTTGTCATACTGACTCTCTTTATGATATCTCTACAAATATGTGAATAACGGTTCGCTAAGTACCGCCAAGGGTATAGCAATCATCATACTATACTCATTGTGCTTTCAACTATCTCCTTTACCTTTTGTTAATAAATAGGACAGCACGGTGTAACATAGAAGTGATAACGAGCCGCAGTTTTTATGAATAGTAATATGAACGACAGTAAATAATTGATACTGCTATGAATTATTTATCATATTGATACCCCATCGCTCGTGCTAATTTTTCACATTGGCACAGGGTTGTGATAAAATACGCCACCTGTTAATCGGCTACTCCGCTATATTTTTGGTCAATCATGGACTTATCCTTATGAGTGTTACTGTATTCAATCCCCGCATCGATGACGATGCTGTTGCTGAGACGACTGTCACCGCACGTGCTGTCACTGCACTCAAAGAAGCAAGTTCAGCCCAAGCACCCGTCGAAAAAGCAGCGACAAAAAAGGTCTTTGTCACCACCCAAGGCTGTCAGATGAATGTCTATGACTCTGGCAAAATGCTAGACGTGCTAGGCGACTCACATGGTATGGAGGTGACTCATGATATCGATGAGGCCGATGTACTACTGATGAACACCTGCTCTATCCGCGAAAAAGCGCAAGAAAAAGTCTTTTCGGAATTGGGCCGCTGGCGCAAACTAAAAGAAAAACGTCCTGACCTCGTCATTGGTGTTGGTGGTTGTGTGGCCTCACAAGAAGGCGATAATATTCAGAAGCGTGCGCCCTACGTCGATATGGTATTTGGCCCACAAACCTTGCATCGCCTACCAGATCTATACGATCAATCAAATGAGCAACGTGAAATCGCGCCTAAAAACCGTATTGGTACGATTGATGTGTCATTCCCTAGCATCGAGAAGTTTGACTTTTTGCCAGAGCCAAGAGTAGAAGGCTACAAAGCATTTGTCTCTATCATGGAAGGCTGTTCAAAATATTGCTCATTTTGCGTCGTGCCTTATACCCGCGGTGAAGAGTTATCACGTCCACTTGATGACGTATTGGCTGAGATTGACAGCCTTGCTGCTCAAGGTATCCGTGAAATCAACCTATTGGGTCAAAACGTCAACGGCTATCGCGGCGAAAAAGACGATGGCAGCATTTGCCGTTTCGCTGAACTATTACACTATGTCTCGCATGTCGATGGCGTCGAGCGTATTCGCTATACGACTAGCCATCCGCTAGAGTTCACTGATGATATCATTGATGCGTATGCCCAATTGCCAGAGCTAGTATCGCACTTGCATTTACCGGTTCAGAGTGGCTCAAACGCTATCTTGGCAGCGATGAAACGTAACCATACAATCGACGTTTATATTAACCAGATCAATAAGCTAAAAGCCATTCGTCCAGATATTCACTTGTCGAGTGACTTTATCATTGGCTTCCCTGGTGAAACTGATCAAGACTTCCAAGATACCTTGAACTTGGCGAAAGAGTTGAACTTCGATCACTCTTACAGCTTTATCTACTCTAAGCGCCCAGGCACGCCAGCCGCTGAGTTGCCAGATGATGTAAGCTTCACCACTAAAAAAGCTCGCTTGGCTGAATTCCAGAAAGTCATCATTGACTCAACACTTGCTAAAACCCATGAGATGGTCGGTACGACGACACGCGTCTTGGTTGAACAAGTTGCCAACCGTCATCCTGATTGCTTAATCGGTACAGCAGATAATACCCGTACCGTTATGTTCCCTCATGATGTTGAGAAAATGGATGAGCTATTGGGTAAACTCGTGAGCGTACGTATTACTGATTTCGTTAGTCCGCACATGGTGAAAGGTGAGCTAATCGAAGTATTGGCATAGTGGTTAAGGTAACAATGGTTAAGTTATAAATTTGAGTAAGAATAAAAAAGCCGTTCACTTATAATAGCGAACGGCTTTTTTGTGGATGAATGTTAACTACCACTATTCTGATAACCAATCCGTCTTCCGTAACTGCTGCTTGGTCTCGCGACGACGTTTTTTTCGGACGATGTCGATATCTTCTTTTTCGTGAATACCACCTTTTCTTAATAGTGGATCAAGCGCCAAATAATTACGCGGTTTGACAGTGCCTAGCGAGTGTTGCACACCTGTCATATTTTGACGTTCTAACTGCGCTTGCTGTTCTAACTGCCGTTCAATCTGCTTGGCCTTTTTTAAGGTTTGTTTTAAACTCATGTTGTTACCTATTCTTTGATTTTCTTGAGATACCAACGCCGAAAATCATCTTAGCGAGGAAAAGGAGTGCCAATTGTACATTCAGTACATTAAACGAGTTTGACGATGCTAAGATGATTTGCAGGCTTGGTATTAGCCTTTAATACACATGACTTGTTTTAGCGTATGCACCACCTCAACCAAATCCGTTTGATTGGCCATCACTTCATCGATGTCTTTATAAGCGCCGGGTATCTCATCGATGACGCCTTTATCTTTGCGACATTCGACACCATCCGTCTGCGCTTTTAGCTCATCAATGGTGAACGCGCGTATCGCTTTACCACGGCTCATTTGTCGCCCTGCCCCATGTGAGCAAGAACAAAACGACTCTGCCGCGCCTAGACCACGTACGATAAAAGACTTTGTGCCCATAGATCCTGGGATAATCCCAAGCTCACCTTCATAAGCACTGATTGCGCCTTTACGGGTCACATAGACTTGCTCACCGAAATGCACCTCTTCATTGACATAATTATGATGACAATTGATGGCTTCTTTGGTCAGCTGAAATCGTGGCAATCCCGCTTGTGGCGACTGCAATGACTTAATAACGAGACGCATCATCTCGCGGCGGTTCTCAAGCGCGTAATCCTGCGCCCAGCCTACTGCTTCGACATAATCGGCAAAGCTATCAGACCCTTCGGCAAAGTAAGACAAATCACGATCTGGTACATGACCAAAACGCGATTGACGTTCTTTTTTGGCAAGGTTAATAAAGTACTGACCGATACAATTACCGATGCCGCGGCTGCCAGAATGCAGCATCACCCAGACATCATTGTTCTCATCCAAGCACAGCTCAATGAAATGATTGCCACCGCCCAATGTACCTAACTGCTTTGCCCACGTACGCTCAAAACCTTTAAGCATTTTAAGTAAACCTGGGTGTTTATCAGTAATCGGTTTTAGGCGTTTACCTAGTGGATCAAGCGTTGAGTTCTTGGCTTGGATTTGCTTATGCATATTGAAACCGACTGGCACTTGTTGCTCCACGATCGATCGCAGTGACCTTAAGCTATCAGGTAGATCGCTCGCCGTCAGGGACAAACGTACTGCGTTCATACCGCAGCCAATGTCTACCCCAACTGCGGCAGGAATAATGGCTGACTTGGTCGGAATCACACTACCGACTGTTGCGCCTTTGCCAACGTGCACATCGGGCATCACTGCAATGTGTGAATGCACAAACTCTAGCTGGGCTAAATTGCGTAACTGCTGCATCGCACCTTGCTCAACATTCGAGGTATAAATCTTGACAGGTACGCCATGTTTACTATTTTTATTTAATACTAATTGAATGCTCATTATTTATTTTTTTCCAATTTTTTTATTTTGAAGCCATGTATTTTTTAATTTGCCTATTTATCTTTTTAAGACACAGTTATCCGTCTTAAATAAACACGATGTTTAATAAGAAAATAAATATTAAATAAAAAATTTAGGCAATAAAAAACCGTATTCTTATTAATTAAAAAATCAATAAAAATTCATGGTTAATTTATTATAGACATTTTAAAGAAAGATAATATAGATCAGAACCGTCGGCCACAGCGTAAATAGTATACGCATAGAAAAGCTTTAGCTAAATCATAGCCTGAGTCGCTTTATTAGCAATAACGGTAAAGAAAAATGTTAGGCAAACAGATAACAGCATGCGCAATATGGCTTAGCACGATCGCAGAGCAAATTTGGCACAATAGACTTAGAAAAGAGATAGCGCAAGTAGATACAGAAGGCTATTTATTGATATCGATAGATGGAATATCACTCAATAGCTTATATAAAAATTTAGCCAAACCTTTTCGAAGGTGTCATTGCTGTCATGTGGTTTACATATTCAATCTTTAAAAACGTCTTGATAGTTAAATAGGACACGATGATTCCTCCATAGGTTATGGCTAATTATTGTAGACAATAGTAGCAGATTTATTAGAATGACTTATCACTTACATAGAAGCCAATAAATCAATTTGGTAATAATAACGATTTAAAAAATAAAGTCAATAATTAATTTTATGCATGTAGGGAATATTTTAAATAAATTACATTCCATTAAACGTATTGCTTTAAAAATTTTACTTCAAATATAGAACTCATTAATTTTTAGACCATAAAGCTATTTAATACTTCAGCTAATAAAGCAGCAGCGATAATTATAAATATCACCCCACAACCACGATTGAGCCATGCTAAACGATTACCAACATCGAGCCAACTTGCCAGCTTTTTGCCGCCTAGCGTGTATACGATTTGCCAAATCGTTTCGCTCAAAAACAAGCCGATGGTTAATAGGACATATTGCGGCCATAGTGGCACACTAAAATTGATAAATTTAGGGAAAAAGGCCGCAAAGAACAAAATAGCTTTCGGATTAGATAGTGATACCCAAACGCCAGTACGAAACAAGGTCGTGTTGCTCGGCGCTATTTTAGTAGCAGCACTAGATAGCGAACGCGGCTGTAGTGTGCTAGGTGCGCCATCAGAAACCGCATAGTCTGCTGCTACCTCGGCACTCAACTCTTTAGCATCGCTCATCAAGCTACCGTCGCCAGCATCGCGCCAAGAGCTGATACCCAAATAGATTAAATATGCCGCACCCACGGCTTTGATAATGGTCAGTAGCCACGGTGACTGGCGACTGATTACATCCAATCCAAGCAGTGTCGATAGCAGTAATACAAACAGGCCGAGGCTCAGACCTGCTAGCGTCCATAAGGTTCGTTTGACGCCATAGTTCATGCCATACTGAAACGCTAGCAGCATATTAGGACCAGGAGTCGCTGAGATAAAAAACGTACTTGCGAAAAACACTGCAAACAGATGCCAAGACATCAACCCACCCCTACTTTGTCATGTGTAAATGGTTCTAATACGAAAGACTGTACGACTTAAATATGCGACTAAAAAATAAACACCGCCATTCAGACAGTGTCATTTATACCTATATGTCAAAAAAGTCTCGCAAAAATGCTTAAAGGAACGACACGCATTCTTCTGAATAATTATGACTGCATAGATGGCTGAGTCGTACAGCTATCTAATAGCTTCTTTAAAAACGCATCGCAGCGTTCAATTTCGCTAAGCTCCACATACTCATCCGCTTTGTGCGCCTGCTCAATACTACCAGGGCCACAGATAATCGTTGGGATACCTGCATTAGTAAACTGACCGCCTTCAGTCGCATAAGCCACTTTATGACGCTCATCATCTCCTGTCAGCGCAGCGATCAATGATTGCAACTCAGCACTATCATCATCTGTCATGGCTGGAACGCTTTCTTCTTGCATTAGCTCAATACCAGTCTCTGGCGCGCGTGCTTGCATTTGGGCATTTAGCTCAGAGACTTTTGCTTGAATGGGCGCTAGTATATCGTCTTGTGTCATGTGCGGCAGGTTACGATAGTCAAAGGTGAACTCGCACAGATTGGGCACGATATTAGTCGCTGTACCACCATGTATGGTACCTACTGACAATGTTGAATAAGGCACTGTAAATAACGCATCGTTATCATCACGAGCGCTCAGCTCTTCAGCAAGCGTATCTACATAGCCAACCAATCTGCTCGCGTAGCTAATCGCATTGACACCTTGTGCAATCAATGACGAATGCGCCGACTTGCCATGTACACGGCAACGATAAACTGCGATGCCTTTATGTGCAACTACCATAGCCATGTTAGTGGGCTCACCAACGATACAGTAATCAGGCGTGATACCGCGTGCTTTTAGGTCTGCCAAAATCAATGGCGCACCCAAACAACCAACCTCTTCATCGAACGACAATGCCAAATGCAACGGACGACGTAGCTGACCGCTATTCGATAACTGCACGGCTTGCGGCAATAACGTGAGCGCACAAGCGATAAAGCCCTTCATATCACACGCACCGCGACCATATAGCTTATCACCACGTATCGTCGCGGTAAATGGCTCTGAAGACCACGCTTGTCCATCAACTGGCACAACGTCAGTGTGGCCTGATAAGACCAGACCATTATTGATAATATCAGCGTTTTCACCAGCTGGTACAGTCACAAACAAGTTAGCTTTGGTATTAGCTTCATTAAAGGTCAAATCAACTGTAAGGCCCAACTGCTCACAGTACGACTTTACATCGTTAATCAAAGCCAAATTAGAGTGGCGACTGACCGTGTCAAAGGCGATGAGACGTGTTAGCCAATCGAGACTTTGAGTAGGATGCTCAGCACTTTTTAGCTGGACATCGATGCTATTATCAACGTTATCGCTATTACTGACGTTGTCGCTATTACTACTGTTATTTTGGATCATAAAATATCCTTACTACAATTTTCAGAACTATGATGTGGCAGAGCTGTCTTACGATGGATTGTTATGATTCATCACATCAACCACTGGCGGCATTGGTTTTGGTAGCTTACCTTCTGCCTGCAGCTCTTTGGTTGTTTTGGCATCGATAGACAAACCAGCAATCAGTGCGATATCTTTGACAGCCTTGCGTTTACGCGTGGCAAAGCTTACGGGTACCATACGAGCAAATTCATAGATGTAAAGATAAGACTCTTCGCCACCTTCAAAATCTTCATCATCTTCGAGACGAATTGCGCCAATCTTAGCCAAATCAGATAGCATCTCGTTTTCTTCACTGGTCAAACCACAATCAGTAATACCAAAACCGGTCATAAAACCGTTTGCCCACTGTTTCAACGCCATCACGCGCTCGTATAAATCATGTTCATCATCTGGGATGAGCGGCATGTACGCGTAGGCATCATCTTTGTCTTTTAGCTGAAACACGATGTCTTCCGCTTCTTCTGTCAGCAAGGTCAATGCAGGTTCTGGTAGCGGGGCAAAGCTAAGCTCTTCAAATACCTTAGCCCAAGTTGCTTCGTCGGGTGCATTACAAGCCGTCATAAGCCCTGTCATCATGCCATGCACTTCGCTGATAGACACGTCAGTCCAATCATCAAACGCAGTCAGCCAAGTATTCCAGCCAGAGATATTATCATTCATAATAGATGTCCTAGTAATTGATTACTGCTCATAAAATAAAAATAGTCGCGATAAAATGTCATAGACAAATCATCGATAAATAAAAGTGAAAAGACAAAGCCTGATGCTTGTAATTACTTTGTTGATATAGATATTATGCGGTCACCTATGGCATTATTAAATGCAGCGAACAAAATTCATTCACGCTTACTTGTTAAGGATAAAAACTGACTATGTATGATCAACTTAGAATATTAGAAAAAATGGTACTCGACATCAAAAAACAGTATCAGCTTGTCAGTGCTGAACTTAGCAGCTTAAAACAACATCCTGTTACTGATTCAAAAGAATTTGCCGCACTAAAAACCAAATTAGACAACAGCCATAACGAACGTGACGGTGCAAAAAAACAACTGAACGATCTCGATAAGCGCTATCAGAGTCTTGCAGAAGCGCACCATATGATCGGTGAAGAACAAGACAAACTGCAAAAACAGATCAGCCAATTACAACAACAAAACAGCGAGCTGCAACAACACAATAATGAGCTAAAGCAGCAGTATAGCGATATCAAACAACAAAACAGTGAACTACAAAAGAAGAACCAATTGGCAGCCGAGCGTACGCAAGTCGTATTACAGCGCCTAACCCGTATCGATCAAGCAGAAGGCTAACGCATTCTTGCAATAGATAGCAGACATATTGCTTGTAAAACTGCATAACGCTATTTGTAAAATCTGATATCACTCATTTCACTGACCAGACATTGTAGGATTTATCATGACCGATGACCAAAGCAAATCGATAGAAAAACAACCAAAAAATACTCAAGCGCCAAGTGCGCCAGTAACAAGTGTGCCAGTACCAGCGCAAAAAACGACACCAACAGCATCAAATATATCAAGCGCCATGGCACAATCTAATACCAAGACACCTAAAGCACCAGAACCACAAATCAAGAAAGTTGATATTGCAATTGCTGGGGTTACTTATCCAATCTTTTGTCCAGTACATGAGCAAGAAGAGCTACTGTCAGCGGTTTCGTATATTAACAACTATGCGCTCGATCTAAAAAGAGATGCGCCAAGCCTTAGTCAAGAAAGCATACTGGTACTGTGCTGCTTAAACTTGTATGAAAAAATCCATGCCAATCAAAGAAGTGACGAAGATCGCTTGCAGAAAGACAAACAGTCCGAGGCATTGCTCAATAAAATCATGAAAGATGCTCATTCTATTCTGTAGATGCATCGTACTGTATTAAACACATAAGCGCCTAGCCAATAAAGTTAGGCGCTTTTTTATGGTCAATCATTTATCTATTTATGCATAAGGCGTGTAGGTCTTGCCTGCGTGAAAGTCTGCCTGATGCTCATAATTGCAAAAGAATAACTCTTGGTTCGCTTCAACGTTGCCATCGATAGTTGTAGTTGTTTTGGTTTCAAGTACGCCGCGATATTCAGCCAAGCTGTTGCCACAGAAATTACACTGACGTGGAGTGATCACATCCCCTTCTTTTGGCATCATGCTTTTAGGTGCACGCGGGTACATAAACTTGTAAAAAGCCCACATTGAAGCCCAAATAATAAGGATGACAATAATAACAGCAAACACGGCAGTGCTCCTTCGATTACGGGTAAACGTGAGAAATAATGAAATCTACTAAATAAGATTACTTAAGACGTTTTGATAGCATAAATTTTACCGTCAATAATAGCGATAATACAATGCCTTTACCGTTTAATTGCTGATTGCACTAATTGACTGGTTATATCTAACGGATAACTGTATGAGTAAACCAGTCAACTGCATAACAAAAAACCTGGCCATGATAAGCCAGGTTTTTTATCAAAAGTAACAGTCAAGTTAAAACAATAATCAGGTTAAAGTAACTATCAGCTTTTAGCAGAGTTACAGCTGTAGCTCACTGATATCAGCTACCGTCAAGAACAAGGCGCGAACCTGCTTTAGCAATGCCAAGCGATTGTTTTTAAGTGCAGCATCTTCACTGTTGACCATTACTTGATCAAAGAACTGGGTCAACGGCTCATCTAAGCTAGCCAGCGTTTGCAATACTTGCGTATAGTCAGCTTGCTCCAGCAATGGTTGTACCACTGTCTGTGCTTGCTGCACATTCGCATATAAATTTTGCTCAGCAGGTTCAGACAGTAGTGATTCATCGACTGTATCAGCCACACTTACTTCTGACTTGGCCAATATATTAGCAACGCGTTTGTTTGAATCAGCCAACATCGACGCTTGTGACAGCTCGCTAAATGCTTGCACTGCACGGATACGCTGATCAAAATCAAGCGGCATATGCGGGTTAATCGCTTGTACTGCCTGAATCGTATCGACGCTAACGCCCTGCTCTGTATACATCGCACGGTAGCGCGAGTTTAGGAATGCCATGACTTGGGTAAAAGTATCACCCATTTTGGCAATCTTGCTACCTTCAGCATCGCTATAGCCTTTAATCGCTTGCTCAACGAGCGCTACCAGATTAATCGGCAACTGCTTTTCGATCAAAATACGCAAGATACCAATAGCAGAACGACGTAAGCTAAACGGATCCTTTGAACCTGTCGGTGCTTGATCAATCGCAAAAATACCAACCAATGTATCCAAACGATCAGCTAACGCTAAGCAAATACCAATCGGTGTTTGTGGTAACACATCACCACTGAATTTCGGCAGATATTGCTCTTCTAAACTGGCTGCAACCGCTTCAGGCTCATCGTTTAGACGCGCATAATACGTACCTGCGATACCTTGTAATTCAGGGTATTCGCCGACGAGCGAGCTGGCCAAATCTGCTTTAGATAAAATGCCCGCACGTACGGTTTCATCGACATTGATATCGTGACCCTGCTGCTGCATTAACGTGGCGATGAATGCTGCCAGTCTAGCAATACGCTCAGACTTCTCCCAAATCGTACCCAGTTTGTCTTGGAATACGCGATTTTTTAGGCTTTCTGTGAGCGCAAACAATGGCTGCTTTTGATCTTGCAAGAAGAAAAACTCTGCATCAGCCAAACGTGGACGTACAACTTTTTCATTACCTTCGATAATCTGGTTAGGATCTTTTGATTCAATATTGGTAATAAAGATAAAGTAAGGCTGTAATTTGCCAGTTTTATCGGTTAAGCAGAAATATTTTTGATCCGCTTGCATGGTCGAGATAAGTGCCTCTTGCGGTACTTGTAAAAAGCGCGCTTCAAAGCTTGCTCGTAGCGCAATTGGGAAATCAACCAATGCGGTGACTTCGTCCAACAAATACTGCGGTACGATGGCATCGGAATTAACCTCATCCGCTAAAGCTTTGACTTGGTTTTTGATCAGCATTTGACGCTTATCAAAATCTGCCACCACTTTTAGACCACTTAGTAATTCTTCATAATCATTGGCATGAGCAATGTTATGGTAATCAGGGCTGTGGAAGCGATGACCACGCGTTTGCGTACCAGTCTGATGACCTTGGATAGTAGCATCGATGACAGTATCATCCTGCATCAATACTGCCCACTGTACTGGACGTACAAACTCGTTGCGGCTAGCGCCTGAACGCATACGTTTGGCTATCGGCAGATTATCTAGCGCGGTTTGGAAAATAGCAGGCAGTAGCTCAGTAGTCGCTTGACCACGGATGGTTTGCTCAAAACCAACATAGTCACCTTTATCGGTATTAATCGTCGTAAGCTCGCTAGCTTCAATACCCAAACCTTTGGCAAAACCCATGGCCGCACGTGTTGGATTACCCTCTGCGTCAAATGCCGCTTTAATCGCTGGTCCGCGTTTTTGTTCAGTACGATCCGGCTGCTTATCGCTAATACCTTGAATCTGAATTGCCAAACGGCGCGGAGCAGCAAAGGCTTTGATACTATCAAAGGTAATATCTGCTGCAGTTAATTGCTCAGTAACACTGGCTTGTAGCGCATCACGTAATGGTTTTAGGCTCTTTGGAGGTAGCTCTTCACACCCCAGTTCAAATAGAATAGTACTCATGGGATGCTCCTATTTATCGTTAGTAGATTGGTTAGTGTCAGTATTTTCTTTTGCTACGCCATCTGCTGCTAAGCTGTCTGCTGCCACGTCTTCTTTTGATAAATACTTATCAAGTGCGGCTTGGCGATGCTCTTCATCAGCCAACGGGAAGCCCAATTTGGCACGAGCTTCGACATAACCAAAGGCAACTTTACGAGCAAGCGTACGCACACGTAGGATAAAACGCTGACGCTCAGTCACTGAAATCGCGCCACGTGCATCAAGCAAGTTAAACGCATGTGATGCCTTTAATACCATCTCATAAGCTGGCAATGGCAATCCTGCATCGACCAATTTGTCGGCTTGTTGCTCATAAAAATCAAACATCTCGCCCATCATCGGCACATCAGCGTGCTCAAAATTGTAGGTAGACTGCTCGACTTCGTTTTGATGAAAGACATCGCCATACGTGACACGACCAAATTCACCATCTGCCCAGACCAAATCATAAACGCTATCAACGCCTTGTACATACATGGCCAAACGCTCAAGTCCATAAGTGATTTCGCCAGTGACTGGGAAACATTCAATACCGCCGACTTGCTGGAAGTACGTGAACTGCGTGACTTCCATACCGTTTAACCAGATCTCCCAACCAAGTCCCCACGCACCAAGCGTTGGCGACTCCCAGTTGTCTTCTACAAAGCGCACATCATGCACCAATGGATCAATACCGATGGCTCGTAGTGAGTCCAAATACAACTCTTGGATATTAGGTGGATTTGGCTTTAGTACAACTTGGAACTGATAATAATGCTGTAGGCGGTTCGGGTTATCACCATAGCGCCCGTCAGTAGGACGACGTGATGGCTGTACATACGCTGCATTCCAACGCTCAGGACCTAACGAGCGCAAAAACGTCGCGGTATGAAAAGTACCTGCACCGACTTCCATGTCGTAGGGCTGCAATACAACGCAGCCTTTATCGGCCCAATAATTTTGCAAAGTTAAGATTAAATCTTGAAAAGTCATCGGTTGAGAGTCTTTATCTTGTGTCATCGGGTTTATCGCTTGGGATGTCATAGTTTCGGTTTTCATAGTAAAGCCACTGTGAAATGAGTATTATTAAATAAATCTCTGATAGCGCTCGCGCGACCTATTCGGTAACGACTCTATCTGCCTGCTCACCTTACTAAAAATTGACTATTTTATCCATATTT
The DNA here is from genome assembly GCF_001435845.1 of Psychrobacter sp. P11G3. NCBI lineage: Bacteria > Pseudomonadati > Pseudomonadota > Gammaproteobacteria > Moraxellales > Moraxellaceae > Psychrobacter > Psychrobacter sp. P11G3. The sequence continues at coordinate 2,707,061 of NZ_CM003596.1, forward strand.
ACATCAACTAAATTTGCATAGTGGGCACAAAACCTCAGTTGTATAGCGTATTTTTAGGCAAATCATCATGGAAGTCGTACTAATACAATAAATAAAAAAATACCCAAATGCGCTAGCATTCGGGCAGGAGGAAAATTGTATCTTGGGCATCCTGATTGATCAGGCTTTTTATTTTTTAGAGGTCTACTGTTTTTAGCAACTACGTCTAACTTAAACTTGACTCTTTAACTGACTTAAAAAAGCTAATCTTAAAAATAACTATCAGGCTCTTGCTATTGATAAGACTGACTATTTGCTTTTGGCATAATTATCCATAAGATGATATAAATTAAAATGCCTGGTACTGCTGCGCTTAACGATGAGATGATTACGAATAATACTCTCACCCATGTTGGCGACCAACCAGCATATTCTGCAATGCCACCCATCACACCTGCTATCATGCGATTATTTGGTGAGCGATGTAATTTTGCTAACTTAGCCAAATCAAATACCTCTCTTTTTTCTATTCTTGTTTATTTTTTATTCTATTTTTTGATTGTCTTACGTATTTAGCTAAAACATTATCTTTCTTTGCTAACTTACGAATCAGTATATCAATAATTCAGGATTTATCTGTTGAAGGTATAGCAGTACTTTGTGAGTTTATGCTACTCAAGCTTACCCTAATCTGTCATAGCACCATGCAAGCCCCTGATTTTAAATAGTTATTTCAAAATGTTTCAAAACTACCTTTGTTGCTATAACTTTGCAATTTAGCTTCACGTATCTCGTTATTTTTAATTTAATCAAAGAGATAAGCTGGCTTTATAACGCTAAAATTGAGTCAAACTTTTGATAGTCTGAATAATATTTTAGCTAACCAATTTTACTCAGTTAAAAAATTCTCAATTAAAAAACGTGCGATTCCTTGTACGTTCGATATACCTTATTTTTACAATAACCCACCTGCAAATCATCTAAAAGCTTTATACCATGCTGATAAGCAATTTAGGTTTTCAGATGTTCTATGATAAAAACTAGGACACTGCTCAACTATTAGGTAAAGTACCTTTACGAAGAATAGTAGAAGTAAAAAACGTGGTTGGTATTACGATTCTTAATAGGTGTCTACTTTGGATCTTGATAGATGTCTAGTTTGGCTCATTCAACTCAAACAGTATTAGTCGTAGTTTTTGAAATAGACATGGAACACTGAGATTAGAATAAAAAATAATAAGGATAACTATGTACGACACTGGATTGATGATTGGACATTTCGAGCCCCTGCACTTAGGGCAGATGCGCAGCATATTGGATGCAGCAGGACAAGCCAAAACCTTGCATATCGTTATTATGGCGCATCCATTGCCGCATCCTGATTTTACCATCACCTTACAAGACAAAGCACGTTGGCTACAGATGGCCTGTGTCGACTTGCCATTTATTCATATTCATACTACTCATGAGATCGAGCTACCGCTGCACGAACATCTGTATAGTGCCAGTGATGATGTCAGTATTGATGTCGATGCTAGTAATGTCAAATTACAACGTTTGATGGACGCCTTATCACTATCAACAGAGACTGTATTGTTTATGGCGGACAACCATCCGCTCACTCGCAATGACATACAAGAGCAGTTGCTTTTGCCAGTCGTTACTACGCCGCTACAGCCGGAATTTGATTCTTATGCCATTGCGCGTGATCCAGTCGCCTATTGGTCAGAACTTCATCCGCAAGCCCGCGTCGACTATACCAAGACTGTTGCTATCGTCGGCGGTGAAAGCTCAGGTAAGACAACGCTAGTCCATAAGCTTGCCAATTATTATGGTGCCAGCTTTGCCCTAGAAATGGGTCGTTTGTATGTCGGTACAGATTTGGGTGGTAGCGAGGTTGGCCTGCAATATAGTGATTATGGCCCTATTTGTCTTGATCACGCTGAGGCAATCCGAGAAGCTAAAGCCAATGCAACGGCCCCTATCACCATCGTTGATACTGACTTTGTCACTACGCAAGCATTTTGTGAAGAATACGAGGGTCGCACGCATCCTTTTGTGGCTGCTTGTATTGATGAGTTTCGTTTAGACCACACCATCATGCTAGACAACAATACTCCATGGGTTGACGATGGTATGCGATCTTTGGGTACGCCTGAAGCGCGTGGACGCTTTGAGCAGCGTTTGATAGATATTTTTGCGCGTCACGATATTGCACCGCATATGATTGATCAGCCCGACTATGACGCTCGCTATCAGCAAGCATTGTTATTGATTGATCAATATATCTATGGCAAAAAATCATAAACTGTACTGAGCATATTTATAATAATTTATTCACTAGCACACTTTATTTAACTAGCACATAGTAGTTAGCACTATATTGATATCAGTATTTACTTTAGGGGAAAAGCGATGCGTATTCAGCTCTTGGACAACATCACCGGAAAATGGGCGATGCAATGGATTATCATTTGGTTTATTTGCGGTGTTATTGCTTTGTCCGCAGGTTTTTGGCTCACGACAGACCATACCACGCTTGATTGGTTTTATTTAGCGGTCTCGTTCATTGGTTTGGTTTGCGTAGTCTCGCTATCATTTCGCAAAAACGTCATGGGCAATGGCTTTGGTATGGGGGCAACGGCTGGCGAAGTCATCGTACAGGCAACGTCTGGCGCAGTAGGCTTAATGCTTGCTCCATTATTTAACTTTTTTACCCATGTTTACGGTATCTTCTATTGGTCCAAACACACCGATCCTGATGGCGACATGATACCCAAATCAGCGAGTAAAGCTGTTTGGTTAATCACCGCTGCATTTATCGTCATTGGTCTTGCCTTGTTTCCCACGATAAATGATCTACTAGCGAGCTACGGCTATGCAGTCGTAGAGGATGATAGTAGTCTGTTTTTGGGATTTATCTCTTTCTTTTGGATTAACGTCATTGCCTTTGTGCTTTCTATTACCGCTCAGGCAGCTATGATTTTGCGATATTCGTTTAACTGGTGGTTGTGGATTATCGTCAACTTTGTCTGGCTCATCGTGAATCTGATGTCTGGTAACTATATCTTTGCTATTCAGACTATGGTGTATCAAGTAAACGCCTTTATCGGCCTGTATGAATGGCATCGCAGCGAGCAAGGATAACGCGTCTCTTATACAAAACCCCTTGGAAGTTTGAATAAAATCTTGCTGATATAGTATCAATAGTACAAGTGAAATTGACTGTACCGTCTATCAGATAACGTGGTAGACAGGCGCAATTAGTGCTACAACTGATATTAACAATTGTCTTCATACTGAGATTAGTAGCGAGTCCATTAGCGAGTATGAGTTATTTATCTTATTTACTAACAGGGAGGTTAGTATGTCTCGTCAACCAAAAATGTCCAAACGTACGCTAGAGCAATGGCTTAGTGAGTACTCTGTCAGTCATCAAAACTTGGTCAATAAAAAAATCCATTGGCTATGTGTACCGACGATCTTTGTTAGTCTGCTAGGTATGGGTATGTCATTATCTGTGTGGTTTACCTTGGTGCTTAGCGCATTGGTATTACTATTTTATATGCGTTTATCTACGCCACTGTTTTTAGCGATGGGGATGTTTATTCTTATCTGTCTATCAGTGATGGCAGCGATGCCATGGGGCTTTAAAGCGTGGGCAGCGGTATTTATCGTTGCATGGATTGGACAATTCATCGGGCATAAAATCGAAGGCAAAAAACCTTCTTTCTTTAAGGATTTACAGTTTCTATTAATCGGTCCAGCATGGGTGGCTAATAGTTTGATGCAGCGTAAATAGTCGTTAATCTCTGCGTAATTTTTGCAGGAATTTAGCTTAGCTGTAGGCTATTGATAACATCTACAACTGTTACCCTTAACAAAATAATGTCACCAATAAAAAAACGCCACCTAGCAATTACTGAGTGGCGCTTTTTGTTTTACGTAAGCTTTTGGGACTATTGAGCTTTTGGGGCTATTAAGATTTTAGGACTATATAAAATAGAATAAACTAACTTATATTAAGCACCAAAAACTTTCATACGCTCTTCGACTGGCTTAAATGCTTTTTCGCCCGCTGGCTGCTCAATCGTTCCAAATACCAATTGTGCATTTAGCGTCCAGTCTTTATCGATATCCCAAGCGCTAGCTACTTTTTGATCGATTACTGGATTGTAGTGCTGTAAGTTTGCGCCAACATCGATACTGGCTAGTGCCGTCCAGATAACATACTGATGCATGGCGCTGGTTTGACTTGCCCAGATTGGGAAGTTGTCAGCATATAGTGGCGCTGCTTCTTGCATACCTCTAACGACTGCTTGATCTTCGAAAAACAATACAGTACCAGCACCATTACGGAAACCATTGACACGCTCTTTGGTCGATTTAAACTTCTCTTCGTCACCAACGATTTCGCGTAATGTATCTTCGGTCATGTCCCACAACTTACGATGATCATCGCCGAACAATACAACAATGCGCGTTGATTGCGAGTTAAACGAAGATGGCGTGTGCAAAATAGCATGCTCAACTATTTTCACGATTTCGTCATTAGCTACTGGTAGCTGGTTGCTTAGCGCATAGATAGAACGACGTTTTTCTGCTAGCTGCTGTAATGTTGTTAAATCTGACATAGTGTTTCTCCATGTTGTTAGTAAAATAGTTGTTAATAAAAATAATTTTTAGCGTTAATATTTATTGGTATGAGTACTTTAATTGATAAAGCACTTTGTTCTTGACTACATAAATAGCGGTACTTCCATCACTAGCACACGGCTAGTTACTGTTGCGTCCATCGTAAAACTCTGAGTATCCCAAATACCCAAACCATCTCTACTAACCAAAGTATTACCATCTATTACGACTTCACCGCTGAGGACAAATACGTAGACACCGTTGTTAGGATTATTTAATTGGTAAGTTTGCGATATACCTTCGTCAAAATCACCCATGCTAAACCAAGCATCTTGATGAATCCAAACCCCTGCATCATTAGCATTAGGTGATAGCACTTGGCTAAACTCGTTAGGTCGCATGATATCGCCCATATGCACTTGCTGATAACGCGGTGCGACATCCATTCTGTCTGGTATCACCCAAATCTGCAAAAACCTCACAGCCTCTGCATCGTCACCATTCATTTCACTATGGGTAATGCCTGTACCCGCTGACATCACTTGAATTTCACCAGTTTCTATGACGCCCTCGTTGCCGATACTATCGCCGTGAGCGAGCTTACCGGATAGAGGAATACTAATAATTTCCATGTTACGGTGCGAGTGATTGCCAAACCCTTGACCGCCAATGACAAAATCATCATTAATAACGCGTAAGGCACCAAAGCCCATGCGCTCAGGATTGTGATAATTGGCAAAGCTAAAGGTATGCCTGCTTTTAAGCCAGCCATGATTGGCATCGCCACGTGAGTCTGCTGCATGATAGATTGTTTTCATAATTTGTCCTTAGCTATCAACAGATTAATCCTCTATATACTTATTATCGATTAATCTATTTAAACAATGGGCTTATTATAATTATTAATTCTACATAGATAAACAACACTAAATGCAATTAACTATTCTGTTTTGTGGAACAATCAGAGCAGTTTTAACGTAATACAGATTTTTTACATATATTAGCACAGCTAACTTTATATAAATTACTTTAAGTTATGCTTATATAAAAACTGTCTGCTGTTGAAATTTTCTGTGAAATTGTTTATGACGCTCTTTATTCGAAACTACCCTTTTATGATTGTTCTTCGTAAGCGTATAAGAGGTAACTCAGCTAATGATTGTTTATCGCTTATTATCTATTGAGTAAGCACCCGCACCATGAGCAAAAATCATCAAAAACCCACCTGCGATCGAAATGTTTTTCATAAATGAGATCATCTGTGATTCATCAGTCCAGAACTGATGAAAAATAATGGCTGACACGATGCTAAAGCCAGCAAACAAGAAAGCGATTGGGCGAGCTTTATAACCTAGCAAGATAGCGATACCACCTAGTACCTCAAACGCGATTACCAATGGTAATAACATACCAGGCACACCTACTGACTCCATATAGCCTTGAGTGGTCGCATAATCTGTGATTTTACCAATGCCTGCAAAGATGAAAATGATTGATAATAATAGACGACCGAGCGGTGCGCTAAATTGCTGTAACTTGTCCATAATAACGCTCCAAAAGTATGTTTAATCATGTCTCTAAGTAGAGAATAGCGCGATTATAGGCGTTGACTAGCATGGGATAAACAGCAATAATCACAAATATAAGTTCTTGGTGTAAGAACAATCATGAGGCATCGATAATGGGTCAATTAGAAGACATGGCGATGTTTGTACGCATTGTTGAGGCAGGTAGTATTACCAAGGCTGCTGAGCAGTTAAATATTGCAAAATCAGCCGTCAGTCGCCGACTTAAAGAATTGGAAGAGCGTTTAGGCAGTCAATTAATCAGCCGTACTACCCGCCAATCTAAATTGACGCAAGCTGGTGAGCAATATTATCAGCAAGTGAACAATATCTTGCGTGCGGTTGACGCTGTCAATGAGCATACTACTGACGCTCCCATGCGTATTGAAGGTACGCTAAAAATGACAGCGCCGTTGTCCTTTGGACTCATGCATCTGAACGATGTAATTGATAAATACGCCAATAAGCATCCCAATCTGAGATTTGATCTGGATTTTTCTGACCGACGTATCGATTTGATTGAAGAAGGCTATGAATTGGCCATTCGAATCGGCGAGCTACAAGATTCTAGCTATCAAGCAAAAAAATTGGCATTGATTCGTTGTGTGATTTGCGCCAGTCCCGATTATTTGGCAAGAATGGGCACGCCTGAAACGCTAGACGATTTAGACAACCATGCGCTTTTGCAATACAGTCTCGGTCAAACCAATAGTATAAACTTGGTGGATGCTGAAGGCAGAAGTCATCATCGTACGATAGATGCTAAAATCAAAGCCACCAATGGTGAGTTTTTAGTGGATTTGGCAGTCAAAGGGCATGGGATTACCTTTGTGCCGACTTTTATTGCTTATAAAAAACTGGCGCTTGGCGAGCTTGTACCTGTCTTCCAACACTATCAACTGCCAACCCTAACCGCTTATGCTGTTTATCCAAAAAATCGTTTTTTGTCACAGCGTTGTCGCTACTTGATTGATTTTATTACCGAGCAATTCGGTGACAATCCGTACTGGGATCAATATTAATCAACACTCTTATTATCCCTAACGATATCAATTGCTATTGATTTTGGGTCGCCGTCCCCTCTTTCACTCTACTAATCGTCATCCCCGTAAACCCGAATAGCAGTGTCAACAGTAACGACAAATAACAGAAGAACGCATAAGGCAGATAATCTAATACCGGTACCCCTAGCGCCTGACTGATAAACACCCCGCACACACTCCAAGGCACTAATGGATTAATCACCGTTCCTGCATCCTCAATCGTCCGAGACAGATTCTTTGGATGTAAGTGTAGACGCTCAAATGTTGAACGGAATGCCGTACCAGACAATAAGATGCTCAAATACTGCTCACCAATCAGTACGTTAATGCTTAGTGCCGACATCGCTGCCGCAAATATCGCTCGGCCTGAAGTCGTCAATGTGTCTTTAATACCAGATAGCAGTGCAGGCAAAATCCCTAGTGCCGTTAACAGACCACCTAAGCTTAATGCCAGTATCACAATCGCCTGAGTAAAGAACATACTCTGTACACCGCCACGCGACAGCATACCACCTACTTCCCCTAGCTCTAATGACTCAGCAGGAGCATACCCTGCAAACAGATAACCGCCCAATTGACCAAAGCTTGGTGAGCTATGTACATAAGTAATAATAAGTGCCGCGGCAATCGTACAGATAATCGTATAAATCGCATTGACCCGAAACAGTGCTAGTCCGACTAATACCACAAACGGCAGTACCGAATACCCATGTACCAAACCACTGTCTATTAACTGACCTTGCAATATCTTCACTTGACTCAGATCAGCACTGGTCGTCTGCCCTGAGAACATCCAAAATAAGATCACCGTCAGTATCCACGCAGGTACTGTCGTATACATCATATTACGAATGTGCTCAAACAGATCAATACCCACTACTGAAGACGCAATCGTACAGGTATCCGACAATGGCGACATCTTATCGCCAAAGAACGCACCTGAAACCACAGCCCCAGCCGCTATCGCCACATTGGCATCAAAGGCATTGCTCATACCAATAAACGCCACGCCCAAAGTAGCTGCAGTCGTCAAACTACTACCCAATGCAATACCGATAATAGAGGTCAAGATAAAGGCAGAGATATAATAATACTCAGGTGAGATCAGCTGAAAGCCTACATACATCAGTGTAGGAATCGCTCCTGACATCATCAGAGCCGCAACCATCAGTCCGATAAAGAAGAACAGATAGATAGCACCAATACCACGCATGACACCTGAGGCCATTTGAGCTTGCATGTCATCAAAGCTCAGACCTTTATACATACCGATAGCCAGTAGTACACAGATGGCGAGGATAAGAGACAGATGAGGCACCCAGCCAAAGCCGATCATGGTGATACCCATGATACCGATAACGATGGCGGATATGATAAAGGCGAGCTTGGCACTGATTAATGTAAGCGGTTTTGGTGGCATTGGATACCCTTATGTTGCTATAGGTTTAGTTTGCTCAGGTATTCGGGGGTGCGCATCTATTCTTCAATATTGATAATCTTTGTCTTGCTGATAATTAGCTCTAGTTTTTGCTTTCTATATTTCCACTATCCGCTGACTTAGGACAGATTTTACACATAAAAAAAAGCCTCACTGTGAAGTGAGGCTTTTTACGCTTTTTCAAGCCATATTTGGAGCGGGAAAAGAGATTCGAACTCTCGACCCCAACCTTGGCAAGGTTATGCTCTACCACTGAGCTATTCCCGCTTAGTATCAATCTGTAGCGTTGTTAACAACTACTCCGTCTCGATAGGCTGGCTATTTTAGCAAATATTCTGTGGGTGTCAACACCTTTTTTAGAATTTATTTCTAATATTTTTAGCCAGATGCCCTTTTTACAGGGAAAATCAACATAAGCAATTGATTTAAAAACAGGAATTAATTTTGATAATATAAAAAATATTTCACATTAATTATAGAACTTTAAGTCTGAGCTCTATTTCCTTTAACTTTACAACAGTCATAAGACAATTGATAAAAGAAAAACTCACTATTTTCACTCTAATAAAAACATATCGCACTTACAATCATACGCTTTATTGTTACTTTTCCTATCTTGGTTTTAAGTGGTTAACATTATTATACTTATGTCCAATGGCAGTTAAGGTAGACTTTTACTGTTTAAGCAGATGAATGAGCCTTACTAAAAGATTAATAAACACGGTTCCCACATCTGCTGCACTATTTTTTTAACTTGTTTGACTTTACGTTTTTCCATCTTATCGAGAGGATATTTTTATGAAGAAGTTATTAACCACGACAGTGATGGCCGCTTCGTTGTCAGCACTGACCTTAACTGGTTGTACCAGCACTACCAATTCTGGCGCAGTTGGTGTTGATCGTCAGCAGTTACTATTAGTGTCTAGTGAGCAAGTATTGGCACTATCTGCCCAAAGCTATGCCAAAACAATACAAGACGCAAAATCAAAAGGTGTGCTAGATACCAATACCGCTCAGCTAAACCGCTTAAAAAATATTGCGAACCGTCTAGTCGGTCAAGTTGGCGTCTATCGCGCTGATGCAGCCAAGTGGCAATGGGAAGTACACACCATCAAGTCCAACGATCTAAATGCCTTTGTAGTGCCGGGTGGTAAGATTATGTTTTATTCAGGCATCATCGATCGTCTGAACCTCACTGATGATGAGATTGCTGCCATCATGGGTCATGAAATCTCTCATGCACTACGTGAGCATTCACGCGAGCGTCTATCACGCGAGTATGCAACCCAAACTGGTATTGGTCTGGCTGCTAGTATATTTGGCTTGTCACAAGGACAGGCTGAGTTAGCTGGTACTGCGGGCAATTTAGGTTTGAGCCTACCCCACAGTCGCACTCAAGAAAGTGAAGCCGATCAGATCGGTCTTGAGCTGATGGCACGTGCAGGTTATAACCCTCAGGCGGCTGTTACGCTTTGGCAAAAAATGCAAAAAGCAAGCCAGGGTGAGCCACCACAATTCCTCAGCACTCACCCAACGAGCAGCAGCCGTATCGCAGAGTTACAGTCATTGATGCCAAAAGTTACGCCTCTATATCAACAGTCGCGCCGCTAATAAGTAGCTAATTAGCGACTTTTAGGTTTTAGCAGTACCTGTTTAAATATCATAGAAGCAAAGTACAGCCAAAGCGTTGTGCTTTGTTTTTTTAGTTATAGCCAGACATTACAGGCTTTATCATTGATAAGCATTGCAGTTGATAAGCACTGTAATCAGCAGGGTTTGCAATTAGGCGATTTGGCAATCACACTCTATGCCACTTACCGTGTCTGTTATAATGTCGATAAATATTATTTGCAGATTGCTCAATCAAATTGCGAAAAACACACTGAAGGATTGTTATGAGTACTACACCTACTGCCGACGCACTTCATACCGAATTACAGGCGCTTGCGCCGCAGCATATTGAACTGATCAATGAGTCAATGTCGCATGCTGGTTACTTTGAAGGTAAAGAAAGCCACTTCAAGCTCACTATCGTTAGCGATGCATTTGAAGGCAAAAGACTGGTCGGGCGTCATCAGCTTATATATGGCTTAGTCACGCCTTTACTCACTTCACAAGGCGGCCAAGTACATGCCCTCGCTATCCATGCCTATACTCCGACAGAATGGCAAGGTCAAAGCCCTGCGAGTCCATTATGTGCTGGTCAAAACAAATAGCCGATTATGTTTGAATCGCAACTAACTATTCTAAATTAGCCTATATACTGCAGTTTTAGAGGGAGCAATATTCAATGAAACATCTACATATGCTGATGGCAGCGCTGACTGTTGCGCTATTTTTATATCAAAGCTACTTAGTACTCAGCGCAGATAGACGCGCACCACGAGCAGTCAAAATAGCCACACATATTATCTATGCCCTGCTTATCCTGTCAGGTGCAATGATGCTAATGCAATTGATGGGTGCCAACGCTCCTGTACAGTGGGTGTTTGCCAAAATCATCTTACTGATCGCTGCTATTAGCTCAAGTATCAAAGCGTTTAAGGTTGATGCGACACCTGTGCAAAGAAAAACAGGTATTCTTATCGCTGCCGTTGCTTATATCGGGATCGTAATACTTGCCTTTGCCAAACCAGCAAACTTATTTTAATAAGCGATTTTCTGTTTTAATAAGCAACCGTTTTAGAAAGCTGTCGATATGTTGATGACATGATACGAAAATTTTTCATCATCGATGGATTTTCAATATCTTAATCGCGCTATTTTTGCTATCTTAAATAGATATAAATACAATCACTTAGCCACTGGAGCCATTATGAAAACGTTTACGACAGCGACACTACTAGCTGGCATTTTTGCGCTCTCAGGCTGTGCCTCTACTGGTAACATCACCCCGCAATATGTACCGCCGAGTACTTATCAAAATTATAATTGCCAAGCACTTAGCCAAGAGTACACTCGCGTCAACCGCTATGTCGAAGCGGCACGTAACGAGCAATCTACGCTATCGGCATCAGGCGTCGGTGTAGGCGTCTCTGCCGGACGCTGGGGTATCTCGCCAAATATCAGCTTTGGTCTGGGCAAGAGCAACAATACCAAAGCACGCGACGCAAAATTATCACGTCTCTACGGTGAGCGTGATGCAATTGTCCAATCGGCCCGTATTCAACGTTGTAGCTTTGCCAATGGCATCAAGATTTATGGTGAATAAGCTTAAGCAAGTGCAAAGCTATCTAAACGACTAAGATGGTGTATGACACCGTAAAATAGTACATGACACCGTAAAAAAGCCAATATGCAGATCGCGTATTGGCTTTTTTATTGCTGCGGTTTTCTGTAAGAAAACATGAGTATTTGTATAAATAGTTTGGATGATAAACAGACTTATCTGGCTCATACTACGACTGTAAGCTTTGCACCCACTGGATGATTTGATGACTTGGTAGCGCACCTGATTGTCGCGCGATTTCTTTACCATTTCTAAAAGCAACCATCGTTGGTAAGCTGCGAATATTGTAAGGAGCGGCTGCCTGCTCGTATTTATCCGTTTGCACCTTGGCGAAGACCACTTGTGGCAATTGGCTAGCCACGCTCTTGAACTCTGGCGCCATCATAATACAAGGTTGACACCAACTCGCCCAAAAATCCACGATAGTCAGCACATCGTTCTTTTGGATAACCTTATTGGTTGTTTGCGCATTTAGCTCATGCGGACTAGCAGTTAATAATGGCTGACCACATTTACCGCATTTTGGCGCAGCGCTTAATCGTGCAGCAGGCACACGGTTGGTTGCTTGGCAATGTGGGCATACTAGATGAAAACTTTGCTCACTCATTATTTAATTCCTATTCTAATTATTTTATTGTTTCAAATACTGTTTATGAACGCTCTTATCTAAAGGCTATTTACGTTGCTTGCTGTAGTTATAGTCTCGTCGCGTTGATTGGTAAATAATTTTAGCATAGTTAATTATACTCATCCTTTATGCCAGTTGCTGTGCCACACCGCTATACACATAGCTCATCGGCCGTGGACCGGGCAAATACGCTTCGCTCAACTCATCAATAGCAAAACCACCTTCTCTAATAAGCGCCGGAATATCGCGATTTAAATGACACCCACCTGCTATAGGTTTCCAAAAAGGTGTCAATCGATGCTGCCAACGCTCAACAGAAAAATCTGGTGCCAGTCCATGCTCACAAAATAGTAAGCGACCGCTAGGTGTTAGCACGCGCGCCATTTCTCGGAGCGCGGCTACTGGGTCATCAATACTGCACAAGGTAAAAGTCATCACAATCGTATCAAATTGATCCGTATCAGCATGGATACCTTGTACATCGACGGCTACCATTTCAACCGGAATGCCAATGCCAGCTGCACGCTCACGAGCCAGCGACTGCATTTGAGCCGCTGGATCCACACCGATAATAGAAGAGACTTTGTTGGCATCATAAAACTGTAAATTCAGACCGCTACCAATGCCAATCTCCAACACCTTACCGAGCGCTTGCGGAACAATTTTAGAGCGCGCTTTCATTACATTGCCCGTACTACAGGCAATATCTATCATCTTTGGCAACACATAGCGCTCGTAAGGGTTCATTGCTCTCTCCAGTTATTGCCGCACTTAGCGCTTGCAGGTGGTCATACATAGCATCTAAAAATGGACAGTCTACAGGTTAGCATTCTTATAGATATCAATCATACGATACTTACGTAGAGCTGCATCGGGTAATGACTTTCAGTTATTAAACTGTTTGACTTATCCACCAAGGACGTTGATCGGTACTTTTAGATAGCGCGTACCATTGTCCTCTGGCTCGGGAAAATGTCCGGCATCGATATTGATTTGTACAGCAGGAATGATAAGGCGAGGCATATCTAAAGTCGCATCACGGCGCTCACGCATCTGCACAAACTCTGCTTCGTTTATACTGTCTTTGACATGGATATTTTCTAGTTTTTGTGCGGCTACTGTCGTCGTTGGGCAGTGCTGACGACCTTTGCTCGGATAATCATGACACAGATACATGACGGTATCTTCAGAAAGTGCTAGCAGCTTTTGAATAGACTGATAAAGCGTTTTGGCATCGCCACCAGGAAAATCACAGCGCGCTGTACCGACGTCAGGCGCAAACAACGTATCTCCAACGAATACCACTGTTTTCTCATCATCAGCGGCTAGATAGGCCATATCGGCACGCGTATGACCGGGTACATACATCGCAGTGATAGTAATTTTACCAAGCTCTAAGGTCTCACCTTCGTCTGTCAGAATATCAAACTGGCTGGCATCAGTGCGGAAGCTAGTGTCAAAGTTAAAAATTTGCTTAAAGATTTTTTGTACTTCGGTGATATGCTGACCGATGACTAACTGTCCGCCAAGGCTTTCTTTTACATGGATGGCGGCAGATAAATGATCTGCATGCGCATGAGTTTCAATAATGTACTTGAGCGTCCAATCTTGCTCACGTACAAACTCAATCACTTCATCGACACTACTAGTATTGGTTCGGCCTGACTTAGCATCGAAGTTCAATACAGGATCGACAATGGCGCATAGTTTTTGCTCAGTATCAGCAAGTACGTGGGTATAGGTTTCTGTATCGCTATCTAAAAAAGAATGAACTTGCATGGCGGCCTCTTTAATTATTTATACATAAGTTATTTATACATATTTTGGTTATAGGAATTTTTATCTTTAATTAACCCTTAAGTATGATATTCAGTCGTATATAATGCGTTCCTACGACTTATCTGATGCCACCAATATAACAACCACCATACAATTTATCAATTTATATAATGTAATTAATGATAACTTGCTATGTGGCGTGATATCATTGATAATCAACTATATATTGTTCAAAACATCATGGTATTTGTTACCCTCTAATGTAAGGAATTTGTTCTGACTACTTCTATTTCAGCCGAAGGTACACCTACTCGCAGTACCACTGTCGATGGGTCATCTGATACTGCAGATTTAGTACCTGCCGATCTTGCCAAGCAAATGCAGCAAGCATCGCTACAAGCCAGCCAACTACTAAAGTCGCTATCGCATCCTGATCGCCTGCTTCTTCTTTGTCAATTGACTCAAGGTGAATATTGCGTCGGTGAGCTTGAGGATTTGGTCGGGGTTGGACAGCCGAGCTTATCGCAGCAATTGGGTATATTGCGTAAAGACGAACTGGTCGCCACACGCCGCGAAGGTAAGCAAATTTACTATAGTATCGCAAGCGAGGATGCGCTAGCTGTACTCGATCTGCTGTATCAACGTTTTTGTGCCAAAGCAGAATAACGTCGCCCTCGCCTAATTATTTGTACTATCTACTGTGGTGATTGATATGTCCTCTATCGTCGCTCGTCTGATTCCAGCTTGGCTGCGTCAATACCAGCTCTCAGCGTTGCCGACTGATCTCGTTGCAGGCATAGTGGTGGGTGTGTTGGTCATACCGCAGAGCCTAGGTTACGCAGTGCTTGCAGGACTGCCGCCTGTCTATGGCCTATATGCAGCGATCGTACCTGTCCTCGTTTATGCGTGGCTCGGCTCTAGCAACGTGCAAGCCGTAGGACCTGTTGCCATTACCGCCATCATGACCGCCAGTGGCCTACTGCCTTACGCTGAGCAAGGTACTGAACAGTATGCACTGATGGCTAGCCTATTGGCACTGATGGTAGGTGCACTGCTATGGATAGCAGGACGGTTAAAACTTGGCTGGATCATGCAGTTTATCAGTCGCGGCGTGTCTGCAGGGTTTGTAAGCGGTGCAGCGGTTCTTATATTTGTCAGTCAGCTCAAATATCTGACCGATATTCCGGTCACTGGCAATAGTTTGATTGGGTATTTGACTACCATGCAACGCTATGCCAGCCAGCTGCATCCATTGACCTTAGCTATCGGTATTACCGCATTTGCGCTATTGGTTGCCAATCGCTATGCAAGTGAGTGGATATGGCAGACGTGGCTATCATCGTCGTATGCCAAATGGGCAGAGCGCTTATTTCCGCTTATTCTACTTGGCATTGCTATCGTACTTAGTATGGCACTGCATTGGAGCACGCATGGTGTCGCGACCATCGGTCGTATTCCACAAGGTCTGCCGAGCTTTACGTTACCGCATATCTCAGACCTACAAGAAGCGCTAAAGCTATTGCCAACCGCAGGATTGATGGCACTGATCGTATTTGTGTCGAGCAGTTCAGTTGCCAGCACCTATGCTCGCTTGCGTGGTGAGAGCTTTGATGCCAATCGTGAACTGACTGGACTTGGGCTGGCCAACCTGTCTGGTGGACTGTTCCAAAGTTTTGCGGTTGCGGGTGGCTTTTCGCGTACAGCTATCAATGCCGATTCAGGCGCGAAGACACCACTTGCCAGTCTCGTCACCGTACTGATAATGATTGCCGCACTCATAGCCTTTAGCAATGCGCTTGCCCCACTACCCTATGCACTACTGGGCGCAACCATCATGGCCTCCATCATTGGCCTAATAGATATTGCGACGTTGAAATCTGCATGGCAGCGCGATCGCTTAGATGGTGCTAGCTTTTTAGCAGCGTTCGTCGGTGTGCTTATATTTGGACTAAACACGGGACTGGTCATTGGTCTAATGGTGTCATTCGCCAGTCTTATCTGGCAGTCGAGTAAGCCGCACGTGGCTGTCGTTGGACAGTTGGGTGGTACAGGACATTTTCGTAATATCAATCGCCATGATGTCGTAACTTTTGACAACTTATTGATGTTACGTATTGATGAGAGTTTATTCTTTGGTAATAGTGAATCTGTACATCGACGTATCCTCAATGCCATGCAGCAATATCCCGATGCTAATGAAATCATATTGATTATGGCCGCCGTCAATCATATAGATCTGACCGCCCAAGAAATGCTTTGCACCCTAAACCACGAATTGGCGTTACAGAACAAGCGCTTACATTTTAGCTTTATCAAAGGTCCTGTGATGGACATCATCGGTCACACCCCATTGATTAGCGAGCTATCAGGGCAAGTCTATCTAAGCACCTTAGATGCTGTCGATGCATTAAAATAATCTATAGTTTGACCACAACAAAGCTGCTGCTACATTAATTTCACTCAACCTCAATTACTATTGTGGCCTACAACACAATATCGCTATGATAGCGCCTGTGTTATGCTAGACGCACTAAATAAGGAATCAATTAACCTAGAAATCGGTGTAAAAAATGCTGATTTATAGTCCTTTGATATTCTTAGCCCAAACTTCAATAATAAATATACTTTAACACATATAACTGAACCTATTTTATGACCGATGATTTAACGATTTATAAGCAAATATACCCAAGCCAATGCGTTAAGATTGCTGAGCTTGGTTATCGCTCAGTGCTTAATATTCGGCCAGATGCCGAGATTGAGACACAGCCTAATAGCTGCGATTTGGCAACGGCTACCGAACAGGCAAACCTAGCGTATCAGCATTTGCCGTTTGATGATGAGCGCCTAAGTATGCTAACGGTCGAGCAGTTTGCCGATTTTTATCACTCAATGCCTAAGCCTATATTAATGTTTTGCGGTACTGGGGCACGCGCCAAGCTACTATACCAAAGCGCATTGATGCAAGGCCTGTTATAACAGCCATAGCTCGAACTAACACGTTTTATAAACCCAACAACACCAATAAAAAAAAGGAGCTCTTATGAGCCATGAAGTTAGCTTTACCGGACAAATCACGCCTGACCAAGTGCCTATGATTGCCGAAAATGGTTTCAAAACCATTATCAATAACCGTCCTGATGGTGAAGAACCAAATCAGCCAACCAGTGCCGAAATCGAAGCAGCAGCCAAAGAAGCTGGTCTTGCTTATAAAGAGATTTCTTTTGCAGGTAATGAGCTGAATCAAACTCACGTCGAAACGTTTGCAGATTTCTTTAATCAAGCTGAGCAGCCAATGCTGATTTTTTGCCGCACGGGTAACCGCTCAAACGGTATCTATGAAGCAGCTAAGCAAATGGATTTACTAGATGACTAGTGCAACATAAGTAGACTAGAAAGTTAGCGTATTTAGCCCACAGAATCTTGTGGGCTTTTTATTGCGCTTATCATTATGCTCAAAGTTGCATTAACTACAAACAGTACAATCACTACCTAGTCACAGCCCAATCACTTCCCGATAGCTTCCAACAACCTCGACCAACCTCAATAGTCACGACAAGTGGGTTACTATACGAGCGTAATACCGCTATTATCAATTGATAGGCTTGATCTAGCTTGGTGGTTGAGACACCTAAATAGCTAGACGATTAAATACCAAAACACATGGAATGTGAGCAGCTATATGGTGACAAGGTTGCCCCGCTGCTATTTACTTTCAAAACGCCATCTTGATATGGTATTTTAGTTTCACAAGGAATGTTTGATGAATAATACCGCGCTAGCATTACTGCCAATAGCCCTTGCTTACATTATGTTCACTCTAGGAGCAGGGCTAAAACTGAGTGATTTTAAGGTCATTGCCAAATATCCAAAAGCGTTCTTTGTTGGTTTAATCAATCAAGTTGTGCTGGTACCGTTGGTTGCGCTCGCAGTCGTGTTAGTGACGGCTCCGCCACCAGCCATTGCTTTTGGAATTATGCTGATTAGTTTTTGCCCCGGCGGCGTCACTAGCAACATGCTGACCTACTATGCCAAAGGAAATGTCGCGCTCTCTATCGCGTTGACTGGTGTGGTCAGCATACTATCGGTCATTACATTGCCCATTTTAATTACGTTGGCTTTTGATCACTTTATGAAAGATCAGGCAAACTCTATTAGCGCGATAAAGATTGGCCTAGTCATGTTCTTATTGACCACATTGCCTGTATCTCTTGGTATGCTTGCTCGCCACAAATTTACTGACTTTATGGTACGTCGTAGCAGCCTTCTAAACGGCTTGGCCAGCGTGTTTTTTGTCTTAATTGTCTTTGCTGCTATTGCCTCTAACTGGCAATTACTACAATCACAGTTCACTCAAATTGGTTTAGAGCTGGTCTTTATCATTGCTATTTTATTTGCTATTAGTATCTTAATCTCTAGAGTCCTAAAGCTAAGCTGGTTTGATACCAAAACCATCTCGATAGAAACCAGTATCCAAAATAGCACGACGGCTATTACCTTAGCCCCTATCATCATGGGTGTGAGCACACTACCCGTCATCGCGCTGCCTGCTGCTTTGTACGGTGTGCTGATGTATGTCGTTGCGCTGCCTGTTATTTTCCTAATCAAAAACAAGAATTGATTATAGTACGTGCGAAAAAACAAAAACGTCCTTCTAAATAAGCGCCCTTCCAAACATTGGAGGGGTGCTTTTTTTGAAATAGGATTTAAATGATAGAAATATAGCTCGGGTTATAGACTGGTCAATACTCAACATTGAGTACATAATAAAGTGCTACTGTTATCGCTTAATAGGACTCTATAATGCAAAAACCGCTATTAATTATTGGGAATAGAAACTACTCATCTTGGTCGCTACGAGCATGGCTATTGCTCAAAGCGTTCAATGTTGATTTTGATGAGCAGCTTGTTGAGTTGTTTCATCCATCAGCACGTCCAACGCTCGAAGCGCATTCACCAACGGGTAAAGTACCTATTTTAGTCTACGGTGAAGATAATAATAAAGTAACCGTTTGGGACACCTTAGCGATTGCTATGCATGTCAATGAGTACTTTACGGATATTGATATTTGGACAGGTATTGATAAATCTAACGCTGAAAAACGACATAATAGTCAAAGTAGAATAAATAGTGCCTATTGCCAAAGCATCGTGGCTGAGATGCATTCGGGATTGACAGGCATTCGTAACGAGATGCCGATGAATATACGAGCAACGGCTAAGATACAACCAAGTAGTGCTTGCTTAGCAGATATCACTCGTATCGAAGACATCTTTGCCGATTGTTTAAAAAATTGCTCAGCAGACAGTTTCTTATTCGGAGATTTCACAGCAGCTGATGTGTTTTTTGCTCCAGTGGTGCTGCGATTACAGACTTATGCTGATACGTCCAATATTACTTTGCAGCCACTGACCAAGCAGTATTGCCAAACCATGCTAAATCATCCACACATACAGGCGTGGCAACAATCAGCACTGACAGAAACTCGAACTATTGAAGAAGATGAAGCAGGCGAGATACTGTCTGTCGTTGGCGTATTGGCGAATAAATAGTATCTTGCATAAAAAAACCACTTTAACTACGTTAAAGTGGTTTTTTTATAAGACATAAAGCGTATAAGTACTACTGCTTTTGCTCTAATGCCTCTTTTACTGCTTTTTTGCCCCATGCGCTCAGATCGAGATCTAACTTCTCATACTCTTTTGCATCAAATAGCGGCTCTTTAACCCCTGATTTCAACTGACTTGCAAAGTCGTCAAGTAAACGCTTAGCTCGTGGAAACAACATAATCAAGGCCAGTAAGTTTGCTAGCGCTAGCACGCCCATCAACGGATCAGCGAAGAAGAATACTGTAGTAGCGGCAGGAGCCACTGCGCCCAAGAATAATATCGCCATTACGACAATTCGTAAAACCAAGGTCGCTTTTTTAATATTCTTTTTGATCAAGAAATTAATAGCGTTTTCGCCCATGTAGTAGTTATACATGATAGAACTTAGTGTAAATAACAATAGCGATATGGTCAGAATATACTGCGCCCAATTCCCAAGCTGAGTCGTTAACGCTTGCTGGGCCAGTACAATACCATCGACTTCAGCACCTGGTTGATATACGCCGCTCAGTAAAATCATAAATGCGGTGGCACTACATACGATTATCGTATCAATAAATACAGACAGTGACTGCGAGATACCTTGACTCACAGGATGAGTCGCATAAGCGGTGGCAGCAATATTAGGCGCAGAACCCAAACCTGCTTCATTAGAGAATAAACCACGCTTCATACCTTGCTCAATCGCCACACCAATACCACCGCCCACGACAGACTCAATACCAAATGCATTTTTAACAATCATTACCATCAACGTAGGCAGCTCTGTGACATTGAGCAATATAACAACAAGTGCCATACCAATATAGATTAATGCCATAACAGGAATGACAACGTCAGCTACTTTTGCAATGCGCTGAATACCGCCAAAGACAATAAATCCACCCGCAATGACCAACACCACACCCGATATCCAGCGATCAATCCCAAAGCTTTCAAGCGCAGAACCTGCCACCGTATTACCTTGGAACGCGATAAACCCAATAGAGAAAGACAGTAGTAAAGCAATAGCATAAATGACGGCAAGCCAGCGATAGTCTTTACCTAACCCATGTAAAATATAGGTTGCAGGGCCACCGCGAAAGTTACCATCAGTGTCTCTACGCTTATAAAGCTGCGCTAAGCTACACTCGACAATGCTAGTCATCATGCCAATTAAAGCGACAACCCACATCCAGAATACCGCTCCCGGACCTCCTAAAGAGATGGCAACAGCAACACCAGCAATGTTACCGCCGCCTACACGTCCACCGATAGAAACGAGCAACGCTTGACGGGCAGAAATTCCGTCGTCACCTACCTCATCCGTTTTAAATACGCGGAACATACGTTTAAAATATTTAAACTGAGCGAACCTACCTACGATGGTAAATAATAAACCAAAGATAATTAGCATAGGCACGAGCGCCCAGCCCCACGTTAGATCCCCGATTAGGGCAAAAAAAGCTTCAATGTATTCCATGCCTATTTTCCTTATAGTTCATGACGCTATGATAGGTTTTATTGCATACATTATTGCATCAACAACACGAGTTTGTAATGCAAATGTCGAATTTGTAACGTAAATACTGATATTTTCTGAGTGAAATCGCGTTATTTGTTTACTTAAGAGTCTATTTTCTAAATATCAGGATTTTTTTATATAGACGTATTTATACGACAGCACAAAAAAGCCACCTCAACCGAGGTGGCCTTTTATGCTTAAACTAAACTGAACGGCTTACTGCATGACCAAGTATTCAAACGCTGACAATGCCGCTTTACTACCTTCACCCATCGCAATGTTAATCTGCTTAAATGGCACGGTGGTTACATCACCACAAGCAAAGATACCTTTACGATCTGTACGGCAGCGCTCATCGATTTCGATCTCACCAAAGCGGTTTAGATCAACAAAGCCTTTGATGAATCCAGTGTTTGGTACTAAACCAATCTGTACAAACACCCCTGATAAATCACGCTCATGAGTCTCACCTGTGCTGCGATCTTGGTAGACGATAGACGATACTTTGCCATCAGTCGCTTTGATCTCTTGTGTCGCTGCACCAGTAATGAACTCAATGTTGGTTTTTTCTTTGGCTTTATTGATCAGTACTTGGTCAGCTTTTAACTCATCAGCGAACTCGAGTACAGTAACGTGATTGACGATACCTGCCAAATCTAGTGCTGCCTCCACGCCCGAGTTACCACCGCCGATCACTGAGATATCTTTACCTTTAAAGAATGGACCATCACAATGCGCACAGAAAGCCACTCCTTTACCGATATTTTCTTCTTCACCCGGTACACCAAGCTTTCTCCACTGAGCACCTGTCGCCAAGATGATACTACGAGTATTAAAAGTCTCACCAGTATTTAGGTGGATACTGTAGTTCTCTTCTTCAGTCTCGCCAATTTCTTTAACGCTCACATGCTCTTTTAATGTGATGTTATATTCGGCCAAGTGCTTGACAAAGTTAGTCGATAAATCTGTACCATTAGTTAGCGGTACTGAAATCAAGTTTTCGATATCTTGCGTGTCTTTTACTTGTCCACCGATACGGTCAGCGACCATTGTAACTTTCAAGCCTTTACGCGCTGTATAAATGGCAGCGGCCACACCTGCAGGGCCAGCACCGATGATAGTGACATCTTGCTGCTCTAATTGCTCAGCATCGTCTTCTACTTCTGACAATAAGTCAGGAAACTGCTCTTGCAATTTTCCGATCAATTTAGCAGTGTCGATTAAGCCGTTAGCAAATGGCTTACCATTCAAAAATACAGCTGGTACACCTTGGATTTTGTTCGCTTCTACTTGCTCTTGGAATAATGCACCGTCGATCATCTCATTACTGATACCATCGTTTAGTAGCGCAAACTGGTTCAATGCCTGAACGACTTCTGGGCAGCTATGGCATGACAATGACACGTAGGTCTGGAACTGTAGCGGCTTATTAAAACGCTTAACTAATTTTTGGATACCTTCATCCAACTTTAGCGTATGACCACCCGCTTGCAGAATCGCCAAAATCAATGACGTAAACTCATGACCACCTGGGATACCGCTGAATACGATACCAGTGTCGTTTGATGCGCCATCAATGTGACTGACTACTTTGAAACTGATCGCACTAGGCAAACTATCGTCAGTTGCTTCTGCATCGAAGTTGATTTTGTCTGTTGTTCCAGCGATCTTGGTCAAAAAATCTACCAATTCTGCACGTTTTGCATGCGTACCATTACCCAATACAAAGGTAATTGGACGTGTCATATTTTCGCTATAGCTTTTAACGGCATCTAATAAATTCTGATCTATCATGTTTGTTCCTCATTATGACTGAATATGTAACGGCAGCTGTCATGCTACGCGTCTAAATATGAAATAGTTGGTGTTAATAATTTTGTATAAAAGATTATATGTAGTGGGCTCTTGCCCTTTGATGTGTCTATTATCAAGCGTTTAGCGAATTTCGGCAAGCTGAGAAACTCAAACTTTATGTTTTATAAAACCAATCGTTTATTGTTTTAAATAATTAAATACAAATACACAAACAAATGATAGTGATGGTACATGGTCTATTTTTTCGCTACAATCGAATGGTATTGATAGCAATATGCATTGTCAATATCGTGAAATAACTATCTTTATTACCATTAAACTTTCACCCCTTCCAAACAAAGTCTCACCATCATAAGCGTCTTAACCATAACGTGCTTACGCTTATTCTAAGCTTGCACTAAATAACAAGGATGACAACATGACAATGACAGACACATGGCAAGATCACAGTGATATTATCGATGAGCTCAAGCAAAAGGACACGCATTTTGCGAGTATCTTTGACGAGCATACGACTCTAGATAGGCAAATTAATAAGCTTGAAAACGATGTGGTCAAGCATGCCAGTCGCGACGAAGAAATCGAACAGATGAAACGACGAAAGCTACAGCTTAAAGACGAGATTTATAAAACTATTGATAAAAATAAAGCACAGTCTCGCGCTTAATATTGCGTCTATACTTAGAGATATGCTGAAAAAATAATACTAACAATATCTATGCTTAAGACGTAAAAAGACCCCATCAACTTATGTTAATGGGGTCTTTATTAGTAGTACTGACTTAAATCAGATGTTTAAGATACGGCGCTACTTTTATCTAAGTATGAAATATCTACTTAGATTTTACCAACTAGGTCAAGACTTGGCTTCAATGTGTCGCCGCCTTGTTCCCAAGCTGCTGGGCAAACTTCGCCGTCGTTTTCACGAACATACTGTGCTGCTTTCACTTTACGTAGCATATCTTTTGCACTACGGCCGATACCGCCAGCATGAATTTCAGCGACTTGGATCAAGCCATCAGGATCTACTAAGAATGTACCGCGCTCAGCCAAACCTGCTTCTTCAATCATGACGTTAAAGCCACGAGTGATTTTACCAGTAGGATCGCCGATCATTGGGTATTGTACTTTACCGATAGCTTCTGAAGAATCATGCCATGCTTTGTGCGTGAAATGCGTGTCAGTAGATACTGAGTATACTTCAACACCAAGGCCTTTTAGCTCGTCATAATGAGCGGCCATGTCTTCTAGCTCAGTTGGGCAAACAAACGTGAAATCAGCTGGGTAAAATAGGAAAATCGCCCAGTTGCCTTTTACGTCTTCTGAAGTGATGGTTTTGAACTCACCGTTTACGTATGCATCTGCTGAAAATTCTGGGATTTCTTGATTGATGATAGACGCCATGGTTGGCTCCTCTATAGTTAAGTAAATTGAAAATTAATTATATGGTTTTTTCAATTAGCCCTCTAGCTCTCTGGGCTACCTGACAAACTATACGCGAATTCTATGGTTAATCCAGTTAAAACTTTTTAATGTGATGTTTTGTTTTATTAAACTTGTTAAACTATTATCTCTACATTTTATCATTGGTGCTTAATTGGTAATTTGCTACCTTATAAAGGTTGACCAAACATAATAAATTGCATTAAAAACCCATTAAAAGAGAGGTTTTATGATTACTTTACGACAACTTGAGTTTGCCCTAGCCGTCGCCAAACATCGTCATTTTAAACGTGCTGCTGAGGATTGCAATATCTCGCAGTCTGCACTGAGTTTGGGTATCGCAGAATTAGAAAAACAGCTAGATACTCAGATTTTTGAGCGTAATAATAAACAGGTATTGATTACCCCTATCGGTCAAGACATTCTCACGCGGGCGCAGCGAGTGTTTTCTGAGGTCAGCGATTTGACCACACGTGCTCATAGCCATCAGACGCCACTTGCCTATCCTATGACTGTCGGTATTATTCCGACAATAGCGCCTTATTTGCTGCCAAAAGTACTGCCTGCGCTGCGTGCTCAATATCCAGAGTTCCGTATGACCATCGTCGAACAACAGACAGAGCGTCTGCTTGAGCAAGTACGCTACGGTCATATCGATACGGCCATCATTGCGCTACCTTATGCAGTAGATGGGCTACACAGTTTTGAGTTTTGGAGTGAAGACTTCTTCGCTGTATTTCCAAAAGACGACATACATGCCAAGCTTGATACCATCAATGCTGATGAACTGGCAACTGCCAACCTGATGTTACTTGGCGAAGGTCATTGCTTAACGGACCAGACGCTGTCTGTCTGTCATTTCGACCGTGCCCAGATGAAATCAAGCTTCTCAGATGCCAGTTTAAATACCTTGATTCAAATGGCACTTGCCAACATGGGCACAACGCTAGTGCCTGAAATGGCGCTCGATCAGCTACACCTGCAAAACCAAAATGCCGTCGCCATACCATTGGCTGAAGACGGGCCGCATCGCCATATTGCCTTTGTCACCCGTCTGAACTATGCGCGTGTCGATGATGTTAGCTTGCTTGGAGATGTATTCAACAAAGCATTTAAAGATGCGGTAGCTAATAAAGAATAATCAAACCATCTTTACCACGGTCATAGTGAAAAACGACATATGAAAACTGTCTCAAATAAGCATGATGAGCTTGGCAAGTGCTTTGCACAGCATTTGTCAACTATGACCAGTGATATCTCGCCAAAGCAAGTAGATAGGCTTTGGCAGGAGATCGTGACGCGCTATGGCGAACCACAACGTGCTTATCATACACTCAATCACATTGAGCAGTTGTTGGTAGAGTTTGAGAATATTAAGCAGGTTCTGTCTGAGCCGCATATCATTGCATTAGTACTGTACTATCATGATGTGATATACGACCCAACACGATCCGACAATGAGTTGAAAAGTGCAGAATTTGCGACAGATGCTTTGAGCCCTTATCTCAGTTCAGAGCAATACCAACAGATTCATGCTCTCATTATGATGACCGCTAATCATCAGCTAGATACGTTGGTAGACAGTGACAAATATAACGATGCGGCATATCTGTTAGATATGGATTTGAGTATTTTGGGTGCGCCTTGGCCTACCTACAGGCAGTATGCAAAGGCGATACGTCAAGAATATAAGCATGTCGCCGATGACAGCTACCGTGATGGGCGCACTGCAGTGTTACAAGGATTACTAGCACATCCCAAACTCTATCTGACTGACCATTACTATGATCAGTTAGAAACGCAAGCTCGAGCTAATATCAAGCGCGAGCTTACTTCGCTTGCAGCTTTATAAACAGCTCACTACCTTGCCGTGCTGGATGTGAATTATAGCTGGGCTCTATAATATCGATATCAAAATGACTTTGAAAACGTTGTTGGTACTCTTCCTTGCTGCCGCCAAATGGTGGCTCTTCTCGTCCAAAATCCGTGTCGAATAACAATCCAACCAGCTTACCTTGTGGCTTTAACAACCTTGCCATCTGCTGCACGTATTCATCACGTCGCAATGGATTAATCGCACAAAAAAACGTCTGCTCAAGTATCCAATCAAACTGATACTGCTCAGCTAACAAGCTAAAAAAATCCGCACAGATCAGATGTTCAGAAGGAAAATCAGGATAGCGCTCTGCAAACGTCTCAATCGGTGCAGGGGCAAAATCAACTAGCGTAATATTGGTAAAACCTTGCTCATATAAATAACCCACTTCATAGGCGTTACCTGCACCTGGCACTAATATCGCCTGACCTTTCGCGCTCTCAGGTAACTGGTCAATATAAGCTTTTAGCGGTGGCGATACCTGCCCCATATCCCAACCGATGCTGTTCTTCTCATAACGCTGCTGCCAAAACTCCGCTTGGTTGACGTTTTCCATATGACATCCCTGTATATAAACCTGCTGATTAAACGACACGATTTGTACCGTTATTCTTTATCATATCAGGCTTATTCAGACGTGTCCTTATTTTAAAGGCGTGTCCCTATTTTAAAAAATGATGATGAGAATAGGACTAGGTGCTCTGCATAATGAAAGTTACACAGATGATATCGAGCTATTTATTAGAACTATTTAAATAGTTAGGTAATAGGTTTAATCCAGCTGCCCTGTTTTGCCCGCTAGTATGTTATGCCATTGCTGATAATCTGGCATCGCTGTGGCAACCGTTTGCCAAAACGCTCGGCTATGGTTGGCATGATGCAAGTGGCACAGCTCATGAACGATTACGTATTCGGTGCATTCGATAGGATAGGCAGGAAGATAGACTGATAGCCAAATTCGTTTTGCGCGCGTGTTGCAACTGCCCCAACGTGTGTGCATTTTTTTCAATCGTATTTCATTGGCATAAACGCCAACGATTGGCTGCCACTTATCAAATAATGCAGGTGTGACTTCGGAGAGTTGTTGCCGATAATAGGTGGTTTTTTGATCGGGGCTGAGCGTAAACGATTGCTCTGTACCCCATAATAAAACTGAGTTATTAGCAGCTGAAAAGTTTGACGACGTATTCTGTCTACGTCTATATTGTTCTAATACCTGTGGGTGATTTGCAATCGCCCAAGGCATCCGCTTAGCCACAGCATGCAACATTTGTGATGCACTGACATGCATTGGTGCAGAGACCATCAACGTATAAGGCTTTAAGCAAAAATTGATATTTTTAACACGCTTTTGACTGATATGTAGCTCGATGCCTGCCTGTGCAAGTTGCTGTCTGACAGTATCTAAATTGGTATCTAAGCTAATGCTCTACCTCCTTGGCCGACTATTACTACTGTTCTAGCAATAGTCGTTATTAATCGCCATGCCTGTGCGTCTGTCGCTCTTGTTGAACGTCATGGGTCACAGTGCTTGCAAATGGTTGTCAAACGACATCATATGCAGTTGACTGTCTTTGATAATCCGCTCATGAAGTTCAATGTCGCCTACGTCTAACTTTACTTCTGGTAAAGTATTTACTCTTAACGCAGTTAACTGCCCTTGACCATCACTGACGATAAATCCTGTCGGTTCGGCATATTTATCAATTTTACTCATTAAAGCACTAGAATTAGCTAACACCGAAGCCCCTGCACAATCTGGCAGGCTTACATCATCAATCAGCTCACGAGTATGCAAATCATAAATCGCCGCACAGCCACCAATCGGCGTGGTCACACACAGTAAGTTACGCTCACTATCCACCGCCACGCTAGCGATATATTGGTGAAAACGTTGCCATTGATTGTTTGGCATAATGAGTGGAATAAAGCTGCCGTCACCACGTTTATGAGTCAATACCAATGGTACATTGATATGTTTTTCACCTTGGAACTGAATACCGATCATCACTGTGCCGTCATTGTGCATGGCTAAGTGGCGCACACTCATCTGATTATGTTCGGGAGTCACTTGCTCAAGCAATGTGCCATCGTGACGATTCAGATAAACCAGTGATGGTCGCATGGTATCTAGATTTAGCTCTTCGCGTGAGGCCTGCTCGGTTTTGATACCCCCATTTGCAATGACGAGCGTTTCGCTATCAGGATGCATAATCAGCTCATGCGGGCCTATACCATATGAGTCAAATTCTGCTACTTTTTGATAAGCATCATGGGCATCATAGATACCGATTTTGCCTGCCAGACTCACTGTGTCGTTCTCGGTTACGTAGAGCAAGCTGCCATCTAAACTGTAGCAAGCATGACCATAAAAGTGACGGTTTACATCAGCTGTAATCGCATGTTGTACTTGCCCATTTGATGTATTAAGCACCCAGAATTTTTCGCTTGGACGACGACCCATGACGACGACATCACGTCTTTGATTGACATTACTATGCTGAGTTTGAGCTTCAGATACATTAACAGATACAGGCTGAACAACGATGTCGTGGACACGCTCAGGCATAGTCGTCTGCCAAACGATTTGTCTGTCAGCATCAATACCTACCACACCAAAGTCGTGCTCATTCTGGCTTGATGTGGCCTGATCTTTTGGCATGGATGCGACGCCACTGACCCAACTGACTGGTCGTGCCAGCATCGTTGTCGTATGCATGACAGCAAAATCAGGTACATCACTATTATCATCACCTACAGCATGATAAGCCTGCTTCCATGTTGCCGCTGCTTGCTCACAAGCATAGCGCAATCGCGAAAGCTTCGGCGTTGAATCAGGTGCCGCTCGTAATGCCTGCAACTGTGTACGAATACCATCTACATAATCTTGCAGACTGGCATCTGGATGCTGCTGCTTACGATAACGATGGTGAATACCGACCAGCGCCGCCGTACCCACTGCTGTCAGCACTGAAGTCGTCAAAAGCTCATGAGCTGACGAAGTTTTCCCAGACCGATTAGACCTATTCATCTGGTCATGAGTCTGGGCTACTGACACTGCTGTACTCGCTTCGATAGTAGACATTGTCTAATCGCCATCAGTGCTATTAAAGCCCACACGGATACCAAGTGCTGGGATTAACTGGCGCTTAATAAGACGGGTGACATCAGTCAAATGATCGTACAACGCTTGTTGATCGTCCTTATTCGCCTCTGATAAATCTTCTGGCATTTGTGCTAATAATGCAGTCGTGTCAGCTAATGCAGTTGATAGATTATCCGAAACTTTGTTTTCATCATTGCTACCAAGAATAGCCGTCAATACTGGGTCAGTCATGGCTTTATTGATAGTATCTAACTTAGCATTGATGATAGCGCGGCTTTGACCAGCAGTAGCAGCAGGTAAATGACCCTTTGCTTTACCTGTCAGACCGAGTGGCTGATCAATGGCATTAGACTTCATGGTTTCAATCAATGATAGTAGAGAGTTAATCCACTGATTTAGGCCTCTATCGCTTTCTGCTGTTTTGTCTATCGCCAATAAATCCGTCGCGTTTTGCTGCCAGTTTTTCTCGATGTCTTTTAGACGCGTGCTCAACGCACTACTAGCGCTAATCACGTAAGCACACTGACTAGCGTCTAAACTTTCATTGGCAAACAAGGCCTCTTCTAATCCTGGCACGCCTTGTACAATCGCGCTCTCACCAGCAAGTTGCTCTGGCGTTAGTTTTGGATTGGCAGCGATTAAATCAGCCACGCCACTGTGTACGAGTCCGCGCTCGTCAGGATAGTAGTTTATATATAAATTGCTCATACTAGCAGTCGCAGGACCAAAGTTGACCATCTCAGCACTTGACCATGCTTGTGCCAATACTAGCCACTGCGCACGTAATGCTTGTAGCTCATCGCCACTTACTGGAGCTTGGGTACAATGCTTCTGCGCCAATTCGTTCAATAGATCGCTTTGCTTGGCTGCATCAGCATACGCGGGAATCACGATATCGTCAGCCACATGCGTCAAGTACGTTTTTGCAGTCTCAGGGCTGATATCTACTGCAACGATTTGCTCAGTACTTTCTTTGCTGTTTTCTACTGAGCTGTCAGTAGCTGCACTGTCTTGCACAACTTTTTGGCTGTCTACATCTGCAGCTTTGTTGTCATCGGCAGGTTTGACACAACTGATCAGCAGTCCAGCACTCAATGCAGATAGCGCCATTGCCAAAGCGTGGTTTATTTTCATAGGTTTCTCGGTAATGTTATAGGTAGTAATTTATAGCGTTTTTATACTGATTTTATAATAGCGACTTTATTACAGTGATTTTAGGAACGCATTAAGCTCTGCGCGACCTTGTTTGTCCAACTTCAATACTTGTTGCTTTTGCTTTTCGGCTTCTCCGCCATGCCATAAAACCGCTTCCATCAATGTACGGGCACGGCCATCATGCAAAAACGTCGCTTGAGGATCAACTGTCTGCGCAAGCCCCACGCCCCAAAGTGCTGGCGTACGCCATTCATAAGAGTTGGCTAAAAATTCAACTTGGGCACTTTTTGGTGGTAGTTTGCCAGCAATCGTACGATCAGCGAGATCATCGCCCATATCGTGCAATAGCAAATCTGTATAAGGATAAATCACTTGTCCATGCTGCTCAAGATGATCATCGTCGGTTTTTGGCAACTGATATCTTGGCGTATGGCAGCTTTGACAACCCATGTCATAAAAACGCTTTTTGCCAGCCAGCACGAGCTTATCATCCGCATTGCGGCGATGCGGCACTGCTAGATTGCGAGTATAAAACTCTACAAACTTAGCAACCTCATCATTTACTTCAACAGGTGACTTACCATTGCCCTGCTCATCAGCACCTGTCGCTGCATTTAGGCAAGCGGTCTGCGTTGGCATACAGGATTCGTTAGGACGGATGTTGGACGTCAGACCCATGTCTTCGTTAAAGGCACTTTGGTTCTGAGTAATCAGCTTGGTTTGACCCGCTTTCCACCCAAATCGTCCAAGCGCACGCTTACCCGTTTGCGGATCCATTACCCAGTTAAATTTACCACTGATATCACCATTGCTACTGTCGCTGGCTTGTTTTTTAATGTCATCGTCAGGTATTTGCTCTAGTAGCCCAAGCCCAATCATCGGTAGCGCCACACGCGGCGATACCATCATGTCATCGTCAAAAGCACCGTAACCAGGTTTGGTCAAATTAAACGTTGGCGCACGTAGCGTCTCGACGTACCCATCAGCAAAGGTAACTGGTTTATCTGTCCATTGCACCGCAATTCTGGCTTCAGCAGGCACGCCCTGAATACCACGATCTTGTAGCTGGCCACCATACATAGGATGAGCCACCTTTTCAATTAGCGAATCCTGTAGCTGCTTGCGCTGCTCATCGGTCGTCGCTGGCATAGACAGCCGAATTAACAAACTATCAGCATCATCATTGGCAGTCATCGGCGCATGACCTCGCCCATCTTTGACATGACAAGACTGGCAAGCGGCCACATTGAATAATGCGCCCAGTCCATCACGACTATCAGTACTAGCAGGAGCAACCACCCATGGCTGTTTGAAAAACGCGTTACCAATAAAGAATGATCCTTTACGAGAAGCTGCTAGATTCGATGAAGGCTTCGAGTAGCTCTCAGCACTGCTAATGCTAATACCAGAGTCACCGCCCTGCTTGATCTCTTGAGGATCAAAGCTCACCAGTTGCTGCATTGGCACACCTGCCAGTGCTTCTATATTTTTGACGTGTTCGGCCGACAGCGATTGGCTGTTTTCACTGCTGCTTTCATTACTTGAGGCCTGCTCTGAAGTAACATCAGAAACATCGTCAGAAGTGTCGTCAGAAACGCTATCAGATGGTTGACATGCACTGATAGCCATTGCACTGGCGATAATTAGCGCAAGCTTAGAGGGTATATGTCGTAGGATTTGAGTAGCAAGAGGAGAATCAGAGGGGTTAACATTATTGGCGTTCATAGAAATTAATTGCCTTAGCGCTAGAGTAGAACCATTAAAATTTTGTCATACCATCTCATTATATGTCGTCACAATCATTGCCTATCGACATATAATGAAATGGTACACCGGCCAATTGGCTTATTTAATGCTCGTAAAAATGCGTTGCCAACGGTGGCTGACAACGCACGTATTATATCTAATCTAAGTATCTAATAAACAGCGGTTACTGACCTATAACGACTAATAAAACGTCACAAAGCCAATGAAAGGCTTTTAAATAAGGACCGCTAGCTTAAATTTTTCTTAAAACTGTGACCCAGCATCTGCGTCTAGATTATCGATGCCAACTGCTTTTGCAGCGTTTTCGATACTGGCCGTCAGCTCTTGTAAGCTAGTGATGCCCGCTTCAACCCATCCACGACGGATGTTTTGTTCTTCAGCAGAGATACCTTCTTGGCTAGCTTGACCGACAGTTGCAATCATCTGATCAATCTTGATGCCGTCTTTTTCGCCTTTTTTAACGATAACGTTGAACGCGCCTTCTACTTTGTTGAACTCAGCAGCCAATTTATCAGCGGCTTCTGTATGTCCGTTATCCGTTAGATAATCTTTGATACCGTAGCCGCCAACTGTCTTACCAGCGACTGTTGTATAGCTACCATTAAAGACGTTTTGGATACCGCGCGCATTATTAGCATAGCTCAGATGAGTCAAATCACTAAAGCATTCGTGCTCATCTTCGGTAGAGCCAGTAACAAAAGCGACCTGCATACGCTCAGAAGCAAGCTCACCTAATGCTAGGCTACCCATTTGATACATAATTTGGCGCAGACCATTATCATATTTGCGCGCTATCAAATCACTACGCAAAGTATTTTCAGTATCAGGCTGCCACTGTGCTTCCATCGCGGTCAAATCATCAACCAATAGTTGAGTTGCAGCAGTTAAGAATTCCCCGCGGCGCTCACAGATACCGGCATCTTCGTTGACGGTCTCACCACTAGTACACTGTCCGGCTTCAGCCACATAGTCAGCGACTGGGCGATTACCTGCGCCTTCTTTCACGCCATTGTTGTCTTGACCCCACAGCATAAATTCAATGGCATGATAGCCAGTGGTTACATTGGCTTCACTACCACCGATTTCATTCATTTCTGCAAGTAGCTCAGGTGTGATTGTACTGGTATCTTGCTTGATACTACCGACAGTAATGCTGTCGCTATTGATGATGTTCTCTTGGCTGTTATATTCGCCTTCATAGTCGTCACCAACATAATCAATCAATGCTTCATCAAGTGGCCAAGCATTGATCTGCCCTTCCCAGCTATCAATACTGTTGATAGCACGTTTATCATTGGCAGTCACAAAGCCTTCATCAAAACGGAAAATTTCAGTTTGTGAATACGGCTGACGTGCTGCTTTATAGGCAGCTTTTGCAGCATCAAGGTTTTCTTGTGTTGGGGTGGCCACGTATGTTTCTACCGCAGTTTGTAGCGCTTTGGCCGTGTCCAACGAATCTTTATAAGCGGCGTGTGCCATATTTGCATAACTGATAATCAATCTATCAATATGTGCTTTTTCGGCAGTAGTCATCTCTGAATTATCAGCTGTCTCTGTGTTTGCTACTTCTGTTTGCGTTTCTGTCGCAGCATTGGTGTCTTCATCGGCTTGCTTTGTACAGCCCGACACCATTAACAATCCTGCAAGTGCAACAGCTAAAGTAGTTGGTAAAAGCTTACGGCTCGTTACTGTGGTAATCGTCATACATATCCTCAAGAAATATAGCAAAAAATTCGTTTTGGTTAAGTAGCCTCAATTATTTTGATAATCAAGCCATGTTACAGCAGGCTATCTTAGCCATGCACATTGACTCTCAGTGCGCACGATAAGACGTTTAATATTGCATTGATAGCAAACACTGACAAATTATAGTGTTATTGATAATCATTATCAATATTTAATTTAATATTAACTATATCTATCAATCATCACTGTTTTATTCAAACTGAAAATACAAAAAAAGAGCCAGCATATTGCTGACTCTTTTTGAAATATATGTGCTCAAATATCTAGCACATACTTAATAGCTATATAGCTATTTATTAGTTATAACTATTTATTAGTTTACGCTCTGTGGTGCGTTAACTGTTAGCTCAACACGGCGGTTTTGACCACGGCCATATTCAGTGTTGTTGTCTGCGATTGGACGTGACTCACCGTAAGCAACAACATTTACACGGTTTGAAGCAACACCGCGAGCTGTTAAGTAGTTAGCAACTGAGTAAGCACGATCACGTGACAGACCCATGTTATAAGATGCTGAACCTTTGCTATCAGTGTGACCAGCGATAGTAATTGTGTTTTGGTTATACTGGTTCATCGTTGAAGCAAGCTTATCAAGCGTTGGCTTGAATGATGAGCTAAGGGTTGCATCATCAAATGAAAACGTGATGCTACCTGGCATAACCAAATCAATGTTACCAGTGGTTGGGTTCTGCTCAACAGTTACGCCTGTGCCAGCCATTTGCTGCTCAAGTTGACGAGCTTGACGCTCCATGTAGTAACCAACGCCTGCACCTAGTGCTGCGCCGATAGCTGCATCACGACCAGTTTTGTCGCCGCCTGTTGCTTTTGAGATAGTTGCACCACCTGCTGCACCAACTAGACCACCTAGAGCAGCTTTGTTTAGACGCTGTTGTCCAGTGTTTGGATCTGTTGTACAACCACTAAGTGCTAGACCTGATGCTACTGCTGCAATCATTAAAGTATTACGCATAATATTTCCTCTTAAGTTTAAAAAATCGTGCTTTTTATAAAGATTGTCCATTAATCTTTTTTAAGTACTTATCTACATTCCCCATTATTATGGCAACTACAACCTATCTCTGTGTAATATTTTGTCATACCTCTGTATGAGAAGTGCAGGTTATATTTCAATGATTTTATAGGTCAAATCTTCGTGCCTTGCTACCACTAGTCACGTTTACAGCCGTACACTACAACATGTTTCTGCTAAAATTATATTGCTGAATTTGTCGGCTTTAAATAGTCATAATTTAAAGCTTTACGTTCATAATATTACTGACTTGATGACTAGGACAGATTCAGCGACATACGGCTTATTATTAATCAGATAGACTGAAAAGGATTGAGCATGCGATTGACATCTACCATTCGAAAAATGCATAAACGTTCGCCTAAACTAGGCAAAGCTATGTCGCTTGCAACAGCCACTGGTGTCATCGCCGCCAATAGCTTCGGTGGTAGTATTCCTTTATGGCTAATGGGCGTCGGTAAAGTCATTACTGGCGCCTCTATTGCAGACAAAGCCGTCATCAAAATTGCTACTCACTGGATCAGCAGCAACAGTGCTTTGATCGACAATATGTTGCCTCGCAAAGATTGGCGTATCAACCTACCGGACGATATTCATACTAATGGTAAATACCTGCTAGTAAGCAACCACCAATCATGGGTTGATACCAGCATCGTGCAGTATATTGGCGAAAAACGTTTGCCACTCACGCGATTTTTTACCAAGTTTGAGCTGATCTACATCCCTATCGTTGGTCAAGCTTTTTACTTTTTAGATTTTCCAATGATGCGCCGACACTCAAAAGAAGCCATCGCCAAAAACCCTGCGCTAAAAGGCAAAGACATCGAAGAAGCCAAACGTGCCTGCGCCCTACTAAAAGACAAACCTTTTACCTTATTAAATTATTTGGAAGGTACTCGTTTTACCAAAGCCAAACAAGCTCAGCAAAAATCGCCTTATACGCACTTATTAAAACCTCGTGCAGGCGGATTATCATTGGCTATCAGCGCGCTAGGTGAAGATATCGATGGCATATTAGACATGACCATCGTATACCCTGATGGTGTGCCAAGCTATGGGGATCTTTGGAAAGGTAATATCAAACGCTTGGGCGTTGACTTGCGCTACATCGACATACCAGATGCGTTGTTCGAAAGTATCAAACAAGGTGGCTACGAAAATGATGAAGACACAAAAGCTCAAATGTTCGACTGGGTTGAACAGGTGTGGCGTCAAAAAGATGAACGCATCAGCACTATGTTGGCAGATTTTGAAACCAATCCTAAAACGTAAAATGCCTAATGAGAATGCTCAGCAATACTAAATTGGCTGACCGTTAGACCTTATCAAATACCAAGCACAGTCTATGCAAGCGTACTAAGTACTAAATATCGATGTAACAAACGTTAATGTAATAAGTATCGAGCACGAGATAAAAAGTTATAGGGCAATAAAGTTGCGGGTACAAATGTCACAATAGTCATATCTTACTTATGATGTTTACTGTTAAAACAGCCATGCATCATAAGTAAATTTTAATCAAAGATGGGTTGTTTTTTAGCCTTATTCATTGATAATGTGACTAATCATGAACTCATAGATTTTCGATGTCTACTTTGATAGTAAATGGTAGTAAATATCGAATTCTTACCCATTTTTTGTGCCATTTATTACTTATAAGGTATGACTGTGCCCACCTCTACTACTAGCTCGCCGTTAGCTACCGAATCTGTTTTGAGTCAGCCTCCTTATCCAATAAGTGATGAGCCACCAAAACCGAACCATCCAAAGCCGAGTCGCTTTAAGCTCACTTACGATATTGTCATGATTATTGCCATCAGTATTGATCTGCTATTGATCAGTATCGATGCTATTTTGATGAGCAATTTTAGTAGTAATGCTGCAGAATGGCTAACCATCAGTGAAGCGCTCAATTGGTATCAGAACACTCTACATGATCCTCTACGCACTGCTGGAGGTTTTTTTACTATCTTTTTGGTCGTTGAGTTGCTATTGCGCTGGGCGATTGCCATCAAACAAAAAGTCTATTATCGCTGGTTCTTTTTCCCATTCGTTCATTGGTACGAAGTATTAGGCTGTTTTCCGCAGCTACGTGCTTTGCGACTGCTGCGAGCGGTCGTTATTGGACGACGTCTATATCAGCTTGGTTATCAAGTACTGCCGCAGACGTGGATCAACCGAATCAAGTTCTACATTGACCTGCTGTTAGAAGAGCTCTCCGATCGCGTTATTTTGACCGCGATACAGAACTTTCGACAAGAGCTAACCAGTTCAGACACGCATAAATCATTCATTGAGTCGACGATTGCAAAAAATCGAAATGAGATTGAAGCGGCCGTATTATCCGTGCTGCGTACAGAGCTTGCACCAAAGCTGCAGGAACTGACTGCCTCATCAGGTGGCGGCAGTATATTGGCGAGCGAAATGGGCAATGCTATTGAAGAAGGATTGGCCAACACACCTGAATTGCGCCGCTATCTACGCATGATACCGATCGCGGGCAGTCTGATTGAATCACAGCTACATCACGTCGGGCACAATATCGGTGAAAACGTCGTAAATGCATTAAACAAGCGGCTTTTGGACCCTAAGCGCTTGGATATATTAATGATGGAAATTGCTAGCGTTATTGCTCAAATAGATACCAATAATACAGCGCTAGATACCTTAATTTCTAGTATCATTGATGACAGTTTGACTGCGTTTGAAGCACAAGTAAAAGTGCAGCAATGGAAGCACCAAGATATGTTAAATCTATAGTTTAGCTATCTAATAGCATGATGTAATAAGAGACATAATACCGTGACAGAATTATTTTTAAGGGTTTGTATATGACAGTTTCAGCTAACGATAACCAGACTGCACCAGCGCTAGCTTTCTACGGCAAGATGCTGACGTTTTCACGCGTACAGTTTAGTACAAGCGATCTATCAGCTATAGAAGCTCAGCTAACTGAAACGCTCAGCAATAAATCGAGCAATATCCCTATCCTTATTGATAGTGACGTTGAGCAGGATTTATCAGCACTAGTAGAGCTGTTATGGGCGTGGGGATTGCAGCCTATTGGGGTGGTGACAGGTATGCTTGATGCGCAAGCACGTGAGCAGCGCTTAGCGATATTCCCAGCAGATGGTAAGCGTATTGAACGTATATTACCAAGTAAAAAAGCGCCTACTCCTACCCAACCATCACCAGAAAATAACAATGCCGAAACCGTTAGTGCTAATAGCGTCGATGATACTTCTACTACGAGCGAACCTGCTACTGAAACGACACTATCTAGTATGCCCACCGAGACATTGGTAAGTACTCAGCATATTACTAGCTTAATCTATGATCAAATGCTGCGTTCAGGACAAAGCCTCAATCACGTTGGTGGCGACTTGATTTTGACCAGTAGTATCAATAGCGGCGCTGAAGCGATTACTGACAATAGCTTGCATGTATATGGCCGTGCACAAGGGCGTTTGGTGGCAGGCGCAACAGGGGATAAAGATGCCCGTATATTCTGCCAAGTCTTTAATCCTTCATTGGTGTCGGTAGCAGGAACCTATTGCTTACGAGACAACTTACCTGAGCATGTCATCGACAAGTCGGTGCAAGTGAAATTTGTAGAAGGCGAAGGCTTAGTATTTACTGTGATGGATGAAGCTTAAGACGCCATTAAAAATAATACACCGTGAAGTGACTTTATAGAAAACTAAGGTAGTTAAGCTGCTCTATTCGACAAGCCAAAAAGCATAGTTATAATCCTACTAATACCACGCAGAGAGGCTAATTGAGCGATACATAGGTTGTTTTTCTGCTTTAGTATCGAGCTGCTATAAATTTTTGTTTATTTATGCTAGGCTAGCTTCGAAGATAGTGTATATATGTTAGGTAAATAACATGTAATTTTGCTATTTATATAAAAGATATCCCATTGATTCATAGGAGTGTGCCATTGTGGCGAAGATAGTTGTAATCACTTCAGGTAAAGGCGGTGTGGGTAAAACCACGACAAGTGCTTCTTTTGCCGCTGGTTTGGCGTTACGTGGCTATAAAACAGTTGTTATCGACTTTGATGTAGGTCTACGTAATCTAGACTTAATCATGGGTTGCGAAAACAGAATTGTTTATGACTTCGTTGATGTCATCACTGGAAACGCGCGCTTGTCGCAAGCACTTGTCAAAGACAAACAGCTTGAAAACCTATATATTCTGCCCGCCAGTCAGACGCGTGATAAAGACGCATTGACAGACGAAGGGGTATCAGAAGTAATGGCTGAACTCTCTAAACAGTTTGACTATATTATCTGTGACTCGCCTGCCGGTATCGAGCGCGGTGCACAGCTAGCGATGTATCATGCGGATGAAGCTATTATTGTCACTAACCCTGAGATCTCTTCAGTGCGTGACTCAGATAGAATCATCGGTATTCTGCAAAGTCAGACGAAAAAAGTAGAAGAGAACCAAGGGACTGTTCGCGAGCATTTGATTATCACTCGTTATAATCCTGAACGTGCGGCTGCCAATGAGATGATGGATATTGATACTATCTCGAACGATATCCTAAAAGTTCCACTACTTGGTGTTGTTCCCGAGAGCCATTCAGTGCTCGAAGCGTCCAACCATGGCGAACCAGTTATTCATTATACTGACTCTGTTGCTGGTCAATGTTATGAAGACATTGTCGCCCGTTTCTTGGGTGAAGAGCGTCCACTACGTCATATTGACGTGAAGAAAAAGAGTCTATTACAGCGCTGGTTTGGGGGATAATGATGACTAAGAAAAAAGGATTTTGGAGTAGCCTATTTGGTACTGATGACAACAGTAACGCAGGTAGCGCAAATTTAGCAACTGAGCGTTTAAAAGTTATCGTTGCTAGCGAAAACAGATTAAACAATCGCTTAACGGTTGATCGTATCGAAAAAATGAAACGTGAAATCTTAGAAGTTGTGAACAAATACGTTAACGGTGTGCAGATTGATGATGTCAATATTAACCATCGTTCTGAAGACAGCTTAGATGTGTTAGAGATGAATATTAATTTGCCTGAGCATAAGAAATAGCGTTCTAATAGTACGTATTTCTATAATCGATAAAAAAAGCCCCAAGTTTGATACTTGGGGCTTTTTTTATCGATTATAGATTATTTCATACGGGCAATAAGATTGTCTTTTTTGACAAACTGATGGTATAACGCGGCTGCTATATGCAAGACCGTAAAACCAATAATCATCGGCCAGATAATCTCAGTATGCAAGTTATTATAAAAACGAGCCAAGCTTCTATCTGGGGTCACGAATACAGGGATCTGAAAGATACCAAAAATATCAACCGGTCGACCGCCATATACTGCCATCAGTAAGCCAACCATTGGCATAGCAATCAGTATGGCATAGAGAGCAAAATGTGACAGCTGAGATATGAGCATTTGCCATTTTGGCATGGCTAACGGTGGTGGTGCCTTAGTAAAAACGCGGTTGATAACTCGGGCAATCATCCAAAATAACAGGCTCACGCCGAACGCTTTATGATATCCAATAAACACATTGCTATCTAAATTCTCATATAGCAGTATCATTATCCATGTGGTTAACAGTAAGGCTGCACTAATCCAATGAAAAATACGGCTACTAACCGACCACTTTGATACATTCGAGTTGGCATTATTCATGAGTGACTCTACTACCTTTATCAGGAATTATCTCTAATCAGTTTTATAAGCCAGCTAATGCTCTTCAAGAGATGAAGTCATTAACATTACTGGCTTACTATTTATAGAATGGAGAATACCTTAAATACAGGTGAGAATCTAGCCATCTAAATCAATCAGGTGATGGGCAATTTTATCCAAATCTGGCACCAAATAGATTTCGTCATCAATCATCACTGTTTGATATAGATAGGATGAGACGTCATTTTTATCAAAATACTCTTCCCTATCTTCGCCATTGGTAGTACTAAACTGTTCCGGTGTCTCTACATCTTTCACTTCAGAAATTCGTGCTTGCAGCTGACGCAAATTACCTGCCGTCTGTAAGGCAAATCGGTGATTAGTCGTATTACCTTCCAAAACAATCATTTTGTCTGGAGCTTGATCTTGCAGTAGCAAATTAAATACAGCCAAATTTTGTTGTTGCCAGTCGTATCTAGAAACCTGCTGCTGGGACTCATCCACACTCAAAATTAGGCTGCTTGGAATGATCCAGTCCGGCTGGTTAACGGCTGGAACAATAGTGACGTCAAGCATACCGTTGTTGGTAGTCAACAGACTCACAGCCTCAAACGAATGTTTCAAAATTTGTGTCATACGTCACTCGCAATAAGTTAATGTGAATGGCTATCTGCCCTTTCACCAATGTAATCGATTAGTTTTTTTGCTAAATCGGTAGGGCTACCAACAAAATTGCAATACCCTGAGTCAATGATAGCCTGAGGTTGACTTGGACATGCACTCAAACTCGGATCTTGTGCCCATAATTGACTATTATTATCTTGGATTAAGTCTAGATACTGAGAGCCATCATTACCCATACCTGAGAATATAATGTTAATAAGCTCGCTACCATGAACATCACTGGTATTTTTAAGCAACTGCCCGATTGCAGGCTTATATTCACCATGCCAATCTTGATCCAATAGTATCACGCGACCTGTTGAATCACAGACAACCTGCTTATCAATAGGTACTATCAGACACTCTCCTGCTCGTAGCCGCTGTGAAGAAGCAATAATCTTACAGCGCCAGTCATTATGACGATTAAGTATGCGCGGCAACGTACCAATCATAGCCTGATTAAAATGATGTGCCAATAAAATACAAATTGGTAGTGTGGCTGGTACGTTATCTAAAAACTCTTTAACTGCACTAGGGCCACCCATAGAAGCACCCAAAAATACGACATAATGCCAGTCAGTATCAGGACTCTTGTAAGCTGGAGCATCTACCAATATTGGCAAGTCAAGCAATTGGGCAAATTTACGCTTTAACTTACGTTGCCACTTTGCATATTCTTGGGATTCATTTAGATACGGTGCTTGACTGAAGCCAACCAGTACTGCTGCTGGTTTGGATGCCACCGTCGCTATTGCCACACTGTCATCATAATCACTGTCTATCAACCAAATATCGATAGCTGAATTAGAAAGCTCACCTGTTTCCTGCCACTGTGCTCGTGACACACAGCCGACCAGCGTAAAGCCGAAACTACGTACCGTATCTGAAAAAGCCATGCGCTGGCGGTGATCTTCTGCCACCACCATCACTTTAATATCGTTTCTATTTTTTTTTCGCAGCGCTAAAACACGTGCATTATCCTTCATTAGTCAGGCTGACCCCTTCACCTAGTAATTTTTGCATTTTATCAAGCAGCTCTTTTTCTTGGAATGGTTTACCCATATAGTCATTCACACCAATCTCTAAGGCACGCTCACGATGCTTTTCGCCAGTACGTGACGTTATCATAATAATCGGAATTTGCTTTAGACGACTATTATGTCGGACTTGAGTGGCGACCTCGAAGCCGTCCATACGAGGCATTTCGATATCAAGCAATATCATATCTGGTGTCATATCTTGCAATATTTCAATTGCGTCAATACCATCTTTAGCGACTGCCACATTGAACCCTTGGCGCTCTAAGAAACGTGAGGTTACTTTACGCACTGTCACTGAGTCATCGACGACTAAAATGGTAGATTTAGACTCTATACGTCCTCTTTTAGCATCAGCAGCTTT
Organism: Psychrobacter sp. P11G3; assembly: GCF_001435845.1. Classification (NCBI taxonomy): domain Bacteria; kingdom Pseudomonadati; phylum Pseudomonadota; class Gammaproteobacteria; order Moraxellales; family Moraxellaceae; genus Psychrobacter; species Psychrobacter sp. P11G3. Next base: position 2,750,132 of record NZ_CM003596.1, read on the forward strand.
CGTAATATTCTTGACCAATTGCGCATTACGCATAAGAGCAATCAGATCTAAGATGAGCATGACCGAGCCATCACCCATGATAGTAGCAGCTGAAACCCCTGGAATATTTGATAACTGTTGGCCTAAAGGTTTGACAACAACTTCTATGCGCGAACCTGCAATCTGATCCACTTGCAAAGCAATATTCTGTCCGGTACGGTTTTTAATAATGATAAGCGGTAAGCTGGTATTGGTATTTACGACCAACTCATTTAACTTATTGCCTGATAAAATTTCATTTAGATAGCGTACTCGATACTCAGTGTCTTCGAAATTCAATGTGGCATCATTTGATTGATAATAGTCATAGAGCTTCTCTGGATTCACTCGAACCACGCGCTCGATCTGTACCAATGGAATCGCGTAGTAGCGATCTGCAGCACGAACAACCAACGCGTCAGACACGGCTACTGTCAGTGGTAAGCGCATCGTAAAACTAGAGCCTTTACCCAACTCTGAAACGACAGATACCGATCCACCTAGTTGGCGAATCTCACTAATAACAACGTCCATACCAACGCCGCGTCCAGAAATCTGAGTCACTTGCTGACTAGTACTCAATCCAGCGTTGAAAATATATTGCATAATATCAAGGTCTGACAGACTATTATCGTCTGCATCAATTAGACCCTGAGAGATGGCTTTGCTACGTACCGCTTCAACATCAATGCCTCGCCCATCATCTGTTAATTGGATGACGATCTCACTACCTTCACGATGTACTTCAAGGGTAATACGGCCGCTACGCTCTTTGCCTGATTTCAGACGGGTCGATGTGGTTTCAATACCATGGTCGACAGCATTACGTAACATATGCTCAAGCGGTGACGTAATGCGCTCTAGGATGGTTCTATCCATCTCGTCATCAGCATTAATGATGGTCAGTTCAACAGACTTATTGAGCTCGTTAGCTGTTTGACGTACGATACGTTCAAGACGTGGTGTCAAACGCGTAAATGGCACCATACGCGAATTCATCAAACCGTCTTGCAGTTCAGTCTGGGTACGAGACAACTGTAAAAGTAGACTTTCACTATCACGTGTCTTTTCTAATAATGTATGGTTAATATCAACCAAATCCGAGGCCGACTCTGTTAAAGATTTAGACAACTGATTCAAAGATGAGTATTGATCCATCTCTAGAGGGTCAAAGTCTTCATTATCGATGAGTTCCTCATCTATCTGAGACAGAATCTGTGCTTCTAGCTCGATCTCCATACGACGTAGCTGATCTGCCAAACGTTGTACTGTCGTACCCATCTCTTCAATACTGTTTGTTAGACTACTGATACCCATATCGATACGAGCACGGTTAATCGCTGACTCACCAGATAAATTAATCATGTGCTCAATTAAACCACCCGAGATACGAATCATCTCATTGCTACTAGCGCTCTGATCTTCCTCATGAGTATCTCTAAGCATAGACGGCATTTCACTGATATCTTTTGCAAGATACTGCGAATCTTGGTTTTCTTTGGCAATCAAGATTGCTTCACGCTGGGCTTGTAGAGACTCTTTAGGTATCGTTTTTAGGCTATCAGGGTTTCTACCAAACTGCTCCAACGCTTCAATTAACAGCGTAGGCGTCGGTGGATTAACATGTTGTTGAAGAATAAATACTGCATCAGCTAGCCAGTCATGACTTGCAACCAGTAATTCTAATACTTTTTTGGTGGCTGGACGTCGATTACTGACAAAATCCGTATAAACTGATTCCATTTCATGAGCTAAGTCAGCAATACCAGAGGCAGTGACCATGCGTGCGCCACCCTTTATGGTATGTAAGTCACGTTGGAGCGCTTGCAACGCTGTGGTATTACTCGTGTCTTTTAAGAACAAGTGCAGATACTTATTACGATTGGTAAGCTCTTCTGCCTCTTCCAAAAATACTGCTAATATATCAGGATCAGGCAATCCATTGGCCCATGATTGTTTAATCATGCTATCCAGACTTAGGGTACTCAATGCCTCATTATCACTGTCAACAACATTGGCAGCAATGCTACGCTCTGTAGGTTCAAAGTGATTTTTCGGTACTGGTATGACTAGATCTATTACCTCTGGTAACGTTTTTGCTTTTTCAAGCTGGCGCAACTGCTCAATGAGCTCTGGAGTAAAGAAAGATTTCTTATGACTCACAATATGCATCACTTGTAGTGACATCGTGTCTTGCACCATTTGCATGATTTCAAGCCACTGCGCGGTTGGCGCTCTTCGGCTCTCTACAAACGATTCATAGACGCTTTCTGCTTCGTGAGTCAAATCACCAATACTACGGATACCAGCCATCCGTGCACCGCCTTTAATCGTGTGCAAATGACGCTGTAAAACTTTCAGCGCATTGATATTAGTGATATCGGCACGCCATTTATTAAAGCTTTCATCTAGTGCAGTATCAAGCTCTTGTGCCTCTTCTAAAAATATCTCTAATAGCTCGATATCAGTGTCAATCGTTTCAAACTGTAACTCAGTTGCTGAAACAACTTTAACGGTGAAGCCAACGTCCTCGTTCTCACCCCTTTCTTGATAAATACTCTGTAGATCATCAATGACTTGTTTATCTATTTTTAAGGAGGTACTTCCAGCTAAGGCATCAAACAAGCCAATCAGCTGAGCATGACCTGCATGCAATATCGCTTGAATGTCTTGATTTTGAGCTTTATCGATATTATTACTCAAATAACGATACGCATTACCCAGCTCATCTAAAATCGTGACAAATTTTGGAAATGCTTGCGCTTTTTCCATAAGAGAAGCTATTTGAAAGGTTTGCTGCTCTATATAGCCTTGAACATGCTCTATCTCAGTATGATTCAACGCATCATCTAATTCCCACTCAGCATCGAGCAACGTATCAATATTACTGTCTAATAACTCTTCTATCGTCGGTTTCTTATTGGTCATGACAGTAGTGTCATTAGCCACGTATTGCTCATCAAGCATGGCCTGCAATGATGCTATATCATGCTGACTCTGCGACCCATCGTCCTCTGTTGATGCATCGTGCGGCTCTATATTTTGCTTATAGTTGTTTAGATAACCCTCTATTAATGTGGCTGACTGGGCTAATGCTGCTAAGTGCTGAGCATTCATGCCTATATCTTGTTGTTGTAGTGACTCCAAGCTATGCTCGATGGTCGCACTGACTTCGCTGATAGCGGCCAAAGCACTAGAACCAGAAGCGCCGCGCAAAGTATGAAATGCGCGTACGATTTCATCTGTGATTTCTATATGATGCTGTTCTCTATTGTCTTTGACAAACTGTTCGATACAATCAAGCAGCTCTTCTGCTTCATCAATAAATATCTTACAAAATGCTTTTTCTTCTTCGGTTTGAGGGGTAAGAACAACCGCTGCCTCAGCCATTCTTTCGTTAACTGAATGAAAGGTCTGTAAGGTAGAATCTATTGCTTCATTACTGTTGTCATCATAAGCATTGTTAGTCTCAGCCGTATCAGACCATGGCTTCGTTTCCTCCATCTCGTCTATAGAACTACTTGCTGATTGTGCAAACAAAGCAGCATAGCTAAATCCATTACCCTGCTGTTTACTATATGCATCAGCACACGCAATCCACACTGGGACAACAGCTGGATAATCTTGAGTACCCTGTTCAAACGCTACAAGCATATCAGGATAAGCTGCCAGTACATCTGTAATCAACTGACGCATATCAACTGAGATAGCGACACTATTATCTAAAATACGGTTAAGCATGTTTTCTATAGACCATGCTAGTTCAGCTGTATAGTTAGCGCCTACCATGCGGCCCGAACCTTTCAAGGTATGGAAACCACGGCGAATATCTTTTAATCCCTCTAGATCGGTCGAATTTTTCTGCCAGCTTTCATACAATGGCACAATTTCTGCCAATACTTCATTGGCCTCTTCTATAAATATCTCTTTGATATCAGGATCTGCATCGTCGGCATCAGCTGGTAGTTGATTAGTCTCTCTAATAAAAGGTGCAAGACTCTCTGGAATATCCAATGTAGATAGATATTCGTTGATATTTGCGTCTTCGTTATTCGAGTCAGTGACTAACTCGGTACTATCGTTATTAGAATCGTTATCAACATCATCAATTTCTAGTAGCGATTTTTCTAATTCTGCATCATCTGACATAACCTCTTTAGGAGCAAGTTCAGTTAGCGTCAGTCCAGTATTAACCGGCTGCTGACTCATCAGATTACTACTTTGTAAGATAGCAATCGCAGGATCAAAGCTTGGTGGTCGCTGCGCTGAAAAATCTGCTACCAATACTGGTAGAATTTTTGTGGTATCAACCACTAGATTCACAACATCATCTGTTACTGGCAATGTTTTATCTAATAAACGATTGAGTAGGTTTTCGATTGACCATGCTATCTCACTGATACTAAAGGCACCAACCATACGACCTGAGCCTTTTAGAGTGTGAAAACCTCTACGCACTTCAGTCAATGGGGTTAGATCTTGCAAGTCTTGCGCCCAGATAGGAAGAAAATCTTCAAGATCAGTAATAATTTCAGTCACTTCTTCAATAAAGATATCGTGGACATCTTCATCTGTTTCGAAGTTATCAGGCTTCACGTGTTCACGAGCCTGCTTTAGTGCATCACTTTCAGTATTGTTGGACAGACTCACACTATCTGGTTCAACTACACTCTCATCGCCCACATTGATAACAGGGCTAATTTCGCCATTATCGTCGTAACGTACAACATTCGTCGCGGCTGACTCTTGAGTGAGTACAGTCTCGTTAAGCGCTTCTGGTGAATCGATATCAGTATCAAGAAGCTGTGTTGCTCTGGCCGTATGTTCATTTGCTAAAGTGAGCAACTGCTGGTCGAAAACCTGCTGCGCAAGATAATCAAGTAATAGCTCAATAGACGTTAAGCTTTCAGCCAACGCCTGCACCAAACTCCAGCTCGGGGTAGTAATATTACGAGTAGTTAACTGTGCAAATAGACTACCGATATCATCCATAGTATGACGGATTTCTGGCAATTCCATATCATCAAAAGCTTGACCAATACTGGTAAAATCAGTAGACGCTGGTAATAACTCAATATCTTGATGTTGTATATAATCGTTAAAATTTTGCTTTATTTCTTCTACTGCAATTCGAAGCTCACGTAGGCCATCATCGGTAGGAATAGAGTCATGTTTACCTGTTAATTCTGTTTCATTGCTGCTTATCACTTCAGACAAAGTAGCGAAAGAGGTCGCATCACCAATCTTAAGTGAAATAGTTTGCTCAGTACTATAAATAGCGTTGTATAACTCTTGCAGCTTGCGTTCAATTTGCCATTGCTCTTGCGCAAAACTTGTTTCTGATACGAGAGACTGTTTCAAATCTGCAAGAATTGATTCCACCTGAGACACATAGTAAGTCCAGCCTCGGTTTTTGAGCTGCTCTTTGATATGTTGTAAAGGAGCTACCAAGCTATCTGGCTCATCCAGCTTGAAAATAAGCGCATCGAGCTGAGTTAATAATTGCGGTAAAAAACGAGACGCTGTCGTGCTACTTTGAGATACTTTATCCAAAATAGACTGAGTACGTTTGCTACTGTGCGCTAGATAACTCAATTCGACATAGATTGCGGTGGTCAATCTTACAACTATAGTTGAAGGTACTTCATTTGATTGGGCACAAGATTCTATAACTTGATCAAGCTGACCTAATAATGGTGCATAACGTTCAGGAAGTGGTGTCTCGTTTTGGGCCAGATCGCTTAGCAGTAACTCAGTCAAACACCATAGTCTTTGTAAACCACTATCTTGTGTTGTCTGCCTAAGATACTGGCTAGCTTTTTCTAAGGTACTGAGTGCTGATGACTGATTTGTATTAGTGATCAGTAATGCTTGTACTTGCTGACGCCATACGAGTAGCAACTGCTGACACTGTTCACTTGTCAATCTAGCGGTAGCTTGTTCTGTCGGCACGGCCGCTTCAATACTATTGATAATATTTTCGTTATTCGCATGATCATTCGTGTATTCATGCTCAATATCACTAATTTTTACAGGAATGTCAGTTTCTATGTCTCGTTGAGACAAAGCTTGGGTCAGCTCATCAACTGCCCTGTTTATCAGCTCTATATGATAGATCCCTGTACGCGCATACTGATTGATCTCTCGTTGCAACAATCGATGAGAGAACTGACCTATACGACGCTCTTTAATAGAAAAATCATCATAATTTCTTAATCCTGCGAGTTGACTCAACTTGCTAGCAACATTTGCTAATAAGGGATGCTTAAGTATGATGAGTGCACCACTAACCTGATGATAACTTGATATCAGCTGTTCATGGTCGATGCTAGATTCACCTAATTGCCAACCGTCAGATATCTGTGTTAACTGCTGATTGAATAATGGTAGCAACCACTGAAATGTCACGATGTCATTGGGCTGGTTTTTCATAGGTTTATCCTAACTCGTCTATGCACTAATTTAGGCACTAATTTTTTGCCACACATTAACCTGTGGGTGCGCAATGCGGCGCATATTTGAAGGACGCCAGAACAACGCCTCACCTGGAGCCAATATAATATATCCCTCTAACGCGCACTGCTCTGATAACCGTGCCAAAATATCACGCTGATCAAATTTACGAAAATATAGCAGCATGTTTTGGCAAATAATCACATTCTGAAGATGCGTAGTGGGTGGTTTTTGTTCAATAATATTATGTACAGAAAAATTGACGTGTGGCTGCAATACAGGCGCTACCTGCCAACTCTCCTGCATACTATTAGCCGCTTCTGATGTGCTAGGCTTCAATCTGTTTGATGTACTCTTAGAAGGTAGCGGCTGAACAAACGGCTGACACGGTTGCGGGATTAAAGTTTGCTGCCTGTTATCGTATTGCCCCAACCGTGCGCTTTTAATAGCCTCTTCGCTGATGTCTGTCCCTAATATTTTATAGCCTTGACATCGCTGTGCGGCCAAGCTCATGGCCAGTGACCAAGCTTCTTGTCCACTTGCGCAGCCAACACTCCAAATACGAAACAAACTATCAATGTTGTCCGCTTTACGATGCTGCAATGCATATTCTGTAACAAAGTCGATAGAGGGTCTATGTCGAAAGAAGCGACTCTCATGAATGAGTACTTTATCCAGCAACTGCTGACGCAACTCATCATTTTTCGATAGTTGATACCATAATTGTTGAACGCTCAATCCGTTCGACATCGCCGTACAGTCAATTGCATTGGCCAACCACTGTAGCTGTATGTCTGGCAGCACAAATCCAGTTTCCTGCTCTATGTACTTTTGCCATCGTTGCACATCCAAACTGTCGACTTTCATCAAAGTATTACCTAATGTCAGATCAACTGTATAAGCAGATGATTTGGCTTATTAACACCATCTATGCTAGATAAATCACCTACTATGATTACGGCTTCTTCTTATCATTCTTACAGCAGCAACTTTATTCAATACGCAGAACAATCAAATGCTACCAATCTTGCTCTAACAGAATAACTAATCACTAAACGCTTTCTTTCAATGGGGCTTCCGTATCTAACACTTCATAATCTACTAGCTCGTCGTCGTTCGATACCTTAAAGCCCGTTACCGATTCCTGTAGTGCTGCTGCCATTTCACTTAGCTCACCAATAGAACGGGCTGTTGCCATCGTTCCAGAAGAAGTTTGCGAGGTAATATCTTGAATGATGTTCATGGTGTGAGAAATGTGACCCGCAGACTCAGCCTGTTGTAATGCAGCGTTTGAGATGTTTTGAATCAAGTCAGCCAAGGTGTTAGAAACGCTCTGTACCTCTTCTAGTGCTTCACCCGCATCTTTTGCTAAGCGTGCGCCGCGTACAACTTCAGAAGTTGTTGATTCCATCGACATAACTGCTTCGTTGGTATCGGCCTGAATGGTTTTTACCAATGTTTCAATCTGCTTAGTAGCGTTCGCTGAACGCTCAGCCAGACGCTGTACCTCATCAGCAACAACCGCGAAGCCTCGGCCCGCTTCCCCTGCCATCGATGCCTGAATAGCGGCGTTCAATGCCAAAACGTTGGTCTGGTCAGCAATATCGTTAATTAGTCCAACGATATCACCAATCTCTTGCGAAGACTCACCAAGACGCTTAATACGTTTTGACGTTTCTTGAATCTGATCACGAATAACGTTCATACCCTCAATAGAGCGTTGTACAACTTCTGCTCCATTGTGAGAGATAGCAACTGAACGCTGGGCAACCGTTGCAGATTCCGCAGCGTTGTTTGAAACCTGATCAATTGAGACAGTCATCTCATTAATAGCGGCTGATACACCAGCAATCTCTTGTGCCTGGTGTTCAGAAGCTTCAGCCAGTTCAACAGCATTCATCTGCGTTTGATCTGAAGACTGTGAGACTCGGTCAGCAGTGCTGTTAATAACAAGTACCAACTGTCGTAATTGGTCAATTGCAAAGTTGACTGAATCGGCAATCGCCCCTGTAAAGTCTTCTGATACAGTCGCATTAACGGTCAAATCACCCTCTGCCAAATCACCCAATTCATCAAGTAGACGTAAAATAGCGATCTGGTTACGTTCGTTTTCTTCTTGGATTTGACGCGCTCGCTCAGACTCAGCTTCTGCTTCTTGGCGACGACGCAAGGTTTCTTTCTCAATAAGTGATCGCTCTGATCCACCACGGTGTTTCAGTAGCTGGTACAAAGCAAACACAATCCCCAATGCGCCGATTGCAAATACAGCCGCTGGCAAGATAACGGATTGATTGAAACTATCGAAATACTGACTTACCGATGATAGCGAGTTAACTAGCCAAATCAGACAAGCCAAACTTAATAGAACAAAAAATCCTAACAATAGCTTCCAAGTACTATCAGCGTCTTTGCCATCTGCTGATGTTTTAGCCATACCAGCTACAGGTTTTTTTATCACATCACTCATCTTGCGTCTTCCTTTCAAACAGTCATCAAAGTCTAATTGTGGCTGACTTTGACAATCGTATTGTTATCTAAACAATGATTAGCAAAGCCTGTATAAATGCTGACATCGAACCCTATTATGTCAGTCGCTATTTCTCTGTCGTTACTTAACAGACAGGTCTTCTATTATCGACAATTATATTGCAGCATCTGATATCGACAATTATATTGCAGCATCTGAATACTGAGTATCCTGCGCAAGCAAACTTGGCATAAATACATACCAGTCTTGGTCATTTTTGAAAAACTTGCCATGGTTATAAGGCGCAAACGGCGACTCTGGATCTATGGCTTCTGGACGATACTGTTCTTGTGTGAACTGTTCGATACCAAGTACTTGATCCACCAGCAGTCCTGAAAAGTTATTGTCATAATCAATGACGATAACTTTTCGTTGGCTCATTTGTGTCAAGCGACTAGGTACTTGCAAAAAATGCGACAAATCCGTTAAAGGTAAGAGTCGCCCACGAATGTTGGCAATACCTAGCATCCATGGCTTTACTAGAGGTAGGCTAGTATATTCTGGCATAGATAATACCTCTGATACCTGACCCATAGGGGCAACTAAGCGCTGCCCACCAATTTCAAATACCACACCTTGCCAATCAAACTCTTGGCCACCGCGGCGACCGCTTTTGCGCGCGCGTGCCAAATCTGCTAAACGCAGAAGCTCAATAAATCCTCTAGAAGCCACAAGTTACTCCATCACTTTGCGAATCATATTGACCAATCCACTTTCATCAACTGGTTTGTTCATATATTCTTTGGCGCCCTGACGCTTGCCCCAAACTCTATCTGTTTCTTGGTTTTTGGTACTGATCATGATGACAGGGATATGAGCAGTGGTTTTACCGCGAGTAATCTTGCGCGTGGCCTGAAAACCATTCATTTCAGGCATGACCACATCCATCAAAATCACATCTGGTAAATGTTCAGCTGCCATCTGGCAACCCTGCTCACCATTGGTCGCTTCCAACACTTGAAAGTTATTTTTGGCAAGCATATCGCGAAATTTCGCCATTTCTGATGGCGAGTCGTCAATGACTAAAACGGTAGTCATAGGAGGTTCCTTTAAGTTCTAAAATATCTGTGAAGATATATTGATATATGGTTCAGATAAAATGATTAAAAATAGCACCTATAAATCTACTGGTAGCCACTCTTTAATCATAATTATTCAGTATTGAATAATCTGGAGCGATAATATCAATCACTCCCTGTAAGTCTATATTTATTCGATTAACGGTACTGATTAATAGCATCAAAAAGCTCATCTTTACTAAATGGCTTTGTCAGATACTCATCAGAACCCACAATACGACCACGTGCTTTATCAAATAAACCATCTTTAGATGACAACATAATTACCGGTTTATTAGCATAATCAGGGTTATTTTTTATCAGCGCACAAGTCTGATATCCATCTAGACGTGGCATCATAATGTCGACAAAAATAATATCTGGATTGTTATCTACAATCTTTGCTAACGCATCAAAACCATCGATAGCGGTCACTACTTCACAGCCCGCTTTTTGTAATAAAGTTTCTGCAGTACGGCGAATGGTTTTTGAATCATCAATTACCATTACTTTTAAACCTTCAAAATTATTTTCCATTCTCATTGTCCTGTAAACGACTATTTGTTCGTAACGCTATCTAGCAATACAAAATTTTCTTGACTATTTTCAACTTTTATATCATCTATTGTCAGATCGATATAAGTACCTACATTTGCATTGTCTGCGTTGAAATTTGTAATAACAGCGAATCTTCTACAATTGATGCCTACTGACTAATCGCGGTATCAATATAGCGTACTATACGCACTTTATTATTATTAATCTTACAAAATCTAGGGTTATTTGAGTGCCTTGAATAAGATAATTTACCCTGCGCATATCCAATAAAGAAGTCAAATATAACAATGATTTTAATTAAATATAAATCCAATTTTTGATATATAAATAAATTGGAATTTAGATAGAAGGCATTATTATTATAACTTTGTATTGTATATAACTGGTAATCATATTACTGGATAATTTTCATTTGTAATAAAAATGTATCAGTATATTTTATAGTGTTTGTTTTAGCATAGTTAGTATTACTTTTCCAGTAATTAGCAAAATTATGTTCGAACTCATTGGTATCACAAATAACTGTTCTTATCTATTAAAGGTATAACTTCAACTCTTCTCAATACTGAGTTATCAGCTTTCTTAAATTTAGTAAATATCTTACAGTCGTTCCACCGAGTTACAATTCACTATATAATGATATGACGATTACAATGGTGACTGCTATGACAGCTTCTAGACATTTAAGAAAAAGCCTCTATTTATTCAGCGTACTATTTATCGCTGCTTGTCAGCCGTCACCTATAAATGAATCAGCCGTTACTGACACTGAAGCAGAAACCGCAGACACGCCACTTATCATCACAAGTGATAGTGTCACCATGACGCCAGAACATATCCTGAGTATTAAGCCTTCAAGGTATCAGCCGAGTCTCGGCTTACAAGGTAATATCGAACCTATCAAGCAGACCACATTTGTTGCTGTACATCCGATTCGTATAGAAGAGACACTGGTTAGTGAAGGTCAATGGGTAGAAAAAGGCACACCATTGCTAGTTTTTAGACGTATAGGTACGGCTAGCAAAGCTGAAGGTTTGAATAAGCCTGAGCAAGGTAATGTAGAATCAAACGATGTTAATAAAACCAATCTAGTAGATACGCAAAACTCTGATGCTAAATCTGCACAAGCTGCGCCAGACGCAGACATTGCTGTTGTGAGAAAAACTGATAGTGATAAAACGTTAGAAGTAAACTCTGCGATAGATACTGATAGCGACATCACTAATCAAAATGCAGACCTCAATACTGCCAAACAAGATGCACCGTATAATTCGATTACCATTCATGCTAGTTTCTCAGGGCGAGTAGAAAGCTTATCTGCTGATGTAGGACAACAGCTAGCAGCGCGTGAGTCTCTACTACAGATCAGTGATGAGACCAAACTGCACTTTATGGCTACCCTGCCTATACAAGCAAAACCACAGCTTTCAGTTGGTCAGACAGTCAATTTTACTGCCGAAGGTATCTCAGACAAGTTTACGGGACAAGTCAGCAAACTGGTATCGACCAGTCAGCCTAAAAAGCTCTTAGTCTATGTTAATGTCATCGATAATGAAGTAAGTCGTGATAAATTATTGCCAAATATGAAAGTCACAGGGCGCGTCAACTATGGTCAAATAGATGTAGGCACTATCGTACCTAAGCGCGCGCTACATGATGTTGATCTGACAGAGTTGCAAACTCCTCCTTATATGCCGCTACAACCATTGACTGCGAATGTTTGGATTATAGGTCAAGATCAGCGTTTAACACGCCAACCTATTGAGGTAGTGGAATACGATCCTACTACGCAGCAATATTTGATAGCCGGTGTGAGCAATGATAGCTTAATTTGTTTGGCTGACTTACCTGTTGATTCTAAAGGTAAAAAAGTCATTGTGTCATAATAGCTTATGCTGACAGTTACATTACGTAGAAACATTAACAAAGCTTCTCTTGTTTTGTAACAGCATAATTAGGCAATATGGCCCTACCATATATAGCATTATCCGAGTATTAAAAGACGACTCACATTTAATTATGCGCTATTCTGTATATTTGAAAACGTAAAGGCTTAATAGTTTAACTATTTATTATTACCAACAGCTCGTTATCACCAGAAACGTTATATTTTTATAAATCACAATAACAATTAGAGGACATCCCATGAGTAAGCAGATTTTATTGATTGAAGACGATCCAGATTTGGCTGAGCTGATCAGCGATTATTTGACCATGAACTATTATGATGTGCATCATGCTGGTCTTGGTCAAGAAGGTCTCGACTTATTAGACACCAAAGAGCGCGATATTGACTTGGTTGTATTGGATCTTATGCTACCTGATATGGACGGTATGCAAGTATGTCAAAAGATTCGTGGCAACAAGAACAACATGACCAATAAAGTGCCTATTATCATGCTGACCGCAAAAGGCGACACAACCGATCGCGTGTTGGGGCTAGAGATGGGTGCTGACGATTATATCGCCAAACCCTTTGAGCCACGTGAGCTTTTAGCTCGTATTCGTGCGGTTATTCGTCGCCATGAGCAACCAAATCAAGCCGATAGCCAATCAGACAGCTTAACCTTTGGCCGTTTGAGTGTGTTTCCTGATAGTCATGAAGTCACTATCGATGACCAACCGGTACGTCTGACCACGCATCAGTTTCAGTTGTTACATTACTTCGCCACTCATTCTGGCAAGGTGTTGAATCGTGAGCAACTCTGGCAAGCGATGCCAAATGATGACAGCTCAGACAATATTGACCGTGCGATTGATGTACATATCTCGCGTCTACGTGCTTTGATCGAAGACAATCCACGCCAGCCAAAACGTATTATTACCGTACGCGGCGTCGGCTATCAATTTGCCACTGATCAGGTGTAATCGTAAAGGATACCTAATTAGCTGACTCATGGTGTAAACTCTATACTATGAGTCGGTACAAGCGTTTAATAATAGAGATCGTTTAATGCAGCAATTGGGTTTTCGTTCCGTATTTGCCAAACTATTTGCCAGCGTTATGCTGGCACTTACGTTATTTGCTGTAGCAATGGTGCTGTTGACCCAACTTGTTCATGACAAAGACGCTGGTATTCGCTCAGAGATATTAGCCACACAGATTTTGGGTCAAATCGATCCATTCTTGCACGAATTGAATATTTCCATCAGCAAAGACAACCGTTTACAGTCGCGTTTTATGCTGGCGGTCGTTAAGAAAAGCTTTGATATTTTTGATGAATCACTGCAAGCAAAAATGGGATTGTATGACAGTGAAGGTCGGCTGCTCATGCAAACTGACAATAGCGACCTACCCCTAGAGCTTCCCCCTACTCCTTCTTTATTTTCACGCGTTTTTCCGTCACTTGCAGATACATCACCTACTAAGCAAGCCCAAGTATATAGCAGTACGGGTTATACCTTACTATATGAATCACGTCTAACGCCTAAAAAACCTGTCCTTTCTGCAGCCTTGAACTTGTTCACTGGTACGCTACTACTCTTGCTCATTATGGCAGGTGTACTATGGTTGATTGCCCGGACGATGACATGGCGTATTGACCAATTGAGCCAGCAAATGACTCAGTTGGGTGATGGTGATTTTACGGTGCGAGTGAATGCACGTGGTAATGACGAAATCGCTGCACTAGCACGCGGATTCAACCAAGCAGCACAAAAAATTGAACACTTAATTGATGCCAATAACTTGCTATTAGCACATGCCTCTCATGAGCTACGCACACCGATTACGCGTATCCGTCTACAGATTGAAATGATGGATATGTTGGCTAATGCGCTACCAACTGATACCAAAGCAAAGTTCGATAAACGGGCACAAGCGATCAATAGAGACTTGTCAGGTCTTAATGATTTAGTAGAAAGCATATTACTGGTTAGCCGTTTGGATGCGGGACATGCTTTACAACAAGTTGAAAACCTCGATTTATACGATTTGGTAAATCAAGAACGTCAGCACTATCCTGAAGCCACCCTGATTGGTGAGCACATCGTGATAGATGGTCAGTCATCAATGTTGACTCATTTGATTCGTAACTTACTTACCAACGCTATGCTACATGGCAAGCCACCTGTTACGGTATTGCTATATGGTGTTCAAAGCATAGAAGAAGCCGAAACTGTGCCCGACTATCTATTACAAACAGTGCTATGCAGCAGCTTTGTCGATTACAACAGTTTAGATTTTGACGATTATGAAGAAAACGCTGATGCCAAAATAATTGAACACCAAGCCGCTAAACATGAAACTACTAGTTCGGTTGATAAAAATAAATCAGAAACGACTGACTCAATAGCAGATCTACCAACGCCGACGATCTACAAAAACGGTGAAGACATAGCTGCTCGCAATGAAAACAACGAGAGGAATGATGAAGTCAGTATTGATAATGGCCTTTCAGATGGCAGCTTAATAGACAGTGCTAGCAAACCCCAACCTACTACTGGCGAAACATCACTACTTGCTGACTATTACAGCTTTACCAATGAGTTGACTGACAGAATTAAGAAAGTTATTTGGAGAGCTGTTCCAGATTCTACTGAACCTGCTAGCGACACTGATACTACTAACAACACTGACTTGATTGAAGTAGCTAAAACAAACTCTATAAGCAACGTAGAAAACGCGAATGCTGGCACTCTCGTCGATAATAGCGCTCAAAAACCAGATAAATCTATTACTGATACCGCTATTAAAAATAATGGCTCAAATAATACGAAAGATGATGCCAAATCTAATAGCTCAAACAGTGAGAACTCAGGCGCAGTCGTGCGTAAAGAAGGCTTATTTGCCAAGCATATGAAAAAAGCCAAAACTGAACCTGAACGTCCTTTGCCAAAATATGCGGTGCTGGCTGTAATCGACGAAGGCACTGGCATCCCTGAAGGTAAGCGAGAAGAAGTCTTTAGCCCATTTGTACGTTTGCAGCAGAAAAACAAAGGCTCTGGATTAGGGTTATCCCTAGTTTCACAAATCGTTACCGCCCATCAAGGACGCATTATTACAGATACGCTAAATGGTCATACTAGATTTTTAGTGACTATCCCTATTCATCACGATCCTCATTACAACTATCACGAGTAATCAGTCCCCATCATTATATAGATAGCTATCACGCTGTCACCTTCACACTTGCCATTTTAACTGCTTATTCTTAATCACTATTAATCATAAGCCGGACACGTATGTGCATATCCAAAGTGCCTGATAATATGCTATATTACCGCCCCTTATTATACGGTTATTGACTGTTGTCGTTTTAGCAAGCTTCTTACATATTGAAAGAGGCCTGATGACGCGTTTTTAACCATTAAAAAATTTATTAAATTTTGAGCCCTCCATGAATGACATGATTGTCTTAAACGATGTGACCAAAAGTTTTTTAAGCGACCGATCAATCAAAGACAAGGACGGCAAACCACATTGGTTTACCGCTGTTGAGCCGACATCTCTGACTATCAAACAAGGCGAAATCTTTGGTCTAATGGGTTATTCAGGTGCAGGTAAATCTACCTTATTGCGCCTAATCAACATGCTTGAACGTCCAGATTCGGGTCAAGTCGTGATAGACGGTACTGACCTAACTACGCTGTCTGCCAGTGAGCTGCGCATTGCCCGTCATAATATCGGTATGATTTTTCAGCAGTTTAATCTAATGTCTAATCAAACGGTCTTTGACAACGTGGCATTTAACTTAAAAATCTCTGGTTATCCAAGTCGCGACATTCATAAGCGCGTCATGGATTGTCTTGCGATTGTTGACTTGACCGATCGTGCTGGTCACTATCCTGCGCAGCTATCAGGTGGACAAAAACAGCGTGTGGGTATTGCTCGCGCGATTGCCCCTAGTCCAAAAGTATTGTTGGCCGATGAGCCAACCAGTGCGCTTGACCCTGCAACGACCCGTAGTTTGCTGACTTGTCTGCGCGATATCAATGAGCAGCTTGGCGTGACTATCGTCATCGTGACTCATGAGATGAGTGTTATTCGTAGACTTTGTGATCGCGCAGCGTTATTGCATCAAGGACAACTATTAGAAGTTGCGGATGTGCGAGACGGTCTGATTCAAGCAACCACCCCGATTGGCAAAGGCCTAGTCGTCGAGGACTAATGAGGCAGGAGAAATAGATATGTTAACTGGTACTGAATTATCCGCCTCTATAGATAAGCTACTTGTGTTACGCAAAGAGATCGTGAGCGCGTTTATTGATACGTTTGTGATGCTCGGTATTTCAACCACGGTAGCAATCGTCATCGGTGGACTGTTTGGCGTATTCTTGTTTTTGTCTAGTGATCGACAGTTTTTGCAAAACAAGACACTGTACGGTGTACTTGGTGGTATCACCAACTTTATGCGTGCCTTCCCATTTGTAATTTTGATGATTGCGATGAGTCCGTTTACCAAGGCCATCGTTGGTACGGGTATCGGACCGATCGCTGCATCCCTCGTACTTGCTATCGCTGGTTCGTTTTATTTTGCGCGTTTGGTCGAGCAAAATTTACGCGAAGTGCCGCGCGGTATTATCGAAGCCACTGAATCGATGGGTGCCAGGCCTTTTACCATTATTAAAGTACTACTTAATGAAGCGCGCTCAGGTTTAGTATTGTCAGTCACTATTCTTTGTATCAGCTTGCTCTCTTATTCAGCGGCGGCTGGTATGATTGGTGGTGGCGGTTTGGGTGATTTGGCCATTCGTTATGGCTATTATCGCTATCAAACTGAGGTAATGATTTTTATCGTGATTGTACTATCTATCATGGTCGTCTCGATTCAAGCCTCTGGTAACTGGCTCGCCAATCGTTTAGACAAACGTTAAACCGCTTTAGAGAATACTTGACTTTACGAGCGACTAGGTTTATTTTTGGCAACACTCAACCCTTATCTCAGCTCTTACAACAAAAGCAGCATTACTATTTATAATGTTGCTTTTTTAATGTTCAGACGATAAACGTTCTACTCAATCCCATTCATTATTAAGGACATATTATGAAATTAACAGATATCAGCCGTCAGTTAGCTACCGCATTTGCCGCTGTTGGTGTATCAGGTCTAGTCTTAGTCGGTTGCAGCAATTCATCAGCGCCAGAAGCGACTAAAGAGCCAGCAACCGAAGGTGCCACTGCAGAAACTGCCGCTAGCGATATCGACCCTGACCATACTAAAATCGTTATCGGTACGACTGAAGGCGATTTTGCTGATATGGTTCGTAACCAAGTAAAGAGCACGCTTGAAGCTCAAGGTTATGAAGTTGAGTTGATTGCTTTTACTGACTATGTCCGTCCTAACCTTGCATTGGCTGAAGGCGATTTGGATATCAACATCTTCCAGCACAAACCTTATCTTGATAATTTCAAAAAAGAAAACAACCTTGATCTAGTAGAAGCATTCCAAGTACCAACGGCTCCGCTTGGCATTTACTCAGGTAAAAAGACCAGTCTTGATGCTGCATTCAAAGGTATGAGTGTCTCTGCACCAAACGATCCTAGTAACTTTGCACGTGCTTTGGTTATGATGAACGATCTTGGCTGGATCAAATTGAAAGACAACATCGATCCATTGACAGCATCAAAAGCTGATATCGCTGACAACAGCAAATACGATATCGAAATTGTTGAACTAGAAGCTGCTCAATTACCACGCGCACGTGATGAAGTTGACTTCGCGGTTATCAACGGTAACTATGCTACTGACTCTGGTATCAAATTGACCGAAGCATTGTTCCAAGAGCCAAGCTTTGCTTATGTAAACTGGTCAGCAATCAAATCTGCTGATACTGGTAAAAAATGGGTTGAAGATGTGACCAACGCTTATAACTCAGAAGCTTTCAAAAAGTACGCTCATGAAACGTTTCCTGGCTATAAGTACCCAAAAATCTGGGGTACTGATCACAGCGCACATACGGACACTGCTGCTAAAACTGAAAGCGCTGACGCTCCAGAAACTGCAGAAGCTGCTGCTCAATAAGACTTTAAATCAAAAGTACCTAGTTTTTTAGGTGTTATGATTAATAGAAACGCCCATTACTTAAAGTGATGGGCGTTTTTTTTATCTTTCATTTTAGGAGTGCTGTCTTCCAGTACCGTTATCAAAAGACTAACTGTGCATTAAATAACTATCAAATAACTATTAAAAATCACGTTACAGCCTGTTTACCCTTTGTAGGAAACCGTCACTCACTCTTCCACTTGTCCTTGGTTTTTTCTATAGTGGACAGGCTCAATAGTGATTTACTCGTTAGACCATACTATTGATGACATTTAAAACGAATGAAAATTATAAGATACACATAACAAGGATAATAATATGAGCGCTAAAAACTATAATATTCGTACCGCTGGACAAGCAAATATCCCAATCCTAGGCCTAGGTACTTGGCAGTCAACTGGACAAGATTGCGTGGATGTGGTCAAAAAAGCGTTAGAAATGGGGTATGAGCATATCGATACCGCTCAAGCTTATGGCAATGAAAAAGAAGTTGGCGAAGGTATCAGACAGTCAGGCGTGGCTCGCGATAAGTTCTTTTTAACTACCAAGATTTTTCCAGATGATATGAAGTTTGAGCCAGAAAAACTGGTCGCCGCAGCGAAACGTTCTTTGGAAGATTTGGGTACAGATTATGTCGATCTATTGCTATTGCACTGGCCTGATGACCGCGTGCCATTGTCTGAGACTATTCCTGCATTGTGTGAACTCCAAAAGCAAGGCGTGACGCGTCATATTGGTGTTTCAAACTTCAATATTGCTAATATCATTGAGGCCAAGAAATATGCTGATGTGCCTATCGTCGTGAACCAAGTAGAGTTTCATCCCTTTATTAAGCAAAACACATTGCAGACCTTTTTGAATAATCATCACATTCTGCTAGAAGCTTACTCGCCATTAGCGCGTGGTGATGTATTTGATAACGAAGTAATTAAAGAGATTGCAGATAAGCACAACGTAACACCAGCACAAATCTCACTAGCTTGGATCTTATCAGACAAGCATCGTGTGGCTATTCCAAAAACGTCTAACCCTGATCACTTGCAAGGTAATCTAGATGCCATCAAGGTTGAGTTAAGTGCAGACGAATTAGAAAAAATCGGCAACCTAGCCAGCTCTGACGGTCGTAAAATTGAGCATCCTGACTATAGCCCAATATGGGATGACTAATAGAGTTAATAAGTACGATTAATTGATTAGCTAAACAAAGCTCAATAAAAAGCCACCGATTATCGGTGGCTTTTTTATATGGTACGACAACTTATAATCGTTACTGTTGTAGCGTTTCGGTCTCATGAATTTTTTCAGCAGGATTATACTGTTCAGAAGAAGGTATCGCTCCGCTACGATTATTTTCTTTCATAGATTTAGCAACTTCTGGTGGCATATAGTTTTCGTCATGCTTAGCCAACACTTCCCCAGCGACGAAAGTATCGCCCTGCATTTTACCAGTGGCAACGACGCCTGAATTTTCAGCAAATAAATCTGGCAGAATACCTTGGTAAGTCACGGGCACGGTTGACTGAAAATCAGTAATCGCAAACTCAACATTTAATGGATTGTCTGCTGCACGCTGCACACTACCGGCAACCACCATACCTCCAGCACGAATACGTTTGTCTTGAGGCGCTTCACCTTGGGCAATAGCGGTTGCATCAAAGTAGTAGTCAGTTTGCTGTCCAATAGCATAGACAACCAACATAACTGCTATTGCTGCACCTGCCAGCGTAAACATAACCCACGTCAGTTTTTTCCGACGAACTGCATTCATACCACTACCCCATTAATGAGTCACTGTTTTATAAACCATAATCAATCTATAAAGCAGAAAAATTTGAAGAAACCACCATTAGAAAAACGTTCTAAAAATGTCTTTCTAATCGTACTCTTCTAATCGCTATATGGTAGCATTTTTCAGATAAATCAATAAGCCTCATCACTGCCTATAAGGTCATATTTTTGTCAGTGTAAGGATACGGCTCCTTACGCTAAAACCATGATATTAAGATGATTTTTATTCCGCTTGTTTAGTTACAGGCGTTGAGGTTTTGGTCGTTCGTTGTGCTTGTCGCGCTTGCTGGATTGTCAGCTGTTTGATAAGTGACTGTCGTTGTTTGCGGCTATAGATAATAAACGCCAACATCACGCCGATCGTTATCGCCCAGCACGACCACACAAAAACCCCATGCTTACCCATGGCGAAAAACTCAGATACGCTATAAAAGTAAGGCTGCATAGTATTTTCCTAGCCGTTATTTGTGTTGACCACGAATGTATTCTTTAACCCACGCTTTGCCTTGATCACGGTATAAAATCAGCGTGTTGGTACGATAAATCGCTAATGTCGCAACCAGTAAATAGCTGCCGATGATCATCAGTAGCAAAGGCATCCACATATCTGCCGACATCTTCGGTGCGGCAGTCAAACTAAAGGTCGCGCCTTGATGCAAGGTATTCCACCACTCTACTGAGTACTTGATAATAGGCAGGTTCACTGCGCCTACAATAGACAAAATAGCGGCCGCTTTACCACGATTGGCCGTATGCTCAAAAGCGGCAAACAGTGCCATTACGCCCGCGTATAAAAACGCCAATATCAGCATTGACGTAAGGCGCGCATCCCATACCCAGTAAGTACCCCATGTTGGCTTTGCCCAGATAGAGCCTGTAAGCAAACTAATGACACATAGCAAAAAGCCCATTGGGGCAAGTGCCTGCGCAACCAAACTGGCTGTCTTAATCTTCCATACCAAATAAATTACCCCCAAGACCGCAAGGGAAAAATAGATAGAAATGGCAAGACTGGCCGCTGGAACATGGATAAAGATAATGCGATAGCTATTACCCTGAAGATAATCAGGCGGCGCAAAAGCAAGGCCCCATACGCTACCGATGAGCAAACAGAGACTGGCTAGTATCGCTAACCACTTGACCCAAGGGCTAAAGATACGAAAAAACTGCTTGGTACCCACAGTGGTCAAGAAACCCTGCCAAATGCGCTGCCACAAGCTAGGGGATGAGACGTTATTCAGGTTGGGCATTGGAAGAAACCTATTACACAGCTTACTGGTGATAAATGATGCGGTCTATATAAGCACCACTATCAACTCACCTGCTGGCGTTAAACACTGGATAGAATCTGCAAAGAGCTGTTTACGTATTCAATTGACTATTATAGCAAAATTGCCAGTTTTCACCACGATGTTAATACATGTGATGCAGATAACTAAATTTAGATAACTGGACTTTAGGATTACAAAACGCAAATCGTTTAATTGAGCCATGACATTTTTAAAGTTGTAGCAATCACCCAAGGCATAACTAGGACAGAAACAATACTTCCTGCTAGTAATAAAGCTAAGATAGGCAAACCATTCAGCCCAGAGGCAAATAA
Source organism: Psychrobacter sp. P11G3 (assembly GCF_001435845.1). Classification (NCBI taxonomy): domain Bacteria; kingdom Pseudomonadati; phylum Pseudomonadota; class Gammaproteobacteria; order Moraxellales; family Moraxellaceae; genus Psychrobacter; species Psychrobacter sp. P11G3. The sequence continues at coordinate 2,772,122 of NZ_CM003596.1, forward strand.
ATCAACCGCACCCGTAGCAAAAATCAATACTGGCAACTGCATCGGTAAAGCAATCAAAGGCACCAATACTGCCCCATTCTTTAACGATAGCGTCAAGCTACTAGCAATCGCGGATAGCATTAGGAGAATTGGGCTACCTGTCACGATAGAAGCCATCAATATCCACGCTTCAAACCAACTAAGCTGAAACAACGGCACGGCAAGCAAACTAAGCGCTGCCACAATACCACTGCTAAAAATCCAATGAATGACCAGTCTAATAAATACCCATAACGGTAGTGACGCTTTGGCGACGACCAATTGCGCAAGCGTACCGTTATCAAGCGCAGGCTTGAACAAGCCATCAACGCCCATTACCAGTGACAGCAACGCAGCAATCCACACTGCTGATACGCCCAGACGCTGCAATAGCGCAGGCTCACTACCCACTGCCAACGGAAACAAAGTGATAATCACTAAGAACAGCACTAATGGATACAACCATTGTACCGCTCCTTGCTGCTTGACTTGCCATTCGCGTCGCCATAGCTGCAGGAAGCCAATACTGCGAGGTGCCGCAACAATAGCATTTGGACTTTTATTCATGGCTGCTACTGATCCTACTTGTATTGGACTGTCTGTCATTATTTGTCCTTGCACATATGCTGATGGTACTGATAGCAATCAAACTTATACCATGTAATCTGACAAATCGAGCACTTGATTGGCGACACCGACTGCTTGATGGCTGGTCATTAGTATCGACCCGCCAGCCTGTGCAAAGTCGCGTAACCGCGCTTCTATACGTGCCACCATATCAACATCCAGTGCCGTGAAAGGCTCATCAAGTAACCAGAGCGGTGTTAAATCAGGAGTTAGTAGGTACAATCTGGCCAGCGTGATGCGCCGCGTTTGCCCAGCGGACAGGTGGCTTGAGCTGATCGTCTCAAACCCTTGCAGTCCAACCCATGTGAGCGCATCATCAATATCGGTAATACTTGGCGTGATACCATATAGGTTCAGCAGAAATGTCAGATTCTGTGCTACTGTCAGATTTGGATGGATGCCCAACTGGTGCGAGACATATAAAGGTTGAATGGGCAGGCACGACTGTCCTTGATAAGTAACTTCACCTGACAAAACAGGTAACAATCCAGCCAACTGCATGAGTAACGTGGTCTTTCCCGTCCCATTTGCCCCGATTAGATGGCAAATACTACCTGCAGATAGCTCCAACGCAACGCCTTCGCACAGCGGTATCTCACCGCGCTGAACCGTCAGCTCCTCAAGTGCAAGTAAAGGCGTATCCAAAACCGTCATCAAAACCTCTGGTTATTTATCAAGCAGTCAATATTCATCACAAACAAAGGTAATGTTCGTGGCATAATACCCTATGCTCGCTACAAACACACAGTATAACAAATTGTCGATTACTCTGACTTCAAAAAGTACGACCTCAAAAAAATACGACTTTAAAATATGACCTCAAAACCTATGCCGACTTCACAAGATAGCCAAAAACCTAATACTGCTGCAGAGACTAACAATGACAACGCAGACACTAACTTGTTAAAAGAGCCATCAGCCAGCCGTTTGACAGTAGATAGCTTGATCGATGCTCAAGTCAACTTTATGCAGCAGTGGTTGCACAATCAAGCTGAGCCACTAGCGATGGAAGCTTGGCAATGGTTTGGTGCGCAGCCTTTGAGCAAATATATCACCTGTGACCATTTACAGCAGCTGATGAAAGACTGGCTGTTAAATCAGCAGATGACTGAGGTGATGCGTACCGATATCCGTGATATTTTGCACACCATTATTTATCACCCAGTCAATGATAACGTGCCTTTGTCTGAGCTGATCGATGATGCCCAAGTTGAAACGCTGGCCAACTATATCGGTAGCCATGAGCAGCAGCGCAACATATTGATTCATACGCTGGTCGGTAACGAAACCTTTGCAGATTTATTGACCCAAACACTCTATCACGCTATCAATGACTTTATGGAAAGCACCCTCGATAAAGCAGGTGGCGTTGGTAAATTGATGAAGCTTGGGCGTAGCTCTTTTGAAAAAGCGACCAACAGAAACCTCGATGAAAAACTGCAAACGTACCTGCATCGCAATATCAAAGATTTGACGCGCAAAGCCGAAGCCAATGCCCAAGAACACTTATCAAACGAAGAAGTGGCGCGCCTGATGGTTATGGGCTGGGATCGTATCAAAGACCAACCGATTAGCGAGCTACAAACCTATTTAAGCGATGAGCCTGGTAACAGTAGCATTGACCATATCGAAGCCAGTATCCAACAAAGCTACAATCGTCTACGACTGTCACCGTATCTGCACAGCTTAGTCTCGGCAAGCATTGACACTTGGTATGCCAATCATCAGTCTGACACGATGGCGACCATTGCGGCGAGTTTGCACATTGACGAAGCAGCCATGAAGCAATGTAGCACTACACTACTGCCTATCGTTTACAATGCTCTTGAGACGCCTTGGTTAACGGCTCATATTCGTGAAATGCTAGAAGCGTTCTATGCACAGCCTACTATCAAAGAAGGTTTGGCATTCACTCACGATTAATTTATAACCCTTACTTGTCAGCATACAATTATGAGTCAACGCAATAAACTCAGCTTATGGCAAAAGATCAAACGGTTACTGACTGCTGCCGCACCGCAGTCAGTCGTCGATGCTGCAAGCGAGCAAGGGCATGCATCACTTGCTGACAGCGAGATTAATAATACAAAAAATATATCAGCTGATATTTCTAATATCAGTTCTCAAGCTACTGATAGTACTATCTCTGATATCTCTCATGAATTAGAGGCGAATCAGAGCAGCGAACAGGATAGCAATCAAGCACAAGCACAAGCAAATACATCTCAACTCAAAACCAATAACCTAAAAACCGATAGCGCAAATGCAGAATCTCAAAACCAAAGTGATACGCCTATCGTCGACTGCTTAAAGCAATACTTCAATGACAAACAGTGGCACTACACGCATTATCGACCCAAAACCAACGATAGCCAAAAATCGCATCATTTTTCCTTGAGAATGCGTCATAAGCAAATAAACTGTGGCTATCTGTTTCGGGTGCAAGAAAAAAACAAACTGTTAGCCATCTACGGCATCTTGCCATTTTTGATACCAGAAACTCATCAAAGCGCTGCGATGCTACTTATCACCCAAATCAACTATGACATGCTAGTCGGTAATCTAGAGATGGATGTCAACGATGGTGAGATACGCTACAAAAATGCTATCGATGTCGAAGCAGTTGGTCTAGATAATGAGATCATTGAGCATTTACTCCAAAGCGTGGTTGCGATGACTACGGTCGCCAACGAGCTATTTGGCAACTTGGTTAATAATCAAGACCCTGCTGAAGACATGCAAACGCTACTTGTAGAGCTACGTCAACAGACAGACGCGCGCACTTTCTTTCTGCCGACTCAGTTTGTTCAATAGTTCAGTCCGTTCGATAATTAAGTTCATCCGATAAACTGGTTTTTCAATCAAGCCATAACCGACGATAGCTGATACTTGTCCCTTTATTTTTCTATCCAAAAAACCATCAATACTAAGCTAGAAATCTTATGCTAAAAATTGCCTACTCTGACGTCTTTCGCTACTCCGTGCCCGAAAAGCACCGCTTCCCCATGCAAAAGTACATTATGATTCCTGAGCGTCTACTGGCAGAAGGCACTATCAGCCAAGATAACTTCTTTGCCCCTGCTCGCTTAAGCGAAGATGAGATTTTGACCACGCATACCGCAGAGTACTGGTATCAGCTTAAAACTCAAACACTGCCGCGCAAGGCTGCTCGTGCGATCGGATTTGAGATGACGCCGCAGTTGGTCGAGCGCGGACGTTATATTGCTCATGCAACGTATGAATGCGCGCTATATGCTCAGCAATATGGCGTAGCGATGAACGTCGCAGGCGGCACCCATCACTCCTTTGCTGGTCATGGAGAAGGGTTTTGCGTATTTAATGATGTCTGTATCGCTAGCAACTTATTGCTAAATCGTAGACAGGCAAAAAAGATTTTAGTTATCGATTTGGACGTTCATCAAGGCAATGGCAACGCCAGCATCATGGCAGATGAGCCCCGCGTTTTTATCTTTAGTATGCATGGGGCAAAGAACTACCCGTTTCGTAAGCAAGTATCTGACTTGGATATTGAGCTAGACAATGATACCGGCGATGCTGAGTATTTACAGATATTAGAAGACACGCTGCCACGCTTAATCGCTGAGGTTGCACCAGATATGATTTTTTATCAGTCTGCTGTCGACGTGCTCGCCACCGACAAGCTCGGCAAACTTGGATTGACACAAGCAGGATGCAAGGCGCGTGATGAATATGTACTGCAGCAAGCAAAAGCTGCCAATATTCCTGTCGCTATCGTGATGGGTGGCGGCTACTCAGAAGATATCGAAGACGTGGTTGAAGCGCACTGCAATACCTTTCGTTTGGCACAGCAGATATTTTTTGAAGCATTGGTCTAGGACGTGTCCTCAATTCAAACGAGTGTCCTTTAAATGGGCCAAAAATAGCTAAATCTTGTCAAACAGCGTCAAATAGTTGGGCAATATCTCGATATTATCTGCACTATTTTCCTTGTTTGACAGCAATTTATCTTATTTTTCTCACCATTTTTGAAATGAGGACACGCCCTAATAAAATATCGCTGAAAAGGCTTATATCTTTAGCTATAACAATGCGGTAATACCTTGCCAACCGACACGTATTCCGAGCACGATTAAAATCAATAAAATAAGCTGACGAAAACGCGCTTGCGGCAAATAGCGACGCAAACGGATTCCAACTAGCAGTGTGACTATAGACAGCACACTTAAAAAAGTAATCAGCTGCCACTCACCACTGCTCAGTGCCATGATAGGCTCACGCAACACGATAATTTGAGCAATCTTTCCTAAGAAATAGCACATGTTGCCGACTTTGGCGATGGTATTTTTATCGTCACTGGCAGACAGTAAATACATCATCAGTATGGTCGACATCGCATTGGTCGAGCCGCCGATGACGCCTGCACCAAAGCCAACGGCAATTAACATAGGTCTGGTGTTTGGTAGACGGATTTGCTTACCGAGTAAACTACTCACAACGTAGAAAGCAATGACCGCGGCCAACAATAAAAGAATATAAGCACTATCGACCCATAGCAATAGTTTCGCACCTAAAATACTACCCAATAGGCTAGTAAGCGCAAGCAACCAATAGCGTCTGCCGTAGTAGATAAAGTTTTGCCAAATGGTGCGCTCACCGCCTACTAGCCAGGTCATCACATTAACGACTAGCGAGGGGAAAATCACTAACACAATGGCGTGTTGCAATGGGTACATACTAGCAAGCGCAGTGGTCGTCACTAGCGTTGCGCCAAGTCCGCTAATACCATGTAGCAGTGAGGCAAGCGCAAAAATGATCGTCAGCACTAGCATCTGAGTGCTATCGTTACCAGCTATATTCATCATATCGGTCATACCATTTGAGGCTCAGCGTCTATATCTACACACTATCTACATGCTAGCTATCAGATTTAGCGTCTGTAGCTCTAACTATCTTTACGTTGACCAATTGCTTGACCGATGATGCTAGCTAGTTGCTCAGCAATTTTATCTTTACTGGTCTTCTCAAGTGTTACTGTGTCACGCTCATAGCGCTCAGAGAAAAACACCTGCATCGCATTGTCATCACTAGCAAAACCAATATCTGCACGTGAGACATCATTGCAAGCAATCATATCCAAATCTTTTGCGACCAACTTACCACGGGCATAACGCTCGACATCTTGCGTCTCTGCTGCAAAACCAACGACAAATAGCTCTGGATGCGCAAGAGAAATTGTCGCTAGAATATCAGGGTTTTTAACCAAACTGAGCGTCATGGCATCTTGTGTTTTTTTGATTTTTTGCGGTGCGGCTTCTTCTGTACGATAATCTGCCACGGCTGCGGTCGCGATAAAGATATCTGCTTTTACAAATTGGTTGTCATCATGAGAATGTAGCAAGTCATTATGGTCATGGTCGCTTACATCGTCATCACCGCAACCACAATCGCCATGATGATGCTCGTGAGTGTGAGAATGGTTATGAGAGTGATCGTGCTCATGAGAATGGTCATGCTCTTCTTCAAGGACAAATTGCAGCTCGCTATGCGTACCTTCCACACATTGCTGCGCCGTTATCAGCATATCTTCGGCAGACAGCACATCGATTCGTGTGACATTAAGCGGCGTGGGCAATGCCACTTTACCACCAGCGATCAAGACAACGTCTGCACCAGCAGCCACACAGGCACGTGCCAATGCAAAGCCCATTTTTCCTGAAGAGTGATTAGACAGATAACGCACAGGGTCAATCGCTTCTACCGTTGGACCTGCAGTAATGACTACTCTTTTACCTGCTAGCAACTGCGGCGTTGTATTCATTGCTATGAATAGTAACACCTCATCTAATAATTGCTCAGGCTCAGGCAATCGCCCTGCTCCGACATCACCGCACGCTTGCTCACCGCTAGCTGGTTGGATAATTTGATAATTCATATCGCGCAATGTTTGCACGTTTAGACTGACTGCTGGATGCGCCCACATCTGCTGATTCATGGCAGGAGCAATAATGACGGGCGCAGTAGTGGCCAGACACACTGTGGTCAATAGATCATCAGCCATACCCATGGCCAGACGCGCAAGCGTATTGGCTGAAGCAGGTGCAATCACGATTAAGTCGGCCCACTTAGCCAGCTCAATATGCCCCATGCCTGCCTCGGCTTGCTCATCGAGCAACGATACATGCACCTCGTTACCCGTTAATGCTTGTAGAGTCAGCGGTGTGATAAATGCTTGTGCGCCTGTCGTCATGATAACGCGCACATCAAAGCCTGCCTTCACTAACAAGCGGGCAAATATAGCAGATTTATAAGCGGCGATACCGCCAGTAATAGCAAGCACAATATTGGACATAAGCGTGGCATCAACAAAAAAGTGAAAAGATAAAATTGCGCTTATAGTAACAATTATGAGATAAATTGGGTAAGATTTTCCGTATCTATCTCAGATAACGAGTATCCACCCATTTTCAAGGAGTGACAATGGCGATCAAAGACTGGCATGAGGATGACAGGCCACGCGAAAAACTTTTAAAATTTGGTGCAGCTCATTTGTCTGATGCCGAGATACTGGCCATATTTTTGCGCACCGGTACTCAGTCTCAATCAGCGATTGAATTAGCGCGGCATTTGATTGATCAGTTTGGTAGCTTAGCCGAGCTATTAGCCGCCCCTCAACAGACGGTTCTTGCCTGTCATGGTATGGGTCCTGCAAAGTACGCCCAAATATTAGCCTCACTTGAGATGGGTACGCGCTATCTGGACAGTCAACTCAAAACTGGGCAAGCACTAGGACGCTCACAAGCGGTCAAAGACTATATCAGCACTCAGTTGCGCGGTGAGCACCGTGAAGTATTTGCAGTGCTCTGTCTGGATAATGCCCTCAACCTTTTAAACTTTGAGATATTATTCACTGGTGGCATCTCATCATGCTCGGTCTGTATCAAGCACGTACTGCGACATGCACTAAGCCATGCTGCTAGCCAACTTATCATCGCGCATAATCATCCTCATACCGATGCCAAGCCATCAACGGCAGATAACTTACTGACCTATGAGCTAAAAAAAGCCTGTGACCTGCTAGATATCTCGCTTGTCGATCACATTATCGTCGGACGTAACGATACTTTGTCTTATGCCGAGAGCTGCCTTGCCCCTTTTAGTTAGCCCTTTGGCTAGTTCTCGATAATAGCTAGCTATGTAATCCATGTGTCTGTTTGGAAAACCTGCAAACAATTATGTTTGATACATATCATCGACAGAGCGTAGCATTTTGGCTCTTGATAGTTATCGACAACTGTTTCATATTAGTAGCCATTCTTGTCATTTATTTATCGTTTAATTACTAGACCGTTAATACTGGTACTTAAGAGACGTAGAACCGAGCATTTATGGATTAACAAATCATTCAATATATTTATAAGACAGTGAGTGGCAAGACGAAAAATAATTATAGTTAGTTTATTCACTTACGTACTTTTCGCATTTTTTATTCAGCGCTTTAAAGGAGATAGTCATGGCAATTGGCTTGTTTATTTTGGCAGTCATCATTCAGTTAGCCGTGGTCTTGGCCATCTTTTTGTTGTCCTTATCACGGGTCACCGGTAGCATCGTCGCCCTAATTACGGTTATCGTTACCGCAATTATCAGCCCATGGTCGCTCATTTTGGGTATACCAATGGCACTATTGTGCTTGGTCTTACTCGTTGCACCGCTTCGCCAATCGTTAATCACTAAGCCTGTATATAAAGCGCTAGGCGGTGCGATGCCGAGTATGAGTGATACAGAGCGTGAAGCGCTTGATGCGGGTACGAGTTGGTGGGAAAAAGAGCTGTTTATGGGTGCGCCAAACTGGGATACCTTTGCCAATTATCCTTATCCGCAGCTTTCAGAAGAAGAGCAGAGTTTCATCGATAATGAAGTAGAAACCTTATGCGCCATGCTTGATGAATGGCAAATTCAGCATAAAGATAAAGATTTATCACCTGAAGCATGGCAATTTATCAAAAGTAATGGCTTCTTAGGTTTAATCATTCCAAAAGAATTTGGCGGCTTAGAATTTAGCTCTTATGCGCAAAGCCGTGTAATGAGCAAGATTGCATCGCGCTCGCCGACTGCCGCTGTGACCTGTATGGTTCCCAACTCGCTCGGCCCTGGTGAGCTATTGATGCATTATGGTACAGACGAGCAAAAGCAGCGCTGGTTGCCAGGTCTTGCGAAAGGTGATGAAGTGCCTTGCTTTGGTTTGACTGGCCCTGAAGCTGGCTCTGATGCAGGTGCGATTCCTGATACAGGTGTAGTCTGCTACGGTATGCACGAAGGCGAACAAGTGCTTGGCTTACGCATGAACTTCTCTAAGCGCTGGATTACCCTAGCACCTGTCGCTACTGTCGTTGGTTTAGCATTTAAAATGCATGATCCAGAAGGTCTGCTTGGCAATCCTGAAAAAACCGATTATGGCATTACTTGTGCCCTTGTTCCAGCTAACCACGAAGGTGTCATAACAGGGCCACGTCATAATCCAATCGGCTCACCGTTTATGAATGGTACGGTCGATGGCAAAGACGTCTTTATCCCATTAGATTACATCATCGGTGGCGTCGAGAACGCTGGTCGCGGCTGGCGTATGCTTATGGAATGCTTGGGCGTTGGTCGAGGTATTTCTCTGCCCGCTCTGTCGACATCAGCCAGTGAAATGACCTATCTATCTGTCGGCGCGTTCGCGAAAGTTCGCGAACAGTTCAAGATATCAGTAGGTAAATTTGAAGGTGTACAAGACGCTACTAGCCGTATGGCGAGTAACACTTATATGTTAGAAGCGTTCCGACATTTGGTCACTTGCGGATTAAACCAAGGTGGCACGCCATCAGTCATGACTGCCATGGCAAAATACTATGCGACTGAAACCATGCGTAGCGTCGTCAACGACGGTATGGATGTGGTCGGTGGTCGTGCTGTACAGATGGGTCCGCGTAACTTCTTAGCAACACCTTATCAGGCGATTCCTGTATCTATCACGGTCGAAGGCGCTAACATTTTGACCCGCTCACTCATGATCTTTGGTCAAGGTGCGATGCGTTGTCATCCTTACTTGTTCGATGAGCTTCAGTTACTACAAAGCGAAGACAAAGCGGCTGCTACTGAAAAGTTTGATACCCTTTTCTTTAAGCATTTAGGCTACACGTTTAACCGTGGCGCCAAAGCCTTTGTCGCAGGTTACATCGGTGGTAGCGATAAGGCCCCGAGTTTCGCAGATGCTTTTACTCGTCCCTATTACAAACATATCAATCGTCTCAGTGCGAGCTTTGCCCTAACTGCTGACATGGCATTAGGATTACTAGCAGGAGACTTAAAACGTAAAGAGATGCTCTCTGGTCGTTTAGCAGATATCCATAGTCATCTATTTATTGCGACTGCTATTTTGCAGTTCTATGAGCATGGTAGTAAGTCAGAGTCTGAGCGATTGCATGCCGAAGTTGCGCTACAAAACAGCTTGTATACGATTCAAGAAGCCTTTGTGTCATTCTTTGCCAACTTCCCGAATCGTATGGCAGCCAATGTGGTCAGCTTTGTGACTTTCCCAAGTGGACGTATCTTTACCCCAGCAAGCGATGAGCTAAAACGCCAATTGGGTGATACTTTCATGGATGACTTTGCAGCCAACCCATTCCGCGATTATCTTAAAACCATGGTTTATTACAATACCGATGCAGACGATGTAACTGGTCGTATGGAGCATGCTTATCAGACGTTGGTCGAAATCGAACCATTGTGGCAGAAGTTTAAAAAAGCAGAGCATCAAGACAGCTTTGAAGGTCTAACCTTTGAAGACCATGTGGTACACGCCAGTCAAAATGGCGGCATTACCGAAGAAGAAGCAGAAGTGCTGATTCAATATAACGCCATGCGTTTTGATTCATTATTGACCGATACGTTTGACGAGCATCTATCGGAAGCGCTAGAACGTGACAATCCGCATGCCCTCGAAAATGCAGTTCATCAACTGACTGATTACGCACAGCTAAAAAGACAAGCTCAGAGTAAAAACGGTATCGCTGTGGATACCGATGCATCTGTCGTCGATGAGCTAGCCACTAACGAACCAGCTGTTAATGATCTAGACAGTCCTGCAAATACAGACAACCATACTGGCGATGCCAATCCTAATCATGGTTACGAAAGTAATGGCGATGTAGAGTTAGTCAGTGAGCAAGATACTATTAAAGAAGTACATTCGCAGACAGATTTTGAAGAGTCAGAGCCTGAGATAGAGGCACTCGATCATCGCCATCGTGATGCTGAGTCACATCTTAACGAGCGTATGGGCAATAATCACAATCGTCATATTGCACCACCTGACGAGATCAATGCTGAAGCAAGTGATAATGATATCAAGCCCTTAGAACGCCAATCACCTTTATCACGCGAAGAAGACGATAAGGCTTAATAGTCTATTCTGTTTTTAATATTGCTATTAGAAACTGAGTATTATTAGATTTTATAGTAAAACTTTCACGTTTTATTAGCCAGACTATCTATAAACGATAGTCTGGCTTTTTTAGGTCTATTGGAAATTCTAAGCTTAACTAATCATATGAGTCTTATTCTTTTCTTTGCATTTCGATAATTTGAAATCAATGGTTCAATATCAATAGTTTGACATATTCGCTTACCCTAAAAACTCTTTCATGAATATTTTGTTTCATATGGGAAACAAACCGTTTAGAATAAATATTGACTATATTATGGGCACATAGTTGTAACGAGGAATGTACATTTAGAATAAAATCAGAAAAAAATCTTGCAGTGCCCTTAGCTATTCTTTTATATTGTCCACGAAAATGTGACATCGAGCGACAATCACGGGAACTTAATAGTCATAACAAGCTTTGTAGTAAGGCTGATAAGTACAATCATGTTGGCTAATGAACACTTACTATAAAGCTGTTATGCACACAAAGGATATGAATTATGTGGAAGAATTTGGGACTGACGGGCAAGATCATTGTTGCCATGGTGCTCGGTATTGGACTGGGCCTATTTCTAAACTACTCAGGATTGAACGGCGAAGGTGGCTTTGTTAATACTTATATCACCAATGGCTTCCTTGCCATTGTTGGTAAACTATTTGTCAACTCGCTAAAAATGTTGGTCGTACCTTTGGTGCTTATCTCACTGATTTGCGGTGTATGCGGTATCGGTGATATTCGCCTACTTGGACGTATTGGTACTAAAACGTTCATTATTTATATGATAACCACTGCACTCGCTATTGCGACTGCAATTGGTCTTGGCTCGTTATTCGGTATCGGTAAAGGCATGAATATCGGAACGGAAGCCGAGTTTGAAGCAGCGTCAGCGCCGCCTCTACTTGATGTGTTCTCTAACATTATCCCATCGAACCCCATCAGTGCAATGGCAAATGGCGATATGTTATCGATCATCTTCTTTGCTATTTTGATCGGTGTCAGTATCTTGATGGTAGGTAAACCTGCCAAAGGCTTAGTGCAGAGCCTAGAGCTGATCAACGAAGTCATCTTAAAGATGGTCACGATCATCATGAACCTTGCACCATATGGTGTATTTGCGCTATTGACCAAAGCAATGGCAGAGCTAGGTTTAGACTTGATTTGGTCACTACTTGGTTATGTCGCGGTATTGGTCGGTTCATTGGCCTTCCACTTCTTTGTCACTATGATGATTGTACTTAAGGTATCTTCAGGCCTGTCTATCAAGACGTTCTTGGCAAAAATGCGTGAAGTACAGATCTTTGCTTTTAGTACCTCAAGCTCGAACGCGACGATTCCTATTACCTTACGTACGGTTACCAAGCGTATGGGTGTAAACAACTCAGTTGCGTCGTTCACTGTTCCTTTTGGTGCTACCATCAATATGGATGGTACGGCCATTATGCAGGGTACTGCGACCATCTTTATTGCCAACATTTACGGCATTGATTTGGGCGTAACCGAATACTTAACCGTCATCTTGATGTCAGTACTGGCGTCTGTTGGTACGGCTGGTGTACCTGGTGTTGGTCTAATCATGCTGTCTATGGTATTTGCTCAAGTGGGTCTACCAATCGAAGGTATCGGTCTAATCTTGGGTGTGGATCGTATCCTTGATATGTTACGTACTGCTGTAAACGTGGGTGGTGATGCTGCTGTTACTACTATCGTGGCAAAATCAGAAGGCAAAATGGATCTGGCTATTTACAATGATCCTAACGCTGGTGCAAAAGACGTATTTGATGGTCATATTGATGAAGACAATGAGCGTGAGTTCTCTGAAGTCTTTAGTGATGGCATCATGGGTAGTGAATACGATGATGTTGATCGTCGCCGCTAACCCACTCCTGCTAGATAGAAGTGTATAAAATAAAAAACCTCAGTCAAATTGGCTGAGGTTTTTTTATGATTAATAATCAGTAAATAATAATGATTGATACGGTTCTATCAACAACTAATTAGCCAAACACATATTTGGTCAACATCGCCAGACAGACCAGTACAATTACTGGACGAATTAATTTACTACCGCCTTTAACCACCATATGTGAGCCAAAATAGGCACCGATGGTTTGTCCAACCATCATCGCTAGCCCCACTTTCCACAGTACGTTACCACCCAAAATAAAGAAGATTAACGAGCCAATATTGGTCGATAAATTCAATACTTTAGCCGCGCCTGTTGCTTCGATAATTTGACGACCACGCAATGCCACATTGCCAAGCGCAAAAAACATACCCGTACCTGGACCGATATAACCATCATAAAAACCGATCAACGGTGCCACGACTTTTTGCCATTTGCCCTCTGAGATGCGCGGTGCAGCCTCTACCTCACCCAACCTAGGGGCAAATAATGTATAGATACCGATAGCCGCGATTAAAAACGGAATGACCTTTTCAAGCAAGTCAGGTGGTGACATCTGTACAGCAATGGTGCCGATAACGGAACCAATAAAAGCGGCGATGATAGCTACTTTGATACGTTGCGGTTTGACGACTCCTTTCCTAATCATAGTAATAGACGCCGCTAGTGCGCCTGATGCCGCTTGCAGTTTATTGGTACCGAGCGTTAATACTGGTGGGATGTTGGCCAGTAACATGGCAGGGATGGTCAACAACCCGCCACCGCCAGCGATAGCATCAATAAATCCTGCTAATGCGGCCACCGCAGTAAGCATTAAAATAATCTCTAACGAGAAAGTTAAGTCCATGACACTGACCTGCAAAATATGATAAGAAGAGAAAAGGAGTTCTGAGATAAGGCTAAAATATCGTTATCGATAAGCTGACAGCTTACCAGTGCTAGCAAAAGAAATAATGACACATCGCACAGCGCTGCTCATTATAAAGATAAAACCGTAAAAAAAGCCAAAAACGTAACAAAGTCTGCTAAATTTGTCTAATAACATTCCGAATATACTCAACCGAATAGCGACTTATTAAAAAGATGTAACGACTTACAACTATTGTGCTCGTCAAATCCTCTTTATAATATTGCTATTATGAATATAAAAAAGTAGACCGTTGGCACTGGCTCAACGTATTTTGTTGTCTATATTGATAAGAGTATGAGAAACTGTTTCTGTCTATTTGCTACCTCAAAATTATAGGTAGCGCAGACATTGATGGATATTTGAGGTTATTTAGTAAATTGTATTTAGCGAATGAGGATGATATGGCAATACGAAGGATTAAAGCATTTTTTGAATTTGAGGCAGCAGGCGGTATCGTCTTAGCATTGGCTGCCATTGCTGCAATGATCATTGCCAACTCCCCTCTTAATGTTTGGTATGAAGGTTTTATTCATGCACCAGTCGCCATTCAGATTGGTGAGTTTGCGATTGCCAAAGACGCTCATCACTGGATTAACGATGGTCTGATGGCGGTTTTCTTTTTCTTGGTTGGATTAGAGCTTAAGCGTGAAGTACTCATCGGTGAGCTGTCCAATCTCAAACAGATAATACTACCAGCAGGTGCCGCATTGGGCGGTATGATTATGCCAGCGATTGTCTATCTGCTCTTTAACTACAATGAGCCTGAGTTTTGGAAAGGTTGGGCCATTCCTGCTGCGACAGATATTGCCTTTGCACTTGGTATTTTGAGTCTCTTAGGTAATCGTGTACCCAACTCTTTAAAGGTATTTTTAGTCTCTATTGCTATCTTTGATGACATTGGTGCGATTCTGATTATCGCTTTGTTTTACACCAGTGAGTTGTCATTAGAGTCATTGGCAGTAGCTGGTTTATGTTTGCCGTTCTTGTATGTTCTTAATCGCCGTAACGTCACCAACATCACGCCGTATCTACTCATCGGTCTGATCATGTGGATTGCTGTACTCAAATCTGGTATCCATGCAACATTGGCAGGGGTGGTATTAGCACTATTTATCCCGATGTTCGATCGTACTGATCCTGAGCACTCTCCGCTTGAAGAGCTAGAGCATGATCTGCACAATACTGTTGCCTTTGGTATTTTGCCAATCTTTGCTTTTGCCAACTCGGGTATCTCGCTCGAAGGCGCAGGTTTTGCTGAGTTATTCCACTCAGTACCGCTAGGTATTGCTGCTGGTTTGTTTATCGGTAAGCAATTAGGCGTCATGATTATGTGCTGGTTAATCTTTAAACTTGGTATCTCAACCATGCCAAAAGGTATGGACTATAAGCAAATCTACGGCGCAGCTCTATTATGCGGTGTTGGTTTTACCATGAGTTTGTTCATTGGTGGCTTGGCGTTCGCTGGCGACACCACTATGTTTGATGAGCGCTTGGGTATTATTATGGGTTCAATCGTCTCTGGTATCGCAGGTTACATCATGCTAAAAATGAGCTTAAAAGACAATGCTAGTGGTACATCGGTCGATTTGACTCGCCCGCATTAATGAAACGTAGAATAGCTTATAGTGGTACTGATTAATATTGATGCCATTTATAAGCTGCTCTATTTTATTTATATATGCGTTATCGTGATGTTTAGAAATAATTTAGCAATCAATGACAAGACTATATAACGTGATTGATTGCTAGCATCATTTATTTGTGTTCATAGTTATTATCGTTATCACAGCTACCGGAGCTAATCATGTACCGACCTATACACCGCGTTGTACGTCAACTGGCATTAGGGTTATCTGTGTTCGGTAGTATCTATCTGCTAGCAGGCTGTGCAACACTCTCCAAGCAAGAATGTCTCGTCGGTGACTGGCAAGCTATCGGCTATAACGATGGCGTGACAGGTTACCATTCAGATCGATTAGCCTCTCATACAAAAGCCTGTGCCAAAGCTAGCGTCGCCCCTGACTACCAAGCATGGGAGCGCGGTCGTAAACTTGGTCTGCAACAATACTGCACCATTAATAATGCCTATAACATTGGCAGACGTGGTCGTCAGTTGAACAATGTTTGCCCAATCACTATGGCCAACACATTGCAAGTGGCTAATCGAAAAGGGCTAGATTATTACGCCTTAGACAGTCAGTTAGATAAAGACAGTCGCCTCCTAGATACTTACCAATCAGAATTCAATAAGTTAGAAAATGGTGACATGCTAGACTTTTCTAATGAAAAAGAAGCCCGTGCACGGCTGTTATCTCTATCTGATGAGATTCGTGATATCAAACGCCGTATCCGAACAACACAACAGCAATTAGATTCATTGAACCAATCCAGTAATTTTTACGAATAACTGGGGTGCGAAGCTAACGCAATGCAGGTTTTACGCTCTAACTCTGAAAATGGTACTTGATAACTATGGATAAGAAAATCATCAATACGGTAAGTACTCCAACTGACAAACCTGACTTTCAATCATCGAACGCTTATCAGCGTCATGGACGTACCACTGCTATTAATGACCATAGTGATTTGCAGGTTCTAAAACGCATTAAACGCTATTTATTACCAAAAGACTTTACGATCTCGCCTGCTCTACTAAATGAGATAGTGGCAGGTTATGATATTGGCGATCCACTCGCAGACGCGTTAGCCGCTCAGAACATAAAATTTGCAAAGCCCTTACAGCATACTATTCTTGGCGATAGTTCAAATAATAATTCTGCAAGCAATTACCTTGTAAACAATGACCTTGCAACCAATCCATCATTTAGCGCGCTCACTGAACAATTTAGCAGCCATCCTGACTGGTTCGACCCAAAGCTTGCTCAAATAGGCGCGGTTGCCTATCGGCGCTATCCATTGATGCTCATTTGGCTACTGCGTAATGTTGCTCTGATGGCTGGCTATAGCATTCCTGCCTTATCACTGCCACTCATTCAGACAGGTGCACTGATGCACGATGCGCTACCTCGATTGATGCGTACTTATGCTTATATCTTGGCTGTGTCTGAACACCCCTCATCTAATATGAGCGCAGACAATCAAAACAAACCTATCAAGCAAGTATTGGCCATTGGTTCTGAGGGCTGGCGACAATCGATCCAAGTACGTCAGATACATACCTTGGTACGGCAAAACTTACTCAAATGGAAAGGCAATGCTGCTACAGGCGTGATACCAAATGCCGAGCAACATCATAACCTTGACGGCAGTTGGAATACTGACTATTGGGGCATCCCTATCAATCAAACCGATATGATTGCCACCCACTTACAGTTCTCGTTACTGATTATGCGCGGTCTACGATTGTTGGGCGCACGTATTAGCACAGAAGAAGCCGAAGGTATCTTGCATCTCTGGAATCTTGCCAGTTATTGGATGGGGGTTGATCTAGATCGTTTACCAAAAGATGAGGCCGCGTGTTGGGAATGGCTCTATACCTATCTATCGATACAGCAGCTAGACTTTAAGATGGGTCAACCATTGGCAAAAGCATTGCATGATTTGCCGCGCCAGTTGATGGGTAAAGACAATCGCCGTGGACGTTTTGTTGAAATGGTTAACGCCAGTGTCACCCGCACCTTAGTTGGTGATGATATAGGCGATGGTCTGGACTTACCAAAATCAAAGATACGCTTTGGCGTGTTATCTTCAGTGCCGATTCTTTTTGCGCTCGATACTGCACGGCAGCATAATGCATCCGTTGCTCATAAGCTAGAAGCATTCCGTGCCAAGCGCCAAGACAATATGAACTGGTGGCTTAAGAAGAACGATGATTATTATAAGTAGATGACCATAGGCATTCCACTATAAAAGCATTACTGCGTTAACCTCGTTTGAAGTATCACATATGCATCTACACTCGGTTGCCTTGTACTACTTTTAAATTGCATCGACTATATTATAAGTAGATGACATTTATCAGCGTTTGTTTTCTACGCGGTAATACCATTCGAGCTGTCGATCAAACCCTGTTTCTAATAGGTTAGCAATTACCCGTCCTGTTAGTCCCCACACTGTCTCGCCATCGACCTGCCAGCTCGGCGTCAGTATGGTAGCCATTTGCTCTTGCATCTTATACTCAATTTCATACTCTACTGTTGGTTGAGTGACTAACGACTCTAAATCTGCCCAAAAGATACGTGATATCTCTCCCGCTTCAGGTACGAGTACCAGACCTGGGGCGATAAGCGCGACGATTGGACGTACGCTCATACCACTTTTTGAAGTTTGGATAGGTAGCTGACCAAGCAACTGGACTTTATTGGGCGGTAGCGCTGTTTCTTCACAGGCTTCACGCAATGCGGTAACGACATTATTGCCATCGCCTCGATCATGTTTACCACCCACACAAGACACTTCACCCGCATGACTGTTCATGTGGGCGGCGCGGCGTGTTAGTAGTAGTTTAGGCCTGCGCTCATGAGTAATCGCAACCAATATTGATGCATCAGCAATGGGTGTCTGATATAAGCTGTCTAAAATACGCGTACTTTGTGAGGTGTTGCCACTCTCGTACATCGCTGGACTCGTCAGCGCGTTCAATGTCTCGTGCTGCACTCGCTCGGCCAGTTTTCTGAGTGTGGGATGACGAATAAAACTTGGGACAGCGACGCTAAACTTGTTAAAGAAATCAATATTTTCGGGTATGGTCATTATCAAATCCTATGAGTGGTCATCTTCATATTATTCATGAAAATACCTGTGCCAGCATACCAGTATAACCTGTTGCTAGTATGGCAGCCTTTCTTATTAGTCCGATTATTGCTTTAGTAGATGCATCTCATATTGTTGTTGTTTCAGGCAAAATGCGATTCATTAACGTATCGGCTGATTGCTATACATATATCGGGTTACTATGATAAATATAAAATTGCTTGCCGCTTATGTATAGGCTTTGTTATGTAGACTGAGTCTCTATCAAAGTGAATATTTCAACAAAATGACTGTTTTTTGCTGTGTCTTCACACCTTTATAAATCACTAAATGCCTTATCTCGTCTTTCTTAGACGGTGATAACTTTATTGAATAAGACTTTCCCAATATCCTTTTTTCTTGATATTCGTTCATGGTAATAAGTCTCATAACCGTATTTTTGAATTACTAAACATTAACCGAGTAATATTTCAAAAAATGTATCTGAGTATTATGATAGTCGTTAGCAAGGCTATGAGGCAGACATTCTAAAATAGCATTATAAAAATATCGATGCCAGCGTCATAGGTTTGCTGTAATAAAAATAGATGACACCTCAAAAGAACGAAGGATACAGATTATGACAGACCAAATCGACAACATGATGCCACCTGCTGAATACATCAATGATAATTATAAAGGCTCAGGAAAACTGGCTGATAAGCGCGTTTTAATCACTGGCGGAGACAGTGGTATCGGTCGCGCAGTGTCTTTTCATATGGCACGCGAAGGTGCCAAAGTTGCCATCCTTTATCACTCTGATGAAGAAAGCGCGAATGAGACACGTGAAGGTATTGAAGCAGAAGGCGCAGACGCGTTGGTATTGCAGGGTGATACGGCAGATAGCAGTAGTTGCAAAGAGGCAGTAGAAGCCGTCGTGGCAAAATGGGGCGGCATTGATGTACTAGTCAACAATGCTGGTATGCAAAAGCCGTATCATGATTTGTCTGAGGTCAGTGATGAAGACTGGCAACAGCATTTCGATGTCAATATGGCAGGGATGTTTTATGCAACCCGCGCCGCCCTTGAACATATGAAAGAAGGTGATAGCATCATCAATACCACCTCAGTGAATGCGTATGTCGGCAATGATGTATTGGTGCCGTATACCGCTACCAAAGGCGCTATCGTCGGCTATACTCGCGCTCTATCGCAACAACTACTTAGTCGCGGTATTCGAGTCAATCAGGTGGCACCAGGCCCTGTAGTGAGCGAGATTCAACTGGTATTTAAAGACTTTGACAAAGATATTTTAGAATCTATGTCTTCACCAATGGGGCGTATGGGTCAGCCACGTGAAATGGGTGCTGCCTATGTATTTCTTGCTTGCCAAGACAGTAGCTTCGTGACTGGTCAGACCTTGCACATAAACGGAGGCATGATTACCAATGGCTGATATCATGGATTCTCCTGACTCCTCTGACCTGCTATCTGTCTGTTGGGCAGATAGCAGTACTCATCGCCGCTGGTTGCTTGCTGAAGGGCAACGACTGCTCGAACATTATGCCAAAGCACGCGTGCCATCAGGGTTTGCTACTTTGGGTCATGATGGGAGCATGGTAGATGACACAGCAAAGAGCATCATCACTGCGAGGATGGTGCACTGCTATGCGTTAGCGGCACTAATGGGTATACCGGGATCGGCAACACTTGCTGACCATGGCCTAGATGCGTTGCTCGATGGCCCATTACGCGACTCAGTACATGGCGGTTGGTTCAGTGATGCTTCTTCAACTCAGGAAAACCCATCACGCAAAAACGCCTATCTACATGCATTTGTCGCGCTTGCTGGCGCTTCTGCTAGCATTGCTGGTCGCCCACGTGGTTCAGAGCTCATGCAAGCTGCAATAAACGTTATCGATGAGCACTTCTGGTTAGAAAATGAACAATCGATGCTGCCCTCTTTTGCGGCTGACTGGTCTGATCCTGAAGATTATCGCGGTGCCAATTGCAACATGCATACGACCGAAGCCTGCTTAGCACTGGCAGATGCCTCGGGTGAGACGCGTTGGCTAGACCGTGCGCTACACTTAGCCAAGCGTTTCGGCCATGATATTCCTAGTAATTACGATGGTCGCCTACCTGAACATTTTGATAGCAAGTGGAATCTGTTACCTGACTACGATGCGAATGAACCTTCTGATGACCTGCGACCTTGGGGGCTCACACCTGGTCATTTTGCAGAATGGGCAGGACTGCTGCTGAAAGTTGAGTCTGCCTGTATTGCGCATGGTTATGACGTACCTGATTGGCTGCTACCTGATGCTACCGCATTATTTGATAGCGCTATCGAGCGCGGCTGGGCACCTGACGGTCAATCTGGCATGGTCTATACCATCGGCTGGGATGATGAGATTTCAATACCAAACCGTCCTTACTGGGTACAGGCTGAGATGGCTAATACCGCGCTGATGCTATCGCGCCGTACGGATGATCCACGCTTTGAACATTACTACCGTTTAGCTTGGGATTATATTGCCAGTACTTTGATTGATCTTGAGCATGGCGGTTGGCGTCATGAGGTAGATGCAGATGGCAACTTAAGTACGGTCGTGTATCCGACGCGCGAGGATCTTTATCATGACTTTCAAGCCACTGTAACGCCATTGATTCCTACCTCTGCCTCGGTAGCTGGTGGATTACGCACACAGATGCTCGAAACAAAAACCCAATTCCTATAACTTAATTGTTATGTAGGATATACTCGATAAGATAAGAACGCTTTGATGGCGATTGAAATACGCTGTCAGAGCGTTTTCACTGTAATCATAAAAATTAAAGGATATGCTTAAAAGCATTTTCCACTATCATTGCTGTATACAAAAGCAAACATCAGAACGGCAAAAAAACTTTTAAGATAAGTGGACACACAATATTTATTAATAAAGGTAGTTGGTATGAGCTATTGTCTCCAATGCGGTCATGAAGCAGAACGAAAAATCCCACCTACGGACAATATGCCGCGTTTGGTATGCCCTAATTGCCACTATATCCACTACGAAAACCCAAAAGTTATCTGTGGCTCGCTGGTGGTACATGAAGACAGAGTGCTACTCTGCCGCCGAGCGATTGAGCCACAATATGGGCTATGGACGATACCTGCAGGTTTTATGGAAAATGGCGAGACCATGGCTGAAGGCGCAGCACGCGAGAGCTACGAAGAAGCTGATGCCATCGTACTGAATCCGCATCTATACTGCATTTATGACTTGCCAGATATTGGGCAGATCTACTCTATCTATCTGGCCGATCTAAAAGATGGCGCGTATGGTATTGGCTCAGAAAGTCTCGACTGTGCACTGTTTAGCGAAGAAGATATCCCATGGGATACACTGGCGTTTGAAGCCATTCGCCGTACTCTAAAAAGCTACTTTGCTGATCGTAAGCAGTATAACGAGTTGTCAGAATTTCCGATTCATCAAGACAAAATTGGCAAAGATTTGAGTATCAAGCGATATTAGTCAATTACCTAATCGCAAAAAGCCAAGCATGATGCTTGGCTTTTTTGTGCTTAACTTTAATCAAAAACAAACCTAATTGTCTTAGCTCTTAATTCTACAAACCTCAAAGCCTAGGCCTTTTACTGCCTCTTCTTTGTCATAAGGCGCTAGCACGGCACGTACATGCTTTTTACCTTGCAGATATTGCTTGGCAACGCGCTGCAAATCAGCAACCGTGACGGCCAATATCGACGCACGCATTTTACGCTGCCAGTCAACACCGCGATGATGCAAGTTAGCAAAACACGCTTTGATTGCTTCGCCTGCAGGAGAGCCCGGCTTATCCATGCCTGAGATAATACCTAAGATAGCTTCTTCCAATTGCTCATCGGTTTGTGGCTCGTTTAATAGCCATTCGATACTGGCGTCAAAGTGAGCAAAGGTCTCAGCGCATTGTGGATCACGATAGCTAAAGAACTTAAAGGCACAAGCATTGGCATCGTAACCTGCGCCGCCGCCATAGGCACCGCCGCGCTCACGAATCGCACTGTGCAAATAGCCGTTACGTAAGTAAGGCGCCAATACCATTAGTGCAGCGGTATCAGGATGGTCAGCAGCAGGTACAGTATAAGCACTGGCATTGTGATAGACGTTGGTTGGTACTAGCCATGCTAAATCTGCAACATCGAGCACTTCGTTTTTAACATCGTCGCCACTCTCTAATGTTTTGACTGTATCAGTCGCATCATTCAATGCAGTATCTAATTGCAGATTGGCAAACTCGCTTGGGATATTAGTCTCAATATTGGTCAAATTCTCAGCAATCTTTGGCGCTTGGCTATCTTTCCAGCTATCGACGATTAAACTACTCAAGCGTTCGGTTTGCTCTGCCTCACAGATAATAACGGCATGCTTAGGCAAACTGATCAGACGTTGATGTAAATCCATCAAGCTCGTAGCCAGTTGATCCCACTGAGTATCATCTGTACTAGCATGTGCCAAGAAATCTTTAAGTGCGTTTAATGCTGGTAGGCCGCTGCGCACATACTCCAACTGCGCTTGGCGACTCATACCACGACTGGCCGTTTGCATCGCGTATGAATGACCAGATCCTGCTAGGTTTGATTGCCAACCCGCTTGACGCTGCTGCAAGATTTCTTTGATACGGTCATGCTCAGAGAAGATACTGTGCTCCATCACTTCCTTGAGCAAATCAATCGCTTCAGGCTTACGATTTAGCGCACGCGTTGCCACGACAAAGTAGCTGCTAATCGCTTGGCTATCATCGACATTGGTACGTTGGCTAATACGAGCGGTCACACCAGAAGAATGCGCGGCCTGTTTTGCCTGCATCTCATGAGCACTAAGCGAGTCAGTACCTAGCTCAGACAATAGACTTAAATAAATAGGCAACAATGGATGATTGATCACATCATTGACTGGTAGCGCATCTGCGCTCGCATTACCAATTGCTTCAGTGAGTGGGACAATCACTTGATAGTAATAAATGCCATTAGTGCCAGCTTCATACTCAAATAGCGTGCTGTCTTGCCCGCTCAAACGCACCTGCTTTTGCGTGCCTTCTTTAAAGCTAATATCCGTTGGTACGTCTTCTAAACCAACTTTTGGCAACAAGCTCAAATCATCTGGCGCAGCTTGACGTGCAGCCAAATCTAAAGCTTGTTGCTTTAAAATAGCTTTGTCATCAGCAGTCAAATCCATCGCGATAGTATCTAAACGAGTCTGTTCAGCTGCTGCCAAACGCGCTGTTTTTTCGCTATCAGGCGTCATCGTTACGCGTACACGATGCTGATTGTCCAATAGATGCGTTTTAATCAAGTTCGGTAGCCACTGCGGATCGACGACTTGCTCGCGTAGCCATTGTAGATGCTCATCTACTTCCCAGACGTCGATAGGGTTGCCATCATGAATGGCGGTACTAAAGCCCTCTAACATCAGGTTTAGACCATAAGGAATGCTATCGCCGCCGATGTGACGCTGATCAATCTCAATCTGATGCAGAATGGTTTCGATTGTCTCATCATCAACTGGTGAATTGGCCACTTCGGTCAGCAAATCAATAATGCCCTGCTCGACCGCTTCGGCATGTTCAGGGTTAGAGCCGCGCAGTCCCGTATAAAAGACCATTTCATAATGACTGTCATCAAGTCCCAATAGCGGACTTGGTGCTTTACCCAGTGGATGGCTATCAAGATAAGCACGCAATGGCGAGCCTGCATGCTCAATCAGCACGCCTTCTAATAGACGCAATGCTAAGCGCTGCTTAGGATCGGTAATCGATGGTAGTAACCAAGCAACCACGTGATGCGTCTGATCTGGGCCTGCTTCGTCAGCAGTATAAGTATCAACCGCACTGATTGGTGCAGACAAACGTTGCTCTGGACGCGATACATGCTTTTTGCCTGCTTCAAACTGAATCAAGGCATCTTCGTGTATCTTCGCTTGCGTCTCAGCAACAGGAATATTACCGAAGCTCATGATAACGCTGTTTGACGGATGATAATGGCTCTGGTGAAATTCGGTCAGCTCAGTGTGCGTCAAGTCAGGTATATCAGCAGGATCACCGCCTGAATTGTAGTGATAAGTCGTCGTTGGGAACAGATGATGAGCAACCGTATGATATAACTGATCAATCTCGCCACTCATCGCGCCTTTCATTTCATTAAAAACGATACCTTTAAACTGCGGCTTATCGTTTTCATCAAGCTCCACGCGGATGCCTTCTTGGGCAAAATCGAGCGGATGGATATTCGGGAAAAACGATGCGTCTAGATAGACAGCGAGCAAGTTAAAATAGTCATTTTTGTTCTGTGTCGCATACGGATAGGCAGTCCAATCAGCTGCAGTCATCGCATTCATAAACGTGTTTAATGAGCGTTTAATCATTGAAAAGAACGGATCACGTACTGGGAACTTGTTCGAACCACATAATGCCACGTGCTCTAAGACATGCGCCTCGCCTTTTGAATCCATTGGCTGGGTGCGAAAACCGACCAAAAATGCATTTTCATCACTTGGGTGTGCCAGATGATAATGCATCGCTCCTGTTTTTACATGCTGACTGATCAGCACATCCATCGATAGCGCCTCAATATGGCGATGCTCAATCAGCTCAAATGCTGGATGCAAGGTTAAATCAGCAGTAAATGGCGTGTCCGTCATAGTTATCCTTATCGCTTATTATGCGTATAGTGCCCTGAATGCCAGGGAAAATAGAGTAATAAATTGGCTAAAAAAGAGTTGGCTTAGCGCTATTAGTGGGGCTGCGACATGGATAAGTCAAGGCATCAGTCACGCAATAATCCACCACATAACCTACGCGGCTAGCAACTTTAGCTATTAAAGCCTTATAGTTACAAATTCATCAATATCCACAATTTTATTATGGATTTATCGCTTAACAAAGACGGCCTGCACTGCTATAGTTAATTTAGTTTAAAAGAATTACAAGGCAACTGAGTGCAGATGTATACGTGATACCTCAAGCGAGGTTAACACCGTAACTCTTTTATAAAGGATTGACTATACTGTAAAGTTAACGACTAACTAGGAGTATCTTATGAGCTACCAACACGTTTTACTGGTCACTGACTTACTATCCGATGCGGACAAAGTGGCGCTAAAAGCCAAGCGTATTCTCGCAGGCTCTCCTGAAGCCAGACTTTCCGTCTTGCATATAGTCAAGGATGACATGGTGCGCTTTGGTTATGAGCTCGTGCCTGCCTCTAGCCTCTCGGGTGATGTCGATAGTGAAAATTGGCAAGAAGCACGGGCTAGACTGGCACAATTTTTGGCACGTAATGAGCTGGAAGCAATCAACTCTGAGGTCACCGCTGCCATCTCTAATAGCAAAGGTATTATTAATTACTGCCGTGAAAAAGACGTCGACTTACTTATCATTGGACGCCATGAGCGTCATGGTATCGCTGCTTGGTTAGTAGGAGCCACTGCCGATAGTATCTTGCCAAATGTCCCTTGCGATAGCTTAGTGGTGAAGCTTGATCAGCCTGTCTTGGAATAATTGGCATTACTCTAATTCGTTGCTAAAGACGACAAGCTTTACTTAACAGCGCCCTAGAGTAGTGCTATAGTAAATACTATCTGACATGAGGAAGACGCTATGAGTTACGAACATATTTTACTGGTCACCGACTTACTCTCTGATGCAGATATAGTCGCCCAAAAGGCCAAGCGCATCGTCGAAAACCGTCCAGGCTCTAAGCTATCTGTTTTGCATATTGTCAAAGACACTATGGTTGGCTTTGGCTATGAGCTGGTGCCTGCCTCTAGCCTATACGATGAGATTGATGATGAACGCTGCCAAGAAGCGCGTGCAAAGCTGGCGCAGTTCCTTGAACGCAATCAGCTAAATGCAGCAACGTCAGAAGTCACGACCGCCATTTCTAGCAGTGAAGGTATCGTCAGCTACTGTCATAAACACGATGTCGATCTGTTGGTCATCGGTCGTCATAAGCGTACTGGTATCGCTGCATGGATCAGTGGCGCAACTGCGGATAACATCTTACCTAATGTACCTTGCGATAGCTTTGTCGTAAGACTGGACAAGCCTGTTTCAGCATAAAAATATGCTCTGATTGTCTTATGTGATATAAAGCATACCCTAAACAAAAAAGCGCAGCGTAAACTTCAACGCTGCGCTTTTTTATGGCTGATAGCTTTAGGTTCATCCAGACTCATTGTTTAACCTTGTTGAATAATATCTATAAAGGTTTGCCAAATCGGGCTTTGGTGACGGGCTTTATGCCAGACCAGCCACCATGTACGCGATAAATCAATTCCCGCTACGTTCACTTGTACCAGCTCACCTGTTGCTAATTCTGTCTCAATCACATGCTGCGATAGACAACCAAGACCAATATCTGCACTCACCATGTGCTTGATGGCTTCGGACTGATGTATTGCCTTTACCACTTCTGCATTAGGTAGATACTTAAGCAATTGCTCATCGATAATCTGCCTTGTGCCTGACCCTGCCTCACGTACCAGTAGCGGCAACTGCGCTAGCTGATTAATACTCAGCTGATAGCAGTCCTCGTCTTCGCTATAGGTAGCCACATTCTTTAGCCACTTGCTATCACGCTTGGCAAATATCATCAGCGTATCAGTGCGCCACTCACGCTGCTCAATAACTTTCATATCTACCGGACGCGGCATTCCTTCTACCAGCGCGATATCGATATTGAGTTGCTCAACCTCGCTCACTACCTCTTGCGTATTGGCAATATACATATCGACATTGGCATCGGGTAGCGCCTCATATAGCTTGCCAAGCAATGACGGCAGCACGTAATTACCAATAGTGGTACTAGCACCGATGTGAATCTGTGCTGCTTGATATTGATGATAATGCTCAAGCGTGAGTGATTGTCCCAAGATAGCCTGTGCCTGTATATAAATAGGATGAGCATTGGGATGCTGATTGAGCCGACGACCAACGCGCTCAAACAGCGGCATCTGTAGTCTAGACTCCAGCTCTGTCAGCGCACTACTGACCGCTGATTGCGATAAGTGTAGCTCCTCACTGGCGCGACTGGTGCTACCTGTCTGATAAATACTGACAAAAACAGCGAGCTGCTTAAGCGTAATCTTTGGCACTGTCTGCACAGATTTTTTCATATTATCAATGATGCCTTATGTTAGTTTTTGCGCTGTTTTATTCGTGATGCGTATCTTTTTTTGCTGCTCATGCGCGGTATATCGACTTCTATCATAATCTCTAACCTAAAAAATCGATAATTTATATCTTATTAATCTGTTTTTATTATAAATGTGGCGGGCATATACTGTCCATTCATAAGCTTATGCTTATCTTAATATAAGTAATAGGATGCCGCGTCATGCACACATTCGTCCAATCAATCAGCAACTCCGTTCATAACTATACCCCTAATCACCGTCACTTGGCAGGATTGGTAGTTGTTCTGATCGGTAGTTTGTTCTGCTTATGGTTGGACAGTAGTCTGGATGTATGGTCAAACGGACGTATCGTTGGACTATCCTCTTTAACGCTAGCGATTTTGCTAGGCATGATCTTGGGCAATACCATCTATCCCAAGTTCACTGAACGTTTAAACGGCGGCGTTTGCTTTGCCAAAGGTCAGATATTGCGACTTGCGATTATGTTTTATGGGTTTAAACTGACCATGACACAAGTTGCGAGCGTCGGTATGCCAGCGATTATGACTGATGCGCTGGTACTGACGTCAACCTTTTTGCTGACCTATTGGTTGGGTACTAGATGGTTAAAGGTCGATAAAGAAACGGTTATTTTGATTGGCTCAGGCGCGAGTATTTGCGGTGCTGCTGCCGTCATTGCTGCAGAGCCAGTGGTCAACGCGCAAGCTCACAAGGTCACTATCGCCGTGGCAACTGTGGTGGTGTTTGGCACTATCGCGATGCTACTATATCCTTTTCTCTATCATCTCGGTTGGTTACAGCCTTGGCTCAGCGCCCAGCAGTACGGCATGTACACTGGCTCAACCGTTCATGAAGTAGCGCAAGTCGTAGTCGCAGGTAATGCAATCAATACTGAGATTGGCGATACCGCTGTTGTGACCAAGATGATACGCGTTATGATGCTCGCGCCTTTCCTGCTTGTGTTATCTTTTGCGCTAACCAAAGATCGTACCGTAGATGATTCGACTCTAGAAGATAAAAGCAGTAAAAACGAGACAGCGTCATTTATGACTCGGGTCAAACAAGTCAAAGTGCCATGGTTCGCGTTTATCTTTATCGGTATTGTGTTGATACATACATGGGTGCCGATGTCTGAGAGTATCGTACGCAGTATGGTGATGCTAGACGATGTGCTACTTACAATGGCTATGTTTGCATTAGGTCTGACCACGCATCTAAGTGCGATCAAACAAGCTGGCGTTAGACCGCTTATTTTGGGTGCCATTATGTTTGGTTGGTTAATACTGGGCGGTGGTCTGATTAATATCGGCATTAGCTTTATATAATAAGCTAAATGTCCATTCTTAACTGCTGATGTCATTGCACAATATAAAAGGCCTCCAACTTTCTATGTCGGAGGCCTTTCTACATCTGTCATTTCATTTAACACCAAATGATAGACGAAAAAAAACGAACCCGAAGGTTCGCTTTTCTACATCTATTTATCTATCTGTCTATAAAGACAAATTAGATAGCAACGATGTTATGTGCTTGTGGGCCTTTTTGGCCTTGAGTTACAGTGAACTCAACTTCTTGGCCTTCAGCCAAAGTTTTGAAACCTGAACCAGTGATTTCGCTGTAATGAGCAAAAACGTCTGCGCCAGTTTCTGGAGCGATAAAACCAAAGCCTTTAGCTTCGTTGAACCACTTAACTGTACCTTTTTGAACGTCTGACATAGTATAATCCTACTTTTAAATTTATTAATGGTCTAGTGACCGGTAACGCTTGCAAATAGCTACTGAACGATAAATATTAAAACGAAGGATTATAACTAATACTACGAGGTAATGATTTGGTGCAGAACTGCTCTTAAGCTTGGGCGTATTATAAGGGGTACATCCCAGTATCGCAAGTCTTATCTCATGTTTCGTGTAACCAGAGCCGTTTATTGACCGATTTTGGCGCAAATTGCAACAGATTTAGGCATTTGGTAAACGGAACAAATATATCGCTACCCCACTACAGACAGCGGCTACCGCCCATGCCATCCACATCATATCGGCAGGCAAACGATAAAATAACATAATTGTCGATGCTGCCATCATAACCGTCGCTAAACACTTGGCATAAAGCGGAACGGCATGATTTGCTTCCCAGTCACGGACAAATTTACCAAAGTATTTATGATTAATCAGCCAAAAATGAAAACGTCGAGAACTGCGTGCCCAGCAGCCTGCTGCTAGCAAGATAAAAGGCGCGGTGGGCATCACTGGCAACAATATACCGATAATACCTAAGATAAAAAACAGCCAACCAAGCGTCACAAAGGTCCAACGCAGCATTGGGCTGTTGGATTGATCCGTCTTGGGTCGGTAATAGAACGCTTTTTTATTATCGGTCATATAAGTTGTCGGTCGTGTAAGTTGTCAGTTATGCCAAATGTCAGTTGTTTAAAGTAGCGCCTATTATATAAGCGGTGGCATAGAAGGCTAATCATGCAATATCGCCCGTCTGCGCACAAGACTATTTATATAAGGTTTTTGCTATTGATAGGTATGTTTGGTTAGTAATTGGGTAAGTACCAATGATAAATGCTGCACTTTTTTATTAACACGTCGATTAAAAGCGCTTATAAAAAGCTGTCATAAATGAGAACTTTTATAAAGAGCGATTAACGAACACCAGTCATCACCTGCCATCGTCTTTCCCGATACGCGCTTGCATCCCATCTTGTAAGTCGTCTATGATGATGCAGTAACTATCGATAATAGCCATTCGCAGTACGGATTCATTAGCAGTACTGATCAAAAACAATGTAATACCAATCAATCTTGTCGGGGTGCTTTGATTTAACGCTGTAGACACAGCCCACATCATCGCTGAGAGACACCCGTGAACCTGAAGCAGTTAGCACTGACGTAGGAAACAAGCGTGACACGCCTTAATAGGTCTACAAATAAGAGCAGTCTATAGAGGATGTCCTGTTATGAACGCACCTCTAGTATTGAGACCTTACCTTTCTTATTTGGCCTTTCTTGTTTTACTTTAATAGTATCAGTCTGATTGTTTTCCATACCTAAAAAGGAAACAACCATGCAGCCGACCACCAAACTTACTCTGACCCTCGAATGGTTTTTAAACCCTGATCATCTGCCCTTTATCGCTGGTGTGACCACAGGCGCATATGAGCAGGCAGGGCTTGATATTACTATCATCGAGCCAGATGACCACTATGATGGCTTTGCCGAATTACAGAACCAAAGTATCGATCTGCATGTAAATGAACCGATTCATCTGTTTGAGCATTACGCGCCGAATTTGCGTGCGCTTGGCTGCTTTTTTGAGACCGATGGCGGCATATTGATGCAACAGTCCAGCATGGATAAGCTCAAAAACAATCAGCCTATTCGCATCTGTACCCCTGCTGCTGAAGAAAAGACCAATCGTATTGGCTTTGAGATATTGGCGCGTTATGCCAAGAAAAATGGCTTTAGTATCAGCCGTGATAATGTGAGCTTTGTGCAAAAAGACTTTTATCATATAAAAAACCTGCAAGAAGACCCAAGCCTAGATGGTGCATGGTTATGTTTTTATAACTTTGAAGGCGTTGAAGCGACTCATGAAGGGCTAGACTTTACGTTTATCGATCAACACCTGTCACCCTATCCGAATTTTTCGGCGTTAGAGATTCTGACAACGGATGAGATCTATAGCGCGAAAAAAGACGCGATAGATACCTTTATCCAAGTGACCAATCAGATGACGGAACTGTGTAAAAATGATTCAGAAATTGCCCACCATATGTATTACGACTATAGTAAAACCGAAGCAGATATACTGATGGATGCCATTATTGATAATACGCTAGGCAGATTGATTACACCGATCAAGCCTGATGCAAGTAAGTGGGAAGAACTGCGCGAGATGCTAGCCGAGATCGATATCGTGACGTTGACTGATGAGCAATATCAATCGCTGTGGGCGCTATAGAGATTTTAGAAGTTAAGATATTTTGAATAACAAAAAACCGCCATCATATTTGCTGTGGCGGTTTTTTATTTAGCTGTCATCGAATAATGAGGTTAACGCAGTCATACTTTTATAGTGAAGTGACTATACCAAGCTGCTTGGCTTCTTTTAGCCACATTGGAAACTCTTCTAGCATGTTTTCATACAAAGCTTCTTCGCTAATGTCATCCAAATCATCGAGTTCAAAAAAGTCGCAATTATCAATCACGCGCCCTGTCATGTCGTCTAGTTTTTTGAGGATGCCATAACCACGACCACCTAAGCCCACAAATTGCCAAAATATCGGCAGTTTCGCGGCTTCCGTCATGACTCTCGTGATACCGCGATTGTCATTCACCCCGCCATCACTGATAAATAGCACGTAGACAGGCACATCCAAGCCGTCCTTTTGATAAAACTCCGTCACCGCTTTCATGACTTCTGCTTCATTGTTTATGCGTGGGCCAAGTGCCCATTTGCGCCAGCCGCCATGAGCGTTGTTGATAAAACCGTCATAATTGCTCAGTCCAATCTCGCCCAAATACTGCGGATCTCGGGCAAACGCCCAGCAGTCTAGTGCTTGGTCGTCATCGAAGTTCACTGCCAATGGCAATATGCGATTGACTACCTCTTGCACGCGGCCTTTTTTGTACTGTCTATTCATTGAACCTGAGGCATCTAACACCAACGCTACCTTTGCGGTTAATTGCTGCAATTGGCGTTTCTCAAGCGATATCGTGGCTTTTTTGGCCAGATTGACCAGTTTTGGCGCTTTGTCTAGCATGACCTTCTCTAACGACGGTTTTGCTTGCACTGGCGCTACGGTCGGCTCGAGTACTTGCGGGCTACTCTCTTCTACGTCACCACCGAAATGCTGCACGATGGCGGCAAGTCCACCATTAAAGCCTTGCGCGACGTTGGATACTCGCCAAACGCCACCCTTACGATACAGCTGCATCAGCATACTGGCTTGCTGCTGGGCAAAATCTGCTGCTTGATACGCTGCCTGCACTTTTTGCGACTGCTGCCAAATACCAATCTCTAACGATTGAATTTGATTGAGCGGCGTGTCGGCTGATAACACAAAAAACAAGCTGTCTATATTTGCAGCCAGTTTGGATAAGTTAACCTCAAACTCGGCTTGGATGCCTTTATTCGCCGTTGGCTGCGATTCGTAATGGGTAAGCTTGATTTGCCCGCACGGTGAGGTTGGCTGATTGTAAAACACCATGTAATCATCATTGATCAGTTTGCCCGCTGCGTCTAAGGCAAAGCAGCTAATGTCCATCTCTATTGGGCTTTGACGAGTGAACTTAAGCGTGATGGGTGCGGTGTCGTCAATAGCAAGATTGCTTAAAGGCGCGCGTTGTCCGACGGTGAGATGGTTCATGGTGTTCCTTAACGTTGAGTATGCCTCTTTACCGCAACAATAGTCTGCCAAGTAAGTATGACAAACAATATATAAAATAATAAGCTTGTAAATTCGAGACCCTCTCTACCCTGTAAGAATCTACTAAAAGGTAAAAAACTTTCTGCAATACTATTTGCTCTGACAGATAGAGTATTAAAATCACGATTCCAAAAATACTCGTTTTCAACAAAAAATCTATTGTGCCAATCAATAATTTCTGAGTAAATCACAACACTGATTACTAACCAAATTATGGGTAAAATATAATTACCACCAAAATTTGAAGCCCATCTATTGAAAAAAAGTATAAAGCGATTAAACCATTCCCCACCTTTAATTTTCAGCTCTCTTCTATAAGC
This sequence comes from Psychrobacter sp. P11G3, assembly GCF_001435845.1. Classification (NCBI taxonomy): domain Bacteria; kingdom Pseudomonadati; phylum Pseudomonadota; class Gammaproteobacteria; order Moraxellales; family Moraxellaceae; genus Psychrobacter; species Psychrobacter sp. P11G3. Next base: position 2,805,657 of record NZ_CM003596.1, read on the forward strand.
CTTCATTTCTTCGATAAAGAACCTGTTTGCCTCAATTTTATTGCCTGCATCATCAAATGAGTTTTTTATAATTCTAAATGTTTCGCGATTTGTGTTTATTGGACTAATATAAACATTAAGAAAGTTAGGTGTATCTTTTAAGTTAGTTTTTGAGAAGTCTAATCCAGAATTAAATTTAACTCCTCTAAAACTAGAGAAGTCCATAAAAGTAACATATTTGAAAACTGTTAAGAATTTTTCATTATCCTTTTCCACTTCATTTCCAAAATTTACATCTTCAAATCCAGCAAAATCACTGAATATACATTTATCAAATTTTGCTTGTATAAACCTACTTCCAAATAGATCAAAAATTTTAGTGACGTTAGAGTTTTCAAAATTAAAAATATCAATATTTTTATTCTTAATTTCTAATTTTGATTTAAAATTTGTGTCTATTATTTTAAGCTCTTTAATGTTGGAACTGCCTGCTTTATACTTATAATCATGCATTTCAACTTCATTAAAATATTTGTCATCAAAACCATTTATTTTTAAATCAGTTTCAAAACTGCAATTAGATATTATTAATTTATTAAAACTATGACAATTTCTTATTCTTAAAAATTCGCTGTTACTGGTAGATAAAGCTACAAGAGCGCTCTTTTTTTTAATAGAATCTAAAACATCAGGAAAGCTAAAAAGGTTTTTTTTAAAATTTAAATTTTGGATATCTACATCTTTTAAAAAGTCACACTCAAAAAATACATTGCATAACTCTTGTTTATTATCATCTGAAGCAGATAAATAAACATTATTATGGAAATTACAACTTATATAACGGTACTTTTCACCAAAGCCATTCTTATAGAACGGAGTAATATAAATGTCTTTTATAAAATCACATAATTCAAAGTACATATTATCATTTGTACTGAGTCGACTTGAATCGAACTTACAGTTGATAAAATCTATTCTACCTAGTCTATATAGTACCTCCTTAGTTTCACTAGTTACATAAATTAGATTGTCGTCTTTCGGAAAGTGAATATCCTTAATACTTATACTAATAGATTTCAATCTATCACCTAAACTACTAGAGACACCTGAATACTCCCCTATGCCCAAATAGACTTTCAGATCATTAATATCCTTATCAAGAGCCTCAGCTTCGTACTGATTTTCACACTCTGATCGTAACTTTTCAAGTTGAATAAAAACCTCTTCTGATATATAACTTTCCAGTAATTCATAGAATTTCAGCAAATAACAATGAAAATTATTTTTATTTTTATCTTTAAGACTTAGTTGATATTTATCAAGTAAATCCGAAGCCTTATTAGAGAAAATAACAGAATTACTTTGCATATGTTTAAACTCTTTACTAAATTTATATTTCTCTAAAACTAAAACTTAATATAGCTAATACTATTAGACTGGATAGAGTCTATAATATCCAACAGTTAAGGCATGTTTTGGTTTTGCACCTCAATGCCAACCTACCCTATACTTTCTTACTTAGGTCACTCTTATTGTTCTTGCGCGAGGGACGAGCGCCGAGCGAAGCCTTTAAAAAGACACCGCCTCATGCATCGCATATTTGCCCCTTATTAAAGGACTCCGATGCTGAGGCTATGCTTTTTAAGCTCTTTCTGCTCACAACGCTTTCAGCTGCTCCATCTGCGCTGTCATCGCCGTCAACTGCCCTTCTAGCTCAGCCAGTTTCGCTTTCTCAGCATCGACCACTTCCGCAGGTGCTTTACTGACAAAGCCTTCATTACCTAGCTTACGAGCGATACCATCGGCTTGCTTTTGTAGCTTTTCATGCGCTTTGCCCAGACGTGCCAGCTCAGCCGTTGGATCGATCAGACCTTTCATCGGTACGAGTACACGTAGCTGACCGACCATACTTGATGATGACAGTGGCACTTCATCGCCTTCTTTGACGATCTCTAAGCTCTCGACTTTGGCAAGCGCTTTGAACTGGTTTTTGATACGTGATAGACGCGCATCTTCATCTTGAGAGACGTTTTGTAGTAGCACTGGCAGACGTACCGCGTTACCCAGTTTCATCTCACCACGGATGTTACGGACGCTCGCGATTAGCTCTTGTAGCCATGCCATATCCGCTTCGGTCTGCTCACTGATTTGGCTACCATCAGTCTGTGGATAGTCAGCGACCACGATGCTGTCGGTGTTTTTGCGACCCAGTAGCGGCGCAATGGTCTGCCAGATTTGCTCAGTCAGATACGGCATGATTGGATGGGTGAAACGTAGCGCCGTCTCTAGCACGTGCAGCAGCACATAGCGGATTTGCGCTTTGCGTTCGTCAGACACCGAGTCATCATTTAGGCTGGCTTTGGCAAGCTCAACGTACCAATCACAGTACTCGTTCCAGATAAACTCATAGATATCTTGGCTGACCATATCGAGACGATACTGGGCGAAATGTTGATGAATGTCTTTGATACTAGAGTTTAGACGACTCATGATCCATTTTTCTGGTAGTTCCCATACATCAGGGTTCGCCGTTTGGTCGATAGGCTTGGCACTGCCTTCGCCATCGACACAGTTCATGAGGACAAAACGGCTGGCGTTCCAGATTTTATTACAGAAGTTGCGATAGCCCTCGACACGCTTTAGATCAAAGTTGATATCGCGACCAGTACTGGCTAATGAGGTAAAGGTAAAGCGCAGTGCATCCGTACCATACGCTGGGATGCCTTCTGGGAACTCTTTACGCGTTTGCTTTTCGATTTTGGCCGCGTCTTTTGGGTTCATCATATTGCTGGTACGTTTTTCCACCAACGCTTCTAGCTCAATACCGTCGATTAGATCAATCGGATCTAAGACGTTACCTTTTGATTTTGACATTTTTTGACCGTTGCCATCACGTACCAGACCATGCACATATACGGTCTTAAACGGTACTTGCGGCGTGCCATCTTCGTTTTTCACAAAGTGCATGGTCATCATGATCATGCGGGCAACCCAAAAGAAAATAATGTCAAAACCTGTCACCAATACGCTAGTTGGATGAAAGGTGTCCATCACGCGTGGATCAGCGTTGACGTCTGCCCAGTCAAGCGTACTGAACGTCCATAGACCAGAGCTGAACCACGTATCGAGTACGTCATCATCTTGGCGTAATACAACATCATTGCTTAGGTTGTATTTGCTACGCACTTCGGCTTCGTCACGGGCGACATAGATTTCACCTGTCGCATCGTCATACCATGCAGGGATACGATGTCCCCACCAGAGTTGACGGCTGATGCACCAATCTTGTAGATCGGTCATCCACGCCATATACATGTTTTTGTACTGCGCAGGAACGAACTCAATGCTGCCGTCTTCTACCGCGTCAATCGCAGGCTTGGCAAGCTCTTTGACCGCGACATACCACTGATCGGTCAACCATGGCTCAACGATCGTGCCGCCACGCTCAGCACGCGGAGCCTTAAGTGCGTAGTCTTCGATATCTTCTAGCCAGCCTTGCTCGCCTGCTTGCTCTACAAGGAATTTACGCGCAGCAAAACGCTCAAGTCCTGCATAGTCACTAGGCGTGGTTTCTAACTCTGGCTCACGCGTTTGCAGATCAGGATAAACTTCCATCGCTGGCAAGATATTAGCGCGCTCATCAAGAATATTAATCAATGGCAAGCTATGACGACGACCCAATTCATAATCATTAAAATCATGCGCTGGAGTGATTTTGACACAACCCGTACCGAAGTCTTTTTCGACATAGTCATCAGCGACGATAGGCACGACACGGCCCGTGATTGGCAAAGTAATGGTTTTGCCGACTAAATGCGCATAACGCTCGTCGCTAGGATTAACGGCGACAGCGGTATCACCAAGCAATGTCTCAGGACGCGTAGTAGCAACCACCAGATAGTTTTTACCATCTTGAGTCGTTAAGTCTTTATCTGTGAAATGATAGCGGAAATGCCACAAGCTACCTTTTTCGTCGTGGTTTTCCACTTCTAGGTCAGATAGCGCGGTTTGGAACTTTGGATCCCAGTTAACCAAACGCTTACCACGATAAATTAAACCATCGTCGAACAGACGAACGAACACTTCTTTTACTGCGTTAGACAGACCATCATCCATGGTAAAGCGCTCACGCGACCAATCAACCGAGCTGCCCAAACGGCGAATTTGGCTAGTGATATTGCCGCCCGACTCTTCTTTCCATTCCCATACTTTATCGATGAAATCTGCACGCGTCATATCGCGGCGCTTGATACCTTGCGCTTCCAGACGACGCTCAACGACCATCTGGGTTGCGATACCCGCATGATCCGTACCTGGCTGCCAAAGCGTATTGTCGCCATCCATACGGTGATAACGGGTGAGCGCATCCATAATAGCGTTGTTAAAACCGTGACCCATGTGTAGCGAGCCGGTGACGTTTGGCGGTGGCAGCGCAATAGAAAACGACTCGTCTTTGTCAAACGTCGGCTGAAAATAGCCACTTTCTTCCCAGCCTTGATACATACCTGCTTCAACTTCCGCAGGGTTATAGGCGCTCTCTAATTGGCTTAGCGCCGCTTGGATCGACTGGGTCAGGTTGGTTTTCGCATTGCTATCAATGCTGGTATCGGTATTAGGATTGCTCATAATAGGGTGATCTTATTGTTGGTAATGAATGTGGTCAAACTGAGATGGCACAGAATGCTATAAAAACAGAGAAAGTTATTGATAGTGTGATTTTAACGCAGATAGGCATATTTTGTTAGATGGTAAGGCAATTTATAGGACGTGAACCGCATTTATTCCTCAATTAACAACCCCAGTCAGCCAAATGCGCAACAGAATATCTTACCCTCATACGATAAAATATGGATGATAGCTGTATTTGAGCATACTAAAATTTAAAACTACCAAGCCTGAAACGTACTAAAACACTATATAACCAACAGTGAGCTGACCGTGTCCCAAGATACCGAGCAACCCCCTAACTCTCAGAACAACTTGCCAAACGATAAGGCTCTGCATACGAGTACCACAAGTCACGTAAATTCAGATGACGATGCGCTGAATGGCAATCACGAAAATAACAGTACGGAGCACAGTCATACACTACAGCACAGCCACGCTGTAAAAGACAGCTCTGATGTGGACAGTCATCACTCAGATGACCACATAAAAGCTACCGAAGAACTAGATAATGATGACTTGCCAGAAGAAATCAGCGAAGAAGATAAAGAAACCATCAAAAAAGTCGCCAGTGATGACAATCTAAGCCAAGCAAAAAGCTACGCCAGTATCTTGGTAGAGCAAGTCATACATGCCAAAGAAACCTTTCAGCGCTCACTTGGTTCGTTATTTACCAGTGCCTTTACCGCTGGACTCGAGATTGGTATCAGTTTTTTTGTGATTTTATCCGCATTTGCACTACTAAATGACGTATTGCCCAGTCGCTATGCGATGGTATTGTCATCCCTGCTCTATCCGATTGGTTTTATTATCGTGGTGATCGGTCAGTCGTTATTATTTACCGAACAGACATCCCTACTCAGTCTGCCTGTGCTCAATAAAATCGAACCACTACATAAATTGCTCAGGCTGTGGGGCATCGTTATTGCTGGTAATATCGTGGGCGGTTGTATATTTGCAGCCCTTATGATTGGTCTAGGACTACACATGCACCTGTTTACAGATCATGCCATTGACGCTTATGCCGAGCATATCTTGGGGTTTGAGTGGTGGGTGATCTTTGGTAGTGCAGTACTGGCAGGCTGGATGATGGGCGTCGCGGCATGGCTAGTGACTTCTGCCCGTGACACTCTGAGCCGTATCGTCTTGGTCACACTCATCACTGGTAGTATCGGATTTTTGGGATTGCACCATAGTATTGTTGGCAATATCGAAGTATTTTCAGCACTACTATATGGCAACACCGTCAGCCTTTGGCACTATTTGGTATTTTTAGTCGTGGTACTAGCCGGCAATACGGTGGGCGGCGTGGTGTTCGTTGCCGTACTCAAAAACCGTACGTTCTTATTTGAAATTGAAAAGGTCAAAGAGCAAACTGCCGAGGCGAGAGCAAAAATAGACAGACGAAGATTTTAGATTCGAGATGAAAAAAGGTACTACACACAAAAGCCCGCAACGCACTTCCTTATACGAAGCGTGTTGCGGGCTTTTTTATTTCGCCATACATTGCTACTTTTTTGCCAAGTACTGTCTCAACTGGCGTGACAATACATTACTACGGTTATCTTAAACACCTTACATTCTACGTGCTGCCAATACACTGTTTTCTATCTCGGTTTTTTTGGCTTTATTGTGCTGAGCTGTGAATACTCTGACCATGATACCAGCGGTCAAGAACATAATTAGCGTATAGATAGCTGGCGTCAACGACATCTTATAGTTAGCGAGCAGCGTCAATGCCATAAACATCGATAGCGTACTGTTTTGTAGACCGACTTCCATGGTGATTGATCTTCTCTGTTCAGGATTGAGACCAAACCATTTACTCGTATAATACCCAAGTGCCATCGTTGATACGTTTAATATGAGCGATACAGGACCAGTAGCAATTAGAGCCTCTACGATGATGTCTCGTTGCACATAGCTCAAGAAAAGCACCAAGAAGCTCAAAAAGATCACCCCAAAACGAGATACCATAACCTGTGCTCTATCAGCAAATTTAGGCTTATAGTTTTTGATCAGCATCCCGATACTAACCGGCAGGATAGTCAGCGCAATCAGGCTAATCATGGTCTTGGCGACTGGCAATTGAAACTCGCTGCCCGCTCCCATGAAATAGACGAGCGAAAAGCTAAGTACGATAGGAATGGTAAATACAGTAATGACGCTGGCAATAGCGGTCATTGTAACCGACAGGGCGACATCGCCTTTGGCAAGATAAGTGAATAGGTTTGATGTGGTGCCACCAGGACACAGTACCAGCAACATAACCCCAACCGCATACTCAGGCTCTAATGACATAGACGCCGCTAAAGCAAAGCCAACTAATGGTAAAAATATAAGCTGATTGGTGAGACCTATACCGACGGCCTTGGGGTACTTGACGACTCGTTTAAAGTCATTGGTAACTAGGGACAGTCCCATTCCCATCATAATCAAAAAAATACTGATAGGAATAACTTTTGAATTTACAAACGTGACTAACTCCACACCTTCCATAACTACATCCTTGTAGATAGAGCCCTTACACGGGCAAGTTTATGACAACGTTGTGATGCTCAATCAGCCAATCCTGCTGATATCTGGGGTAACAGCCATCGATGTTGTCAGCTCTTTATATAATCTTGATTCACACAACTGTGTGCTTAGAACGACAATTTTTTGATGATACTCATCTTTTACGGTATTAATTCTTTATGGTACTGGTCTTTTACGGTATTGGTTTTTATAGTACGAGTACTTGTAATACTGATTCTTGTAGTACTAATTTTTGGCAATAACGATTTTTAGTCCATACGAACCGAAATAATAACGGAACGGCAAAATTCAGTATATCGTTGTAAAAGTGCATGGTTTTGATTTTTTTGACTACTCGTCAGTCAACTATCAGTTTATATGTCTGAGACTGAGGTAAAAACGATCTAGACGGGTATCACGTGAGGTGTAGCAGATGTATGGTCAGTACTGATTACCGCTGTACCATAGGCTATGGCTTCTACCATACTGCCCAATTGGTTGACATTGGTGACTTCTAAGCGCAAACCATAGATATGTGTGTAGCCTTTGGCTTTTGCTTGGGTGCGCATACGGACGATCGCCTCACGGCGCGCGCGATCTAATAATGTCTCGTAGGTAGTTAGGTTTTTGCCAAAGACACTCAGTACACGGGCGATAATCATTTTGAAATAATCTTGAGCGATGACGACACTACCAAGTACCAGCTCGCCTTCACTACCCACTGCTAACTTGGGACGGTATAGACGTTCGCTTGAGACAGTAATATCGCCCAATGCTTGCTCTGCTACTATTAACTGTGCCAAATGCTGACGCTCGTGGCGTGATCCGAAGAACCAGCCAGCCGCGAATAAGAAGACAAACGGCCCATAGTTGATGAGCACTTGCGTGAGTGAATCATTCATAGCACGTTTCTCATCATAAAAAGCATCGGTGCTTTTAACATTATAGGATTTAGTATTGTAGTCTTTAATATTATAGGATTAACCAAAAGGATTAAAACGCGGTAAATCATCGGGTGCGACTTGGGTCTGAGTATTTGTGTTTTGACTAGAATGATTATAACCATCGCTTGGCGGGTTTTGATACTGCTGTTGTGATATCGGCGCAACCTTGACCGCCGTACCATAGACAAACAGCTCTGACGCACCTTGGGCGATGCTAGAAGTTGAAAAACGTAGACCGACCACCGCATCAGCACCTAACGCCTCTGCTTTGACAATCATGCGATCGATTGCTTCTTGGCGTGACTCTTCTAATAGCTCGGTATAAGCCGTCAGCTCACCGCCAACGATGTTTTTTAACCCAGCGAACAGATCCTTACCGACGTGCTTTGAGCGCACGGTACTACCGTACACCACGTCTAGGCGTTCGGTAATTTGATAGTTAGGTAAGTGTTCAAGGTTAGAGAGTTGCACAGTCATAGGATGACCTTATCGGTGACTTATAAAATACGTGGTAAACTAAAGCGCTGCGATACAGCATAGGCAAAATAGAAACAGCACTGCTAATAGCGCTGTTTCTTAGCATTATTAATCGTTGGTATGAAACAATAAGAACAATTCAGTCAAATTGCCTTCGATACTATTGGCCATCTGTACCATTTTGTCTTCGTCTTTACGCATCTCAGATAGCTCTGGGTCTTCATCATCGATACCGCTTAGTACGATCATTGGCAAGGTCAATACCGCGACGTCTTCTGCCGTTTCTTGATCTTCGAACCAATCGCTTGCTTCGTCACCATACATGGCATCGACGAAACCAATTGACCAAGCAACGATGTCTGACTCATCAGAGAAATCAACCGCCACTTCTTCGTTACCAGCATCTTCACCAAATGGTAATTCGATCGGCGTCTCGTTTTTTAGCTCAGCCATGATCGAATCGCGCCAGCGTTTAATGCCATCGATGACATTTTCTGGAATCTCACTTACGTGACCTTCGAACAGGGCATCCATCCAGTTAGGCAATGGACGACCGATGACCGTCGCTGTCAAAAAACCATGCGCTGCGACACTATCTAGCACGAACTGGCTTTCTTGATTGTCCAAATAGTCTAGTAATTCATCAAAACTTAGTTGGTTACTCATAATTTGGTTTTCCTTAGCAGATAGATGTCATCAATCGCAGTGGGCGATCGGTTAAATAAAAGAGGACGAGTACTTAAGTAGAGACTAAAGGCTGCTTAATTAATCGAACTCAAGCAACCTCTATCAGGTAAGTATTATCGAGATGAACTGGTTGCGAGCAACCCTAGAAAATTAGAAAATTGGCAAACAGCAGGCAACCAGTTTGATTGGTTAAATAATTTTAGTCACTAAAATAGTCACTGTCATTAAAGTAGCCACTAAAGCACTTTAGTCCACTGAAACGACTGATGCCGACAAATTAAAAATCGTCATCATCCCAATCATCGCCGTCTTCATCGAAGTTGTCTATATCGTCTAGATCGTCTTTTAACTCTTTAGCCAAACGCTTTTCTTCTAGCAAATTATCGATTAGCCGACGTTTTTCAAGACTACTTAAACGTGTACGTACGCTCGTCTCAGCTTCTTCAACCATCTTTGCATCATCATCGTCGACAAAATCATCATCAAAATCGTCGTCAATATCAGCGTCACTCATGACAAACTCCTATCATTTTTAGGCAAGGGTATTAAGAATACATCAATATATATATGCCTTATAAAGTCTCTATTGAATGTTGTCAATCCTTTTTCGCAATATGGTACATTTCAACTCTACGATTAAGATAGTCCAGTAGGCTATATAACAGACAATTGTAATATAAATGACCAAATACAGTCGGCATTAAATGTGTAGCTCGTCCTCATCTTCAATCATTAGAACTGCGTTGCGCACATCGGCCAAACGCTGAATCAATGAGTCGTTAGCACCATCAAATATCGCACACTCACGCTCATAGACGGTAGTTGGACGCATGATGTTATGTACTTGTACATGATTGCTGATTTGCTTGAGACCGGCATTTGGCAATAGTATCAATAGCTGCTCTTTTTTGCCGATACTCTGGAGCAAATGGGTCATTGGCTCTGATTGCGCGTCATCACTCACGCCCGCTTTTGCTGGTAAGGCAAAACGTGATAGCTCAATATGCTTATCGTGGATAATTTTGTTGAGCATTAAATATAGCTTGGCAAGCATCACGCCTGCGAGCGCTACTTTTGCGTGGCTATTATCAGCCTTTAGTACCACACTTGCGCCATTATCTTCAAAGTGAGCTTCATTCATCGCACTCACACCCAACAACAATGGCTGTCTTAGTAGCTCAGTCACGGCTTGATTGAGCAGCTGAGTGCAGAGTGCTAAATACGGAAGACGCTGCGCAGGTGCAAGGCGTTCAAGCATATTGAACTCATCATGGAATACGACTTGAACTTTGACGCTATCAACGGATCGGGTGGCAGACAGTTTAGACGTATGACTGGCAGCTTGAGAAGCAACACCGCCTGTATCTGCTATTTCGCTTTCGCTACCTTCACCCGCACCCGCTAGATTGTCAGTATCACTACCTGTCTCTTGGTTTTGCTGGGTTCTAAGATACTCGTTCACTTCATTATGCACATTAAACTTGCGGGCATTAGTCACTTCGTCATCTGTGGCGTTTGCCGTATTATCAGTCGCTACTTGACTGTCTGCTAAATTAGGCGCTGACTGGCGCTCAAGTTCACGGTCATAGCCGCGTTGATCGACTGGTCTGTATTGGTCGCGATACAATTCTTGGATATCTCGACTCAATGCATTGATTTGCTCTTTGGTCGGACGAGCGAGGTAACCATAAATCAACCAAAGCAATAAATGTAGTAGCATGGTGCCGATGACAAACGGCCACTGCATGGCGATAATCTCGCCTTTGCTGACGTCTTTTAGGGTCAATGCCACGCTACCGATGACTGCATCGCCATTGGTGGCGATTTGACGAATGGTGTCACCTTGCTGCATTGGCGCATTGCCTACTGGTACCAAGATATCATCGTTGTTGTCCTTAATCAGTATCCGTGTGACGTCTTGCTCGCTGGTATAGCGGTTGGCAATAACGCTTAAACTCACACGGTCTTTATTTTCTAAAGACAACCTTGCTTCATCAATCAGCTGGGCGACCATCTGCTCGCCTTTTAACGCACGACTATTGCTCAGCTGTTGGTCAGTACTAATGACCAATAACAGCGTCTGCAAACAAAAACTAACCAGAAGAATAATGGCAAACAACCCTTGCCGCGGCGCTAAATACGTCATGATATGTTAAACTTTTTTGGAGAGAAGAAATTAAAAAACGAGGCTACTGCTCATTTTTTGGCTAATTTTTAAACAATTGTGATGCGCGCCAATGGTAGTGCGCACATAGTGATAAAGCAGTACTGATTATCAATGACTATCAACACCATCAATATTATTGCCAGCTTCACTATCTTTGATACCTTTTGCCTTACTATCTTTTGCGAAGGCATCGTTAATAAGAAAGCACAGCCGATAAACAGCCAGCTTATCTCATCTACTATATCACCATAATAAGCCTTATAGCGTGAGCGCTTTATAAATTTATCATAATAACTTTATTGCATTTTCTATGGCTTCTTACACCATAAAATCTGTTTTTTAGCATCATTGTTACTTTGCGCGTCATCTATAGGCGCTGCCCAGTAAAACTGTTATTATTCCTAATCTTATATGAGCATACAAGGGACAATTGAGCCATGCCAAAAAATACATCTTATTCGTTACCAAAAGACAGCAAAGCATGGCAACAAGCCGTTGATTCTATTGCGGCATTATTACCCGAAGATACCAATTTGCAAGACTTTGATGCGCTACAGTCGCTACCTGTTTTTGCGCTCATCGTAGTACTGCCGACTCAGGTATCTGCATTAGATATTCATCAGTACGTTCAGTCGTGGGTCGATGAACAGCCAAGCTGGCATCTAGTAACGGTTGCGGAAGATACTGACGCTAACTTCGTCAATATCACGGTATCTGATACAGAGCCTACAGCAGCAGACGCACAGCGCCTACCCTTTACCCATACTCAGGTCTACCGTTATCTGTTAGTGCCAGTCACTGACACACTAATGCATCCTGGCAAAAAAACCGCAGCCGCTCACATCATTGATGATCAGCTGACCACTCGCTTGCGTCATGACCTAACTGAAGAATATAACAATACACGCAGTGCAGATAGCACAGGCAACATAAACGTCGTGGACTGTCATATCTTGTCTGTCGGTCATATGCTACGGACGCACAAACTTGCCTGCTTCGATATGGATTCAACCTTGATCGAGCAAGAAGTCATCGTAGAGCTGGCAAAAACGGCTGGGATTGGCGAGGAAGTAGAAGCCATCACTGAAGCCGCAATGCGCGGTGAAATTGATTTTGATGAATCGTTTGCTCAGCGTGTGGCCTTGCTAAAAGGCACTTCTACTGATGTGCTTGATGATATCTGTAGTCGCCTAACGTTATCGACTGGTGCGCGCACGACGATTAGTGCGCTAAAAGCATTGGGTTATCATACGATGCTAGTTTCAGGCGGCTTTACTTATTTTGCCCGTTATATCGCTGAGCAGTTGGGTATCGATGAAGTGCATGCCAACGCTCTAGATATCGAAGAAGGTGAAGTCACTGGTCATGTACAGTGGCCTATTGTCAATGGTGCCAAAAAAGCTGCTATCGTTGAGCATACTGCTGAGCGCCTAGGCATTGAGACGTCACAAGTGGTCTGTATCGGTGACGGTGCTAACGACTTACCGATGATGGCACTGGCTGATCTGGGTGTGGCCTATCATGCCAAACCAATCGTCCAAGCACGTGCTGACGCCGCTATCAACGTGACAGGGCTTGAAGGTACTCTGTACGCTCTTGGCTATCCTGCACTGGCGCCTACTGAGTAATTGCAGAATGCTTTATGCCATTTAATAAGCTAGGTTAATGTTTTGTCATTAATCTGGCTTTTATACTTTAGGGCGTGGCTTAGACAAGGAAAGTAGCGTAGATAGTATCGGTATATTAGCTAGCTATTTGACGATGTCTGACAAGATTTATCCATTTTTAGTTCAGTTAGATGCCTATTAAGTGAATGGAAGATACGCCTTAGTACGTGATGATAATTAATAAAATCTGCTATGTACGCTTATTTTTAGCTAATGCTTACTTTTAGATGACACTTATTTTTAAATGATAAAGGAATGCTCATGACGGCACCACAATCTCCACGGCCAACTCAGCCGTCAGCGCCAACGCTACTAGAACAAGATACGGTACCTGTACGTACCGATAGCCCGAAGCAGCTGGTAGGTATCTATGTCAGAGGGATGGCCATGGGAGCAGCTGATATTGTGCCTGGCGTCTCTGGCGGCACTATTGCGTTGATTGCAGGGATTTACGAGCGCTTGATTAACGCACTTGGCAGTATCGGCCCCAATCTTTGGACGATATTTCGTCAGGAAGGTGGCATCAAAGGATTCGCTGCAATTTGGCGACAAGTAGACGCGACATTTCTATTGTGTTTGCTACTGGGTATTGCCACTAGCTTTGCAACTTTAGCCGGTATCATTAAGCATTTATTGGACAACCAACCATTGCTTATTTGGTCGTTCTTTTTTGGACTGGTCGTCGCAACGGTATTTATCTTACTCAGTGAAATTAAACGCTGGAATATAGGGCGTGTCGCACTGTTCGCGACTGGGCTTATTGCCGCTGTAGTCATTAGTAGTATGCCGTTACTCACGACCACGCCTAGCTTACCGTATTTGTTTTTTGCAGGGGCAATTGCTATTTGTGCCATGATCCTACCAGGCATATCAGGGTCGTTTATTTTGCTATTGCTAGGCGCTTACGATGCGGTATTAGAAGCAGTCGATACAATGAATTTGAGCGCCATTTTCACAGTCATTGCGGGTATGGCGACTGGGCTACTGCTATTCACGCGCGCACTTAAGTGGCTACTCTCGCATTATTATCAGGCTACCCTGGCATTGCTGACGGGCTTTATCGCAGGCTCTCTAATAAAAGTATGGCCATGGAAAGTAGATGCGCTAGGCTCGCTAAATACTGAAGCTGTCCATAATGTCATGCCATGGCAATACCCTACTGGTGCACAGTGGTCAACGACAGTAGGACTTATGCTGCTCGGTGCTATTCTAGTTTCGCTATTATCGTGGTGGGGTAATCGTACCAATCGAGTCTAAGTATTCAACGAACTGTCAGTCCTGCTTTCTAGTTTGGCTCGGTCTGCTAGCTAATAAACGCCTTCATAGACTAGCAAAACCATTCCCATATTACTCAGAATAAGCGCCTGACCTCACGGCGCTTAGCCTAAAACCTAGCTATTAAATATCGCAAAACAAGCCAAAAAACCAAACGTCAACGGTTGTCGCAAAGTCGCCTGTACCCTCTTCAGCTTTACTCAATAACCTCTCATAATAGTCTCATTGGAATTCACCTTATGAATAGCGAGATGAATGATGTTAATGACTATATTTTCTTTTATCGGTATAGAGGCATGGAGCGGCGCGGCATGGCTGGGTTATGGAATCCTAGCCAGTTTAGTAGTGGTGCTCGCCTTGTCGTCATATCGTTGGCTACTGCTATATCTGTTTGGCGGTATGGCCTATTGGTTCACCGTTGAGTTGATTCAAAATATATTAGCCGGTCGTCCTATGTTGATGGAGCTATCATCATGGCATCGCTATATCATCGCTATGGGCATCAGTTGGTTACCATTAGCAGCTTGGGTACTGTATCGGGCATTACGCTATGATGATGTGAGCCAGACCGTTAGTCAGCAACGTGAGCTAGAAGCCGCACGCTATATCGAACACACTCCTGTCTACGATGATAACTATCAGCCACGTTTCCGTTAAAACTGTCCTATTTATACCTGTGCTTGTCTATATCAATACCTTACTTACGTCAGTGACATCGAATGTTACAAGATACTTAACGCTCTCTACTTAACTCCTAAAGAGTTGGCACCCTGTGATAGTTTATAATCCAGTTATATATTTGTCATAAAAACTGGTATAAAGTACGCTTTATTTTTATGCCTCATTTCTTTAGGAGTTCTGCTATGTTTACTGTTCCTGTATTAGATATCAAATCTGATCCATTAGATGCTTTATTGGCTGTCGTTGGCTATCGTTTGTCTATGTTAGCTGATAGCGATAACGAAGACGTCAAAGCGTTATTCGCTGATCGTCAAGTTACGATTGAGTTTGCTAGTACTGAGTCTGATATCGCTCGTTCTTTTAGCTTTGATAATGGACAGTTTAGTCAACAAAGCGGCCATGCAAAAGAAGCCGATTTGACCATCACTTTCAAAGACTCTATGACTGGCGTTAGACTGCTGACCAAAGGTAGCTTGCCTGCTTTTATGACTGCTGTACAAGAAGGTAACTTGAGCATCGAAGGCGACTATAGCCTAATGATGTGGTTCAACAAACTTGCTAAGTATATCGTTCCAGCTATCCCAGAAGAGTGCAAACCATATATCCAAAAAGCTAAACCTTACGCTTATAAAGCACAGAAATTTGCTGAGCATTGGGTTGGTATCGCTAAGCACAAACTTGGTAAATAAAAAGAATGGTGCACTGAGCGGTAGTCATTGGTAGAATGGATGATATAGAACTAAATAGCCAAACGTCCAAACGTATAGTTACTATTTATGTGCGCTACTGTGACAATTATACATACTGTCTAGCAGTGTTCTGATTTTCTAAAAAGGTTGCGGTATACTATACGGCAACCTTTTTTGTTACCTTATAAATGACAATAGATAAAAACATTGGTTTTATTTAATACTCTCTCATTCTTATAAAAGGACTTACCTTATGGCAGGATTGCTTAGCATCTCCGAACCTGACGCCACCCAGCCAACTGATCTAGCCACTCAGCCAGATGCGACCAACAGTGATTTTTTGGCCAGCATAGCTACAGACGCGACTCAAACTGATAATAAAGTAGTTACAACATATAGCCGTGAAGAAATCGCGCAACTGTTTGACTTACCTCTAATGGACTTGCTGTTACAAGCACAAACCATCCATAGAAAGCATTTTACTGCTAATGAAGTACAGATCAGCACGCTACTCTCTATCAAAACGGGCAACTGCCCTGAAGATTGCGGCTACTGCTCACAGTCAGGCCATCATCGCGACACCACCAAACTACAAGCAGAAAAACGCATAGAAGTTGACAAAGTCATCGCAGCGGCCAAACGTGCCAAAAACAGTGGCTCATCGCGTTTCTGTATGGGTGCCGCGTGGAAACATCCAAGTGCCAAAGACATGCCCTATGTGGTTGAGCTGATCAAAGAAGTAAAAGCACTGGGACTTGAAACTTGCATGACACTAGGCATGCTTGATACCAATCAGGCAACACAGTTGGCCGATGCAGGGTTGGATTACTACAACCATAACCTAGATACTTCACGCAGCTACTATGAGCAAGTCGTCAGCACGCGCAGCTATGATGAGCGTTTAGATACGATAGAAAACGTGCGTAACTCTGGCATTAATGTCTGTAGTGGTAATATCGTTGGTATGGGCGAAAGCCGTGATGATCGCATCGATTGGGTACTTGAACTGCTAAAAATGCCAAAAGCGCCTGAATCAATTCCAGTTAACTTATTAGTACCTATTGCAGGTACACCGATTGGGGATAAAGTATTAGCCGAAGGTCAGCTGTCTGTACTTGAGTGGATTCGTACTATTGCGGTCGCCCGTATTTGCTGCCCGACTAGCTACGTGCGCCTATCTGCTGGCCGCGAAAGTCTGTCAGATTCTGAGCAAGCGTTGGCATTTATGGCAGGCGCTAACTCATTCTTTTATGGTGACAAGCTTCTTACTACTGGTAATGCCAGCCAGTCAGGTGACGACAGACTCATGCGTGAGCTTGGCCTAACCAAACAGTTTGCCGCACCAAGAGCGCCTAAAGTACTGCCTGTAATGGATGCGATGAATGGTCATCAAACACAAGTTGTATTGGCAGATTAAGCCCACGCTAAAAAATATAAGCTAAGCAAGAGAAACTATGATGGCAGATTATTTTAACTGGATTAAAGCGGCGCACATTATCTCGATGGTCTGCTGGTTTGCAGCGATATTTTATTTGCCGCGCCTGTTCGTCTATCATGCGATGAGCGACGATAGCATCAGTCATGAGCGCTTTGCCATTATGGAGCGCAAGCTGTATCGCGGCATCATGACTCCATCGATGATAGCGACATGGATCTTTGGTCTATGGATGTTAGGACTGGGCTGGGATGTCTATAAAACCCAAGGCTGGCTACACGTAAAATTGCTATTAGTAGTGCTGCTGTCAGGCTATCATGGCGCTTGCGGCTTTTATCGTAAAAAGCTAATTGATAATCCACACTATAAAACGCATAAATTCTGGCGCTGGTTTAATGAAGTGCCTGTCTTTGCCTTAGTGATTATCGTCATTCTAGTCGTGGTAAAACCGTTTTAATATAAGAAAAACCATTTAACCTGTAAAGCAAAAGCGTCCGTAACTTCAATGAGTTGCGGACGCTTTTTTATTCACTTATAGAACAGGTTGTCAAACTGGAGATATCGAACACTAAACGCTCGGACGCATAATTTGATAAACATTGCTTAAGTCATAAACGCGATAACGAGCTGGCTCACGGCGATTTTCACCAGCATAGCTCAGTATCAATGCCTGCTTGGCACGCTCATCGACCCAACCGACGAACAGACCACTATGCTCGACGCCATTGTAACCATGATTGATATAATAGAGCCAGTCGCCTGCTTCAATCTCACTGCTACTAGCATAGGGCCCTTGCGCATAAGTGCCTTTGTGTATGGTATTACGCGATACCCCTGCCCGATTGAATACCGCATTTAAATAGTCCCAGCAGCCACCTTGAATAATCGTGCGCTCGTTAAGTGCCATTTTTCGGGCGGTACTGACCACCTCACGTGCTGCCATACTACTCTGCGTCTCGGCATTGCTCAATAGCGGTAGATACTCGCTATCGACATTGTCATAGTTGCCTGATAAAAACACTGGTAAGACTGTAGGTGCTGAACGCTGTACCTCAGGATAACGATAGGACGTATTCATCGTTGGTTGAATAGATTTTTGAGCGATAAGCATACTCATACTATCTGCATGGGCTTGTCCTACCATGCCGCAGGTAAATAGTAAAAAACCGCACAACGCGGCGACTGGCGATATAGACAAACGCAGCATGACTAACTCCTTGTCAACTAAATCTCAATGACAGTATCAATAATAAGAAGGATAAATTTTATAATCCTACTTATAAACCATTTGCGCACAAATCTGCAAGCACTATTCGCCTGCGATAGGTGATAGACGGTATAAATATACTGATAGATGACAATATTGGGAAGAGGCATGTCGAATGAAATTTAAAATGACACTTGAGTTTGAAGTTTAGATAATACCAAGATGATAGCCATGCTTTCATAAAGTATGAAATTGAGAAATGATACTAATTACTCTTCATTTTAATATTTACATGGCGTTTCGTTAGCGCTTGCCCTTCTAAGATAGCTTTCGCAGCTTTTGCTTCTTGAGCAATCTCAAAGCCAGTAATACGATATTTACGGACGTCACTGCTATCGACAATCTGTAATTGCTCGCCAATCAGTGTTATCTTATCACCGTCAGTCAAATGAATATGTTCACGCTTACCTAAATTATCATGTACCAGCTCACCCGCCCGAACCCATAACGTCCCGCTGCTAATCATGCCACTCATGGATTTTTTCTGCTGTTGACGCTTTTTGTTAAACACAAAACTACCGATAATAAGAAGCGCAAGTGCACCAATGGCTAGACGCTCAGGCAATAAGCTCATCGCCATAGCGACTGCGACGGCCCCTACCAATAATGCAGAACCAAACCAAAACATGCCATTATCAGCAGCACTTGATTGCCCTTGTAAGGTGATTTTGGCGCCATCATCAGTCAGCTTTAGCATGTGTTGTTACCTATTACGTAATGTACGAATATTTTCTATTAAAAAACTGCCTATTAGCAGCTAACAGGCAGTTATTGACACTAAAAACAAAGACAGTGTGTTGTATCTAAACGCTAGTCTACCAACCAAGCGCCGTCTGTTGCATTTTAATCAATTCAGCGATGCCTTTTTCAGCTAATGACAGCATAGCATCTGCTTGAGCACGAGTGAACGGCTTTTCTTCAGCAGTACCTTGCAGCTCAATGTACTCGCCTTTCTGGGTCATCACAACGTTCAAGTCGGTATCACAGCTAGAGTCTTCTTCGTAGTTCAGATCAAGATATGCTTCGCCATCTTTCATACCAACGGAAACCGCAGCAACCAATCCGATTAGCGGATCTGCTTTAAGTTTCTTGGCCTTTTGGATACTCTCTAGCGCATCGATAAGCGCAATCGCAGCACCAGTGATACTGGCCGTGCGAGTACCACCATCCGCTTGCAGTACATCGCAATCAAGATAGATGGTGTTTTCACCAAGTTTACTCAGATCAATCATGGCACGTAAACTACGACCGATCAAACGCTGAATCTCTTGCGTACGACCTGACTGCTTACCGCGAGCCGCTTCACGCTGATTGCGCGTGTTGGTCGCGCGTGGCAACATGCCATACTCGGCTGTGATCCAACCTTTGCCTTTACCCTTGAGCCAGCGCGGCACACCAGATTCTACACTGGCAGTACATAGTACCTTGGTATCGCCAAAACTTACCAATACTGACCCTTCAGCATGCTTCGTATAATGGCGCTCAAAGCTGATCGAGCGAAGTTGGTCAAGCTCACGATTGTCAATACGCATAAAAATTCCTAGTACAATGTTATAAAAGCAGTGTCATAAAAATACCTATCAGTCGTTAGTAAACACATTGATAGGTATGTAGTCGACTAAAATCTTAAGATATCCTAACGTGACAACGGCGCAATAGCAAGATTCGCACCTGCCATTACGCCATCGTTATCAACAGAATGTCAGATATAAACTACTCTAACCCTTCCATCTTACGCAATTCCTTACGTAGGATTTTGCCAACGTTCGACTTTGGTAATTCGTCAACGAACTGTATATGACGTGGGCGCTTATAGCCAGTCAGTTGTTTTTTGCCATATTCTAGTAGCTCTTTTTCAGTCACGTTGCCTTTTTTGACCACAAACAGCTTTGGCTCTTCGCCGCGATCATCGTTCGGTACACCAATAGCACCGCATTCTACGACTGCTGGATGCTCACTCATCGCCTCTTCGATTTCGTTTGGATAGACGTTAAAACCAGACACTAAAATCATGTCTTTTTTGCGATCGACAATTTTGATAAAGCCTTTTTCGTCCATGATGCCGATATCGCCCGTTTTTAAGTAACCGCTAGCCGTAAAAGATTCTGCGGTTTCTTTCGGACGATTCTGATAACCAATCATGACCTGTGGACCTTTTACGCAGATTTCACCGCGATCGCCCATGGCTACTATATTTTCGTCATCATCAATGAGCACAATATCCGTACTAGGCGCAGGAATACCGATTTTTCCAGTAAATTCCGCAATAGTCATCGGATTAAATGCTACCACAGGTGAGGTCTCAGACAAGCCATAACCTTCAACGATAGGCAGGCCAGTGATTTTATGCCATTCCTTCGCTACGCTAGGTAATACTGACATACCGCCGCCGATAGACGCTTTTAGATTAGAAAAGTCCAAATCAGCAAAGTTATCTTTGTGTACTAAGCCGTTAAACAAAGTATTCACCGCAGGGATAAACGCTGGCTTGTACTTGGCCATCTCTTTGATAAGCCCATCAAGATCGCGCGGATTTGGAATGAGTAGCGAGGCATAACCTTGATACATACTACACATGCCGCAGACCATAAATGAGAATACGTGATATAACGGCAGTGCGGTCAAAATCACATCTCTACCATCTATATCATCATCAAATGCACTGTTCATCAGCGCGCTGACCTGTAGCATGTTAGCGACTAGATTGCCGTGAGACAGCATCGCGCCTTTCGCTACTCCCGTCGTACCACCAGTATATTGCAGTAGCGCTACATCGCTTAAGTTTAACTCAGGTCGTTGGTACTTACTGGCTGATTCCGCATTTAAGGCATGCTTGAAGCTCACGCTATTCGGTATGCTATAAGCAGGAATCATCTTTTTGACATGACGAGCCACAAGATTAACCACGGCTCCTTTAATCGTACCTAGCATATCACCAATGGTACACACGACTACATGCTCTACCTGACCTTTGTCTTCAGCATCTTGATAGGTCTTGGCAAAGTTTTCAACGATAAATAGCGCTTTCGCACCACTGTCATGCAACTGATGTGACAGCTCACGGCTGGTGTATAGAGGGTTTACATTGACCAACACCATCCCTGCGCGAATGATACCCAAAGCGACCACTGGATACTGCAAGACGTTGGGCATCATTACCCCAACTTTATCGCCTGCAACCAGTCCTATTGACTGCAAATAGCTAGCAATCTGGCGACTATATAGATCTAATTGCTTAAAAGTAATCGATGAGCCCATGCAGATATAGGCAGGTTTTTGGCCATAACGGCTAAAATTACGCTCGAACACATCCAGTAAAGAGGTATTGTCTTCTGGCATCTCGATAGTAGCATCGATGCTATAGCGCTCATAAGCGCTCAGCCACGGACTATCACCGTCGATGGTCGGCATAGTAGGAAACGCATTGCTTTGATAAATGTCGTTAGTAGTATTGTCTTTATCATTAGTTGCAGCGCTATTATCTGCCGTTTTTTTATTAATATTATCCGTCATAATTTTCCCTAAATGTTACTGTTAAAAACATTGAATATGCTAATGGAAACACCATTTTTTATGATTATCGCTGACAGCAGAAGCTTATGAATAAGAAATAGATAAGTATGAACGGGTTTGTCATTCATAAGCTTTGCAAATTAAAGTGTATTGCTGGGTCTATGATAAATAATACTACCACTCAGTACGACCAAGTCGAAAACGATATTTACTACCATGATTTTGCCTGTTACCTTGAGCAGAACCAGTACGATTTTTTGGATGAAAACAAAAATACGTCGATGGGCACTATAGCAGTTTTAATAGATATTCTCTATTAATAGTAGCTGTCATCCGCAAATGTCAAAAGCGATAAAGACAAAAAAATGATAAGACAGCATGGTTGCAGCCTTATCATTTTTGGTTACTACTTTAGTTACGACAGTATCTAATCGAGCGTTACTTTCACATGTATCTTTAGTTGATACACGCAGCTATCAAACAACTCTCTAGGTGCGTGTATCAGCAAATTAACCGTGGTTTTTTTCTTCAAGTACGCGTAAATCTTTGCGCAAAATCTTACCAACGTTCGATTTTGGTAGCTCATCAATAAACTCAACACGACGAGGACGCTTATAACCTGTTAGGTTCTCTTTACCGTACTCAAGAACTTCTTCGGTAGTCAGACTAGGATCATTACGGACAACATAGATCTTAGGAATCTCACCGCTTTTCTCGTCTTCGATACCGATGACACCACATTCTAAAATCTTAGGATGGCCAGCCATGACTTCTTCGACTTCGTTTGGATAAACGTTAAAACCAGACACCAAAATCATGTCTTTTTTGCGGTCAACGATGGTCACATATCCGTTGTCAGCCATGATACCGATATCACCAGTACGGAAGTACCCATCTGCTGTCATGACTTCGGCAGTAGCATCTTCACGGTTCCAGTAACCTTTCATGACCTGTGGACCACGAACACTAATCTCACCGCGCTCACCAAGTGCCACTTCATTACCTGCATCATCCAAAATTGCCACATCTGTTGCTGGCATCGGTACACCAATGGTACCTGTGAATGTTTTACTGTTGCTAGGATTAGAGGTCGCAACTGGTGCTGTTTCAGACAGGCCGTAACCTTGAATGATAATATTACCAGTTACTTGACGCCATTTTTCTGCTGTTGGGCTCAGTACTGCCATGCCGCCGCCCATCGATTGACGCAGCTTGCTATGATCCATCGCGATAAATTCTTCGTTGTTAGCAAGTGCGTTGAACAACGTGTTTACCGCTGGGAAGAACGCTGGTGGATTGGCTTTATATGCTTTTAACAAGCTATCAAGATCGCGTGGGTTTGGTACTAATAGAACCACACAACCGCGATACAGACCGAACATGCCACATACGGTAAATGAGAAAATATGATACATCGGCAATGCCGTCATAATCACAGGTTGCTCACCTCTTTGATCGAAATCATCAAAAGCAGTGCCCAAAAAGGTATTAGACTGAATTAAATTTGCTACCAAGTTTTTGTGCGTTAGCATTGCGCCTTTCGCCACACCTGTCGTACCACCGGTATATTGTAGGACGGCGATATCATCGAGTGTGATATTGGTTGGGCGCTTATATTTGCTAGCCGTGACTTGCTTTAGTGCTGTTTTGAAGCTGATGCTATTAGAAATACTATAGTCTGGTACCATTTTTTTGACATGGCGGACGACCGTATTAACCATAAAGCCTTTGAGCGTACCCATCAAATCGCCCATACCAGTAATCACGACTTTATCGACCACATTGCGACCGATGTCTTGATAGGTTTTGGCAAAGTTTTCGACCATGATTAGCACTTTGGCGTCTGAATCAGTCAGCTGATGTTCAAGCTCTCTGGTAGTGTACAGAGGGTTGACGTTGACTAAGGTAAAGCCTGCACGTAGTACAGCGATGACAGAGATTGGTAACTGCAAAATGTTGGGCATCATGACCGCAACTTTATCGCCTTTGACCAATCCTAATGACTGTAGATAAGCGGCCATTTGACGGCTGTATAGATCCACTTCTTGGAAGCTTAACGATGAACCCATGCAGATATAGGCAGTTTTATCAGCATTTTCAGCGAAGCTTTTTTCGAAAATATCGATAAGTGACGTATTATCGGCTGGCAACTCAATGTCATACTCCAGACCAAGTTCTTCATACGTTTTTAGCCAAACTTTATCGTCACGACGGGTTAAGTTTCCTTGATTTTCCATAATCTTTTCTCTCCTAGTAATAATACATTACCGTCAACCCACGCCAATCACAGTGTGATAAATATACAAAACGTCAGAGTCTTGCCTATCGTTATGATAAAAAGCAAGGCGGCGACATATTTGTATAGTGCTGAGCGAACAATATAGCGGTAAATAGCCCTTTGTTCATTAACATACACACTTTATACATAGTACTCAATACAAAAGATTGCTACACCAGTTCTCAAATAGGCTTGACGCTCAATATCCCTATAAATATCAATATATTAGACTAAAAATATCAGTCAAGCCATTAGAAAATATGACCCTTGACTTTTGCTCCCTAATGACCATCCCGACACGATATCTGTTCACTATCGGCTATTTTTCAGCGCACTCGCCAGCTCAGTCAACGTCACAAAGTTGCGACGAGTACCATCAGTATCGCTACTTGGTCTATCTGCGATACTACTTTTGACAAGTTTAGTGCTATCACTGTACTGCCAATCATTAATATAATCGCTTTGAGTCAAGCGTTGACCGAACCCTGCTACTGCCATCGCAAACTGAGTATCGATACTGGCTTTATTTAAAGCGTGGCTAGTTTTATTAATCGGTTGGCTAACGAGTTTGGAGCTACCACCTGTCGGTGCTTTATAACGAATTTTTAGATAGCCAAGCTCATTAGATTTCTGTTTGTTATTCGAACTAATACTGGCATTGCTGTCAGCATATCGACGATCGCTATATAACCCTTTCTGTCCTTTTGGTGTCACTTCAAACAAGGCGATAACCGCCTTACCTGCCCCGAGCTCCCCTGCATCAATTTTGTCATTATTGAAGTCTTCTTCAGCCAGTACACGATTTTCATAACCAATCAAGCGCCACTCACTCACCACATCAGGATTAAATTCAACTTGGACTTTTACGTCTTTAGCAACGGTGTTAAATGTCGCGGCTAATTCATCACCAAAGACTTTTTTTGCTTCGGTTAAGCTGTCAATATAACTGTAATTACCATTGCCGTTATCCGCCATCTGCTCCATCATGTGATCGTTCAGATTACCGCGACCGAAGCCAACGGTAGACAAAGAGATACCGCGATCGCGATTGGCTTTGACCAAATCAAGCATCTCATCGACATCACTAATACCGACATTAAAATCGCCATCCGTTAACATCATGATTCGATTGATACCGTTCTTTTTTAAACCCTGCTCAGCTTGCCTGTAGGCCAATTTCAGAGCATCTTCGCCATTGGTCGAGCCTGAGGCGTTTAATCCCTCGATCGCAGCCAATATTTTTGCTTTTTGGTCACCACTGGTCGTAGGTAACGCCACACTAGTACTACCTGAGTAGGTCACAATACTGATGCTGTCTTGGGCACGCATTTGCCCTGTCAACAACTTAAGCGACGACTGTGCCAATGGTAGCTTATCGCGTGACGACATAGACCCTGAGACATCTACCAAAAATACGAGATTGGCAGGTGGCATAGACTGCTTATCCGTTTTTTGCGACCAGCTACTATCAACGGCTTTGATACCGACTTTGACGATTTTATTATCCTGATCTGCCCTATCCCAAGGTGAGTCCACTACTTCAGTTGATACGACAAACGGGGCACTACCTAAGCGTTTGCCATCATCAAATTGATAGTTAAAATAATTAATCAATTCCTCTACCCGTACGGCATCAACAGGTGGTAGTTGACCCTCGTTTAAATAGCGGCGCACATTGGCGTAGCTGCCCGTATCGGTATCGATAGACAAGGTTGATACCGCCATATCCGTAGTTCGATGTACAGGATTAGCTGCGTTTTTTTGATAGTTGTCTTTTGCCTCTGGCGTGACTATGATGCTCGGTGATGGGCGTACGATACCTGTCTGCGCCGCAGAACGTATCATCATCTGTTGGCTGATGACGGATGGCCTGACGCTGGGTGACGCCATGATAGACTCTGACATCACTGCTGCATCTTGATTGACTGTGCTGCTTGTCTCGGCTGGTAGCGTTTTGCTCATTTGTGAAGTATTACAGGCTGTCAATCCTAGACTGGCTACAGCAGTAATCAACAGCACATTTCTAGTAGTGTTTTTCCCTAGGTGCTTACTTTCGTTTTTTAGTATGGTAGAGGCAGATATTTTAGATAAAGGGTCAAATGACATAACAGAAACTCCTTATTGTAAGATAATTCAGTAGCGACTTGTCCGTGTCAATATATGGTTAATGCTATCTAAATAGGCAAAGCAGCCGCCTTCTTCAGTCTATTAACTGTCATACTTTCAGTTATTAATTTTGCATTAAAACTATTCTGTACCTACTTTTTATAGACTAATAATAGATAAAATATCCTAAATAAAAACGATTAAACCTTAAGACATTTATTAACCATATAAAAAACAAATATTAGATTTACTATACTTAACTTAATCTATAAAAGCTATGAATCACCATACTATAAAAGACCTTTATAAGCGCTTATTTTAAGCACGTCACGAGATGTCGTATATTCTGACATACGTCTTTTTAATTGGTGCAATATCCTTTACGATAGCACTATCCTATTTGTATGCTTGAACCAATTATCTATACCTATTAAAACTGATAAGTGAATCCTATTTTATGTCTGATGTTATTGATCATACGATCGCCCCAATTATTCCCAATGAGCCGATGGATACTCGTTCAGTCGCAGAGTTCACTGAGCAGGCCTATCTCAACTATGCCATGTACGTCATCATGGATCGGGCGCTGCCAAATATCGCCGACGGTCTAAAACCTGTCCAGCGTCGCATCGTCTATGCCATGAGCGAGCTTGGGCTAAAGTCATCTGCTAAGGCGAAAAAATCCGCGCGTACGGTCGGTGATGTATTGGGTAAATACCATCCGCATGGTGACAGTGCTTGTTATGAAGCCATGGTACTGATGGCACAGCCGTTCAGTTATCGCTATCCGCTTATCACTGGTCAAGGTAATTGGGGTAGCCCAGATGATCCGAAATCCTTTGCGGCGATGCGTTATACCGAAGCCAAAATGTCGGCTTATGCCAATACACTGCTGGCAGAATTGGGACAAGGTACAGTCGATTGGCAAGATAACTTCGATGGTACGATGCAAGAGCCAACTACCCTACCTGCCCGCCTGCCTAATATTTTATTAAACGGTACGACAGGTATCGCGGTTGGTATGGCAACGGATATTCCACCGCATAACCTTAATGAAGTGGTACGCGCAGCCATTCGTCTGCTCAAAAACCCAGAGCTGTCGGTTAAGCAGCTTACCCAATCGATACCCGCACCTGATTTGCCAACGCCAGCGGAAATCATCACCA
Source organism: Psychrobacter sp. P11G3 (assembly GCF_001435845.1). NCBI lineage: Bacteria > Pseudomonadati > Pseudomonadota > Gammaproteobacteria > Moraxellales > Moraxellaceae > Psychrobacter > Psychrobacter sp. P11G3. Next base: position 2,833,170 of record NZ_CM003596.1, read on the forward strand.
GCAAAAAAGATTTGCAAGCGATGTACGAGACTGGACGCGGCAGTTATAAGATGCGCGCCACCTTTCATGTTGACTCTAAAGAAAAGAATCTTGTCATTATTGACGCGCTTCCTTACCAAGTTTCAGGCAACAAAATCCAAGAGCAAATTGCCAAGCTTATGACCGATAAAAAGCTGCCATGGGTTACCGATATTCACGATGAATCAGATCACGAAAATGCCTGCCGTATCGTCCTTGAGTTGCGCTCAACGCGAGTCGATGTCGATCGTGTCATGAGTCACCTATTTGCTAGTACTGATCTAGAAAGTAATTACCGCGTTAATATGAACATGATTGGCTTAAATGGTAAGCCGCAGGTGAAAAACTTAAAGGAAGTCTTGGAAGAATGGTTAATCTGTCGCCGCTCGGTGGTCACGCGACGCTTGCAATATCGCCTAGATAAAATCGATAAACGCTTGCATATCTTGGCGGGCTTGCTGATTGCTTATCTGAATATTGATGAAGTGATTCGCATCATTCGTGAAGAGGATGATCCAAAAGCGACCTTGATGCAGGATTATGACCTGACTGACATTCAAGCCAATGCTATCTTGGATATTCGTTTGCGTCAGTTGGCAAAATTAGAAGAGATTGAGCTGCGCCGCGAGCAAGATGAACTTGCTGCCGAACGTGCCATCATTCAAGAATACTTAGACAATCCAGACAGTCTAACCAATCTGATGATCGATGAGCTTACTGCCGATATGAAAGAACATGGCAATGAGCGTGTATCACCATTGGCAGAACGCGAAGAAGCACAAGCACTGAAAGAGTCAGACCTCGTACCGAGTGAGCCGGTCACTGCCATCTTATCAAAAGCAGGTTGGATTCGTGCCGCCAAGGGCCATGATGTCGATGCCGCTGGTATGAGTTACCGCTCAGGTGACAGCTATCAAGCGCACGTGCGCGGCAAATCAAACGAAAGGATTTACGTGCTCGACAGTACGGGACGCAGCTATAGTATTGATGCGCATAATTTAGCATCTGCACGTGGTCAAGGCGATCCATTGACCAGTGTATTAAAGCCGCCAGCAGGCGCTAGCTTTGAGCAGCTACTAACGGGTGATAACGATCAACGTATTATCCTTGCCAGCTCAGCAGGTTATGGTTTTATCAATACCATTGGCAACCTCGATAGCAATCAGAAAGCTGGTAAAAACGTCATTAACCTAGCAACTGATAGTCGCTTGCTCCCTGTTGCGCGTATCGACGCGCCAGTAGAGACCGCCGCCAATGCCGAAGGTGAAAATAGTAATATACGTGTGACACCTGATCATGTTGCTGTCGCGACCAATGCAGGATATCTACTGATATTTGCCCTTGATGATTTGCCTGAACAAGCGCGCGGTAAAGGAAACAAACTTATTAAATTAAAAGACGGTGAAGAAGTGCTCGCAATCACACCACTTAGTCAGCAAGACAGCCTTGTCATTACTGCTGGCAAACGCCATGTGACACTCAAGCCAAATGATTTGGCTAACTATACGGGTGTTCGCGGTAATCGTGGTGGACAGTTGCCAAGAGGCTTTCAGAACGTGACGAGTGTTGAAGTTGGATAACTTAGATAAATCCTCAAACATATTAAACGTTTAGCTCGCATGTTCGTAGTGTTGCATATCATAAACTTCACCCAGCCTACGCGATATCGAATATTTTCTTAGCAAATTAAATATAAGCAGAAACCTATGAAAACAGGACGTAATGATAAGTGTTGGTGCGGTTCAGGAAAGAAATTTAAACGTTGCCACTATGGACGTGAAAACGAAACTCCTGTGAGTAAAGGCGAGGCTATTGGTCATAGTCAGAAAAATGCTTCACGAAAATATTGTTATGCCCCCGCTGATTTAAAACATGAGTGTAGTCAAAAAATCATTAATGCTCATACTGTCTCAAAAAGCAGTAGCCTAAAAGAAATTGCAGATGAAAGTAACCATGTTTTAGGGTTAAAAATAAACTTCGCAAATATAGCAAGAAACAAAGGGGAGTTAATTCCAGAAAAAATAGGAATTAATAAAGCTTCTACCTTTAAGGGTTTCTGTTCCAAACATGATAAGTCCCTTTTCTCTTGTATTGAAGATAGAGAGTTTATTGGAGATGAAGAACAGTGTTTAGCTCTAATGTGCCGTTCAGTAGCAAAAGAGATTTATGCTAAAGAAGGAGGGCTTCACACCTCTGATTTCGCTAAAAATAGTGATAAAGGTAAGAGCCTATTAGTTCAAATGTTGATTCAAAAATTTGCTGCAAATCATGAAACAGGAACTAATGCTGCTCTTGCAGAATTATCGAATCTTAAATCTCAACTTGATGACCAACTTCTAGGAAAATCAATTGGCAATTTAAGCCATCTTATTATTGATTCAACATCACCTATGCCTGTCGCTGTCTCTTCAATTATTGCCCCTATGAATGACTTTGATGGAAATTTAATCCAAGATTTAGGTGACTTAAATATTGTTGCTGAGCACTTAGTTTTTAATTCATTTTCTAGTGATGGCAAAGGGTATGTGGTTTTCAGTTGGTCTAAAAACTCTACCAAAGTATTAAGCTTTATTGAATCATTATTAGCTTTAGAACCAAAGAAAATTTTTAGTGCGCTAATAAGGTTCTTTTTTGGAGTTGCTGAAAATACATTTATTTCACCTATATGGTGGGACAGTTTATCGGACGAACAAAAAGATAAAATAAATGGCCTTATCATGTCAGGGATAAGTCCGTTCGAGCCTAATAATGATAATTTACTAGTTGATGATGGTGTCAATTTTTCGGGGTGGAACATTGGTAGCATTAGGAAAATAAATTTTTAATAATAAATTCAATCGAACAAAAAGCCGTCTATACACAAGTATAGACGGCTTTCTTATGCTGGTTAGAGCAGACAGTCTTTATACTGAACGCATACTACGCATCTACAATTTCTGAATTAACCACCTTCAAATATCGCTGACAAAAAGCTTTCAATCTGAGTACTTTTCATTAGGTAAGGATTGAAGTCAAAACCTGCTGAGAAATTTTTTAAGGCATACTCCTCATCTTCGGCACTTTCCGTCAGGTGCTTGGTTACCAACCCATCCCACCGAAGCGCTTCTATCTCTTCCACCTTGACAACATTAGGAATAATCTTGAAATGCTCATCAATTATCTTCGCTAGAGCAGCGTTGACCGCCGGTCTTGAGCCTTGAATATTTTGAACAAAGTAACCGTCATTGATCACAAGCGCTGCAACTAACCCACTTTCCTCAAAGTATCTTCGCCACTGCTCAAGAGCACGAGTCAACTCTATACCTGTTTTCATTTCGATGTTTTTACCGATATACGTTAGGCTAATCAGCAGATGCTCGCCATGTCTTTTCCTATTTTCTGAAGTTTGACGTGTGGTTATTTGCATAAGAAAATCCATTTATATAATAGGTATATAAACTAATATACACTTTATCATAAAGTATAATCAATAAAACTCTTGGGAATTGACCAGCTTCTTATCATCCATAGCTTAAAATAACATAACAAAAACAGATATCACCAAGACGTTTTTAGTAGTTAAATACTGCAAGAGTCAGGTATGAATAGTCACTTATGAACATCCGCCAATATTTTATCCAGTTGCTAAGAAAACATCCTGTACCGATACTGCTAATTTGCTTTCAAAAAAAAGCCACCTATACAAACGTATGGACGGCTTTTCTATTCTATCTAGGACAAGTGACTACTAACAACTCTAAGAGGCAAATATTTAAGAAATAAATGCTACTCATTAAAAATTAATTGGATTCAGCATTTTCGAATATCGCCTTCAAGAAGCTTTCAATCTGAGAGCTTTTCATTAGATAAGGATTGTAGTCAGAGCCTGCTGAAAAGTTCTTTAGGGCATGCTCTTCATCTTCAACGCTTGAGGTTAGATGCTTAACTAAAAACCCACTCCATTGGCGCGATTCTATTTCCTCTATATTCACAATATTAGGAACAATAGTGGAATGCTCGTCAAGTATCTTTTCCAAGGCAGTATTGATAGCAGGTCTTGTTCCTTGAAAACTTTGAACGAAATAACCTTCACTAATGACTAAAGCTGAAACGATATCGTTTTCTTCAAAATATCTGCGCCAGTACTCAAGTGCGCGAGTCAGCTCAATCCCCGAATCTAGATCGACATTTTTGGCGATATATGTCATGTGGATAAGAATATGCTCGCCATGCCTTTTTCTATCTTCTGAAGGTTGGCTTGTCGTTATGTTCATAAGAAACCTTATTTATAAAAAATTCATTTAAATCAAGATATACTTTAAGATAAAGTATAATTAATAACTTTTTTTATCATTTGCTATGATTTTTTTAGATTTATAACATAGAAGTTTCAATGATATAGCATACCAATATCCATAGTAGTAAAATTATACTACAAAGTTGTCACGTTCAGTATCTTGGCATTATTCCAATAGTTAACAAGCCTAATCTATATTTTCCTATAGCCCTGCCTCAACACACTTATATGACTGAGCCACGTTTACTGATTAACTAAATATTATAAACATCAATCAGGGCCTGTAATGTCTGTTGAGCTAGCGCATTTATAGGCATGTAAAACACAACCTACCCTCAATAAGAAGCCATCTAAGGTATATAAACAGTCTTGTATAGACGGCTCTGTTGCATACCAATTGTTGCATATTAATTGAATAGCTAACGTATTAATACCGACCCATCTCAACGGTTGTTTCAGCAAGTACCGAGTCGCCTTGCCATGCTTGTACATCTACCGTATACAGATGGTTTTTTCCACCAGAGCAAGGCGGCTTATATGCACCGCCCGCCTCACCTTTACGGTTACGGTATTCTGCGACCATCTCAATACCTACTGGTACTTCGTAAGTGTGACCAAATACTCGTGGCAATTCTGCACTCGTAGCACCCTCTGGTAGTGCGAACTCCACGATACCATGGCCACCATGCTGCATACGTTTATTGCTTACATCGTTGTAGACGAACACCAAGCTTTCCGCGCCTGCCGGAATGTTTGAAACAGTCATGCTAGGCGTGGCTGGACTTTTGCCATCATAGTTTAGACATTGCTGCCCCTCAGGTATTTTTTTGCCATCCCAAGCAGTATCGTTAAAATCAACATCCATTGCGAAAGCGTTGGCAGATAAAGCCAAGGTTGCCAAAACTGTAACCGATTTTAAGGTGAAAAAGTTCATACTTATTCCTTTAGGTAGCTGCTGCATTAATAACGATAGTCCATCTTATTTCGTAGATTGGTTTTGATAATTGAATATAACTTTATAATAAATAGACACGGTTAAGTTAATCATATCGTTTAGCATTTTTGTTAATCCTTTGGGCAAGTGATAAGCAACCGCAAAGCTCACTATGCTAATGCTGACTCAATAAGCGTATTTGCAGCATCATAGGTTACTCGATAGGTATTTATCTGATTGGGTATGTTGTAGTAGTATCTGAATCATTGTAACTACACGACTAAGAATAATAGGATCATCATGTTTATCGAAGATAAGATTGCCAAAGAAAGTATGACTACTAAGATTTCGACCCCAAAAATCATCTTTTTTGACATTGATGATACCTTAAGCCGTAACGGCATCATCGCTGAACACAATAAAGCGACGCTTGAGCAGCTTGCAGATACCGATATTAAGCTAGTGATTTCGACTGGTCGTTCTAAAGCCATATTGCCTGAAGACATTCTAGCGTTGCTTGATGCAGATATATTGGACGCCATTATTTGTATGAATGGACAATATAGTTTTGATAAAAGCGGCCGAATCAGCCACTACCCATTAACGGCTGAACAGACAGATAAAATCGTACGCCTGTGCCAGCAGAGTGATTTGATTCATAAATTTGACTCTGCCACTCATATCGCGTGGTCAGGTGAAAATGAACGTTTACGCGAGTTCAATGCGGTCACGCCCAATTCGATCCTTGACCCTGAGTACTACAAGACAAATACCGTCTATCAATGCTCGGTATTTTTTAACAATCAGCAAGAAAAAATGCAGGATATCGATTTTGCTCAGTATGATTTAAAGCTGGTACATTGGCATCAGATTGGTGCTGATATATTACCAGCAGAGGCATCAAAAGCCCGCGGTATCAAAGATATGTGCGAGTACTATGCAGTGGATGCAAGCGAATGTATGGCATTTGGTGATGGTATGAACGACCTAGAAATGTTCGACTTGGTCGGGTTTGCCGTGGCCATGGGAGATGCGCAGCCAGCTTTAATAGAACGCGCTGACTTTGTCACTGGGACGATTGAAGAATATGGTATTCAAACCGTGCTTAATCAGTTAGCAATGAAGTCATAAGACTGTTCAGGCACATAAAGCCATTAATGTTTATTTAAAAAAAGCCCTTACTAACCGAGTAGTAAGGGCTTTTTGTTATGGGCTAATTTTATATAGAAAATATAAATGAAAACTGTAGCAATGATGATTCCATCACATTGACGATCATTTTATCCCTTCTACAAATCCAATAGAACGTTAAGGCGTCAGTTAAGACCTCGATTAAGGCATAGTCAAGCCACCATCCACAGCGATAGATTGTCCAGTAATAGCCATGCTCAAATCAGACGCCATGAGCAATACTGAATTGGCAAAATCAGCTACCGAAGTCGCTTGGCGCAGCGGCGTTGTAGTCGCAATATAATCAAATACCTCTTCAGTGGTTAAGCTACTTGCGTCGGTAGTTTTTAATAATCCACCTGCCAGCAAATTAACCCGAATACCATATTGACCAAGCTCGCTCGCGAGATTGCGTGTTAGCCCAATCAATGCTGATTTAGCCGTGGTGTAATCATAATAGGTAACCACTGGGTTGTAGACAAGATTGGTCGATATATTAATAATTTTACCTACTTGCTGCGCTTTCATCTGCGGAAGCACCGCTTGCACTGTATTGACTGCGCCTTTGACGATACCGTCCATTTGTTGTGAAAAATGCGACCACTTTACGGTCTCAATACTGGTGTACGCAGCACTTGGATTGAACTGATAATTCGGCAAAGCATTATTGACCAGTATATCGATACGTCCATGACGAGTGATGACTTCAGCTGCCATGGCTTGTACTTGCTCAAGATCGGTCACATCCGCCTGATAAGCAAATGCTTGGCCACCTGTCGCAATGATATCAGCCACTACCGCCTCAGCAGCCTGTTTACTATTGAGGTAGTTGACGCAAACGATAGCACCTGCCGCTGCCATTTGCTGTGCAATCTGTGCACCGAGCCCACGACTGGCACCAGTGACTATGGCGACTTTATCCGTAAGCAATACCGGTATAACTGAGTGGCTTTTATTCAAGGCGTTTTGAGTTGAGGTACTTTCGGTCATTGTGCTGTATCCTTTATTATTATGGTATGGTTGGTGTCTTAAAGCCAAAGGCTTATACTTACTTAAATGATGTTCGTCATACTTCGGCCTGCGCCAATCATAGCATGGTTATATGCTATCTTTTTTCGATTCGACGTTAGCAGCTCGCTAGCAATTCTACCTAAAATTAGCTGTCATTAAATTAGTTTTGCTACTCATCTCATTAGCCCAACTGGCTATTTTTATTAGTATTGTTAAGCATTACCTTAATAACAACCCTTTAAATTGTATAAATTAATGACCATAATAGTTTTATTGGCCATATCAGGCTTTTATCTTTTTGGCTTTTTTATTGAATTTTTCTGATTTGCATTATCTTTATTTAGGAGAGATATTTTGACCCATTTATCATCGTCCCATCCAACTACTCACACCTCGGCTAGTGTCGGTCGTATAGTGCCAAAAGCATTATTAGCAGCGGCTGTCGGCTTGGTGCTTGCCAGCTGTAGCAACTCTGATAATGCAGCGGATGGCAGTGCTGCGGCGAGCAATGAGACGCTGAACCTTTACAACTGGTCAGAATATATGCCGCAAGAGATTTTAGATGGTTTTGAAGAAGAAACTGGCATCTCAGTTAATTACACCACATTTGACTCTAACGAAGCGATGTATGCCAAACTCAAACTATTGGATGATTCGAGCCAGTATGACTTAGCGATTCCATCGACTTATTACGTCGAAAAGATGGCGAAAGAAGGACTACTACAAGAGCTAGACAAATCAAAACTGAGCAATTTTAAAAACCTTGATACCTCATTTACCAATACCAAAGTTGATCCTGATAACAAATACTCTATCCCTTATATGTGGGGCAGCACCGGTCTAGCCATTAACGGTGACAGTGTCGATCCGAAAACTGTCAATAGCTGGAATGACCTATGGGATCCTAAGTATAAGGGTCAGGTGATGCTGACTAATGATGTGCGTGAAGTCTTTGGTATGGCACTGCTGACTCTTGGCTACTCAGGTAATAGTAGCAATCCTGACGAAATCGAAGCCGCTTACGATAAGCTCACCACGTTGATGCCAAACGTCAAAACCTTTAACTCTGATGCGACACGTATGCCATATATCGAAGGTGAGACTGCGCTTGGTATGACATGGAATGGTGAAGCAGTCATGGCCAATGACGAAGGTTTGACTAGCTTAGTTTATAAGTATCCAACCGAAGGCGCTATCTTATGGATGGACAACTTTGTCATTCCAAAAAACGCCAAGCAAGTTGATGCAGCACATAAATTTATTGATTACTTATTGCGTCCTGAAAATGCAAAAATTGTCAGCGAAGAGATTGGCTACGCATCACCAAACATAGCAGCGCGAGAATTGATGGATGAGAGCGTCCAAAACAATCCAACGATTTATCCTTCTAAAGAAGTACTGGCAAAAGCTGAGTTCCAAGAAGATGTGGGTGATGAAGCGTTGCAAGTGTATCAACAGTACTGGGACAAGCTAAAGACTGGTCGTTAATAGTTTTGATTTAGTACTTTAAAATAAAGTAGTCTTTTAAAAATAAAAACGCTGATCTTAAATGGTCAGCGTTTTTTTGCGTTACAAATGTAAATCTGTCTCGCCGCCCTGCTCTTTCATCCGGCGCTGCTCGCGACGTTGATAGCCCAGACCAGATGCAGCAAACCAATGCGGCTTCGATGTTTGTAGTAAATCACTCAGCTGCTGTAATTGAGTTTGCAAGGTTTGGGTCAACCAGAAATACCCCTGCCACTCAAATGCTAGGTGCTGTACGCTTGGGTACTCTGAGACGGCAATACGGGTAATGGGTCGAAATACCTCATCGCTTGGACTACGTAACACTGCCGCCATGTGCTGCATCGCTTGGGTTAGCTCATGCTGATAATGTACCAATAGAACATGGTTTTCTTCATCAATCTCAATATTCGCTAAGCGCGGTGCCGCACTTAACAGTAAATCAATCGTCCCGATAATATTACGGTGGGTACGTTGGATCGTCTCTAGCGTTTCTTTTTCGATTCCTGACTCACTGGCTGTCGCCGCGATATGTGGTCGCACAGCCAGCAGACGTTTATTAATCTGCTGTAACGCTGTGACCAACGCTCTATCAACTGGTACTTCCTTAACAGGAAAAGCCACTGGGTTTAATTTTTGAACAGAGTCATCTACTACTCCGTCTGTCGCGTCAATATGATGACCTACGCCAGCGTAGAGGCTACTACAAGCGTCAAGGTTGCTACTCAATAAAAATCGCCACATCAACGTTGATTTGAGCGGCAAAATCAGCGTCACTGCTACCGAAACGCCTGTCCCCAGTAAGATATTTAGCGCGCGGTAGATACCATCTTGACCAATGCTATTATTGCCTAAATCAGAGACAATCATCAACATAGTGATACCCGTTAACAGTCCTGTATACCCAAGCTGTCTAACGGCTAGATAGCCAATAATGCCACTTAGCAGACCAATGAGCGCATAGTCCACCCACAACCATGCACCCGCATTTTGATTAAACCATAACACCCCAAGCGCAGTACCAATACCTAATAAAGTACCGATTACGCGCTCTTTCGCCTTAGTATAAATAGCACCTTGGTATTGCAATAACCCTAAAATAATAAATACGGTAATGGTCGTCCATTCACCGTGCGGAAGATTGGTGATTTTATTGACCAATAGGGCCAAGATCACAGCCGTACCTAGGCGTGTGGCATGTAGGATATCTGCATGTTGGTAGCGAACATAGGGTTCGAAAAATGGAGCAGTAATACGCTGATAAAGGGTGGGTTTCACGCAAGGCTACTCTTTTTGGGTGGAATGTTTAGGTGAGACATTCTAATAAAGTATTATTAAAATATCTCAATAAATAGCGGTAAGTATAAGTTAATATTCTATCAGCAAAATGACGGGCAAAAAATAACGCCTTTTACCTATTATTCACAGGTAAAAGGCGTTATAAAAAATATCCTAGCACACTATATTGATATCTACACTATTGAAGACTATTCACCAAATGACTCATCGAATTACTTATCAAGATCTGCATTAGTGTTAATGAATAATAGTCTATTGCGCTAGCGTATTACACTTCTAGGTAGTCTAGAATACCTTCCGCAGCTTCGCGGCCTTCCCAAATCGCCGTCACAACCAAGTCAGAACCGCGCACCATATCGCCACCAGCGAAGATTTTAGGATTTTGGGTCTGGAATTTGAAGGTTTGCTTTTCGGCTGCTAGTACGCGACCAGAGCTGTCCATCCCCACTTGCTGAGACTCAAACCAATCAGCAGGACTTGGTCTAAAACCAAATGCCATGATGACTGCATCACATGGGATGATCTCTTCAGAATTAGGAATTGGTTCAGGGCGTTGACGACCACGGTTGTCTGGTGCACCCAGCTGAGTAGTAACAACTTTTACGCCATTAACTTTACCGTTTAAGCCGATGATTTCGGTTGGCTGACGATTAAATAAGAACTCGACGCCTTCCTCACGAGCATTGACCACTTCACGGCGTGAACCCGGCATGTTTTCTTCGTCACGGCGATAGGCACAAACTACTTTTTCGGCGCCTTGACGGATACTGGTACGGTTACAGTCCATTGCTGTATCGCCGCCACCAAGTACCACCACCTTTTTACCTTTAAAGTCGATGTACTCTTCAGCGTCTTTTTCCCAGTCATTACAACGGTTCACGTTGGCAATCAGGTAATCTAGTGCATCGTAGACGCCTGTCAGCTCTTCACCAGCGAAGCCGCCGCGCATATAGGTGTATGTACCCATACCCATAAATACTGCGTCATAGTCAGCCAATAGCTCATCAATGGTGACGTCTGTACCAATCTCTGTCTCTAAACGGAATTCGATACCCATGTCTTCAAAGATCACACGGCGATTGCGCATGACGTCTTTTTCCATCTTGAATTCAGGAATACCGAATGTCAGTAAGCCGCCAATCTCAGGGCGCTTATCAAAGACAACTGGTTTGACACCGTTTCTGACCAAGATATCCGCGCAACCCAGACCCGCTGGTCCTGCGCCAATGATAGCGACTTTTTTATCTGTCCAAACGACTTCAGACATATCTGGACGCCAACCAAGTGCAAACGCAGTATCGTTGATATATTTTTCGACATTACCAATGGTCACTGCGCCAAAACCATCATTTAACGTACAAGCGCCTTCACACAGACGATCTTGCGGGCAAACTCGTCCGCATACTTCAGGCAAGGTATTGGTACGGTGACACAATTCAGCTGCCTGAAATATCTGGCCTTCTGTGGCCAGTTTTAGCCAGTTAGGAATATAGTTGTGTACTGGACATTTCCACTCGCAGTACGGGTTACCACACTCAAGACAACGATGTGCTTGCTGAGCAACGGCTTCGTTTTCGAAAGGCTTATAAATTTCAACAAACTCTGTTGAACGCGTTGCAATGTCTTTTTTGGTTGGATCAAATCTTGGTACATCTAAAAACTGGAAGTTATTTTCTAAGCGTTTTGCCATGGTGCTATCTCTTTTATATAAGGCTCTTTTGCAGTGGGTGGCGACAGTCAGCGATGTTTGGTTTGTCTAAAATCTAAGACATGTATCGCTGCTGTCACGTACCTGCTGAAAACCTGTGAGTTAAAACGTCTCTAAAAACGGAACGCTGGCTAACCTGATTAAAGCGACTGCCAATCCATCAATACAATCCATCAATGCATTCCATTGATACGATAGGCAGTCATGTATCGGCTATTGTGGGTCGGCCATGGTAGTTTTAAGAAGGCTTGCAATGTTCGCCGCTTTTGGCTTAACCAAATAGAACTTACGAACATAGTGCTCAAAGTCGTTCAGAATAGTCTGACCCCATGCACTGCCTGTTTTATCTACATGAGCTTCAATCACTTGTTGCAAATGAATGCGATGCTCTTCTGTTTGCTCGCTTGAAATACGGTTTAGATCGATTAGCTCATGGTTGCAACGGTCAAAGAAGTCGCCTTCCATATCGAGTACATACGCAAAGCCACCAGTCATACCAGCCCCGAAGTTGAGTCCAGTACGGCCAAGAATCGTGACGATACCGCCAGTCATATACTCACAGCAATGGTCGCCTGTGCCTTCGATGACTGCATGTGCGCCAGAGTTACGGACGCCAAAACGCTCACCTGCAGTACCAGCAGCATATAGCTTACCGCCAGTTGCACCATAGAGACAGGTATTACCGATAATGGCCGTCTCTTGTGCCATAAAGTTTGAGTCTTTTGGCGGATAAATCACAATCTCACCGCCTGCCATACCTTTACCCACATAGTCATTGGCATCGCCTTCAAGCTCGATATTTAAACCGCCAGCGTTCCATACGCCCAAACTTTGTCCTGCAGTACCAGTTAGACGAAGCTTGATTGGCATATCGCTCATGCCAAGGTTGCCCCAGACTTGCGCAATCTCACCAGAAATACGAGCACCGATAGAGCGGTCACAGTTACCAACGAAATAGCTATAATCGCCGCCTGCCCCTTTGCGAATGTTCACAAGCATATCGCTAATCATCTGCTCAGCAAGCAAGCCTTTATCAAACGGCTCGTTACGCTCAACCTGACAAGTTTGTGCTTTGCCTACACTGGCTGGGTGACTAAATAGCAATGGCGTTAAATCAAGATGACGCTGCTTGTCCGTATTACCTTCTAAGATATCGAGCAAGTCAGTACGACCAACCAGCTCTTCCATACTACGAACACCTAACGCTGCCAACCACTCACGCGTCTCAGTTGCGACAAACTTAAAGAAGTTAATCAGCATTTCTGCTTCGCCAATAAAATGTTCATCACGCAGCTTGGCTTTTTGAGTAGCAACACCTGTTGGACAGTTGTTTAAATGGCAAATACGTAGGTACTTACAACCAACTGCAATCATTGGCGTGGTACCAAAGCCAAAGCTCTCTGCACCCAAGATAGCAGCTTTTACTACATCCAGTCCTGTTTTTAGACCACCGTCAGTCTGGACACGTACCTTATCACGTAACCCATTCACTCGTAGGGACTGATGAGTCTCAGCCAAACCTAGCTCCCATGGTGAGCCTGCATGATGGATAGACGATAGCGGAGACGCTGCCGTACCACCGTCATAGCCCGAGATAGTAATCAAATCGGCATAGGCTTTTGCAACGCCTGTCGCGATCGTACCAACACCTGGACGTGAGACCAATTTAACCGATACCAATGCATCTGGATTGACTTGTTTTAAATCAAAAATCAGCTGTGCCAAATCTTCGATAGAATAAATATCATGATGCGGCGGTGGTGAAATCAAGGTCACACCTGGCACCGAATAACGCAAACGTGCAATCAGCGCGTTGACTTTACCACCAGGTAGCTGCCCACCTTCACCAGGCTTGGCACCTTGGGCTACTTTAATCTGCATGACTTCAGCGGAACGAAGGTAGGCAGGCGTGACCCCGAAACGACCAGAGGCAACTTGCTTGATCTTTGAGTTGCGCAATGTGCCATAACGTGCAGGATCTTCACCGCCTTCACCAGAGTTTGAGCGACCACCGATGGTATTCATAGCCATCGCAATCGATTCATGCGCTTCAGGAGATAGCGCGCCTAGTGACATGCCAGCTGAGTCAAAACGCGTCAAGATTTCAGAGATATCTTCTACTTCATTGACATCGATACTGTTGTCAGTTTTCAGTTGCAACAAATCACGTAAAGTCGCGACCGGACGGCTATTAACTAGATCAGCATAATTACGGTAATTATCGTAATCACCAGTACGTACCGCGGTATGCAGGCTGTTAATCACATCAGGGTTAAAGGCATGGTACTCTTTGTTGAAGACAAACTTGAGCAGACCGCCCTGATCTAGAGGAGCGCGTCGCTTAAACGCATTGGCAGCCAATTGTGCTTGATCAGCTGCAAGGTCGGCAAAGGTAGCACCTTTAATACGACTTTGTACGCCCTTAAAGCATAAATTGACGACTTCTTCTGATAGGCCAACCGCTTCAAACAACTGCGCGCCGCGATAAGAAACAATGGTAGAGATACCCATTTTTGATAAGATTTTTAGCAAACCTTTATCCAAGCCTTTGCGGAAATTAACACGGGCTTGAATTGGGTCACCAAGTAGCTCACCAGTCGCGACCAAATCATCAATGACATCATATGCCAGATATGGATATACACAAGTTGCACCAAAGCCAATCAATACTGCTATTTGATGCGAGTCACGGGCCAGACCTGTTTCAATGATTAAGTTAGCATCGGTACGAATACCTTGCGCGATTAGATAATGATGCACAGCACCAGTCACCATAATGGCATTGGCGGGTACTTTGTCTGTATCGATATCTTTATCAGACAAGACAATCAACGTATTACCCGAGCGAATGTTATCTGCCACCTGCTCACAAATAGCCACGATAGCATCAGATAGCTCTAAAGTACGGTCATAGTTCAGATCAATGCGAGCCATCTTGAACGCTGGATCATCCAAAGTTTCAAGCTGCTGCATCTTGCTGGCTGACAATACTGGCGATGACAAAATAATACGATGAGCATCTCTCGCAGATGGCGCAAATACGTTAGTCTCAGCGCCTAAACAAGTCTGCAACGACATCACGATTGATTCACGTAATGGATCAATTGGCGGATTAGTCACCTGTGCAAACTGTTGGCGGAAGAAATCACCGACATGGCGGATTTGCTGCGACAGTACAGCCATTGGCGTATCGTCACCCATTGAGCCGACTGGTTCTTGACCATTTTCAGCATTAGGGCGAATAATTTCTGTGCGCTCTTCATTGGTGATGTGATACATCTTTTGTAGCGCTTTTAGCTTATCACCGCGGCACGCTTGCGTTGCCAACGTCTCTTCTAGACGTTCATCATCACGAACACGCGTTGCTTCTTCACGCAACCATTTACGATATGGATGCGCCGTTTTTAGTAAAGTTGCAATAGCGGTCGTATCTAGAATTTGACCAGTCAACGTATCAATGACCAGCATTTGACCAGGTCCAACGCGACCTTTTGCTAATACATCTTGTGGCTCGTAATCCCAAACACCCACTTCTGATGCAACAGTGATATAGCCGTTCTTAGTGGTTACCCAACGTGATGGGCGCAGACCGTTTCTATCGAGCATACAGACCGCATAGCGTCCATCTTGAATGACTAGACCTGCTGGACCGTCCCACGCTTCCATATGCTGTGAGTAAAACTCATAAAACGCGCGCAGATCCATGTCCATGCTATCAACATTCTGCCACGCTGGCGGTACCAAAATAGACATCGCATGGAACAGATTCATACCACCAGACATAAGCACTTCAAGCATATTATCTAAGCTAGATGAATCTGAACCGGTACTATTTACAAGTGGTGTCAGCTCATTCAAGTTAGGCAGTTTGTCTGATTTTAGCTTTGGCGTACGAGCTTTAGACCAGTTGCGGTTACCTGTAATGGTATTTAACTCACCATTGTGCGCAAGATAACGGAATGGCTGTGCCAATGGCCAGCGCGGCAAGGTATTGGTTGAGAAACGCTGATGGAAGACTACGATATGTGACGCCAAACGCTCATCTTGCAAATCCAAGAAAAACGCTGGTAAATCTGAAGGCATTACCAAGCCTTTATAAATAATGGTCTGACAACTCAATGAACAAACGTAAAATAGCTCATCATCCGTCAAACGCTGCTCTGCTTTTTTGCGTGCAACAAACAGCTTACGGTTGAAGTCGTCAGCAGCCAAGTCATCTGGTGCATTAACAAACACTTGCTTAAAGTCTGGCAATGTCTCACGACCAATCTCACCAACAATACTCAAGTCAAGTGGTACATCACGCCAGCCAGCCACTTCTAACCCTTGGGCTGTAATCTCATCGCTTAATACTTGTTGGCTATGCTTGGCTTTATCGCTATCTAAATTCACGAACACCATACCGACAGCAAAGTTGTCCGTAATGGCAAATTGCTGCTCGTCAGCAATCTGTTTAAAGAAATCGGTAGGCGTCGCTAATAGTAAACCACAACCATCACCAGTTCTACCGTCAGCAGCAACACCGCCGCGATGTGTCATACAACTTAAACTATGAATGGCAGTTTTTACCAAATCATGGCTCGCTTCACCCTCAATATGGGCAATTAGGCCAAAACCGCAATTATCAGAAAAATCATCTGGCGTGGCCAGGTGTGTTTGTGAGGAAATCATTGACATAGCTTGTCCTTTTAAGTAGACGGGCAACTTACATTTCCAATGCGGAGTATAAGTTGGTACCCGTAAGCAGAACGGGCTGATAGTGGATATTCGTGTGTTCGAATTGGCAAATAGTGCAATGCTCGATAGACATCATACTCTAAGAGAAAGTAAAACCCTTGACCCTCCTGGTCATTAGCTGATGTCTTGACATGTGGTCCGTGTATCAAAAGATAGTAAGTAGCAGCCCTTGGCAACGGGAGAATCTACGCCCTTAAATGCCAGTTACTCAATCAGTGATATCTAATGCCATTCATTTAAGCATCATTTGTTATGTTGTCATGTCTAGCATTTAGAGCTAAACATACAATGACTTAATAACGGTGCATTTGTTTATCTTGAATATCTGACGCTCTGTATTCAAGCACTTTGTTTACCCTAAAAAGAGTGACAATAAGAGAGGTTGCGTCACTTACGTTAACCTTATTATAGATAGTAAGTAACTGCGCTTGAGACAATAATATTTAGTAAAGAACTCTAAAAACCACGAAAAAACTACTAAATAGTTGTTAAATAGACATTTTTTACGATAACTATACAGAACGTCGCCCACAGTTATATTAGTTAATGATTGTCGAAAAATCTAGTCTTTTCTATCGATTCATTAGCCATAAATTGTAAGAGGACTTATTACTATTGGTTATAGGACAAATAAAACTGTTATTAAAATTTTAATGCGAACAATATAAATGACAGTTAGCAAAAGGCTTTGATAATATTTAACAGTAGTAGCTTACCGCTTATTATGACGATGGAATGATTTCGTATAACGCTAAAAAAACCCACTAACCAAATCGCTAGTGGGTTAAATTAATCAGACAAAAACTAATTACTCTTATCTTCTATTAGCGCTTTTATACTGTCGCTATTATTTTTGGGAGGATTTGCGTTAGCACTTTTGCCATTAGCATTTGAATTATTATTTGTGCTATTAGGGGGCTTAGGCGTTGGCACGACTGGTGGCTTCTTACTGGTACTGCTCTCCGCCGGTGCCGCAGGCTTTTTATTTTCTGGCGCGGACTTACTTGCGTTGTTTTCGTCTTTTGGCGATGCTTCAGATATTGTCTGCGTCTCACCACCAACCGTACGCTCTTCACTAACAGATAACGTGGCAGAGGTATCTACCGACTGACGAATACTCTCTTGAGGACTGCTACCATTAGCGCTTTCTTGGTTACCTCGATTACTGTTAGCACTAGCTGCTTGAGCAGCGGCGTCATCAGCTTCTTCTTGCAAACGAGCAGGCACTTCACGCTTGGTAGGTTTTAAGTCGACGGCACGTGTACGTTTTGTACTCAAATCTTTTACTGGATCAGGACGCTCATAATTATCAATGATACTGACATACCGACTAATCTCTTCTGGCAGTACACGTACGTTTGTAGGTAACTTAAAGTCTATTAGCTTTGCGGCTCCTACTGCTTCTTGCGGGCTACTCATAATCCCATAAGTCAGCATATAACGGACTTGTTTTTCATCATCAAGATAACGGAAATAAGCAAATTTATCACGATCTTGACGGCCTTCTAAGTAACTAACAATCACATCATTTTCAGCGACATTCATTACTTGAACAGTCCACTTGCCTTTATTAGCTAGCAGATAACGCTTGTCTTTGAACTCGTCCGGATAATCGCGCAAATCTCGAATCGTTGCATCAAAATTAATCGGTTGCACATCCGTATCTAACTCATGCAGCGATTCAACTTTTAGTGGTTGCTCAAACTCTTCATTCAAAATCTCTGGCGCTGATATTGGTGCATTCTCAATTTTGGCACCCATGGCTGGCGTTTGACTAAACATCCATACTAACGCTGTGACTACCCCTAAAAGTAGAGTCACTATTAGCCAAATCAGTGCTTGACGACTGTATGATTGGCTAGCAGTACGCGTTTTTGTTTTTGATGTTGCCATGAGGCGGTCCTTGGTAAACACATGTTTTACAGCATGATATAGATGCTTATTTAAACAGAGGTACAGCTAACCAGTCGGCTATAAGTACGAGATTTTAGTATAAATATATAAACGATAAGTTCTTGAGACGTTACGCGCTATGTTTTGACAAAACTTCATGCAATAGTTCGCCGTCAAACTCATTAGTCATTACCGCATCGCCAATTGATTTTAACAAAATTAGGCGGATTTGTCCGTGTTTCACTTTTTTATCGTGTCCCATTAAATCTAAAGCAGTGTCTACATCGATAGCTGGTGGCGTAATAGGTAAGTTTGCCAATTCCAAAACACGCTTAATACGTATAACTTCATTATCAGTTAGCCAGCCAATCTTTTGCGATAGCTCAGCTGCTTGTACCATACCAGCCGCTACTGCTTCGCCATGTAACCAATTGCCATAGCCTTCATGTGTTTCAATCACATGACCAAAAGTATGACCAAAGTTCAATAGCGCGCGCACACCGGACTCTCTTTCATCTTGTGCCACTACATCGGCTTTGTACTGACAGCAGCGCTTTACAGCTTCACCAAGTACTGCCAAATCAAGCGCCATCATTGCAGGCAAGTTTGCCTCAAGCCATGTTAAAAAGACCTCATCCATGATAAGGGCATATTTAATAATCTCAGCCACTCCAGCCGATAGCTCACGCGCAGGCAGTGTCTTAAGCGTACTCATATCAGCAAGCACCATTTGCGGCTGCCAAAAAGCACCAATCATATTTTTACCTTGCGGATGATTGATACCCGTTTTACCACCAACACTAGAATCCACTTGTGACAATAGCGTCGTTGGAATTTGAATAAAATTGACACCGCGCATAAAGCTAGCAGCAGCAAAACCAGTCATATCTCCAACCACACCACCGCCAAGGGCAATAAGTGTCACATCGCGATTGAAGTGCTCTGTCATCAGTGCATCATAAATCTGATCAATACTTGCCTGGTTTTTGTATTGTTCACCGTCTGGCAGTACGCACACCTTTACCACAAACTGTTCTGCTAGCTCATCTTCTAATGCTTTTAAGTATAAAGGTGCCACAGTGTCATTGGTGACGATCAAAACTTGACGACCACTGATATAAGGCGTGATTTGCTTTGCCATACTGCTATGTTCGGTCGCAGATTGTTCAGTAATAACAATAGGATAATCATGACTTTGCGTATGAACTATTAAGCCATCATGAAACGGCATTACCATGTGATACTCCTAAAGCATTTTCGATGAGGTAAAAGTAATTGAGTCTGCATATCAATCGTAGTTGCCAGTCTATTACTAGTCTTCTTGGTGCACCGATGAGTCCGTAGTGCAATCGACGAATGATTCTAGCTGCTGCATTAATTGATTGACCATGTGGCGTGGGTACGTGTGACCAGTAGGCATAATAATATGGGCGACTTGGCGATAGAGTGGATCGCGCGCACTGTATAACTCTTGCAATATTTTTCTAGGATTAGGCTGCTGTAATAATGGTCGAGACTTGTCTTTAGAGGTACGTGCCAGCTGCACCTCGACAGGTGCATTAAGATAAACGACGATGCCACGCTGTTTTAGGAACTCTCGGTTTTCAGCACACATGACTGCACCGCCACCGGTCGCCAATACGATTTGAGAGTTTTGGGTCAATTCATCAATGGCACGCGTTTCACGCTCACGGAAGCCTGCCTCACCTTCTTTGGCAAATATCCAAGCAATGTCAGCACCTGTCTGCGATTCAATATACCAATCGCTGTCTACAAAGGTGCGACCTAACTGCTTGGCAAGCAGTTTTCCGATTGTCGTCTTCCCTGCTCCCATCGGACCCACTAAAAACACCGACGGTAATTCCTGCCCCATAATACTTACTCAGCTAAATTAGGTATGATACAACGTCATTGTTATTCTGGCTAGTAATGAGCCGTGATTATTGTGAGTAAAATTTAGAGCACACTATTTATCAGTACATACATAGATATTGCAGCTAGAAAACCACTAGTGTCACGCATAAAAAAAGCAAGCACTATGGCTTACTTTTTTTAGCAATCAGCTAAACAATTTATGATTAGTTCAGACGACTCGTACCATCATTAATAAGCTTTGGGGTCACAAAGATAAGTAGCTCTTCCTTACTATTACTACGTACATCACGACGGAATGCACGACCGATATAAGGCAAGTCTCCTAGGAAAGGCACCTTATCTACGCCATTACTAGTGCGATTTTTAAAGACGCCGCCTAATACCACTGTCTGACCATCTTCAATAATAACATTGGTTGATATAGAATCCTCAGAGATAGCAACCTGATTATTAATGATTGTCGGCGTGCCGTTGGTAATGACCAATTGCAAACCAATTTTACCATCAGGTGTGATATTTGGTGTCGCTTCTAGACTTAATGCAGCCTCTTTAAAACTGGTTGTCGTCGCACCACTGGCTGATGCTTCCTGATACGGAATCTGAGTACCAGAAGAAACTTTTGCTGTTTGCTTATCTGCGGTTAAAATCTTAGGTGTAGAAATAACTTCACCACGGTTGTCCGCCTGTAGTGCTGACAACTCAAGATCGAGCATCACATCAGACATACTGAGCAAACCAAAGGCAATACTACCTGCTGGGTTAGAAACGCCTAAATCAACGTTTAGGTTATCAGGACGAGTAATGTCATAAGAAGGATAAGAAACGGTTTGACCATTGACCGTCGTCGTCTCTACATCAAAATCTTTCAAATCCCATAAGGTTTGATCGCTACCGCCAACCAATAAGCTACGGTTGTTGGCAGCACCATTTGACAAGATACCCCAACGAACACCAATCTCTTTACTGAAGCTATCAGTTGCACTGACGATACGTGCTTCGATCATGACTTGGCGAACAGGTATATCAATTTTGCTGATTAATTTATGGATGTTTTCGATACTGTCAGCAACGTCTTTGATAATCAAAGTATTGGTACGTTCATCAACTGTTACCGTACCACGATTGGATAACAATGTATTATTATCCTCACGATTTGCGAGGCCACTACTATTACCAGTCGCGCCGCTACCTTGCGAAATAAGCGTTAAGACATCTTGTGCTTTTGCATAGCTTAAACGAATGTACTCAGTACGCAAAGGTGCGTAAGATTGAACAGCTTGCTGCGCTTCTAGTTCACGTGCTTCTTGCTCAGCCAGCTCAGTAGAAGGCGCCACCAAAATCACATTACCATTTTCACGCTTGCCTAGATTTTTACTTTTCAAAATAATATCGAGGGCTTGATCCCAAGGAACATTAATCAAACGCAAAGTGATGTTGCCAGCAACAGAATCACTTGCCACGATATTCATCTCAGTAAACTGCGCCAAAATATCTAAGACACTACGAACCTCAACATCTTGGAATTCCATAGATAGCGGTTCGCCGCTATAGACTCTTTCTTCCAGCGTTGGCTCACGTAACAGCTCAGGTTTTTTAATACCAATATTTAACTGGTTACCTGATTGGTAGGCTTGATACTCATAATCGTCATTCATGTTAATGGTAACGACGCCATTCTGTCCTTGGTTTTTGGTATCAATACTACCAACAAGACCACTGTTAATATTCAATCGGCGCAATAAATTTCTCGGAACCGTACTACCAGTCAAACGTACGACAAGCTTATTACCTTGGCGCTGCACATCTACTGGAATAGCTTCGTTGGCAAGTACCATACTGACATTACCGCCACCATCACTGCCTGCTGAAAAATTGACTGCGCTTAGCCCATCATAGCTATACTGCTTGCTTACTTGTGAAGCTGCTAGTTGAGGGTTCAAAAGCGGATTGACTCTGACCACCATCGTGTCAGCTGGTACTTCGTTCTTCACAACAACCTTGCTCGTGGTACGTACAGGTGCTACTGGTACAGTAGAACTCTCAACAATAGGCGTAACGACAGCGGTCGTTGTCATACTATTATTGTTATTAAGTACATCTTGAATCGGGTCGCTGGTAATGACAGGACGATTAGGGTCAGTGATGGTCAGCAATAAATCATTACCTTCAATCGCTGTCGTATAACTTCCTGACTCTTTTAAACCAACAATAAGGCGCGTGGTACTGTCACTACTTAGCGTAGTAACGTCATTAATCGCACCAATGTTATATTCGTTAAAGCGGCTAGCAAGCCCATTCTGTACTTGTTCGAAATCTAGGACTAAGCGACTAGGATCATCAAGCTGATAGGCTGCAGGCAATACTGGCAATCCTGTAAATCCCAAACGCATTTGCGTCACTGCAGGTGCGGTCTGTACTACAGAGACATTATCAATGCGCTGTGCAGCATGAGCACTATTAGTCACAGCCACCATACTGACTGCCAGTGCTGAAATGGCAAAAGCAGAAGACATGCGGTTGCTCATCATCATTACCTTGTTATTGCGTACTGTCATTATTTATTCCTCAAAAAATCTGCCGACTTAGCTTATAGGGGATACCAGCGACTGGGGTTTTTCTACAAACCCTGCGCGGCTATCTGGCACAATTTCAATCAAGTTAACCTGGGTCGGCGTGATTTCAACAATACGGCCGTCATTCAATCCAAGATAATCGCCTACTTTAACACTCGCAACCGAACCATCAGGACGTTGTATCAATGCATATCGCTGACCTTCGGGCGAAATCACCACACCTCGGAAGACCAATTGCGACAGTTCATACTGCTCAAGCGGTTCTTTGATTCTGTTGATATCTGGTCGTACACCATCTATAGGAGTGGTCGGGCCTTGCACATTGACTAAACTCGGTGGTAAAAACGGACTACGTTGCGAGCTTGCGCTATATACAAAATCTTCTACCAGCTCGGCTTTAGGCGGCGGCTCAATAGGCTGTGCAGGCTGGTTGCGGATATCGGTCATCGCTTGCTCTGCCATACCTATACGGTCACTACACCCAGTCATAGATAAAACAGCGACACTTAAAACCAATAGCATAGGCATTCTTTGGATATTCATTAGTTGCCTCCTGCATTTGCATTTGTATCAGTAGCAGCGGCTTCATCACCTTCAGGAGCCGCTTCTTTAGAGCGATAAGTCTTAGTTTGCAAGACTAGATTAAGCTCTGGCAAAACATCTAATGTAGGCTGCGGGTTACTGACTTCAAAATCATGCATCGTAATAATTCGAGGCAGTGCGGCAAGGCCACTGATAAAGCTACCAAACTGATGGTATTCGCCTAACGCCGCAATACGTATTGGCTGCTCAATAAAGAATTCGTTTTCAATTTCAGGTTCTACTGAAATATCTTGGAAGCGGATATTACTACCAACGCCTGTCATGTTTATACCTTCTACCAATTCTGACACACGTGTATCTTTTGGCAACTGATCTAATAAAGTATTAAATTCAGTTTCCATTTGGACAACTTGCGCTTGATACGCTTTTAAATGACGTGCGCGAGATTCTTTTTCACGGTAGCTATCAAGTAGAGTTTGTTGTTGGCTTTCAGCCGCATTGATCTCGTCAATTTTGCTGCTGATGGGTAATGCCCATGACAATGCTGCGATAAAAGTGATGATAAGACCAATCACTGTCACCTTTACAGGTAATGGCCAACTGCCATAATTTTCTGAATCTAGCGACTCAAAACTACGGCGAAACTCATTTAAATCGAATTGCTTTTTTGGCTTTAAAGCAGATTTTTTGGTTTTAGAGAGGCTCTTTTTGCGGATAAGCTTCATAACGCACCTCCTAGACCAGTATCGGTATCAGTAGCAGTCGGAGTTTCCGACTGTACTCTAGTCGTTACTACAAACTGTACGTAACTGTCTTCAGGATAAACAGGTCGCGCCTGCTCACCAGTATTAACCGTATTATTGAGGACTGGAGCAGCCTCATAAGCGCTAATATTCTGCTGAATGTTACTTACTGCTGAGTTGCCCATCCATTTACTGTTATCAAGGTTACGAATCAGGCTGGACACAATGTTTGGATTGTCCGCTAAGCCTGTCAAAGTTAGCGTATCACCTTCACGTTTAAGGTTATTTAGATAAAGTGCTGGTGGAATAGCTTTAGCGAGATCATCCCACAAGCGTACAGGTACAGGACGTCGCCCCTGTAGATCTTGAATAACTTGCATGCGTGAAATAATGTCTTCACGGCGCTGCTCTAAACTGTCAATCTCAGTCAATGCGGTGTCTAAGCGAGTGTTTTCTTGTTCGATTAATGCATTGGCATCAAGCTGCTCATCAAGTTCATTGTTGAAATAACTCCATGAAGCAAAGGCTGCTAACAAGGTGAGTAACGTCACCGCCACTATTAAAGTCATAAACTCTTTGTTACGACGTTCACGCTCTTCTTGTCGCCAAGGTAAAAGGTTAATACGAGCCATTAGTCAAAGCTCCTTAACGCAAGACCGCATGCAGCCATTAAGCTTGGCGCATCAACCGCCAGTTGCTCATTATCGATATTTGGCGCAATAGTCATATTGGTAAAAGGGTTGGCAACACTGACAGTTACACCCAGCTTTTGTTGTGCCATACCAGCGAGACCTGCAATAGAACTGCTGCCTCCTGCAAGCACCACATGATCGATACTGCTATATTGACTTGATGAGAAATAAAACTGTAAAGAGCGAGTGATCTGTTGAATGGTATTTTCTATAAAAGGGGTCAGTACTTCAGGATAATAATCATCAGGTAAGGTACGTTCGCGTTTACTCAATGTCGCTTCTTCTGCTGATAGGCCATAGCGATTTTGTATTGCCTCGGTCAGCTGAGCACCGCCAAACAACTGCTCACGACTATAAATAAACTCGCCATTCTTAGCGATATATAATGTGGTCTGATTGTGGCCAATATCTACCAATGCTACTAGTTCTGGTACATTCGGTAGGCTATCTACCATCAATCCAAACGCGCGCTCGATTGCATGAGACTCGATATCCATAATTTTCGTTTGCAAGCCACCAAAGGCCAAAGCATCGACACGTTGGTCGACGTTCTCTGAGCGAGAGGCAGCAAGCAACACCTGAACCATATCTTCACTAACCAAAGACGGTCCTAATACTTCAAAATCTAGATTGACGTCTTCTAATGGATAAGGCACATACTGGTCAGCATCCAAACGTATTTGCGCCTCACGCTCAACATCGCTGAGTGTCATATCCATATCAATGATTTTAGTAATCACCGCAGAGCCAGAAACCGCTGTCGCAGCATTGCTACCCGCGACTTGGCAGCGTCGTGCCAAGCTCGTTATAATATTACCAGCAGCTTCTGTATCTACTAGAATCTTATCAACCACGATACCTTCCGGTAGTCTTTCAATACCATAAGATTTTAGGTGGAACATGCCTTGCTGACGCTGTATGTCAACCAACTTTACTGAAGTGGCACAAATATCCACGCCAATCAAATGTCGACTTTTGGAAGTAAATAGCCTCACTAGCTCTATACCTTATATTAAGTGTACAATCTGGTAGTTATTTGTAATAATTCAATACAATACTTTACTTAATTGATAGATTCAAGCATTTAAAAATATATTAAGGCCAACTTACACATTTATTATGACCTGCCTATTTTGTTCAATGTATAATAATATTGTCTGCTACAAATTCTAACTAATAAGTCTTATTATGGCCAAAATAAATGCTACCGCTCGTCTCATTCGCTTTTTGGTGGGACTCTTTATCGCTTGCCTAGCATTGGCAGTTGTTCTAGCACTTGCTGTACCTATTGGTTTTTATGGGATGGCCATGTATCTATCGCCGACCCTACCTAGTACGCAAGAAATTAAAACGGCCAAATTAGAAATGCCATTACAGATTTATAGTAGTGATGATAAATTAATCGGCCAATACGGCAATCGTTTATCTTTACCAGTTAGTTTTGATGAAATTCCTGAAGATTTAACCCATGCTTTTTTAGCGGCCGAAGATGCTTCTTTCTTTCAGCATAGCGGAATTAGCATCAAAGGTCTTGGTCGCGCTGTCACCGAAGCAGTCACTGATGACGATGGTCAAACCGGTGGCTCTACCATTACGATGCAGGTCGCTAAAAACTATTTTTTAAGTCCAGAACGTACTTTAAACCGCAAACTAACAGAGTTGTTTTTGGCGCGGAAGATCGAAGACGAACTGAGCAAAAATGATATTTTGACGCTATATGTCAATAAAATCTATCTAGGCGAAGGTGCCTACGGCATTCGTGCTGCGGCCAAAAAATATTATAGTAAGTCATTAGACAATCTAACTATTGCTGAAATGGCGATGTTAGCAGGTCTACCAAAAGCCCCTTCTAAGTATAACCCTGTTGCAAATCCTAGCCGCGCATTGACTCGCCGTAACTGGATCGTTGGACGCATGCGTGAGCTTGGCTATATTACCAAAGCTCAGTATGATGAAGCGGTCAACTCCCCTATAGGTATCAACCTATATAAAGAAAAGCTCGATGTAAATATGCCTTATCTGGCAGAAATGACGCGAGCTTCTTTGGTCGAACGTTATGGCGATCAAGTCATGCACGGCGGATGGCGCGTACGTCTCACAGTAGATAGTAAAGCACAAACAGATGCAGAAGCAGCAGTAGTAACAGGCTTAATTGCCTATGAGCATCGCCATGGTTGGCGCGGGGCTGAAGCAAATGATGAGCCTCTCGAAAACTTCCGACGCTACAGCAATATGTCTCCTGCCAAAGTGACTAAAGTCAATTCTCGTAGTTTTAATGCAGTCCTACAATCTGGTGAAGAAGTGACCGTTAATTGGTCTGGTATGAAATGGGCACGCAAATATATTTCTGCCGACCGTATTGGTTATTACCCTAGCAATGCCAGTCAAGTTGTTAAGAAAAACGATATCGTTCGTGTGATACCTACTTCGAATGGCAACTGGCAACTAGGTCAAATACCTAAAATTCAAGGCAGCTTGGTCTCGTTGAATCCAGAGACTGGTGCTGTCAATGCATTGGTCGGTGGCTTTGATTTTAACCACAGTAAGTTTAACCGTGCCTTGCAAGGATGGCGTCAACCTGGCTCAACCATTAAGCCACTTGTTTATACGGCTGCTTTAGAGAAAGGTTATCGTCCAGATACCATCGTGTCTGACCGAGCTATTCAAGTAGGTGACTGGAAACCGAAAAACTCTGATGAACGTTTCTTAGGTGATATCACTTTACGTCGTGGTTTATATTTGTCTCGTAACCTTGTATCTATTCGCTTGTTACAAGCGATCGGTATCTCAAGTACGCGCAACCTATTAGATGAATTCGGTCTTGATAAAGAAAAGCTACCAACAACCTTGTCATTAGCACTTGGAGCAGGACAAGCCACCCCTTTACAAATGGCCACGGCTTACTCAACTTTCGCGAATGGTGGTCATCGTGTCCAACCTTACTTTATTGAACAAATTTACAATTATAAGAACGAGCTGTTGTTTCAGGCAAATCCACGTCAAGCATGTGCACTATGCTTTAACGAAAAACTTGAAAAGGTTAATAGCAGCTTAGTTGAAGATTATGAGAAGTCAATTGAAGCGCTTGATGATAGCACTAATGAAATAACTGCCGATAATTCATCATTAGAAAACAATGATGTTAGCGAAACAACAGATAAAGAGCTTGATTTAACGGTATATAACGCAGGTCCACAGTCAGACCGCCTAAAAGCGCCAGCCGTACAATATGTGAGGGCCAAACAAGCACCACGCATCCTGCAACCTAGAGTCGCTTTTGAGATGGCCGATATACTACGCGATGTAGTCCAACGCGGTACAGCGGTAAGAGCAAAGGCATTAGGTCGCAATGATATCGGTGGCAAAACTGGTACCACTAATCAGGCTAAAGATGCGTGGTTTGCTGGGTTCCATCCTACCAATGCGACAGTAGTATGGATGGGATTTGACCAACCATCTACTATGGGCCGCCGTGAATACGGTGGTGTAGCAGCGCTGCCAGTCTGGATGGATTTTATGAAGGCTCAGCTCAAAGACACGCCAAGCCAATGGGTATCTATCAATAACCGCTCAAAATCCAGAAAGCAACAGCAAGACATTATAGAAATGACTAATGATGGCATCCTAGTTAATGATGGCGCCAATAAATCAGCAAAACCAGTCAAGACTCAAACCCAGCAGCGTAAGCCTTCGGTTCCAGAGCCTACTGAGGAGACGAGCACTCCACCATCAACGAAACCAAGTAGCAATCGTAGTGATGACAGCGTACCAGAAAATCCATTAACGGTGACACCCGTTGAAAGTATGCCTCCGATGCCAGAGTAAAAAACAAAACTATTTTTAGTTAATAAGAAAAAGGCTTATTCAGCAATGACTGAATAAGCCTTTTTTACGCGCTGTAGACTATGACCTACCCTACTTAATCATACTCTCAAATGGTTCAATAAATAGCGATCAACAAATAAATCTTCTGGTGAACTTCCTATTAGAACTCGACCATACCTGCACGCAATTGTTCAATCAGTTCTAAAAGCTGATTGCGCCATTCTCGTATTGTGGTCTCATCAGGCAGCCATTGATTGGATAAAGTGACAACATTGACAATCAAGTCTGGCGACGCTGAATGACTGCTTAGCGCTTCATCGACGATAGTATCTGGCGGTACTGCATACAGACAACGCTGATAAGCACGCTCTATATTGGCGATAAAGCCTTGTTGTTGCAGTTGCTGCAAACGCTGAATCTCAGGAGATACTTGGGTACGCTCGCTTAGCGCTTGTTCAATATCGAGCAAAGTTGGCGCCGTCATGTTTAAGCTATAGAAATGACTAAGCTCCTGAATAAATGCTAATAAAGCACCATGCAAATGAAAAATAGCAGTCTCACAGTGTGCTTGGTATAACTGCTTATCATTGGTACTTCCTGCAGATTGGCAAGATAAACGACAGAAATATAACTTTTGATTGGTTCGATCTGCTTGATATTTGGCGACGCGAGTTTTACCTGCCATTTGCTAATTATCCTTTTATAAGTAGTGAATTAAAGCATATTTTCCAGTGTACTATTTTTTTAGATAATAGCACCATGCCTTTCTCAGTTTTTTATACACACAAAAAAGCCAGCAACTTAGGCTGGCTTTTTTATCAAATTAAGAATGAATCAAGGTACTTAATACGATTAATTATCTTGATTTAACTCTTGAGCAAATGCTTCGTCGAAGCTTGCAAAGTCTTTGCTATCAGTGCTTGCAGTCATATCAAACGCTGCATTCAAATCTTTATCTTGTAGCTTCTGATCTGCTTTCTCTTTACGTGCTTTATGATAAGCAAGACCAGTACCTGCAGGGATCAAGCGACCAACGACCACGTTTTCTTTCAGACCACGTAGCTCATCCACTTTACCAGTCACAGCAGCCGCAGTTAGTACACGGGTTGTTTCCTGGAAAGATGCCGCTGAGATAAAGCTTTCAGTTGCTAGACTTGCTTTGGTTATACCTAGTAATTGACGCTCAAACTGTACTGGGAATTTATCTTCCGCTTCTAGCTTAGCATTCAATGCTTTGATATCTGCATACTCGACCTGATCACCTTTGAAGTGACTTGAATCGCCGCCGTCAGTGATTTCAACTTTACGCAACATCTGACGAATGATAACTTCGATGTGCTTGTCGTTGATTTTTACACCCTGCAAGCGATAAACGTCCTGTACTTCGTTGACGATATAATCAGCAAGTGCAGTCTGACCTTTCAAACGCAAGATATCATGTGGGTTCTGTGGACCATCAGCGATCACTTCACCACGTGCTACCGTCTCGTTTTCAAAGACGTTGATTTGACGCCATTTCGGGATTAGCTCTTCATGTACTTCACCATCTTCATTAGTAATAATGAAGCGGTTCTTACCTTTGGTCTCTTTACCAAAGCTAACCACACCAGTCATTTCTGCCATGATAGCGTGATCTTTTGGACGACGTGCTTCGAACAAGTCAGCAACACGTGGTAGACCACCGGTAATATCTTTTGTACCAGAAGACGCTTGTGGTACACGGCCTAGAATCGAACCTGCTGCTACTTTTTCACCATCGCTTACGCGGATGATAGTTTCAGCTGGTAAGAAGTAAACCACTTCTTTGCCTTCGTCAGTGTTCAAGATAATCGCAGGACGTAAGTCTTTTGCTGAGCTTGAACGGTCACGAGTAGCTAGAATCTCAAATGAGCTCATACCAGTCGCATCATCAACTTTTACTGTTGCAGTCATACCATCAGTGATGTCACTGAAGCGTGCTGTACCAGCAAATTCTGTGATGATTGGATGCGTATGCGGATCCCACTTAGCGATAGTTTGACCGCCTTCAACCTGCTCTTCGTCTTTCACAAGTACGCTTGAACCATATGGTACTTTATAGCGCTCACGCTCACGGCCAAGCTCATCGGTCAATGCGATTTCAGCTGAGCGCGATACGATGACTAAGTGACCATCGGTATGCTGTACTGTTTTCATATTTTCAAAGTGCGCTTGACCAGCATTACGTACAGAGATGCTGTTGTCTACAGAGGCTGAGCTCGCTGCCCCGCCCACGTGGAACGTACGCATGGTCAACTGAGTACCCGGCTCACCGATAGATTGAGCTGCCATAACACCGACTGATTCGCCGATATTCACTTTATGACCACGTGCAAGGTCACGACCATAACACTGTGAACATACGCCATGTTCGATATCACACGTAATTACTGAACGTACCCAGATATCATCGATTGCGTTGTTATCAAGGACGTTAACCCAGTACTCATCGATCAATGTACCAGCTGGAATCAATACTTTATCAGCATCATCGTTATACGTCACATCACGAGCAGTCACACGACCCAGTACTAGCTCACCTAGCTTCTCAATGATTTCACCACCTTGGATATGTGGTTTCATGAGTAGGCCTTCTTCAGTACCACAGTCATCACTAGTGATAACCAAATCTTGTGCCACATCAACCAGACGACGAGTTAGGTAACCCGAGTTAGCCGTTTTCAGTGCCGTATCCGCTAGACCTTTACGTGCACCGTGAGTTGAGATGAAGTACTGTAGTACTGTCAAACCTTCACGGAAGTTAGCTTTAATCGGTGTCTCAATAATCGAGCCATCCGGCTTAGCCATCAAACCACGCATACCAGCCAACTGACGAATCTGAGCCGCACTACCACGAGCACCAGAATCCGACATGATAAAGATAGAGTTGAATGACTTCTGCTCGTCTTCTTCACCTTGTGCGTTAATAACTTTATCTGTTGCCAAGTTGTCCATCATCGCTTTAGCGACTTTGTCATTGGTACGTGACCAGATATCAACTACTTTGTTATAACGCTCACCAGCAGTTACGAAACCTTGCTCGAACTGATCTTCGATTTCGCGAACTTCGCCTTCTGCCACT
Source organism: Psychrobacter sp. P11G3 (assembly GCF_001435845.1). Taxonomy (NCBI): domain Bacteria; kingdom Pseudomonadati; phylum Pseudomonadota; class Gammaproteobacteria; order Moraxellales; family Moraxellaceae; genus Psychrobacter; species Psychrobacter sp. P11G3. Next base: position 2,865,070 of record NZ_CM003596.1, read on the forward strand.
TCGATGATTTGCTTCTTGAGTGGTGGAATGACCATGTCATCGATACCGATAGACACGCCAGATAGCGTTGCTTGAGCAAAACCAAGATACATCAATTGGTCAGCAAACATAACACTTTCTTTTACGCCGACTTTACGGTAGCAAGAGTTGATCAAACGAGAGATGTTTTTCTTCGTCATCTCTTGGTTACACTCATCAAACGTCATACCTTTAGGCATGATGTTCCAGATAAGTAGACGACCAGCAACCGTATCTTTGATACTGATTTCTTTAGTCTCGTTACCGTCTTCGTCAATTTGCGTCTCAGTAACACGCACTTTGATTTTAGCGTTTACATGTAGGTCGTTTGAACCAATTGCACGCAATGCTTCATTAACGGTAGCAAAAATCATGCTCTCGCCTTTGGCATTGATCGACGAGCGACTGATGTAATATAGACCTAGTACAACATCCTGAGATGGTACGATGATCGGATCACCGTTCGCAGGTGACAAGATGTTGTTGGTAGACATCATCAAGGCACGTGATTCAAGCTGTGCTTCTAGCGTCAATGGCACGTGAACGGCCATTTGGTCACCATCGAAATCGGCGTTGAATGCAGTACAAACAAGCGGATGCAACTGGATGGCTTTACCTTCGATCAATACTGGCTCAAATGCCTGTAGACCCAAACGGTGAAGTGTTGGTGCACGGTTAAGCAATACTGGATGCTCACGGATAACCATGGCCAGCATATCCCACACTTGTGGTTCTTCACGTTCTACCATCTTTTTGGCAGCTTTAATCGTAGTCGCTAAACCATGAGACAATAGTTTGTTATAAGTAAATGGCTTGAACAATTCTAGTGCCATTTTCTTAGGTAGACCACACTGATGTAGACGTAGTGTTGGACCTACAACGATAACCGAACGACCAGAGTAATCGACACGCTTACCAAGTAAGTTCTGACGGAAACGACCTTGCTTACCTTTGATCATATCTGCCAAAGATTTCAATGGACGCTTGTTACTACCAGTGATGGCACGACCGCGACGACCGTTATCAAGCAACGCATCTACCGACTCTTGCAACATACGCTTTTCGTTACGTACGATGATATCAGGTGCGCTTAGCTCAAGCAGACGCTTAAGACGGTTGTTACGGTTGATTACGCGGCGATATAGATCGTTTAGATCTGATGTCGCAAAACGGCCGCCCTCTAGCGGTACTAGAGGACGCAAATCTGGTGGTAGTACTGGCAAGATGTTCATTACCATCCACTCAGGCTTGTTATTAGAATCACGGAATGCTTCTAATAATTTGAGACGCTTAGACATTTTCTTAAGCTTAGTCTCAGAACCAGTTTGTGGAATCGCTTCACGTAGCTCATCAATTTCAAGATCGATATCGATGTCTTTTAATAGGTCTTGAACGGCTTCAGCACCCATCTTGGCTGTGAATTCGTCACCAAACTCTTCAAGCGCTTTGTAATAATCTTCATCATCAAGCAACTGGTACTTTTCTAAGCTAGTTAGACCAGGCTCAGTAACGATGTAGCTTTCGAAATATAGAACGCGCTCGATATCACGTAGTGTCATGTCTAATAATAGACCGATGCGGCTTGGTAATGATTTTAAGAACCAAATATGCGCAACTGGACTGGCTAGATCGATATGACCCATGCGATCACGACGAACTTTAGCAGTGGTAACTTCGACACCACATTTTTCACAGATAACGCCTTGGAACTTACGGCGCTTATATTTACCACATAAACATTCGAAATCTTTTACTGGGCCAAAGATTTTGGCACAAAAAAGACCATCACGCTCAGGCTTAAACGTGCGATAGTTAATGGTTTCAGGCTTTTTTACTTCGCCGTGTGACCATGACTTAATAACGTCAGGTGAGGCTAAAGTAATTTGAATGCTATCAAACTCTTGGTTACCGTTGCCGGTAGGGCTTTGCATGATATCGAGTAAATCTTTCAAGTTGCTTCTCCGTTATCTTTATAATCATCTGACAGCGTACCATTGACGCAGATAAGATGAATGAAGGCAATGAATAGGGTTGAGACAAATCACTAAAAGCAGCAGCAATAAAGCAGACTGCCTTTAGTGGACAACTAAGTTAAACAACGGGCTAGTTGCTTTGTTTTAACTCAATATTAATACCCAGTGATTTGATTTCTTTGGTCAGTACGTTGAACGACTCAGGCATGCCTGGATCCATATACTGCTCACCATCAACGATGTTTTTGTACATACGAGTACGGCCTTCAACGTCATCCGACTTCACTGTTAGCATTTCTTGCAACGTGTAAGTCGCGCCGTATGCTTCTAGTGCCCACACTTCCATCTCACCGAAGCGCTGACCACCAAACTGAGCTTTACCACCCAATGGCTGCTGCGTTACTAGAGAATAAGAACCGGTTGAACGCGCATGCATTTTGTCATCAACCAAATGGTTAAGCTTGAGCATGTACATGTAACCAACGGTTACTTTACGGTCAAACTTCTGACCTGTACGACCATCATATAACGTCTGCTGACCATCGCGATCCATACCAGCAAGCTCGAGCAAGTCTTTAACTTGGCTTTCTCTTGCGCCGTCAAATACTGCTGTGCCCATCGGTACACCGCCACGTAAGTTGTCTGCTAGCGCCATGATGTCATCATCACTCAAGCTATCAAGATCAACTTGCTCACCGCCTACTTGGTTATAGATTTTGTCCAAGAAGTCACGTAGCTCTTTGATTGCTGCTTGAGATTTGAGCATACCGTCAATCTTCTCGCCCAACCCTTTCGCTGCCATACCCAAATGCGTCTCTAGAACCTGACCGATGTTCATACGAGATGGTACACCAAGTGGGTTCAATACGATGTCAACGGTATTACCATTTTCATCATAAGGCATGTCTTCAACTGGCATGATGCGCGATACAACACCTTTGTTACCATGACGACCAGCCATCTTATCACCAGGCTGAATACGACGCTTAACCGCTAGATATACTTTAACGATTTTTTGTACGCCATGTTGTAAGTCATCACCAGCAGTCAATTTGCGTTTTTTCTCAGCAAACTTCACATCGATGTCTTTCTGCTTATCAACCAAGTAATCAGCGATTTGCGTTAGACGCTCAGAGATTTCTTCTTCTACTGGTTGGATATCAAGCAACGTCTCAAGGCTCATATCTTTCATATCAGCCAATGCCATAACTGTACCAGCTTTTAGACCAGCACCGCCGCTGACTTTTTGGCCATCTAATAGATTACCAATACGACCACGTGCTGCTTCTTCAAAGATACGTAGCTCTTCTTTCAAATCTTTGCGATAGCTATCAAGCTGCGATTTTTCAATCGCTCTTGCGCGTGCGTCTTTTTCAACGCCATCACGGGTGAAGACCTGTACATCAATAACCGTACCTTTACTTGAAGTTGGTACGCGTAGTGAAGTGTCTTTTACGTCAGCCGCTTTTTCGCCAAAGATAGCCCGTAGTAGTTTCTCTTCTGGCGTTAGTTGCGTTTCACCTTTTGGCGTCACTTTACCAACTAGAATATCACCAGCGTCAACTTCAGCACCGATATAGACGATACCTGCTTCATCAAGACTTGATAGTGCTGCTTCACCAACGTTTGGAATATCAGCAGTGATCTCTTCTGTACCTAGCTTGGTATCACGAGCCACACAAGTCAATTCTTGGATATGAATCGTAGTGAAACGATCTTCTTTAACTACTTTTTCAGATAGCAAGATTGAATCTTCGAAGTTGTAACCATTCCACGGCATAAATGCGATGCGGATATTCTGACCTAGTGCTAGCTCACCAAGATCCGTTGAAGGACCATCAGCCAAGATATCACCCAAAGCAATCTCGTCACCTTGGTTAACGATGATACGTTGGTTGATACAAGTGTTTTGGTTAGAGCGCGTGTATTTGATCAAGTTATAGATATCGATACCCGCTTCACCAGCAGTCATCTCGTCCTCGTTGACACGAACAACGATACGTGATGCATCAACATCTTCAATCACACCCCCACGCTTAGCGATAACACAAACACCAGAGTCACGAGCAACGTGACGCTCCATACCAGTACCTACTAACGGCTTATCAGCACGTAGCGTAGGAACAGCCTGACGCTGCATGTTCGAGCCCATCAAGGCACGGTTAGCATCATCATGCTCTAGGAACGGAATCAAGCCTGCTGCAACCGATACTACCTGACTTGGTGATACATCCATATGCGTCACCTTTTCTGGCGGCATACGAACAAATTCACCATAGCTACGTACACTGACCATCTCGTCAGATAACGCGCCATCTTCAGTCATCGGAGAATCAGCCTGTGCAATGACAGTACCTACTTCTTCGATTGCTGATAGATACTCAATAACGTCAGTCACTTTACCATCAACCACACGGCGATAAGGCGTTTCTAAGAAGCCAAAGCTGTTGGTTTTAGCAAATGTCGCTAGTGAGTTGATTAGACCAATGTTTGGACCTTCAGGAGTCTCAATAGGACATACACGGCCATAATGCGTATCATGTACGTCACGTACTTCAAAGCCTGCACGTTCACGAGTTAGACCACCAGGTCCTAACGCTGATACACGGCGCTTATGGGTAACTTCAGACAACGGGTTGTTCTGATCCATAAACTGTGACAACTGACTTGAACCAAAGAATTCTTTAACCGCAGCCGCTACTGGCTTAGAGTTAATCAAATCTTGTGGTGACAGGTTGTCTGATTCTGCTGAGCTTAAACGCTCTTTTACAGCACGCTCAACACGTACTAGACCAACACGGAATTGGTTTTCTGCCATCTCGCCTACTGAACGAATACGACGGTTACCAAGATGGTCAATATCATCGACATCACCGCGACCATTACGAATCTCGATAAGCTCTTTTAAAACGTTAACGATATCGTCGTTGGTCAATACACTGCGTTCACGCTGTACATCAGGATCATCAGTGTTGTCAAATTCTAAACCAAGACGACGGTTGAACTTCATACGGCCAACGTTTGACAAGTCATAACGATCTGCGTTGAAGAACATGCTTTCGAACAGTTTCTCAGCAGTCTCAACCGTTGGTGGCTCACCTGGACGCATGACTTTGTAGATTTCGATCAACGCTTCTTCACGACTTGAGGTGCTATCAGCACGTAGCGTATCGGCAATATAACTACCTTGGTCGATATCATTCGTGAATAGAATGCTGAACTCTTTGATGGCACCACTGGCTTCAAATGAGTTCAATTTTACCAATAACTCATGGTCGATTGGCGTGTTTGCTTTAGCGATGATTTCGTCATTAACAACGATGTCTTCGGCTAAAATACGCTCGTACAGATACTCATCAGGCACAGCAATCTTCGTCATACCTGCTTCTTCAAGCTGACGGATACGGCGTGCATTGATACGTTTGCCCTGCTCTACAATAACGTCACCTTCAGGTGATACGATATCAAACTGAGCCATTTCGCCACGTAGACGATCAGCAACTAAATCAATTTCAAACTGCTCTTCGCCTTTATAAACAGCCACTTTATCAAAGAATAAATCTAGGATTTCAGAAGTTGTTAGACCAAGTGCGCGTAGAATGATTGACGCAAGTAATTTACGGCGACGGTCAATACGAGCAAATACTAAATCTTTTGCATCAAATTCAAAGTCTAACCATGAACCACGGTAAGGAATAATGCGTGCGTTATAAAGCACTTTACCACTTGAATGCGATTTACCTTTATCATGATCAAAGAATACACCAGGTGAACGATGTAGCTGAGAGACGATAACACGCTCAGTACCATTGATGATAAAGGTACCGTTAGCAGTCATCAAAGGCATCTCGCCCATATAGACGCTTTGCTCGCGGATATCTTTGATAGCAGCTTTGCTATCTTTGTCTTTGCTGTCTTTGTCTTTGATGATCAAACGGATTTTGACACGCATCGGCGCCGCAAACGTTGAACCACGTAAGATACACTCACGCTCATCAAATTCAGGCGTGCCTAAATAGTACTCAACAAATTGCAACTCAGCGTTACCAGAGTGACTCTCAATTGGGAAAATAGAGGAATACGCAGCTTGCAAACCAGTATTCTCACGAGCTTTTGGCTTTTTGTGCTCTTGCAAAAATTGCTCGTAAGAATCTACTTGAATAGACAGTAAATAGGGAACGTCCATTACAGTGGGCAATTCAGCAAAACTTTTGCGAATACGCTTTTTTTCAGTATAAGAATATGCCATCGAGAGTCCTTACAGTAAACGTGGAAACAAATTAAAAGCGTGGCCAGTATGCATAAATACGATGCAAACGTGGCGACGTAAACGATAATATAAAACGGGTCTTCGTGTTCAGTTCATGTCTTTTCTGTCAATTACTACTTTACTCTTCAGTGCTTACCTAGCACACTTCACTTAATCTCGTCGTTGCTTGCTAGATTCATGGTAAGTGAATCAGTCTATATGACTGTTGCAACCAAAAAATTCAATATTATATAATCTATAACGCATTGCCTATCAGGCATAATTTACAAATACATTGCTAGGAAATAATGTCTATTAAGATTACATCCATACCACTTGCCATCTAGACTACTTATTACCGAACTATGTTCCCTACACATACAAACTGTCTATGAGACTAAATATCGACAGTCATGCCACACCAAGTAGGCAACTTATGATCAACAGCTGTTTTAAGAATACCGCTTTTTTCAGGATTAATAATCGGGGTAACTATAACTTTTAGAATCAGTATAAACTATAGTGTTGATAGGAAAGCATGCAGACACAAAAAAATGCCAAACATCTACAGACGTTTAGCTCATATTAACTGATTTCAAAAACTGGCATGTGTGCTTGCATGTATATCGTCTGTCCTTTTGATGGGTATCCACCGTGATGTTGCATACGTATGTTGGCAGACACAAAAGGTCAAGCTACGAATTATAGTAAAAAAAAGCTGGCAATGCAAGGCATTACCAGCTTTTTTTCGTACAGTGTTAAACTTATTTTAGTTCAACAGTTGCACCAGCTTCTTCAAGTTTCTTTTTCAACTCTTCAGCTTCAGCTTTAGATGCGCCTTCTTTGATTGGAGCTGGAGCGCTTTCAACCAAATCTTTCGCTTCTTTTAGGCCAAGACCAGTAGCTTCACGTACGGCTTTAATTACGCCAACTTTCTTCTCGCCAAAGCTGGCAAGAACTACGTCAAACTCGTCTTTTTCTTCAGCAGCAGCAGCAGCAGGACCAGCAGCAGCAGGTGCAGCAGCAACAGCAGCTGTTACGCCGAATTTTTCTTCCATGTCGCTGATTAACTCAACGATATCCATTACTGACATTTCAGCGATTGCATTTAACACGTCATCTTTAGATAGTGCCATGAGAACTCTCCGTTATCTGATAAAAATTAATTGATTCTAATATCGCCTTGGTTGCTTGCCTAATGTGACAATAAAATGCAACCAAAATTAGCGATGTTAAAGTTACGTTAAAACAAGCAATTAAGCAGCTTCTTTTGCGTCTTTGATTGCCGCTACAGTGCGAACGAACTTGCCAGGAACAGCGTTCATAGTCTGGACAAGCTTGGTCACTGGTGCATTCATAGTAGCCATCAAGATAGAGATTGCTTCGTCGCGAGTTGGTAGCTTCGATACGCGCTCTAGCTCTTCTGGACCATAAACTTCACCACCGACTGATACTAATTTGGTCTCTAAAGCTTTGTTATCTTTGCTGAAGTCGAAAACGACTCGAGCAGCAGATCCCAAATCTTCCATAGAGAAAGCCAAAAGTAGTGGACCAGTCATACGGTCTGACATGCTCTCAAACTTAGTGCCTTCAAAAGCGCGTTTTGCTAGTGTATTTTTTACCACTTTCAAAACAACACCTTTATCACGAGCTTGTTCGCGCAGCTTAGTAAGCTGTGCAACACCAATACCGTGATATTCGGCAGCTACTGCTGAGTAAGCATTAGCAGCAACTTCAGACACTTCAGCCACAACTTGTTGTTTTTGTTCTAGCGTTAATGCCATAAGTTGACTCCTTTAATCTTATCAATCGACTTATAATAAAAGTGCCAAAAACAAGGTTTTTATGCGCTCAAACTGTAAGCTAAGACTGACTTGATACGACACATTACCAACGGATTCAATTAATAAAAAAAGCATCTACTGGTAACGACTGATTACGGCACCGTTATCAGAATGACGTTGAGTAATAGTTTGAAAGTTATAAATAACCTTATCGCCCTATTCGCTCGTGTCTTAAACTGTGTGGGCCACCGTCTGCGTAGGACAACTAAGATTTTCATCTGTCGTCGATTAACAAAAGTGACTTATCATCATAAACAACTATCTGAAGATCGTTAACTATGACTCTAAACTACTCTCTACCTACGGTCTTAGACAGCGTAGCAAATACTACGCTGACCTAATTCTTTAAAAACTGTTTGTGTTTATCACTCAAAATATTTGAAGATAAAAACTTTAATTATTTAGCAGTACGATAAGGAACAGCGTCGATCGTTAGACCTGGACCCATCGTGCTAGACAAGGTAATTTTCTTAATGAAAGTACCTTTAGAAGTAGCAGGCTTAGCACGCTTTAGATCAGAAAGAATCGCTTGCGCGTTTTGCTCGATTTGATCAGCAGTGAAACCTACTTGGCCGATAGTTGCATGGATGATACCAGCTTTATCAACACGGTACTGAGCCTGACCAGCTTTCGCATTTGTCACAGCTTCAGCAACGTTTGGCGTTACTGTACCAACTTTAGGGTTAGGCATTAGACCACGTGGGCCTAGGATAGTACCTAACTGACCAACAACACGCATAGCATCTGGAGCTGCGATAACAACATCAAAGTCCATATTACCGGCTTTGATTTGCTCTGCTAGGTCTTCAAAACCAACGATGTCTGCACCAGCTTCTTTAGCAGCTTCAGCAGCAGCGCCTTGAGCAAATACAGCAACGCGTTTGGTTTTACCAGTACCAGCAGGTAGGTTGGTTGCACCACGAACTACTTGATCAGATTTACGTGGGTCAACGCCCAAGTTTACTGCGATATCGATAGACTCTTTGAATTTTAGCGCTGGCAAATCGTTTAGGATTTGAACCGCTTCTTCAATAGTGTACTGTTTTTCGTTATCAATACGACTTTGAATTTCTTTTTGACGTTTGGTTAGCTTAGACATTATACACCCTCCACGGTAATACCCATTGAACGTGCAGTACCAGCGATGGTACGGACAGCAGCGTCAAGATCAGCTGCAGTTAAATCTGCATTCTTAGTCTTAACGATGTCTTCTAGTTGTGCACGGTCAACTTTACCAACTTTAGCAGTGTTCGGTGTACCTGAACCTTTAGCAATACCAGCAGCCTTACGTAGTAAGTATGCAGCTGGTGGTGACTTCATGATGAAGGTAAAAGATTTGTCGCTGTATACTGTGATCTCAGTTGGGATCGGTAGACCTGGCTCTTGGCCTGAGGTCGCAGCGTTAAATTCTTTACAGAACGCCATGATGTTCACGCCTTTTTGACCCAAAGCTGGACCAATAGGTGGTGAAGGATTTGCTTTGCCTGCAGGCACTTGCAGTTTGATGTAACCATCAATCTTCTTAGCCATGATACTCTCCTAAATGGGTGATAGCGCCAAATCAATGTGGTATATACCTAATTGACTAACAGCTCCCCGGTTGATGAATTTTTTGCTAATTTAGTCTAGTTTTTCAACTTTACTAAATTCAAGCTCAACCTGCGTAGGTCGATTAAATACGTTTACCGTTAGATGTAGCTTAGACTTCTCGTAATCCACTTTTTCTACCAACCCTTTAAAGTCAGTAAATGGACCATCAATAACCAACAACTCTTCGCCCGGCTCAAATAGAGTCTTAGGACGTGGGTCAGTTTCAGTCTGGTTCAAACGGTTTAGAATGCGATCAGCTTCTACTTGCGTAATCGGTGCAGGCATCTCAGGCGTACCACCGATGAAGCCCATAATACGAGGACAGTCTTTTACGATGTGCCAAGTATTGTCGTTCATTTCCATTTGGATCAATACATATCCAGGAAAGAACTTGCGCTCACTCTTACGTTTTTTGCCGTCTTTCATTTCGACGACTTCTTCAGTAGGAACCAATACATCACCGAATGACTCAGCAAAGTCACTACGGTTAATACGATCAGTTAATGAACGTTGTACTTGTTTTTCATATCCTGAAAACGCTTGGACAATATACCAACGCATATCACGCTCCTGATCATTATAAATAAGTCGTTATGAGTAAATGTCTCGCTAATAGTCACTAATACGTGCTATTAACCGATAAAGATACCAACGAACCAATTAAAAAAGTTATCCAATAACCAAATAAAGAAACCAGCAATCGCAATCACAACAATCACTTGCCATGTATATTGAAAGGTTTCGTCTTTACCTGGCCATGTCACTCGGCGAAGCTCAACAGCAGCGTCTTTTAATAATATTTTAAAAGCACGGCCTTGATGCGTTAGCGCCAAACAAACTAATGCAAATACAACAAGTGCGACAATAATACCAATACGTACCCAGACATCGTTGGCAGGTTGCCAATAGCCGGGTAAATATTGATTTACTAGAGTCGCACCGATTAATACAGCTGCGGCAAGTAGCCACAAAATCAAATCTTTTATTGAGCCAGTCTTAGCCACTTCAACAGCAGTAGTACCGCTAGCTGAAACATGCTTATTTTTAGACAGCATTCCACCAGCAACCGCCTTGGCATCAGATAACTTAGTCTCGAGGTTATCTTGATCATTGCTCATAAAGAACTCGCTTCGGAGATGGTGGGGTACAACAAAGATGTGATAAGAAGATGGCAGGCGATGTAGGACTCGAACCTACAACCCTCGGTTTTGGAGACCGATGCTCTACCAATTGAGCCAATCGCCTATGGGTGTAAAGGACAGCATTATACAATATTTAGCATAGAATGCAAGCCCTTGACGGCAAAATTATTAATTTTACCTGATTTTGCACTGCCGCAATCTAAAATAGTTGCTAGCGTTAAGTGCAGCGATAATATAACAAGCTATGCTGCAGATTACAATATGCTATCTAACAAATAATTTTCTCTGTCACACATACAGCCAATTCATTAATACACGCTAGGCATAATTCTATTTTCGATCATGCTTCAACTTTCTCCAATAAAAAAAGGCCACCCTAAATAGGATGGCCTTTTTTATGACTAATTCAAAAGCTCATTACTGAGACTTATATTAGTTCAATACGTTAGCAACAACACCAGCGCCTACAGTACGGCCGCCTTCACGAATAGCGAAGCGAAGACCTTTGTCCATAGCGATTGGGTGGATAAGCTCTACGCCCATCTCAACGTTATCGCCAGGCATTACCATTTCAGTACCGTCTTGTAATTGGATTGCGCCAGTTACGTCAGTAGTACGGAAGTAGAACTGTGGACGATAGCCGTTTAGGAATGGTGTGTGACGACCACCCTCTTCTTTTGACAATACATATACTTCAGCGTCAAACTTGGTATGAGGAGTGATTGAACCTGGCTTAGCTAGTACTTGGCCACGTTGTACGTCTTCACGCTTAGTACCACGTAATAGTACGCCACAGTTTTCGCCTGCACGACCTTCGTCAAGCAGTTTACGGAACATCTCTACACCAGTACAGGTGGTTTTTTGAGTGTCACGGATACCAACGATTTCGATCTCGTCGCCAACTTTAACGATACCAGATTCAACACGGCCTGTTACTACAGTACCACGACCTGAGATTGAGAATACGTCTTCGATTGGCATTAGGAATGCTTTGTCGATGTCACGCTCTGGCTCTGGGATGTAGGTGTCTAGTACGTTTAGTAGTTCTACAACAGCTGGTTGGCCGTATTTTTCTTCTGAGCCTTTTAGGGCTTCAGTAGCAGAACCTTTAACGATAGGAGTGTCATCGCCTGGGAAGTCATAGTCGTTCAATAGTTCACGAACTTCCATTTCTACTAGTTCTAACAATTCTTCGTCATCAACCATGTCACATTTGTTCATGAATACGATGATGTACGGTACGCCAACCTGACGTGAAAGCAAGATGTGCTCACGAGTCTGTGGCATTGGGCCGTCAGTTGCAGATACGACTAGGATTGCGCCGTCCATCTGGGCAGCACCAGTGATCATGTTTTTAACATAATCGGCGTGACCTGGGCAATCTACGTGAGCATAGTGACGGCTGTCTGTGTCATATTCTACGTGTGAGGTGTTGATTGTGATACCACGTGCTTTTTCTTCTGGTGCTGAGTCAATAGACGCGTAGTCTTTGGCTTCGCCACCAGAGGTGATTGCAGCTACGGTTGCGATTGCAGCGGTAAGGGTTGTTTTACCATGGTCAACGTGTCCGATTGTACCGACGTTGACGTGTGGCTTGTTACGTTCAAACTTGGCCTTTGCCATGGGTATTTCCTCTTTTTTTGGGGTTCAAGACTTAACTCATATAAATATGATTATTAAGACGATTTTGACCACATTAAGATAATTGTTAAAAGGTTGCACATACTAATGTGCAGATATTATAAGAAAATCGCGGCCAATAACAAGTCTTTTAACAAGTTATTGGCGTATTCTTTAGTGACAATACACAGACATACTCTATATTGTCACCTTTAGTAAGTTTTATTTACTCGTCATCATCTTTAGAGTTGAACTTAGAGATGATTTCAGCAGCAACTGATTTTGGAATTTCAGCGTACTTTTGGAATTCCATTGAGTAAGTTGCACGGCCTTGTGACATAGAGCGCATTTGAGTGGCATAACCAAACATTTCCGCTAATGGTACTTCGGCACGAATCTGTTTAGTACCGCCAGGTAGATCTTCCATACCCTGTACCAAACCACGACGACGGTTAAGATCGCCCATAATGTCGCCCATGTAGTCTTCAGGTGTTTCAACTTCTACTTTCATTACTGGCTCAAGTAGCGCTGGATCAGCTGCTAAGAAACCTTTTCTGAAGGCCATAGAACCAGCCATCTTAAATGACAATTCATCAGAGTCAACGTCATGATAAGAACCATCATACAAGGTCGCTTTTACGCCAACTACTGGGTAGCCTGCAAGTACGCCGTTTTTCATGCGCTCTTGGATACCTTTATCAACAGCACCGTGGAATTCTTTTGGTACAGTACCACCAACAACTTCTTCAGCGAATTCATATTCAGTGTCGCCAGCTGGATCAAGTGGCTCAAGACGTAACCATACGTGACCAAACTTACCACGACCACCTGTTTGACGTACGAATTTGCCTTCTTGTTCAACAGTGTTACGAATCGTCTCACGATAAGCAACCTGAGGTGCACCGATGTTTGCTTCAACGTTGAATTCACGCTTCATACGGTCAACAAGAATCTCTAGATGTAGCTCACCCATACCACTGATGATTGTCTGACCAGATTCTTCGTCAGTGTGTACACGGAACGATGGATCTTCTTTTGCCAAACGGCCAAGAGCGATTGACATTTTTTCTTGGTCAGCTTTGGTCTTTGGCTCAACAGCTAGAGAGATAACTGGATCTGGGAATTCCATACGCTCAAGAGTGATCACGTTGTCTTCATCACATAGCGTATCACCAGTAGTCACATCTTTCATGCCGACTAGAGCTGCGATATCACCAGTACGAATCTCTGCAAGCTCTTCTTGAGAGTTTGCCATCATCTGTACGATACGGCCAACACGCTCACGCTTCATCTTAACTGGGTTATAAACACTGCTACCCTGCTTCATTACACCAGAATAAACACGTACGAAGGTTAGGTTACCAACGAATTTGTCATTCATGATTTTGAACGCTAGTGCTGAGAAAGGTGCTTCATCTGATGCTTCACGGCTGCCTTCGCTTTCGTCTTTGTCATCAAGAATACCTTTAATAGCAGGTACGTCGATTGGTGCAGGTAGATACTGAATAACGGCATCTAGCATCTTTTGTACACCTTTGTTCTTAAAGGCAGTACCACAAAGAAGCGGGATGATTTCGTTATCGATAGTTAACTGACGAATAGCACCGTGAATTTGTTCTACAGTCAATTCACCGTTTTCTAGGTATTCGTTCATCAACTCTTCGTTTGCTTCAGCAGCGCTTTCTACAAGGTGCTCGCGGTATTCTGCTGCTTTTTCTTGTAGTTCAGTTGGGATTTCGCGCTCATCATACTGCATACCTTGAGACGCTTCGTCCCAATAGATAGCTTTCATGGTCACTAGATCAACAACGCCTTCGAAGTCATCTTCTTTACCGATTGGGATAACCAATGGTACAGGGTTGCCGCCTAAGCGAGTTTTGATCTGTTCGATAACACGATAGAAATCAGCACCAACACGATCCATTTTGTTTACAAATGCAAGACGTGGTACTTTATATTTGTTCGCCTGACGCCATACGGTCTCAGACTGTGGCTGAACGCCGCCTACTGCACAGTAAACCATGCAAGCGCCATCAAGTACACGCATAGAACGTTCAACTTCGATCGTGAAGTCAACGTGACCTGGGGTATCGATGATGTTGATACGGTGTTCGTCAAACTGTTTAGCCATACCTGACCAAAAACAAGTTGTTGCCGCTGAGGTAATAGTAATACCACGCTCTTGTTCTTGCTCCATCCAGTCCATAGTGGCTGCGCCATCATGTACTTCGCCAATTTTGTGGCTAACACCGGTATAGAATAAAACACGCTCTGTAGTGGTTGTCTTACCAGCATCGATGTGCGCTGAGATACCAATATTGCGATAGCGTTTTAGGGGAGTTTTACGAGCCATAGTGTTTTCCTAGGAAAAGTCGTGTATATAATAATGTATTGTGTCTCTACCTCATACTCTATGACAAAGCGTTCAGCTTCGTAATATTACTTACTGATTATTGAGCCTAATACGGACAAAAAAAGAGCAAATACTAAGAATAGTGCGGCATCAAATTTGGGATGCTCTCCAGCAAAAACTGTATTTGTTAAGAGAGACATCTGGATAGATGTCCGCCACCTCAGTCATCAATAAATAACATTTATATATGACCGAATGATGATGGCGGCAATCAATAGAATAAACAACAATGTAAGATTAAATGGCATGAGCCTCTAATCTCAAGCTACTATTAAAAAGTAGCTTAGAAACGGTAATGAGAGAATGCTTTGTTAGCATCTGCCATGCGGTGAACTTCGTCACGCTTTTTCATAGCAGCGCCTTTGCCATCAGCAGCATCATTCAATTCGCCAGCTAAACGCAAAGCCATTGATTTTTCAGAACGCTTAGCAGCAGCTTCAGCTAACCAACGCATAGCCAATGCAGTACGACGGGAGGGGCGTACTTCCATTGGTACTTGATAGGTTGCACCGCCAACGCGGCGAGCTTTTACTTCTACCATTGGGCGTACATTTTCTAGCACTTCTTCGAAGAAAGATACTGGATCTTCAACTTTACGCTTCTCACTTACTGTCTCAAGTGCACCGTAAACGATACGCTCAGCAGTAGATTTTTTACCATCACTCATTACATGGTTGATGAATTTTGCAACAGTTTGGCTACCAAACTTAGGATCCGGTAGGATCTCACGGGCAGCAACGACGCGACGTCTTGGCATAATAAATTTCCTTATCTTCAGGAGTGTCTAACATTCACAACATCGACTACTTATCATTAGGATATAGCAGTGAGTTATCAGTTAGCCTTACTGCATGGTGGTATGTTTTAAGAGCAAATCACAGATATATATTTATATAAAAGCGATATTACTACTGACACCAAACCCATGCACAGTTATTGGGTAGTGCAAAAAGCTTATCTAATAACGTTTAGTTATTAAACTTTAGGCTTCTTAGCACCGTACTTAGAGCGACCTTGCTTACGGTCTTTAACGCCTGCGCAATCTAATGCACCGCGAACAGTGTGATAACGTACACCTGGTAGATCTTTTACACGACCACCACGGATTAGAACAACACTGTGCTCTTGTAGGTTATGACCTTCGCCGCCGATGTAACTTGATACTTCATAGCCTGAAGTCAAACGTACACGACATACTTTACGCATGGCAGAGTTAGGTTTTTTTGGCGTGGTAGTATATACACGAGTACATACACCGCGACGCTGTGGGCACGCTTCCAACGCAGGAACTTTTGACTTTTCCTTGATGGTTTTGCGACCTTTACGAATCAATTGGTTAGTTGTTGCCATAAGGCATCCTTCTCCCGTTTGGTATAAAACAAAAAAATGGGCCAATGCACCATCTATCTGACAATAATTGCAGATTTCGGGGCACCCATTTTTAGGACAGTGTATTATAAAGAGTTGTTGCTGCTATTTCAACCACTTATGAATGGTTTCGCTTTACAACATTTGACAGATATGCATTCAACCTCTCATTGTATCACTTTATCGTTTTTTCGCCGAAAAATAGCGTAATAAATAAAGCAAACAAAGCGAGCTCAAGCATCATTAAGAAAAGATGTTTAACATTGAAATGGTACTTGATAGTAACTAAGTGGTGGTATTTATCCTAATTTTCAAGTCGTGTTGCTCAATCAAACCAAGATAAATACCGTGGTGCTTATAAATATCTAACCCAACTAGCAAATAATATGTTTATTACTTGGCTTTTTTATCAGACGTTTGCTTGTCTGAGTCTTTTTTACTGCTAGTTTCTTCTTCTGAATCATTGCTTTTTTCTTTGTGCTCTGCGTCTTTTTTCGCCTCATTAGTATCAGCCTTTTCTACTTTAGCCTCACTACTGCTGTCATCAGTAATAGCACGATTAGCCAATTTTGCTTCTGGTGCAAAGGTCGCTTGAGCAACGCCAATAACTTCGTCGATCAATTGGCTGTTATAGTGCATGCCGATCGCTACTGCAGTGACAGGAATAAAACGACGAACCCATGATAAATTAATCTGATCTAAATCAATACCTACTTGACTGGCGACTTTGTCTATTTGCTCAGCATAGAAATTTACATTTTTATTTTTCAGACCGAGATTTTTAAGTTCACTATGCAATCCGTTGCTTTGAGCGTTATCAAGCAAACCTTTACCAATACCTAGACCAGCTAGTAGCGCTTGTTTTTCTTGCATCTTGCTCAGATCAGCGTTTGATAGTAGTTCGTACGCCATCTTGACGCCTTGCTTACCTGTTAGTGGCTTATTGTATACAGCAGCAATCTGATAAACCGTACGTAATGAAACCAGTAATAGCCATAATGTATCAGCAAGCAAACCTGGTAGACCTGCCAAACCCGTCAAACCACCCATCATTGCAAGCGCGCGATTTTGGTTAGCAATATCAGTAGCTAGCGCATAACGCTCTTCGTCATCTAAGGTAGCAATATTGGCAAAGCGATGTTCATTAGGTAAGTCGAGTTGACTCCAGTTCGCAGCGAGGTTGGCCACTTGGGCAAATGCGCCATCAACTGTTGATTGAAAAAAACTATTCGGCACAACTTTCTTGGCATATTTACCATAAGTAGCGAAGCGTGGTCCTAATAGTTGCTGCGTAGCCTTTAGTGTTTGCTCACGAAACAAGTCTTGTTGGTAGTCTTCATCGCCTAGGTCGACGGCTTTGTATTGACGCGGTTTGCCTGTTTTGGCGTTTACGCTATCAATCATAGCCCCTACGCGCTCTAAATTGTTTCGAGTGAAAGAGCCAATGGTATTGATGCTTTTAGAAAGAATACTACGCTTTGCCATCGTGATGTCCTTAATATGATGAGTTAGTTTTTTAATATAATTGTATTTTAGTATGATAGTTAATTATTAATAATAATGAATCTATTATTTTAGCCAGTTATCGTAACTGGTGTCAGTGCGAACAATGTTATTAGAATCACAAATTTTGTATCTAAAGTATAATTCCGTCCATAGTCAGTAGTTAGTCTTACTTCTCATCTCTTTACTCAAAACTCAGTCATAAGTGTTATTTTGTCGTTATTTTACACTTGTCCAAAGATTTCCAGTGCTTGATACGTTATCATGTGCCATAACTGAGAGCATAATTGTACACTGAACTTATATTGCCTCTGATAGACCGTTAACAGAGTTTCGTTACCTAAATTCATGCTATCGTTATCTACATAGACTATTTTTTCATTATAATGTTCGAATTAACTCATAGTTAAACATCATATATAGATTTACCACGAATATTGCAACCAACTGCTAGCAAGTCGTTACTTATAAGGAATAGCATATGCGCCGCGTCGTTATTACTGGAGCAGGGATTGTCTCTTGTATTGGACATGATTTAGATACTGTCACCACTGCCCTCAAAGAAGGTCAGTCTGGCATCACATTTAACGATTCTTATGCTGAGCACGAGTTTAAATCACACGTGAGCGGTAGTATCAATCAATCAGAACTTGATACCAGTGGTATCGATCGTAAGCTGAAACGGTTCTTTAGTGACGCCAGTCTTTATGCTTATGTTAGTGCGCTAAATGCGATTGAGCACTCTGGCCTGTCACTTGATACCATCAATAACAACCCACGAGTGGGTGTAGTGGCAAGTTCGGGCGGCGCATCAACAGAAAATATCGTCAATGCTATCGATGCTATGCGCGAAAAAGGTCTACGCGGTGTCGGCGCAATGGCAGTACCAAAGACAATGGGCAGCTCGGTATCAGCCGCTTTAGCAACTGGTCTCAAAATCCAAGGCGTTTCCTACTCGCTCGCTTCTGCTTGTGCGACTTCGACACACTGTATCGGTCATGCTGCTGAGCTTATCCAATTGGGTAAAGCCGATGTGATATTGGCTGGTGGTAGTGAAGCTGAGCATTGGACGCAGTCTTGTATGTTTGATGCCATGGGCGCAGTTAGTACTCAGTATAACGACACACCAGAACTTGCTTCAAGAGCCTATGACAAAGACCGTGATGGTTTTGTGATTGCTGCTGGTGGCGCGATGGTTGTTGTAGAGAGTCTGGAGCATGCTCAAGCACGCGGTGCCAATATTTTGGCTGAAATCGTTGGCTATGGTGCCAGCTCTGATGGTGCAGAAATG
Organism: Psychrobacter sp. P11G3; assembly: GCF_001435845.1. Classification (NCBI taxonomy): domain Bacteria; kingdom Pseudomonadati; phylum Pseudomonadota; class Gammaproteobacteria; order Moraxellales; family Moraxellaceae; genus Psychrobacter; species Psychrobacter sp. P11G3. The sequence continues at coordinate 2,884,081 of NZ_CM003596.1, forward strand.
GTTGCGCCAAGCGGTGAAGGTGCAGTTCGCTGTATGCAACAAGCCTTAGCCGAAGCGGGTCTAGAAAGTGTTGATTACATCAACAGCCATGGTACTAGTACGCCGCTAGGCGATATTACTGAGCTTAAAGCGATCGCTAAAGTATTTGATAATGACGTCAGTAAAGTACCTGCTATCAGCTCGACCAAATCAATGACAGGTCATAGCTTGGGCGCTGTTGGTGCACAAGAGCTGATTTACTGTCTACTAATGCTACAGGACGGGTTTATCGCTCCAAGTATCAATGTTGATAATTTAGATCCTGCTGCTGAAGGTTTCGATATTGTCACCGAAATGCGTGAAGCAAATCTTGAAACTTTGATGAGTAATAGCTTTGGCTTTGGTGGTACTAACGCTACGCTGATTATCAAAAAGTTTGACGCTTAACCCATGCTTGTATCAAATCACAATACAACTGAGCAGACAGATTCTGCGCCATCGCCAGCTAGCAAACCTAGCTGGCGTTTTGGTGATTTGTCTGCTGCAGAGCTGATGCCGCAGCTACAGCGTCACTTGCTCGACCAAGATATTAAAGCAAACTGGCAGCTTGTTTGGCTTAATAATGATGGTCGACCCGTGATCGGTTTACTCCCAAAAGTCAGTTGGTCTGTCTATCCCAATGATGAGCAGTCTTCTAGTGATTTACCTAATATTTATAAGGTGATTAAGAGTTTTCGCAATACTGACTTAAGTCGCGATACTGATGTAAATAGCGCTGATAATAGCTATGCTAGCACAACCGCTTATATGAGCTATCTAGAATGGCAAGATGAGCTAATCGCTTATAGCAATGCTCAAGAAGTTAATCACGACACCTCATATATCAATAACGAAGAAAGCCCAAAACCCAGTTATCATCATGGGCTAATCGGTTTTATTGGTTATGATATTGCGGCCCATGAGCTAAGCTCTGCTGATAGGATTGAATTGGCAAATCAGCCTTGTGCTTCGTTGGCACATTATGATATTTATCTAACACCTACGGCACATGCTGATATAGGTTGGACGTTAAAGAGTCATCTAACTAACGATGATGTTTCTGAGAATATTGGTCATAAGACAAACGATAATCTTGTAACGACTCTTACCTCTTACCTCGACGAACTGGATCAAAAACTGTCTGATAAACACCTCAATCAGTCACAGTTTAAAGATGTATCAAACATCACTTCCCTAGTTTTAAGTCCGCGATGGAGTGAGCTTGATTATCAACAAGCATTTAATCGCACACAAGACTATCTACAGCAAGGCGACTGCTATCAGATAAACCTGACACAGAAATGGTTTGGCAGACTACCGTATAGCAATGATGTTAGCCAATCAACAGCTGCGCTTATTGACTATTTGCCTGCGCTATATCGCAATACAAAAGCGCCTTTTGCAGGATATATGAGCGTTAAGGGCAATGATGGTGATTACCTAAATAGAAGCAGCAGCTTTAACGCAGACAGCAATCATTTTGAATTGTTAAGCTGCTCACCTGAGTTATTCTTTACATTCACTAGAGAAAAAGACACTGGCAAACATTCTATTCGTACCAAGCCTATCAAGGGAACCATGCCTCGAGGTGGTACTAACGAGCAAGATGATCTGTATAAGCAGCAATTGGTCAATAGCGAAAAAGACCGTGCCGAAAATGTCATGATTGTGGATTTACTGCGTAATGATTTAGGTAAATACGCCAAAATTGGCAGTGTGAAAGTACCACAGTTATTTGCAATTGAGAGTTTTAGCAACGTGCATCATATGGTGAGCACCATTACTGCTGAGCTAAAAGCTGATACTCATCCGTTGGCTGTATTGTTTGGTAGTCTGCCTGCTGGCTCTATCACTGGCACACCAAAAAAACGCGCTGTCGAAATCATCACTGAGTTAGAGTCTACGCCACGCGGTGCCTATTGTGGCACTATGGGTTATATGAATTTTGATGGTAGTGGTCAATGGAACGTTTTGATTCGTACATTGCAAGCCAATGCTTCGTCAGATAATAGCCTTAATGAAGAAAGACACGTTAATCTGTGGGCAGGTGGCGGTATTACCGTCGCGTCTGATTGTGACGCTGAATACCAAGAATGCTTAGATAAAGTAGGTAACTTGTTATCAGTACTGGCTCAAAAAACCTAAGATAGCGAACTCAAATATTATTGCTAATTTGAAATTAAAAAAGCCTGCCAACGTTACGTTAGCAGGCTTTTTTTTAAGACTTATTGATAGTGGTGCGCGTTCTGAATAAAGAGACGTACCTATCAACATTCTATATTAAGCTATCAATATAATGTTATTCAGCAGCAACGCTAGCATCGACTTGCAAGGCTTTTAGAGCATCAATCAAACGGTTGTTCTGCTCTGCCGTACCGATAGTAATACGCAAGTACTCTGCAATACGCGGCTTATCAAAATGGCGAACGATAATACCCTGCTCACGTAACGCACTCGCGACAGCACTTGCATCGCCATCTTTTGGACGAGCAAATACGAAGTTGGCATGTGACGGTAGGACCTTATAGCCCAATGTCGTCAACTCTGCTGTTAGCGACGTACGTAAATCAATGACTTGCTGACGGGTTTGCTCAAAGTATTCAGTATCTAACACACTCGCAGTCGCCCCAACCTGAGCCAACTTATCCAATGGATAACTGTTAAAGCTATTTTTCATACGTGTTAGTGCTTCAATCAATGATGCATTGCCAAAGGCCATACCAACCCGCAATCCAGCAAGCGAGCGTGATTTTGAAAAGGTTTGGGTCACGATAACGTTATCACACTCATTGATTAAACTCACCGCTGAGACTGGAGCATCTGCATTGCTTTCATCTATCTGAGCAAAATCGATATACGCCTCATCAATTACAATGACAGCATTAGAATGCTCACTCGCAAGTTTACGAATATCAGCAAGTGATAATAGCAAGCCCGTTGGCGCATTAGGGTTGGCGATGATAATACCGCTACAAGGCTGACGATAAGCATCAGGGTCAATGCTAAAATCTTCTTCTAGAGGAATCTGTACGAGCTCCACACCGAACGTCTGCGCATATACAGGATAAAAACTATAACCAATATCAGGTGATAGTAGCGGACGCTCTTTTAAAAAGAAACTAGCAAAGACTAAAGCCAAGACTTCGTCCGAACCATTACCGACAAATACTTGATTGATATCAAGGTTGTATGACTGTGCCAATGCAGCACGTAGGTCATTAGATTCAGGAGCAGGATACAAACGTAACTCATCAGCTTGCTGTTCCAAAACCTTGGCAATAGCCTCCCCTACTTTTGGCGAGGGTGGAAATGGGTTTTCATTGGTATTTAGTTTGCATAGATTGTCGTGTTGCGGCTGCTCACCTGGAACATAAGGTGACAAGTTGCGCGCTTTAGACGACCACAGTCTGGTGTCTGTCTTTGACTCACTCATAAATTATCCTACTATTAGCCACAAAGACTATTAAAAATAAATATCAAAAGTAAAAGCTAAAAATTCAAAATCAATTACTGATAACGATAACGAGCTGAACGCGCATGGGCTTCTAAGTCCTCACGCTGCGCTAAAATATCAGCTGTCTCAGCCAGAGGCTTGCTGCCAGATTCACTACAATAAATGATGGATGATTTCTTTTGAAAATCGTACACACCTAACGGTGAAGAAAAGCGCGCCGTACCTGATGTTGGCAGTACATGATTTGGCCCTGCACAGTAATCCCCAATAGCTTCGGGCGTATGACGACCCATAAAAATAGCGCCGGCATGACGAATATCACTCAATAGTGCGTCAGGATTATCAACAGATAACTCTAAATGCTCAGGAGCGATACGATTGATAAGTGCCATACCTTCGCTACGATCTTTTACCAAAATCAGTGCACCGCGGTTCTGCAAGGAGTCACGCGCGATATCTGCTTTTGGCAGTTCAGCCAATGCTTTTTCTATCTCTAACGCTACTTCGTTGAGCTGCTCTTCGCTAGTCGTCACAAAGATAGCTTGTGCAATACGATCATGCTCAGCTTGTGACAACAGATCCATCGCTAGCCAGTCCGCTCTATCTTGTGCTTCGCCTTCTGCATATACTAATACTTCTGAAGGTCCAGCAATCATATCGATGCCAACTTGACCAAATACCGCGCGTTTGGCTGCTGCAACATACTTATTACCTGGTCCTGTGATTTTGTCCACGGCTGGAATCGTCTCAGTGCCATAGGCCAAGGCTGCTACTGCTTGAGCACCACCAATAGTGAAGACGCGATCGACTTGGGCCAGATGGGCCGCTGCCAATACTAACGGATTAAGCACACCTTTAGGCGCTGGTACAACCATGATAACTTCAGTGACGCCAGCTACCTTAGCAGGAATGGCATTCATCAATACTGAAGAAGGATAAGAAGCCAGACCGCCCGGTACATAAATCCCAACGCGATCAAGTGGCGTGACTTTTTGACCCAATCGGTTGCCTAGCTCGTCTTCATACTGCCATGTTTCTTGTACTTGGCGCTCATGGAATGTCTGTACCCGAGTTGCGGCTGTGGTCAACGCTGTCTTTACTTTTTCATCAAGATTGGCAAACGCTTCAGCAAGCGCTTCTTTAGACAACTCTAACTCTTGCATCGACGTTGCTGGATGCTGGTCAAACTGTTGGGTCAATGCCAACACGACGTTATCACCATCAGCACGTACTTGCGCGATGATATCATCGACGGTATGTAGTAGTTCGGCATCATTGACTGTTTCAAAGGCAAGCAACTGTGTCAATTGACTATCAAAATCGGCATCTTGGGTACTTAACTGGCGCATGACCTAATCCTATATCTGAGCGTAAAGTAGTGCTAAAAATGAACGGTTTGGAACTGAGTAAAGTAGGTTTATACGGTAAGAGTATTGCGACTTATTCGATGTCTTCTTGTCTGAATTTTATGGTGATTTTATATTTTCGCAAGCTAAGACAACAAAACCAGTTTAGCACGCTACGTCACTCATAGCCTGCTAAACTGGTTTAAAAATTTGTATAACCGTGCTTTATATTACCAATGACTTGCACTGAATAATTAGCCATTGGCGATACTATTTTTAAAGCTATCTAAGATTGGTTCTAGTAATGCAAATTTGCGCTTATAGCTGACTTGATTGACAATCAGACGTGAGGAAACATCACAAATATGATCGCGTGCTTCAAGCCCATTGGCGCGTAGTGTGTTACCTGTGTCGACCACATCGACAATCAGATCGCCCAAGCCAACCAATGGCGCAAGCTCCATCGAACCGTAAAGCTTGATGACATCAACCTGCTGACCTTGGCTTGCAAAATAAGCACGAGCGACATTGACATATTTGGTCGCGATACGCAGACGACGATTTGGCAGCGGTGCATCTTTCACACCCGCAGTCATCAGTTTACACTGAGCAATCTGCAAATCGAGCAATTCATAAACATGATTGGCACCATGCTCAAGCAGCACATCTTTACCTGCCACCCCAAAGTCAGCAGCGCCATGTTCGACATAGGTCGGCACGTCGCTGGCACGCAAGATCAATACACGCACATTTGGATTTGAGGTTGGAAAAATAAGTTTACGTGACGCTTCAGGATCTTCTAAAAGATCAACGCCAGCTGCACGTAGCAGTGGCATGGTCTCTTCTAGAATGCGGCCTTTTGATAAAGCTAAGGTTAGACCTGAAAACTCATCGTTTACTTCGTTTAATAAACCGCTGGCTGGTAAAGATTTGCTTGTCTCAGTCATAATGACATCGTGTCCATGTGCAGTCCCCTATTGAAAGGGGAATTTTTAATTTATATCGTAATATGGGTAACAGTCGATATTGAGTCAATCAATATTAAGCGTTGGTATTAATACGCTCAATGTTCACGCCTAAGCTACGCAGCTTGTCTTCAACATGCTCATAACCACGATCGATGTGGTAAATACGGTCAATCAGGCTCTCGCCTTCAGCGGTCGCCGCTGCCATTACCAATGACATAGACGCGCGTAAATCCGTCGCCATCACTGGTGCTGCGGTAAAGTTTTCGACACCTCGTACTACCGCAGTGTGACCGTCGACCTGAATAGACGCGCCCAAACGATTGAGCTCTGGTACGTGCATATAGCGGTTTTCGAAAATGTTTTCGATAAAAGTACTTGTACCGTCAGCTAAGCAAGCAATAGCCATAAGCTGAGCTTGCATATCCGTTGGAAAACCAGGATGTGGCTGTGTACGAATATCAACTGCCTTTGGGCGGCCTTTCATTTGCGCACGAATCCAGTCATCACCACTCGTGATAGTTGCACCCATGTCTTCGAACTTCTCTAGCACTGGCGTCAACAATAGAGCAGATGTTTTTTTGGTCAATACATCGCCACGTGTCATCAAGGCACCAGCAAGGTATGAGCCTGTTTCAATACGGTCAGGGACCACTGAGTACTCACAGCCGTGTAGACGCTCTACCCCTTCGATGGTCATCGTTGATGTACCGATACCGCTTATTTTGGCACCCATCGCAACCAACATATTGGCCAAATCTACTACTTCTGGCTCTAAAGCACAGTTGCCTAAGACAGTTGTGCCTTTGGCCAATGCTGCTGCCATGATGACGTTTTCAGTACCGCCAACGGTAATCATATCAAATGAGAAATTACAGCCTAATAGCTTGCCGCCTTTTGGCGCTTGAGCTTTTACATAGCCATTCTCCACACTGATTGCGGCACCCATCGCTTCAAAAGCTTTTAGATGCTGATCAACAGGGCGTGAACCAATCGCGCAGCCACCTGGCAATGAGACTTCGGCTTCGCCAAAACGTGCAAGTAACGGCCCTAGCACCAAGATTGACGCGCGCATGGTTTTGACCAAATCATACGGGGCATAAAAATTATCGATACTCTTGGTATCGCAAGTGACCGTATCATCTTGCTTCTGGATTTTGATACCCATGCCACCGATCAATTCAATCAACGTTCGCACGTCTTGTAGTGACGGCACGTTATGCAGTGTCGTTGGAGTCTCAGCCAATATCATAGCTGCGAGTAACGGCAAAGCGGCATTTTTGGCGCCTGAGATGGTGACTTCCCCTGCGATACGACTACTACCAGTGATTAAAAATTGATCCATAAAGGTGACAACCTAGCGATGAGTATAAAAAATTATGAAAACCAGAACTACAACTTTCAACCATGCATATGGCCGATTCAGCAATATCTAGTCATATAGACAGCTATTTAATTAGCCTTTTGATTGAGCGTCCCACTCAGCAGGCGTCAGTGCTTGGATATTAAGTGCGTGAATATCGCCACTCGCAATCTTATCATTGACTAACGCATATACTGCTTGCTGACGTTGAACCGCGCGTTTGCCTTCAAAGCTGGCATCGACCACGCGTACGTCAAACTTATTACCTTGGTTGGCAGCTTGAATAAAAGCGTCTGGGAAGTGAGTCTGTAAAAATGCGATCAAATCGTCAGCGTTCATGCTCATAGAATAGTCTGCCTTAAAGTTTAGAATAGGGTATAGATTTAAAGTGATGACATTATAACAAGAGTTTGCATATCTTACAGTACTGTCTTACTCAAGTGTGTTTGAGCATTAAGACAGTACTATCAATTAAATGGTCAAAAGTCGTCGATATACATAGTGATAAGCTATTTGAGCGTTTTATCCAAGTAGGTCAATACTTGCGCACGTACATCATTGACCCAGCGCAGCGGCGGTGCCATCGCACCAATACTGGTTGCATGACTAGCCCCTTCTATTTCGCCCGTTTCAACGGTGACGCCTGCTTTTTTAAATGCCTCTGTCATTTTGATTGTATTGGTCACATGTACAATTTTGTCTTTTTCAGCGGTTAATAATAAATACGGCGGCTGTGCACCTTTAATCTGACGATCTGGCATCACCTGATCGGGCGTAGCATTGGAGCCAAATGCCGTTGCACTACTGAACTTACGGAAATCATAGCTATAAGGACCTGCAACTCCGATAACGGTTGCAATATCTGTTGGCTTAATACCATAAGGTGCCAAAAAGTCTTCGTTGGCAACGGCTGCTACTGCATTAAACGCGCCAGCAGAATGCCCCATCACCGCTAGGCGTGACGGATCAGCATGGAGACTGGTCGCATTTTCAATACTCCAAGCAATTGCCTGAGCTGCATCTTTGACATAATCAGGATAGACGTGCTCAGGCGCTTTACGGTAATTAATCACTGCGGTGACATACCCTGCTTTGGCTAAGCTCTGACCGACAAAGGCGTATTGTTCTTTATTGCCGCTCTCCCATGAACCGCCGTGGACAAATACCACCATAGGATAGCTGGTATTAATAGCACTTTGAGATTTCATTGCTTGTGCTAGCGGTTTTGGATAATAGATATCTAGGTCTTGTGAAGGCTGATCACCGTATAAGATATCCTTACTTACCCCAACGCCACCACTAGAAGTAATCCCATTGACGATAGCCAACGGTGATAATGCCTGTGCGTTTTGCGTGGCTAACGCGATACTGCCCAATGCCAATATTGCCGCACCACCAAGTCTCAATGTTCGTGTTTTCTTATGAGCAGGTTTATTGTGTATGCCTACATTACCAATGACGCTTGTTTCTTTATTTGGTTGTATATTTGCCTGTGAATCCTTCATGACCAGTATCCTATTATATTTATTTATCAATCAGTAGTAACAGGCTAACAGCGATAATGGTTCATCCATTAGCCAATGATGTGTTTGATATTAGTATCGTTGGCTAATGCGCTGACTCTGCTACGTTTTACTATTGATATAGTACTCACTGGCTGAAGATTTCTCGTGCCTTTACTGTTATCACTATTTAGGCTTATTGTGATTAACGTCATTTATTGCATGGCGAACTAAAAGTTCTTACTGATTCTGATAAAGGTCAATATAAGGGCTTGAAGACGGCTGCGTAGTAGTAGCCTCTTCTTCCGTTATGACAATAGGCGTTGCCGTACTGATAGTAGTATCTTGAGCAGCTGGCGCTACTGCAGGATTGGCCAAATTATTCTCATACATGATGTCATCATTATTTATTTTGACCCCTCTATCGTCAACGACAGTTGTCAGCAATACCAACTCAGTGACCCCAACGGTGCCATTAGCGATATCAATCAGATGACTCTGCTGAGTGGGTGTCATACGGCCCATAATGTAGACCACGCCATTATTAGTAACGGCTTTAATTTGTGAGGCACTCACACCATCGCTAGCAGCTATTTTGGCCAGCAGCTTTGAAGTGATATAGCCATCATGAACCGTCGAGCTATACCCTTTTGATGCACTCACTTCCATCTCATTGTAGACACGGCGTACATCTGGCATAGAACTAACGACTTTCTCTACTTCTGCTTTGAGCGTTTCAGTTGGCACTTCACCTGTGAGCAGTACTTCGCTATTGAAGCTATCGATACCCATACGGCTGGTTTGCTGCAGGTTTTCTTTTAACCCGTATACATTGATTTTGGCAGTATGTTCAATACTACGATCGAGCAGACGCTGCGGAATCGTGCGCTCAGTCATTGGCACGCCGTAAGTCCCTTCTGTACTGTTGGTCAGATAGTTGGTGGCACAACCTGTACTGACAACGCAGGCAGCAATCATAATGCCAGTCGTAATACGGCGTGGTGAACCAAAAATAGCAGTGCGCAAATGCATCCGTGTCATTATTTACCTCTTAGAACATGGTTGTGACAATTTTATAAATTGAGCAAATCTTAATCTAGGTCGTGTCTTTATTTTGAAGAAAACACGCCCTAGTAGTAACGAGCTAAAAGTAGCTATAAGCTAATACTGTATCTGATTTATAGGAAGTTAACTATAACCGCTACTTTACTTAATTTTGGCCATCAGCGGTTAGCTTTTTAGTAACGAACCTTACTTGTCAGATATGGTTAGATGCTTCATTTGGCAGCATCTATCTCAATTATTCTATTACCAAGCACTGGCTATAAAAGCATTTTGAATCCATTCTGGTTGATTGTCTAACTGCTCATCTTTTAGACTCAACTCATTCATTGTGTTGTAAGCAATGACATCAAAGCGGCAATCATAATGAGCATATTCAGGATACTGCTGCAAAAAGGACTGCGCTGTCTTAATAACTTTACGCTGTTTGCTGGCTGTCACACTGAGTGCTGCATCGCCATAATTCGAGGACTTGCGCTGGCGAACTTCAATAAATACTAGTGCTGACCATGCTGAACCTGTCTCAATCATGACCAGATCCAGCTCACCTACTTTTGGCTGTTGCCAATTTTGCGCAACCAACCTCAACCCTTGCGCTTGTAAATACTCACACGCCTGCTGCTCAAACAGGCTGCCTTGGCGTTGTTTTGGTGAGGTTAAGATTAAGGGCTTATGATTAGGCATAAGGTTAATTGGTCTGATTAACATTTGAGAATTATCATAGCACAACATGCTAAACTAGCCACTTCTGCACGTTCTACTCTCAAAATCTATCGGTTCCCTCACCTATTATTTGACTGAAAAACCATAGATAACGACTGTACATACTAGCGCACTATTGTTTTTTAACGTCTTTTTAACGACCCGAGGTTTTCATGTCTACCCCTACTGCGATGCCAGCTTGTCTCTATATCGTTGCCACGCCGATTGGCAATATGTCCGACATGACATCGCACGCAATTGATGTCTTAAAGCAGGTCGCCATTATTGCCTGCGAAGACACCCGCACCTCAGGTAAACTACTGTCACATTTTGGCATCGATACCAAAGGCAGCAAAGGTGACGAGACAAAAGACTCAGAGACTCGTCCTGCCAAAAGTAGTGTCGAAGATGATGATACGACGACAAAGCAAAAAGGTCACAATAAGCTATGGGCCTATCATGAACACAATAGCGCCATTCAAACGCCCAAAATTATTGAAATGATTGAGCAAGGTCATTCGGTTGCCTTGATTAGTGATGCAGGTACACCTCTAGTCAGCGATCCAGGTTATCAACTGGTGCAAGCCGCGCATGAAGCTGGCGTGACCGTATCACCTATCGTTGGAGCTTCTGCTGCAATTGGCGCATTGTCAGTAGCAGGGTTACCATCTGATCGATTTAGCTTTATTGGGTTTTTGCCCGCCAAAACACATGGTCGTCAAAAACAGCTGAGCGATCTAATCGCACGTACCGAAACTTTAATCTTTTATGAAGCGCCGCATCGCATCGTAGCTAGTCTAGAAGACATGGCAACGATATTTGGTGCAGACCGCGCAGTGACTTTTTGTCGGGAATTAACTAAGACGTTTGAGACGGTACATAAGAGCACCCTTGGCGAGTTGGTTGAATTTGTCAAAGCAGATGACAATCAACAACGCGGTGAGATAGTCGTGGTGGTCGCTGGCGTCGGTGTGGCAAAAGACACTGACGACATCAGTACGCATGATAAATTGCTACAGCGTTTGTTGGAGGATTTGTCAGTCAAAAAAGCAGCCGCACTGGCCTCTGACATCACTGGTGTAAAGAAAAATGCACTTTATCAGCGTCTACTAGAGTTGCAAGCAGACTAGTTTTTAATAATAAAAAGATAACCATTTATAAATGAATTGAGGAGAGATAAGCAATGTACGATGTAATGGCAATAGGTAATGCGTTGGTTGATCATGAATATGTGCTGTCAGATGCGGCACTAGAAGAGACCGAGTTGACCAAAGGTAATATGACGCTGGCAGAGTTTGAAGAGCAGCAGCAACTACTGGCTTACTTTAAACTGGCTGAGATTGAGCCATCAAAACAAGCAGGCGGCGGATCTGCAGCCAACACCATGTTTACCTTTGCCAGCTTAGGCGGTAAGCCTTTTTATGCTTGCCGCGTCGGTGATGATGATCAAGGGGCGTTTTACCTCAGAGACTTGCATGAAGCAGGTGTCGCGACCTCAGACAAATCTATTCATGAAGGCGGTGTGACCGGCTCATGTGTGGTTGCCGTTACCGAAGATGGCGAACGCACCATGCAGACTTATCTTGGTACCTCAAGTGAGATTGCCGCTGACAATGTTGATTTTGACGCATTGACACAAGCAGATTGGCTATATATCGAAGGCTATCTGGCGATGTCTGAGAGTATCCAACCAGCGATGACTCAATTACGTCAACAAGCCGGTATTCATAATGCAAAAATAGCAGTGAGCTTTGCTGACCCTGCAGTAGTAAAATTTGCCAAAGATGGTTTGCTTAATATGCTCGGCAATAAAGTCGCAGTGATATTCTGTAATAGCGAAGAAGCTAGACTGTTTACAGATAAAAAACAAGTCAAAGCAGCGGCGCGTGCCCTGCTTGAATATTGCCAAATTGCTGTCGTCACTGATGGTGCCAACGGTGCGGTCATCGCGCACCAGCCTAATGACGAGGCAGAAGTTGAAGTGCATGACGTTGCCACACCAGCAGTGGCCAATGTCATCGATACCAACGGTGCAGGTGATAACTACGCTGGTGCTTTCTTATATGCATTATCGCAGCAGTATAGTCTGCCAGAATGCGGTCGTCTTGCCAGCGAAATATCAGCACAAGTTATTCAGCAGTTTGGACCGCGTCTTGCCTCGCACGATTATCGAGATATCGCGCAGCGTGTACTGTCTGCTTAATCGTTAAACACATCTATTGGACGCAAAACAAAAAGCCCATATCAAATCGATATGGGCTTTTTGTTTATATTAGACTTGTTCAAACAGTTTGCTCAATTAATAGATGCTCTTTGTATTAAGCAGAAGCTAATGCTTGGGCAAGATCGGCTTTGATGTCTTCGATATGTTCGATACCAATCGACAGTCGTACCATGTCCGTACTGACGCCTGCATTTTCTAGCTCTTGCTCATTTAACTGACGATGCGTGGTCGTCGCTGGATGGCATGCTAGTGACTTCGCATCACCAATATTTACCAGACGAGTAATCAGTTGCAGCGCATCGATAAAGCGCGCTCCTGCTTCGAGGCCACCTTTAACACCAAAGGTCAAAATAGCAGAAGGCGTGCCCTTCATATATTTTTTGGCAAGCTCGTGCTCAGGATGGTCAGACAGACCTGCATATTTCACCCACGCAACTTTGTCATGGTCACGCAAATATTCTGCGACGGCTTGTGCGTTCTGCCCATGACGCTCCATACGTAAGCTCAGCGTCTCCATACCTTGCAAGATGCCAAAGGCATTTAGCGGGCTAAGTGCTGCCCCAGTATTACGTAGTGGCGCAACGCGGGCACGGGCGATAAAGGCTGGTGCGCCTACATCTTTGACGAAGTTTACTCCATGATAGCTGTGATCTGGCGTATTCAACAGTGGAAAACGCTCAGGATAATCACCCCAAGCAAACTTACCGCTATCAACAATCGCACCACCAATTGATGTACCCGTTCCACTCATATACTTGGTCAATGAGTGAATCACGATATCTGCACCGAACTCAAATGGACGGCATATCGCAGGCGTCGCCACCGTATTATCAATCACGACAGGCACACCGTATTCGTGAGCGACATTACTAAGCGCTTGAATATCGACGATATTACCTAGTGGGTTACCGATACTCTCTGCAAACACCATTTTAGTCTTATCATCGATTAGATCACGAATGGCTTCTGGGTCTTTATGATCAAAGAAGCGCACTTCGATACCTTGACGCGGCAATGCATGGGCAAACAAATTGTAAGTACCGCCATATAGCGTTGATACAGCGACGATATTGTCGCCTGCTTCACAAATGGTCTGAATCGCATAAGTAATGGCAGCCATACCAGAAGCTACGGCAAGCGCACCAATACCGCCTTCTAACGCAGCTACACGCTCTTCTAGCACCGCGTTGGTTGGATTCATGATACGAGTATAGATGTTGCCTGCGACTTTTAAATCAAACAGATCTGCACCATGCTGAGTATTATCAAACGCATATGAACTGGTATGATAAATAGGCACGGCGACTGCTTTGGTCGTTGGCTCTACACTATAGCCAGCATGAATCGCTAAGGTCTCAAGACGTTGAGGGGTTACTGATTGTTGGGCTGTTTGCTGGTCTGCTGATCCGTCACTCATAGTACATTCCTTTATTTTGATAAAAGATGATTTGTTGACGACGTATCGCTCAAAAATCACCTTAAAAAGCTGTCTGCTAAATCATAGCAATAAAAAAAGCTGAGTTCATCTTAACTCAGCTTCTTTATTAAAAGAATAGCAAAATACTCATCTCTTCATGACAAATATTAATAAGCAGCAAACCAAATAGGTATAGCTATACTAGAGATATGGCCACCTTTATAGCAGCCAATTGCTTTTAATTGTTTTTTACTTTATTTATAGTAAGCATTCTCTGTACGAGTATGGTCAGTTTCATCAACCACTTGGGTCAATTCTGGAATTTGCTGTTTTAGCTGCACTTCAACGCCTTGACGCAGAGTCATATCAACCGCTGAACACCCTTGGCAACCACCACCGAATTTCAATACAGCGGTTAAACCAATGCCTTCTTCATCAATCAGTTCAAGTAACTGTACGTCACCGCCATGCGCTGCCAAGCCAGGGTTGATCTCTGACTGCAATACATAGTTGATGCGCTCTTCGACACTAGCATCAGCGCCTACTTTAGGTACTTTAGAGTTTGGCGCGCGGAAAGTCAGCTGACCACCAAAACGATCTTTATTATAATCGATGACCGCGTCTTCTAAATAAGGTACTGACGCCGCCTCAATAAATGCAGAGAAGTTTTCATACGTAAAACGCAAGTCAGCGCTGTCTTCTTCGCCCGGCTGGTTATAAGCCATGCAGCACTCTGCACGCGGCGTACCAGGATGCTCAACGAAAATACGCACACCGATACCATCGGTATCTTGCTTAGATAACAAATCTGCCAAGTAGCCTTGAGCTGACTCAGTAATAGTGATGTTGCTTTTTGCTTCGACTTGCTCGGTATCTAGGGCTGATTCATAGCCAGCAGTTTGGTCTAGTTGGTTATCAGCTTGGTTTTGCTCACTCATAATGTTTCCTATGCGTTATGACACAAACGCTATATCTATTATGGCTACTGTGTCGTGAATTTGGATTTTTAAAATGTTTACGATTTATATAAGGCATACAGACTGGCAATGATTGATATTTATTATTGTATGACATTGTCCGACATGAGTATAAAGTTTAATCCGTCTATAGCAGTCATTATACCTGAATCACACATCAATTCCGACCACGCTACTGTGAATTGAAGTGAGGCTATGGCAAATGGTCGTCATTGGTTTTTTTAATGATGCTAACAGGTGGTAAAGCAACTCAATATGTAAACCATGACAAATAAACACACTGAATGATTGTGTAGGCTGCCAAGTTATTCTCTATATAAAGACAGCGGCGCCATTTATCAAGCGCACTCAGCGTTTTCGATATGTCATACCGTTCACATCTAGTCCGAGCAAGTCATCTGGTTTTGACGTAGTATTGATAATTTGAATGATTTTATGCATTAGCGTTATGAGCATGGTAACTTTTAATTGTCTTGTATAACTATCAGCTTGTATAAATATCGACTTGTATAAAGATTATGTGTTTTTTAGATAGGATCATTTTATGATGACACGGACGTTGCACCTAGTAACTACCAAGGATGATGAGAAAATTGCCGTTTGGAAGGTAGTTGATAATTCAGAAGAAGCTACGATAGCTAACACGTCAGAAAACAGCCTGCCTGACATCACACCGCAAAACATATTTTTGACGCATGGTACGTTTTCTGACAAGCAAACTTGCCTCAAAATCGCTGAATATTTTGCAGGGCTTGGTCATCACTGCTACATCATGGAATGGCGTGGGCATGGTGATAGCTCGCTACCGAAAGAAAAATTCAACTTTGAGACCGTCGCCACTTACGACTATGAAGCGACTTTTCGTTATTTCTTTGAAGAATTAAAACTCGATAACCTGCACTGCGTTACTCATAGTGGTGGCGGTGTTGGCCTGACCATGTTTCTTATTCAAAACCCAAGCTATATCGATAAGGTCAATAGTATAAGTATGTTTGCCTGCCAAGCTTTTGGGGCGGCGCAAGACTCGACCAGCTACGCAAAAATACTTACAGCCAAGATAGTCACTCGGTTGGTCGGCTTCATACCAGCTAAGCAATTCAAGGTAGGCCCTTTTAACGAAAGCTACTATACGATGACCCAGTGGTATGACTGGAATCTGCAAAAAAACTTTAGAAGCAGTTTTTTGAAAAAGGCTAATTTTGAGAAAGGCAGGACGAATATAGACGAAGTGAACGAAAGCATTAGTCAGCAGAAAAGTACTGGCGATAACTTTATTGACTATCGACATCATATGGCTCAGATTACCATTCCTGTTTATTCTATTAGCGCGAAAGGCGATACCTTCATCTCCCCTACTCGCGGCTGTCGTTTGTTTTTTGATGGCTTTAACAACTCAACCAATGTCTTTCGAGAATACTCGCTTAGTAACGGCGATTTAGATGATTATACGCACAGTCGCATCATGATCAGCCGCAATGCTGCCACAGAGATCTGGCCAACGGTGACGGCATGGATAGAGAAGCATGCCCGTTAAAGCATATGTATCGATTGGACGGTTTCGATAATGACACACCCCTAAACATCTTTATACTTGTCAGAAAGTCATGGGCTGTGTCAGTATTAGCGTCATTAATTTTTAATCAATAAAAATAAGTCGTAGGAAGTTGGCGTCTATGAGTGAATTATCAGAGCAACAGTCAGATAAGCAGAACCTAGATCAAAAAAGCAGTAAACACTATCGCTATCTAGTCTTTATCGGTCGCTTTCAGCCGTTCCATGCTGGTCACAAAGCCGTCATCGATGAGGCATTAAAACGCTCAGACGAAGTGATTATGCTCATTGGCTCAGCCAACTTGCCACGTAGCTTACGCAATCCATTTAGCGTCGCTGAGCGTGCCGCCATGATTAAAGGCGCCTACTCTGAAGAAGAAGCCGCACGCATTCACTGTGTTGGCTTAGATGACGCACTTTATAATGACACCCGCTGGCTACAGTATGTGCAAGCAGGCGTAAAATCTGTCACTGGCGACTTGCAGACGGATATTGGCTTGATTGGTCATTCAAAAGATAGCTCATCTTACTATCTGTCATTGTTTCCCAACTGGGACTCTGTGTCAGTGCCCAATTATCATAACTTATCAGCCACGCCGATTCGCGACAGCTATCTGATGGGTGCTACGCCGACACCTGAGCGTACGCCTGAGTCTACGCGCAACGTCCTCGATGCATTCAAACAAACTGACGATTATCATCAGCTGCATGAAGAAGCAGACTTTATTGATAAATATAAAAGACAGTGGGAATCAGCACCATACCCGCCTACCTTTATGACAGCCGATGCATTGATTGTACAGTCGGGGCACATTCTACTGGTTGAGCGACGCAGTATGCCAGGTCGTGGACTCTGGGCGCTGCCGGGTGGATTTTTAAATCCAAAGGAGACGCTGTTTGATGCTTGTATCCGTGAGCTACGTGAAGAAACTCGCCTCAAGGTGCCTGAGCCAGTACTGCGCGGCTCCTGCCATAGCCAACATACCTTTGACGACCCATATCGCTCAGCGCGTGGTCGCACCATTACTCAAGCGTTTTATTTTCAACTCAAAAACGATCCAAAAGGTCTGCCAAAAGTAAAAGGCGGCGATGATGCGACCAAGGCATTTTGGCTACCCTTGGCAGAGCTTGATGCAAAAATGATGTTTGAAGATCACTATGCAATTATTACTAAGATGGTGGGCTTGTAGTTCGTTGCTAATCGTTTTTTCTAGTAGCTTTCCTTAGTAGTCTTTTTTAGTAGCTTTTTCTAATAGCTACTTGAGCAAATTGTAATCAAAACAGCTATCACTAAATAACGCACTAATGATTTGATACCAACGCCGATAGACGGCAATCAACCGCCGCCACTGTTCTTTTATTAAAGCAGCTGCGGCATTTCAAAGCAGAGGAGTTCTGTGATGTATACCAGTAATTTAAACAACTTAATCTTAAATAGCGACAGCTATAAAACCTCACATTGGGTCCAATACCCGAGCGGTAGCGAGTATCTGTCAAGCTACATTGAGGCGCGCAAGGGAGACTACGATGTGGTGTTCTTTGGTTTACAAGCCTTTATCAAAGAGTACTTAAGTACGCCTATTACTCATCAAGATATCGATGAAGCCGAAAAGGTCATTCAAGCGCATGGCCTGACCTTCAATCGTGCTGGCTGGGAACATTTAATCGAAAAACATGACGGCTATTTGCCACTGCGTATCCAAGCCGTACCCGAAGGCAGCATCGTGCCTGTGTCCAATGTAGTCTGCCAAGTGATCAATACCGATCCTGAGTTTTACTGGCTACCCAGCTATATCGAAACAGCGCTATTGCGTGCGATTTGGTATCCATCCACGGTCGCTAGTGTTTCTCACTATTGCAAAGACATTATCCGTCAAGCGTTAGAAAAATCAGCGGACAATACAGAATCCCTGCCTTTTCGCTTGCATGACTTTGGCGCGCGCGGTGCATCGAGCCAAGAAACAGTTGCACTCGGTAGCTTAGCGCATTTGGTCAACTTTGCTGGTACTGACTCGATGACAGCGCTTATTGCTGCTAGTCGCTGGTATCAGATGGGTGATGATATGCCTGCATTCTCTATTCCAGCGGCCGAGCACAGTACGATGACAGCTTGGGGACGTGGTAGCGAGACTGCTGCTTTTCACAATATGATCGAACAGTTTGGTGGCACAGACAAAGCATTTTCGGTCGTCTCAGATAGTTATGATTTATGGAATGCCATCGACAATATCTGGGGCGACGCCTTAAAAGATGAAGTCAAAAATATGGGCGGCACTTTGGTCATTCGTCCAGACAGCGGCGAACCTACCAAAGTCGTCCGTGAAGCGTTAGAGCGCTTGGCAGTGAAGTTCGGTACGACCATAAACAGTAAAGGCTATAAAGTGCTACCCGACTACGTACGCATCATCCAAGGTGATGGCATCAGCTCGCAAAGCTTAAGTAAAATTATTGATGTGGTCATCAAAGCAGGCTTTAGCATAGAAAACGTGACATTTGGTATGGGCGGTGGTCTATTGCAGCAAGTCAACCGCGACACCATGAGTTGGGCAATGAAATCTAGCGCTATCTCTATCGATGGCGCATGGAAGGATATTTATAAAGATCCTGTCACCAGCCGCTCAAAACGCTCGAAAAAAGGACGATTGGCACTGGTAAAAGACGACAGCGGCCAGTTAACAACTATGAAAGAAAATGAGATGAGCGACCCAACTGACAATCTATTACGCGATGTCTACGTCGATGGTCAATTGTTAATTGAAGACAGTCTCACCACTATCAGGGAACGTGCAGGATGGTAGATACTAATAAGCTGACATCGGTTGCAAGAGACGTCTTACTTGCCCCTGTCTACCTCTATCAAGGTCGCAAAATCAAGCGTGATACAGTCCGCTTACCTGAACCACATGGCGAAAGGCACGGCATGATTGAGCTGCCTCAAGCGAATAATGAGGTATCAACGCAAAATGCTAAGACATTTAACCTCATGGTAGTTGGTGATTCGGCAGCGGCAGGTGTGGGTAGCCAAACGCAGCAAGAAGCGTTGGTCGGTAAGCTCATACCGATACTGGAGCAAAACAAAGCTATCCAATCGAACTTTGCTCGACTCAATTGGTCATTGCAAGCGACAACAGGTCATACCAGCTTTGATATTCTACGCAGGTTATATGTCCTACCAGCTCCTGAACAGCCTATCGATGTGATGTTGCTAAGCGTAGGGGTCAATGATACGACGTCCAATGTCTCTGTACATAAATGGCAACAGCAAATTGAAGACATTATCAATGTTGCACAGCGCAAATTTGGCGTACGAGAACTGGTTTTTTTAAGTTTGCCACCAATGGCGCAAATGCCTGCAATCCCTGCTCCGCTCAATAACTTTGTGGGTGCAAAAGCATCGATACTGGATGGGATATTGCAGCAGGTTTGTGCGGCTCATGCTGGTGTCACCTATATGGCAACTGACTTTACACGGATGCTAGAAGAGCATGCAAATGGCTCGGCTATCGATATCAATGTGATGTTTGCCAGTGATGGATTTCATCCTAGCAGTCTGATGTACGGCTATTGGGCGCAGCAAATCGTAGAGACTATTATTCAGTTACTAGATTCTATTCAGATATTGGACTCATCTACCACTGAGTTTGAGCGCTAAAAACTTGATAGCATGATTTTTAGATCATAAAAAATTAAACCAAAAAAAACCGCTGAATAATCAGCGGTTTTTTATTGCTTAGCGAAATATATTTACACCATAAGTGTAAATTATTCAGCAGCGTCTGCAGCTTTCTTGCTACGGCCACCAAATGCGCCAAAGCGTTTGTTGAAGCTTGCAACACGACCTTCAGTAGAAGTTTTACGTTGCTCACCAGTATAGAATGGATGCGACGCACTTGAGATATCAAGTGGGTAGTATGGGTATTCTTTACCTTCGTATTCACGAGTCGCTTTAGTCTTAGCAGTTGAGCGAGTCAAAAAGAACACGTCAGCGTTAGTGTCGTGGAATAAAACTTCTTGGTAATTAGGATGGATATCTTTACGCATAATATACTCTCTAGGTCCGATGTATGTACAACGTCTAAATACAGCATCAGCGATGATGTATCAAACAAATGATGACATACGTAACTGAGGCACTAAGGACATTACAAGTATGGCAACTGCGTCACTGGCTTATTCCAGCACCCAACACCACCCTTCTGTTCGCTTAGCCTTTCCCCAGCGGGAAAATTAAACCGCGATTTTAACGGTTTTTGACGTAAGACGCAAGGAGCAGTTGTGATAGAGATATGTGATAAGTTGTCACTGAAAGCTCGAGAGTGTTGAGATAGGCGATTGATTTTAGTACAGTAATAAAGTTAGTTAAATTAATCAATGATATCTACTATTGTAGATAATCTAACCAAATACAACCTTAGCTCTTAATTATACATAGTATACTTAAAGGGTACAGCTACGCGATACAAACTCCATTTGAACATCGCTACCAGCAACTAATTTACTTCTCAATCACTCGTAACTTAACTGAATTAAATAAGGACCATTTAATGTTAAATACTAAAATAAGCACGGCCACCAAAGCACTATTTATTGGCTCAGCATTAGCAGTTACTACCATGGCAAGCGCTGCCCTACCGACTCAATGGCAGCTAGATGACTCACATACTCGCGTCGGATTTTCTGTCAGTCACTTGGGGTTTTCAACCACCATGGGCCACTTCAATGATGTCAAAGGTATGGTGAATTACGATATTAAAGCTCCTGATAAAACCAGCATGAACTTTACCATTGCGACTGATAGTATCGACACCAATTGGGATGCTCGTGACAAGCATTTAAAGACAGATGAGTTTTTTAATGTTGCAAAGTATCCAACCATGACTTTTAAATCTACTCAGGTCAAATTCATCAATCCACAACAGGCTAAAGTAACCGGTGACTTCACTTTGCTTGGTCAAACCAAACCACTGACCTTAGATGTCACGTTAAACAAAATCGCTAATAGCCCTCTTACTAAAGAGCCAGTCGTTGGTTTCCGTGCCACTGGTACACTTGATCGCGCCGCTTATGGTATGACCGCTTACGTTGACGGTATCACGACCAATGTCCCTATCCAAATCGATGGCGAGCTAGTAGAAAAGAAATAACTGTAAGCTTATAGCTCTCTAACGGCTTTTGAAAAAAATGAGAAAAGCAGCCTACCCTCACTTATAGAGGCAGGTTGCTTTTTTATTTCCTATAAATGCTTCTACGCTCTAATCATATATATTCATTATTTTACATAAAAGGTTTTTATGTACTTGAAGGCTTCATACTTTGTTGTTATATTCGTATATACGGATTTACGAATATATAACGCAACACTGAGGGAGCAGCAACGTGGATACAGTACAAGTTGATTACATAGCGATAGATGCTGAGTGGGATAAGAAGGTATCAAATCATCATTTTGATATATATCACTTATCTGGTTGGATTGCGGCCTCAGCTGTCATCGACAAGGGCAAACCTCAAGGAATCATCGCTCGCTATAAAGATAAAGAAGTATTGTTACCCATCATAATTAGACAAATTGACTCAGAGCACTGGGATGCTACTTCCACTTATGGTTACGGTGGCCCGTTGATGGACAAAACCCTT
This sequence comes from Psychrobacter sp. P11G3, assembly GCF_001435845.1. Taxonomy (NCBI): domain Bacteria; kingdom Pseudomonadati; phylum Pseudomonadota; class Gammaproteobacteria; order Moraxellales; family Moraxellaceae; genus Psychrobacter; species Psychrobacter sp. P11G3. The sequence goes on from NZ_CM003596.1 coordinate 2,906,299, forward strand.
ACTGATGCCGAGTTAGACGTCTTACTAGATGAGATAAGAGCTTTTCTTTGCGAGAGAGGCTGCGTGTCCTTATTTATGCGGTTGCACCCGATTATTAATAAAGAATGGATACCTACAGTTGGCAAAGCACTGACTCACGGGCTGACCTTGATGTCTGATTTGAGTAAGTCTGAAGAAGAGCATTGGAGCGAGACACAAAATCGACATCGCCGCGGTATCAAAAAAGCCATAAAAATGGATGTCGTGACAAAAACAGAATTCTTAACTCGGCAGAATGCGATGGTGTTTTCAGACATTTATAAAGAGACAATGCGACACGTCAAGGCCAGTGATTACTACTTCTTCGATGATGATTATTTCTTTAATTTGCTTGAAAACCTTCAAGAAAAAATATTGTTGATAACCGCCTATCAAGACGATAAAGCAATTGGGTCTTCTATATATACGCTCTGCCAAGAGTCAGGCATTATGCAGTTTCATCTTGGCGGTACGCTGAACGCCTATACGCATCTACAACCTTCTAAACTTATCACTCATGTCGCTCGCAATTGGGGACGAGAGAACCGTTATGAAGTGCTACATCTTGGTGGCGGCGTTGGTTCCAATTTAGATTCTTTATATGAGTATAAAAAAGGCTTTAGCTCGCAAGAGTTACTATTCAAGACTTATAGACTCGTCGTTAATGTAGTGAAATATACAGAGTTAGTGGCGGATATCTGGTTCACGGAAAGTGATCTGCTCTCAGACTTTTTTCCCTTATACAGAAAACAGCCTAGCAAAGAAGAAGTGCTAGAGACTATTCAAGTTGAGCCTTTAGCAAATGTGACATAGTACAGATTGCATCTAATACTAGAGAATATATGAACGCTACTGTTAATACAGTAAAGAGTAACCCCAAGCAAATAAAAAACAGCCTGCCTCTATAGAGGACGGGCTGCTTTTTTGTCTCAACGTTTTCGAGTCAGTTTATATCTAACACCTGTTATTTACTTGGGATAACGTGCCAAACGCCAAGTTTATCATCACCGTCTTTGTCACCAACTTTTGTATCGTTAGCATAGAAGTATAAAGGCTTACCGTTCATTGCCCACTGATATTTGCCATCTTCACGTTTAAATGCAGCGAACTGACCTGAGGCTTTAGCATCACTAGGCGCTTTGAAGATTGGCCACACAACTTGGCAAGCTGTACCGCAATCTGACTGGTTCATAGAATCTTTATCAAACGTATATAACGTCATATGGTTGGTAGCATCTACCAGCACCCCATTCTTGCTAGTGACTGGTGCTGTATTATTGCTTGTTGCCTGTACTTCATGCGTACCTGACATATCATTACCGACTACGTTTTTTAAAGTAGTACAGCCAGTTAGTGCCAATACACCTGTTAAGGCCGATAGCATCATTATATTTTTCATCATAACTTCCTTGTAATTTTAGTCGTATTTTTTATAGCGATAAGCTTGTTGTCGTTTACTTTATCGACTGTCCCTTTTGTTAATTTTGACATTTGTAATTTTGAACAGTCATCAAAACAGAACCGACACTTCTTGTTAAGCAAAATAAATATAGCATATGGTTTTATATTATCTTGATAATCAATATACACGCTTACAAAAGTGGTCGAATTTTACAAAACAATAAAACGACCTTGTTTTTGATTTCACAAGTTTGCCACCTCTCTCGTTTACTCTATTTTTAGACAGACTTGTTTCTCTGAAAAACTTCACACATATAGCGACTCGTTGACAAAACTCATGCATCTTCTTACGTATTTCCCATCATATTGTCTGTAGTTCTTCGTAAAATAAACCTATAGAGATGAAGAATGGCTAAACAATAGAAAAGATGACTATTGAAGTTCAGATTTGTGTGTTGAACTTAATTACCTTCGCACGCATATCAAGAAATATAGAACATTTGATACATATATCGAGCATGGCCTAATACAGACGCTATTAAGGATACAACGACGACAATGACTCAGTCTTTTGATAAAAACTACGCTCAATCCTTTAATCGTGACGCTCATTCTGATGTGTTATCTTACGGGGCAAAAAACATTCAACCTAAAAAGCGTGTTGGCATTTTGGGCGGCGGTACTGCGGGATCGACGATTGCAATTCGACTTGCTGCGTTAGGATTAGAGACCTATTTGTTTGAAAAGAAAAAATCTCTCATTGATGGACCACCTATGTGTCATTTGCATGCAGGTGGTAATTTATATCGTGAAATACCGGACGAGGATTGCGTAGCACTGCTCAAGCAATGTATCGATATTTTGCGTTTGTATCCGCACACTATTGACGTTCGTCCTACGGTGTTTGCCGTACCGACACGTGATGAAGGGTTGCCTGAAGATTTACTACCGCGTTTAGATATTTTGACCGATGCTTATCAAGAACTGATTGAGCAAGATGCTAATAATAAGGTATTGGGCGAGCCTGAAGATTACTATCAGCTCTATAGTCATGAGCAATTGATTGAGCTGTCTGAACGTGAGCAAGTCGCTGTACCAAGTACGGTTGATGAGTGGATGATTCCAGTCGCTAGATACTTAGATTTGAACAAAGTTAAATTTCCGTTAATTGTCGTTCAAGAATATGGCTGGAATATTTTTCGTCTAGCAGCTTCTGCCAAACTTGCACTTGAAGAATACGATAATGCGCACGTATTTACTGAAACTGCTGTACAAAAAGTTGTACCGGTAGATTGTGAGAACTGTACCAACGCTGACCATCATGTCACCAAATGGCGTATCGACTATCAACAAATCCATAGTCAAGAACATGCCTCTCAGCCTGAGTCTATCGAAGTTGATTACCTAGTCAATGCTTGTGGGTTCCGTACAGGTGTTATTGACGATATGGTTGGTGTCGAAGTCACGCGTATGGTTGAGTTCAAATCGTCTTATGTGACTCATTGGGGCGATGCTGGTGGACAGATACCAGAGATTATCGTTTATGGTCAACGAGGAACGCCAGAAGGCATGGCGCAGCTTACTCCTTACCCTGGCGGATACTTTCAAATTCACGGTATGAGTAAAGCCATTACTCTGTTTGATGATGGTCTTGTCGCATCAAGTGAAGACAGTGCGCAGCCCAAACTACCGCAGCAATACGTGCATTATATTGAAGACGGTTGGGATAAAGCACCCCTACAGGCACGTAGTCAGCAAGCGATTGAGTATGTGGCTGAGTTTGTACCAACATTCAACAGCGCACGTACTGTTGGTAACGCGCTATACGGTGGGCAGCAGATTCCTGGACAGGATGATACGCTGCGAGTTGCTGATGTGAGTTTATACTCTAATATACGCTATGCCCGTGCAGAAAACGTCAAAGCATCTTCGACCTTGATTGCCGCTGATCAAATCGTTAATGAGCTGACAGAGCTAGGCTTGATAGAGAACGATACATCTCTGAATCGTAGTCGCTATGCCCATGAATGGTCGTACCTTGTTCACAACGATAGCCTCGCTGTCGATGAGGTTGCACGTGAGCTCGCTGAGCAGCGTGGATTCCCAATCGCTATGGCTCATGTTAATCATAGCATTCGTGAAGTAGCATTGGACGATCTCACGCCTGCTGATGCCTAATAGACATGATTCGCTGATAGGTTGTTAATACATCTAAAAAAGGAGCAGATAACCGAGGTTTGGTTATCTACTCCTTTTGTTGCAATAGTTTTTAATATTTAAGCATTTGCGGTGTATGAATAGCTATACGACTTAACTATTACTACCAGCCATTTTCTCCGTATCCACAGCATCATCTATGGTCACTACTGTCTGTAGCATATCGATCGCTTCGCTGATGGTATTGCACACCACTAGACGGTCTAAATCTTCCTGCTTCATAAAGCCTTGTTCAGTGGTATATTTCAAATGCTCAATCATACGGTCATAAAAACCATTGATGTTCAAAATAATCATTGGTTTTTCGTGCTGGTACAATTGACGCCACGTGGCGATTTCCATAATCTCTTCTAACGTTCCTAGCCCGCCCGGTAACGTGATAAAGGCATCGGCATACTCTGCCATGACGGTCTTACGCGTGTGCATAGTGTCAGTCAAATGCAACCGAGTCAGCTGCTCGTGAGCGATTTCGTGCTTGAGCATAAAGGTTGGAATCACGCCCACTGCTTGCGCGCCGCCATTGATTACTTCATCCGCAACTGCGCCCATTAGACCAATACTGGCGCCACCATATACTAGACCCATGCCATTATTTGCCAAAGCACTGCCGAGCTCGCGCGCCGCCTGTTCATACACGTCACCATTGCCCAAGCGTGAACCGCAGTACACAGCCACGAGCGGCATTGATAGAGCAGACTTGTCGACTGCTTTTTCAATATTGGTAATGTCTTTACTCGTGATTACGTCATAAGTATCATCGTTGATTTTCATTTGCATATAGCTTCCTTAATTACCTGTCAGTTTTTATTGAGTGCTTGTTATTAGTGAAGGCTGCATACCGACACCTATCATTTATATTGTCATGCACATGATTCATAAGACAAACTCAGCCAAGCTATACAAAACTTGTAAGTCATATTTGAGCAACTGTCTTGCCAGCATTTATCTTAACATAAGCAATGCTACCACATAGTCACAACGATTTATCACTACGCAACGACTACACTTTCAAGATGCGCATTTATTGTTCATCATAGTTCGATATTCATTATCTACTAATAAAAATACTAAGGTATACCCATGGATAATCACAACACCTCTCCTACTGCCGAGCTATCAAGCTCTGTGGTTAATAGCAATCTCACTAGTAAAAGCAATACGAATGACGCGAGCAATATTGATACTTACTCATTAAGCATCATGACCGATCGCAACCAAGCATTGGCAGCCACGGTCTATCGCCCTAAAGATGCAACAAAAAAAGCCGTCATGATGGCACCTGCCACAGGTATTAAGCGTCACTTTTATCATAATTTTGCGACCTACCTAGCAGAAAGCGGCTTTGGAGTGCTGACCTTTGATAATGAAGGAATCGGTGAGTCACTATCGACCGAACTGGCAAAATGTAGCGCTTCCTTAATCAGTTGGGGTCGCCACGACATGCCAGCTGTACTTGATGCCTTACAAGATGAGTTTCCTGATGCGACTTATCATCTTATCGGTCATAGCGCAGGTGGTCAGCTCATTGGCTTGATGCCCAATTATCAGGCGATTGGCTCAGTGTTCAATGTCGCTTGCTCGTCAGGGCGTATCAAAAATATGGGCATGCCATATAAGCTCAAAGCCATGGGTTTTATGGATGCATTTATTCCGTTCACTAATTTAACACTGGGCTATACGCCGTCAGATAAAATCGGTATGGGTGAGCCACTGCCACGCGGCGTGGCTCGTCAATGGCGTGAATGGTGCAATGGGGCGGGCTATATCAAAACCGCATTTGGCAAAAGCATACATACGCATTTCTATGATGAGCTCAGCATGCCAGCACTATGGCTTGGCTTTAGCGATGATGATATCGCCAACAGTGAAAACATGGACGATATGATAAGGGTATTTACAAAAATGCCTGTCGAAAAGCGTTTCTTGGACCCTGAGGATTTTGGACTAAATCATATCGGTCATATGCGCTATTTTAGCAGCAAGACCAATATCAAAGCGCCGCAGCTATGGCAGATGGCAGTGACATGGTTGCACGACCAACCATAAGCTTAGCAGCATGTTGCACCCTACATGGTAGACCCACGATAATTCAGGTTACTTTTTTGCATTTTCGGCTTCTTCCAGTTTTAAGCGTTTAGTCAGTGCCGAATACAGGGACGGCTGCATATTATGAATATTGCCTATCATCCATTTAACATAGCTGATGGGCACGTCTTTGATAGGTTTGCCTTTATGCTTACCAAACGGCATTTTGCTCACAGGAGTCGCCTTATTAGAGATAGCATGTGCCGCTGCAAAATCTGTCGGCGCAATCTCTAGACGCTCGCAGCATGCTTGATACAGCAGATAACACATCCGAGCATCGCCAAGCGCATCATGAGCGGCAATCGTCATTGCACTCGCCTCACCTTTGCCCAATAGCTGCTCGATACACTTAGACTGACCGTAAGCACGCCATTCTGGAAAGGCTGCCCGCGCAAGTCTCACCGTACAAATCAGCTTAGCAGAAGGACTGCCAATCACTCGCCAATCAAAACGTACGTTATGACCAATCAAGTACTCTGGTAATTCAAACTGCTCCAACTCAAAGCGCTCAAGTCCAGCCACATCATCATCGGTAATACCATGCACTTTTATGACAATGGGTGAAATAGATCGACCACTGTTAAAGTATTTCATCCACTCAAAACCAGTTGCTACATTGATAGTAGCAACTTGGATAGGTCTGGGATCACTGCCCTGATCTGTTTCGGTATCGATAACCAGCGCTGTTTCGCGCGTGGCAGAAATATCAGTAGGCTTAAAAGCATCATTCATAAAGTATTAACCATCAGTAGCAACTGTCTATGCTCAGCAGAAATGTTAAGTAGATAAAACTGTATTTGCTGTCTATATCCTTAACCATAAGAATAACTATGGGGGTAAAAACGATAGATAACAATGCGATACATACGTTATCAGACGAAGCTTTTATAATAAATTTTCAAATGACATCAAATATATATGAGACATCAATGCTAGCAGATGGAAACAACCAGCCTCCCAGACCTTCTTTTTTCAGTCGTTTAATAAGCCTATTGATTAAGGCTACTGTATTGCTAGCACTGTTATTTGTCTTCGATAAACTACTACCTAGTATTAGCCAACAAACGCAGTCATTTGTGGTTGCCAAATGGCAGCAACTGAGTCTATTGCAACAAGAACTGCCGACCGAAAACAGCTTACCCAGTCCACTACCAGAACGAAACCTGACAGACACTTGGGGTGCAGCACGTAGTCAAGGCCGCTCCCACGAAGGCATCGACATCTTTGCGCCGCGCAATACTCCCGTGCAGTCGACCACGCAAGGCGTAGTAAGCAAGGTTGGTGAGAACACATTGGGTGGACGCGTGGTTGTGGTGGTAGGGCCTGGTGGCGCAGGACATTACTACGCTCATCTAGAAGACTATGCTGACATCTCTCCCAATGATTGGGTCAATCAGGGCGACGTGATAGGTTATGTGGGTGATAGCGGTAATGCAAAAGGAACACCGACACATGTACACTATGGTATCTATATTAATGGCAGTGCGGTCAACCCTTATCCGCTTTTGCAAAAGGATTAACGGATACAGAAAAGTATGTCGTTAACCTAATTTGAAATAGCACTGAGCTGATATTAGTTAAAAAACTTAAGCCGAGAAACGCACGCTAATACAGACCAGAAATCATATTAATTGGCTGTGACGGATCTGACGTAGTTTGAGGGGAATACCACACTAAATGTCGACCCTTCCCCTTCTACTGAATCGATTTGCAACTGCGCTTCGTGCTGGTGCAATACGTGTTTTACAATCGCTAATCCCAACCCTGTACCACCTGTTGCACGGCTACGACCTTTGTCGATACGATAGAAACGCTCTGTCAAACGGGCGATATGTTCTGATGCAATACCGATCCCATCATCTTCGACCGCGAAACGGCAACCATCAGACGTCCTTGTCCAGCTGATAGTGATATTGCCGCCCTTTGGCGTATATTTGATTGCATTGATTACTAGATTGGATAGCGCACTATTCAAGTACATCTCTGACCCGTACAGCCCATCATAGGTATCTATATGCAAATGAATGATGTGTTTATATGCTTGGTTGTAGGCCTGTGCGTCGTCGTAGATGTTGGTCAGTAGCTTAGTCATATCTATATAATGCAGCTCGTGTGACTCTTCAATTTCAATCTTAGACAGTAGCAATAAATCATTCACGATTCTGTTCATACGGGCTGTTTGCTGCGTCATCAGCTCAAAACCGCGACGCCATTGCGGCGGCATATCTGGCTGATCGGAGAAATTCTCCAGATAGCCCATCATCACAGTCAATGGTGTTCTAAGCTCATGCGAGACATTCGCCACAAAATCCTGCCGCATCTGCTCTAAGTGCCGCAGGCGGGTCACATCATATACAAACAGCAGTTTTTCATCACCGAAAGGCGTCAGTTCGCACTTCAAGTAGCGACTAGGATCTCGCCATGATTCTATATGGACGCCATCGTTAGGTATCGTTGTACCTTCATAATACTGGCGGAACTCAGGTACAGTAATAAAGTCAAATATGTTCTGACCTTTATCTTCTGGCTGTAGCAGCAATAAGTCTTGCGCCGCCTGATTCCACCATTCTAGGCCGTCATTATTGTTGAGCAAAATCACTGCATCGCGCAGGGCTCGTAGTGCACTACCGATTTTTTTGAGTTGCTCTGCTGTACTTTGAGTAGATATTTGCTCTAGTAAAGCTGATTGCTCACTTTGTGCTGGCGCTATCTTGTCCATTTCTTATCCTTACCACTATCCGCGGCCTTTATATTGCTGCGGCATTATTTGTACAAGATTAACTTGGCTCAATCAGGCTAGAAAATCGGTAGCCTGTCCCACGTACCGTCTGTATCAATGTATCACAGTCATAAGGTCGCAGTAATTTTCGTAGACGTTTGATATGCACATCGATGGTTCGGTCTTCGATATATACATTGCCGCCCCATACTTGATCGAGCAGCTGCGTTCGTGTATAGGCGCGCTCAGGGTGACTCATAAAAAATGCCAATAGGCGATACTCTGTGGGCCCAACATCAACGATTTTACCTGCAGCTGTCACGCGCTGACTCTTAGTATCTAGACTTAACTGCCCAATTTCGATAGGTTTGTCGCTACTCATCGCGCTACTGCGGCGTAGTACGGCTTTGATTCTAGAAATCAGCTCACGAGTCGAAAAAGGCTTGGTCATATAATCATCTGCACCTGCATCAAGACCATGCACCTTACTGTCTTCTTCACTTTTTGCTGTTAGCATAATGACTGGTATTTCAGAGAGCAGCTCATCGTTTTTGAGCATACGACAGAAATCCACACCGCTCTTGTCACCCGGCAACATCCAGTCTAACAGTATCAGTGACGGCCTATGATCGACCACTTGCTGATGCGCCTCTGACACATCTGCCGCTTGCAAGCTATCAAACCCAGCCATCTCTAGCGTCATGACAACCATTTCACGAATCGCAGGCTCATCTTCAACAATCAAAATTTGCTCATTATACATAGGACATTCTCGGTGTTAGAGGACAAAATCTAGCATGTAAAAAGGCGATATATACTCACCAGTCTCTACCTATTAAACGGATTAATTATGACAGCTTGATGACACTCTAAAATCAGATTTCTAGTAAAAAATTGAGCGGCCCATCATTAACGCTCGACACTTGCATATCCGCACCAAACTGACCAGTTGCCACATTTGGATGCTTAGTTTTGGCATAATCGACCAACTGTTCAAATAGCGCTTGCGCCGCAGCAGGTGCCATCGCACCACCAAAGTCTGGTCGGCGTCCTTTGTCTGTTTTTGCCATCAAGGTAAATTGTGAAACTAATAATAGCCCACCAGCAACCTGCTGAACGTTTTTATCCAGTTTACCAAATTTGGCCGGATCATCGTCATTTTCAAAAATGCGATAGGTCAGTATTTTGTCAATCATACGCTGGGCAGCGGCAAAATCGTCTTCGTGCCCTAAGCCAACATATGCCAATACCCCATGCTCAATCTCGCCGATACACTGCTGATCGACGACCACACTAGCGTGCTTCACCCGTTGTATGAGTGCTTTCATTTACTAATTCCTTAACAGATTATGGCCATACAATAATATGCTGTCCATGATAAAATACCGTCATTAACTTAACTATTATTTCTTATATTACACCTTATTTTGGTAGCCTTATTATGAATGTATTTACCACCTTACAACAGCTTGTGCCGCAGCAAAAGCTCAGTAAAGTCGCTGGACGTTTGGCCGCCAGTCGCCACCCTTATGTCAAACGCACCTTTATCCGTAGCTTTGCCAAAGCTTATAATATCAGCTTAGACGAGTACGAACGCCAAAGCCTAAACGCTTATGAGAGTTTTAATGACTTTTTTACCCGCGAGTTAAAAGAAGACGCTCGTACTATCGACGCCACTGCAAATGGTATCGTGAGCCCTGCGGACGGTATTATCTCTCAGCTAGGACAAATCGAAGACCATAAGCTATTACAGGCAAAAGGTCGTCACTATGATGTCGGCCAACTGCTTGCTGATAGTGAAGATGGCAGTTATTTCGCTGATGGTAGTTTTGCGACTATCTACTTAGCGCCTAGTAATTATCACCGTGTACATATGCCGTTTACTGGCACGTTGACCAAGACTCGCTATGTACCTGGCACCCTGTTTTCGGTCAACAATACTACGGCGGCTAACGTGCCAGACTTGTTTGCGCGTAATGAGCGTCTGGTCTGTATGTTTGATACCAAGTATGGCAAAGCAGCTGTCGTAATGGTTGGTGCTATGATCGTCGCTGGTATTGAAACTGTCGCCACTGGCAAAATTGCTCGTACTGACGACATATTCGAGTCCGATCATGATATGCAGTTTGCAGCAGGCGAAGAGCTTGGACGCTTTTATTTGGGCTCAACGGCTATCGTGGTATTGCCAAAAGCAGCAAAGGCTGACTGGCTAGATAGTATGCAAGCCAATAGCATCGTGCAAATGGGTCAGTTGCTAGGAACGGCAAACGCCCAATAACGTGCTTGTATAAAAGTACTGAAAATATCAGCCCAGTTAAGCGTAAATCATCATGCTTTATTGGGCTTTTTTTATGCCTGTTATTTATGCAGATTTACGCATCAATCAGCCATCCTTGATGAGTTGCATAATCAATATTTTTTGTCAGCCAATCATGAATAGGAGGGAAGCTGTCTTTGATAAATGCATGAGCCCCCGCCACCTGCGAGCGCGTAACGCCAAGCTCAATCCACGTTTTACCGTTGGTATTCAGATTGAGTAAAAACGGCAATAAACGATCAACGACTCTGAGCAACTGACTCTCTTTGCTGCTTCCTGTTTCTTGCGCTTCCCAAACCTCGCTTAAATCACTAATGCCATTGCCTCGCTCACGTTGCAATCTGGCAATACCTGCACGCTCTTCGACGTGTGCATCAGTACGCGTATCGGCATACAAGAAAGTATCGCCCGCATCAATCTCACCTAAATCATGAACCAACGCCATCTTCAGCAATTTTTCATGATTGACATCTAGTGCAAATAATTCAGCAATCGACCAACAGGCCATCGCTAAATGCCAAGAATGTTCGGCAGAGTTTTCTTTGCGAGTGGTCTGTGTCACATAGCTACGGCGATTCACGCGTTTGAGCGCATCTAACTCCAATAAGAAATGAGTGACATCATCGATATCGATATGTGAAGTAGATTCGGAATGAGTGAGTGATATAGAGCTGGCTTGCGACATTATTTTTTCTCTGGTTTTCTCTAGTAATTGGTTTTAACGGTTATAAGTTCTAGCGATTTTAAGTTTCATTGCTTAAGGTATTATAGTTAGTTTGATATCTAACAATGGTTAAAAGACTATTACCGTTATCAAAAAAATAGCGCTTATTTTACCAAGCGCTATCTATTATAAGTTAGAAGATAAATGGTTAAACTGAATTCCTATTTATCCAAGTCCTTAAGCACCTAAATCTTAACCACCTACTTAATCAAATTAATAATGGTTTTAAATGCAGAATCTTCGCTGCTACGGCACAGCTCAAATAAGATTGATTCAACGGTACTAATCACCCCACCTGCACGGCGAATACGGCGAATTGCTTGCTTTTTGTCATAAGGAAAACGAGAACCCACCGCGTCACCAATAATGACAGGCTGCATACCATTATCCAATAAATCCAGTGCCGTCTGCATAATACAGACATGAGCTTCAGCACCAAAAAGCAGAACAGTACTACGGTTCTGCTGCGCTAAATGGTGCCATGAATCATTATTATCGCAGGCACTAAAGGTAACCTTTTCAAAGCTCTTGGCATTATCTCCTTCAAGTACCTCGCGCAGCTCTGGCAAAGTATCGCCCAATCCTTTTTTATATTGTTCATTGAGCATGATTGGAATATTGAGCGCTTGCAGCCCTTTAATCAAGGTAACGGTTTTTTTGACGATATTTTCGTGATCATAGATATGCGGCGTTAAGCGCTCTTGCACATCGACAATCATTGCTTGGGTATTCTCACGAGCGATTCGATAGGTGCGATCATTAATCATAGTAGACATAGTACACTCCTTGTACGGCTGACAGTTGCAACTAAAAACTATTTTAGAATTATCATAAACAGTGCCATGGTTCATCTTTCTCTTATTTAGTCATAGTTTCATGAATGCGTCAATGGAGATAATTTTTAATCGCCGTAATACTGTATTTTTTGACTCTGTGATTTACTAACTGGCTAACTATTAATTTTACCCATAAAAAAACCTCTAGCCGTTATGACTAGAGGTTTTTCGTTAGCGAGTAGCTACTTATTAAGTGTTCAAATAATCTTGTTTATATAAATAAGATTAAACACGCTCAATAATAGTAGCGATACCTTGGCCAAGACCAATACACATTGTCGCTAGACCGATTTCAGTATCTGACTGCTCCATCGCGTTTAGCAATGTCACTGTGATACGAGCACCTGAACATCCTAGTGGATGACCTAGAGCAATGGCACCACCGTTGATGTTAACGATATCTTGCTTATCAGATAAATTTAGACCTTTTAATACCGATAGACCTTGAGCAGCAAATGCTTCGTTTAGCTCGATGGTTTGCATGTCATCGATGCTCATGCCAGCACGCTTCAATGCTTTTTGGGTAGCAGGTACAGGACCATAACCCATAATAGCAGCATCACAACCAGCCACAGCCATACTACGGATACGGGCACGTGGCTTTAGACCTAGATCTTTGGCTTTTTGTGCGCTCATTACTAGCATTGCTGACGCACCGTCAGATAATGCAGATGAGGTTGCCGCTGTTACTGTACCGCCTTTTGGATCAAACGCTGGACGTAGTTTTTGCATTTGCTCCATCGTTGCATCTGGACGAATTACTTCATCAACCGTACATAGTTGCAGACGACCAGCAGCATCATGACCTTCGATACCGATGATTTCATTGTCAAAACGACCTTCAGTGGTTGCAGCCCATGCGCGGCGATGTGACTCAAGACCAAACGCGTCTTGCTCTTCGCGCGTGATGTTGTTCATACGACCTAGCATTTCAGCAGTCAAGCCCATCATGTTTGACGCTTTTGCATAATGCTTAGAAGCAGCAGGGTTCAAATCAACACCGTGCATCATGCCAACGTGACCCATGTGCTCAACACCACCAATGATGAATACATCACCTTGGTTGGTCATGATCTGTGCAGCAGCAGTGTGTAGCGCCTGCATAGAAGAACCACATAGACGGTTAACCGTTTGGCCACCAGCAGTCTTCGGGATACCAGCTAGCAAACCGATGTTACGACCGATGTTCAAGCCTTGCTCTAGCGTCTGGTTTACACAGCCCCAGATAATGTCTTCGATATCATTGGTATCAAAGTCATTACGTTCTACTAGCGCACGTACTAGTTCCGCTGACATGCTATCAGCACGTACATGACGGAACATACCGTTTTTGGTTTTGCCCATTGCCGAGCGTACGCCATCTACGATGACCACATCTTTTGGACTTAAAGTTGTCATACCATATTCCTTTTCAATTTTTATTGTCAGTGTAGTCAGCCCAATTTACGACTATTACTTTTACTTTGTTAATCTCGCTCAAAGTACAATAGGTACATTTGGGCTTGATCTACTCGTACTAGCGTTAAACTGAACCAACTATAATCGTACGTTCGCTATTGGAGACGATTCATGTCTCAACTACTTTTATGCAAAATAACAAACGTACTGCACTTCATCCTAGTAATGACTGACTATTACGCTGTTGCGTAAAAAGTCTCGCCTGCGGCTGCCATGTCGCGAATCTTTTGTGGCGCTTCATAAGCTTTGCCAAGATGTGCGTATTTTTCACATAGTGCCAAGTAGTTATCTAGACCCATTTGGTCGACATAACGGCAAGGACCACCACGGAATGGAGGGAAACCTACGCCCATAATCATCGCCATGTCGGCCTCGCTTGGGGTACTTACGATGTTATCTTCTAGGCAGCGAACCGTTTCGTTGCAGAAGGCAATCATAGTGCGATCAATGATTGCTTGATCATCAAACGTTTGCTTTTCGCTGTCAGTTGTGGTTTTTAGCAGCTCGTAAGTGGCTTCATCAGCAACTTTCTTTGGCTTGCCGCGCTTGTCCATTTCGTACTTATAGAAACCGATACCGTTTTTCTGACCTAGACGCTCATTGTCATATAGATGCTGGATAGCACCTTTATAATCAGGCTTCATGCGATCAGGGAAACCATCAGCCATCACTGCTGCGCCATGTACACCTGTATCTAGACCGACCACGTCGATTAGGTATGCAGGGCCCATTGGCCAACCGAATTTTTCCATAACTTTATCGACATGAGCAAAGTCAGCACCTTGCTTAAGTAGCAAGTCAAACGCGCCAAAGTATGGGAACAATACACGGTTTACGAGGAAACCTGGGCAGTCGTTAACTACTACAGGCACTTTGCCCATTTTAGAAGCAAGTGCAACAGTAGTCGCGATAGCTTCTTCAGATGATTTCTCACCGCGGATAACTTCGACGAGTGGCATACGATGTACTGGGTTGAAGAAATGCATACCAACGAAGTTTTCTGGACGCTCAAGCGCTTCTGCTAGGAACGTAATAGAGATAGTCGACGTGTTTGATGCTAGGATACAATCGTCTTTTACGAGACCTTCTACTTCTTTTAGTACCGCGCGCTTCACGTTTGGATTTTCTACGACAGCTTCGATTACGATATCAGTCTCAGCAAAATCACCGTAGTTCAAAGTAGGACGGATACGGCTTAATGTTTCACCCATTTTTGCTGGGGTCATCTTGCCGCGTTCTACCATTTTGCCAAGCAATTTGCTCGCTTCACCCATACCAAGGTCTAATTGCTCAGACTTGATATCTTTCATGATGATTGGCAAGCCTTTGCTGGCTGCTTGATAAGCAATACCGCCACCCATGATACCAGCGCCTAGTACAGCAGCTTCGCTGATGTCGTGTGCTTGCTTGCTGTGTTTTTTGGCCAGTTTTTTGACTAGCTGATCATTTAAGAATAGACCAACCAAGCTCTCTGCTTGTGGGGTTTTAGCGGCTTTTGCAAAACCAGCAGCTTCTACTTCGATTGCTTTGTCACGTGATAAATTAACGTGCTTTTCAATCGTTTCGATAGCGATTGCTGGCGCTGGATATTGCTTAGGATTGGCTTTAGCGAAAATAGCACCTTTGGCACTGTTGAACGCCATTGCTTGCTCAAGCTGGTTTAGCTTAACTGGAGCCAGTTTTTCTTCACGTTTTGCTTTCCAATCAAGCTCACCTGAGATACATTTTTTGACTAGATCAATTGCGGCATCTTGTAAGTCATCAGCAGGTACAGTCGCATCAACCAAGCCTAGTTTCAATGCTGCCAATGCTTTCTTTGGGCTACCAGTCGCGATCAGCTCAAGTGCGTTATCGATACCGATGATACGCGTACTACGAACTGTCCCGCCGAAACCTGGGAAGATACCTAGCTGAGTTTCTGGCAAACCGATGATCGCTTTGTCACTCATGACACGGTATTCACAAACCAAAGTCATTTCACAACCGCCGCCCATTGCCGCGCCATTGATAGCCGCAACTTTCGGGAATGGCAGGTCTTCAAAACGATTGAAAGCGTCATTAACATGAACGACCCAATCTTTGATCTCGCTTTCTGATTTTTTGAAAGAACCGACGAATTCTGTGATATCAGCACCAGCGATAAACACGCCTTTGGCTGAAGTAACGATAAGACCTTTTACGTTGTCGGCTTTTTCTAACGCACTAACTGCTTCACCAAACTGTTTGTTGGTTTCGGCATCAAATTTGTTCACGCTCTCATTTTCGGCGTTGTACTGCATGTTGGCGATGCCATCCTCTAGCATTGTCACCGTGATGCGATTTCCTTGGTATACCATTTGAAACTCCTTTCTATATAACGAAAGCTACGTTTTGAATTAAAATAAATAGCCAGTTACTGTTAGTAAAATGGGTAATAGCACTGTGCGCTTGTCATGTTATAAAGACAAACATATAACCAGCTCACAAGTGAAGATGTCTTTATTATCCAGCGTTCATCATGATGCACGCATTTTGCGTCTCTTGCATGACATCATATGACGCTTCATTTATATACTGCTGTTGCAGGTACTGATGTTCAAAATATTGACTGAGACTTGGTCTAACACTCGGTATCGACGATTGAACATCTTGAGAAAAAACCCAGTAGGGTCACCATCAGACCATTTTCACGTCAATTAGTGTAGGGGATTATGCCCCTAACTGTCACAAGCTAATACCATACTCGCAAGTCACTCTTAAATCACTTGCAGGCATTTACCTTGCGCTAAAAGTGTTTTAGTGAATAAATGTATACTGAATTGTTAATTTAGATTTATTTCGTGTCGTTGGCTCAACGAATGCCATCTTTGGAACGACAGTCCGTTGGCGCTATCTAATAAGTGCCAATTGATCGATGCTACTTGGTCAGTGCTAGCTATTCAGTGTCAGCATTCAATACCACTTTTCTACTATAATAAAATTAACGTACCAGCCTAGCTTGCTCTTTTATCAGAACATATTCAACCAGAGAGTGACATCATCCATCCGTAACAAAATCTTGTCGCTGTATTGCAGCTAAGATTGCACTGTTTTTAAATAAACTTCGGTAGAAAAATGCAAAAAACAATCAATTGATACCGTGTGTCACATAAGCGATATGACCTATCATGCTACACTAATAGCGTTTTTTCCTTATCCCTAATAAGTTTTACTGTATCCCTGATAAATGGTTGGATTATGACTGTTTCCCTTACTTCTAGCACTACCTCTACTGGCGTTATCCCTTCTAACTTTGTCTCTTTTCAAAGCACTGAGCAATTCCATGGTGCTGTGCGTGCCCAATTAGCGCAAGATATCGAGGTCTTGTTTGCTTATGCCAAGCTCCCTAGCCCACTGGTAGATGCCTGCCGTTACGTAATGACGGGTCAAGGTAAACTGGTACGCCCACTGATGGTTGCCAGCGCTTTTGCCAGTATTAATAGCAGCAATAATGCGCGTACAGACGAGCCTAATGACGATATCAATACTCTCGATGCTGAGCTGGACGCGCTACTAGAAAACGACTCAGACTATGATATGTCGCGCCGTGCCGCATTGGCGGTAGAGCTGCTGCATACTTATTCGTTGGTGCATGATGACTTGCCCTGTATGGACGATGATGAGCTGCGCCGTGGGCAACCGACTGCGCATATCGCCTTTGATGAAGCGACGGCTCTGTTGGCAGGAGATGTATTGCAGACACTAGCGTTTGAAGTACTAACTGCGGAGATGCTAACCTTTGCGCCATTCGATGCAACTATCGCAAGTCAGCTCATGGCAATATTTGCGCCGCGCGCCAGACGCATGGTGTCAGGTCAAATGTTAGACCTCAATGCTGAAGCCAGTGCCAATATCGCGCAGGATGATTTGGAAGCTATCCACCGTGATAAGACAGGGGCGTTGATTGAAGCGGCGATGCTCATGGGCGGCGTCTGTGCTGGTGCAACGGCTCCGCAGCGCATGGCATTGCAAGAGTGCGCGCAATATATCGGTCTGGCCTTTCAAGTCCAAGACGATGTGCTAGACGTCACGATGACGACTGATACGCTTGGTAAGCCTGCGGGTAGCGATGAAAAACTAGACAAATCTACCTATGTAAAACTGATGGGTGTCGATGACGCGACCAGCTATGCGCAATCACTGTTTAATGACGGACGTGCAGCCATTTCTCATGAACTAAATAGTCGTGAACTTAGCGACAATGAAAATACCATTGGCGCAGACAATGATGCACTACTGGCACTGATTGAATGGCTCTGGTCACGTAAAAAGTAGCTTGTCGAATAGCAGTCGAAAGCAGATATCGTAGTAAATTTTATTACCCAAAACGGCAGTGAGTGGTCAACATGGACAGTTCCCCTACCCCGCGCATTTACCTCGGCACTGGCGGCTATAGCGACACCGACTTGCTCGGTACGCTGTATCCCACCGGCACCAGAAAAACCGATTTCTTACATGAATATGCCAAGCAATATGGCGCAGTCGAAATCAATAGTACATTTTATGCGCCCATCGGACAGAAAGCGTTTGCTGGGATGGTTGATAAAGCTTATGTACAAGCGGACAGTCAGCTCAAGTTCGCCGTCAAACTGCATCAAGACTTTACTCATGCACGTAAAGGCACTGCCGAACATGCACAGGCATTTCTAAACGCCTTATCGCCGCTTATCGAAGCAAATGCTTTAGCGCCTTTGTTACTTCAGTTCCCACATGGCTTTGATCGTACTCGTGAGCATCGTCTCTATTTGGCCAATCTCGTCAGTTGGTTTCAAGACTATCCACTCGCCATTGAGTTTCGTCATAACGGCTGGCACACACCGCAAGTGGTCGATAGTTTCCAGCAGCAAGGACTCATTTGGTGTAGCGTTGATTATCCCAAGGTTGGCGGACTGCCGCCGTCACGGCTAATATTTACCGAACGCACCGGCTATCTGCGTATGCATGGCAATAATCTAAACTGGTGGGATGCCATGAGTGCCGCTGACCGCCATGATTATCGCTATAGCGAGGCGGAAATGCAGGACTGGGCGCAAGCGATTGCCAATCAGCGTCAGCATTTTGATACGCTCTATATCTTCTTTCAAAATACCGTCAATGCCCATGCTTATTATAATATTGCGATGCTGCGAGAAGCGTTGGGTAAGTTTGGGTTTGAGGTGTTGTAGGATTAAGTTTAAATAATAATCTTAACTATATTTGTAGGCTAGTTTTTTTAACCCAGCTTTAAAACTTTATAAAGACACAGTGCTGGATTAAAAGCCCAGCCTACGTCTACTACGCTATCCACAGCCTGAATTTACGTTTCCTGAGGAGGAATATAATATGATGGATCCCGAAATAATAAAAATAAATATCGAGCAAGAGATAGATGGATTCGAACGAACAACTCTTACTCGACTATTAAATAGCTTTGAATATATCGAATTAGAAGCCACAGAAAAAAGAAGGAAGTTTCTTGAAAAAAAGTCAAAGAGTTTTAATCCAGATATAGATGATGAAGCATGTATAGAAGAAGATGCTTATTTCGAGGAAGTTAATCATTTTTCCATTGAAAAAGAGCTAAGGCAAGAGTTTGTAAACTCTACGGCAGTTTGGCTGTTTCATCTTTTTGAGCGTCAAAAGAAAAGAATCTTTAAGTCAGATCAAACAAATATTTTAAAGCCTATGTTAGCTAAGAAAAATTACGATATTGATGCTTGTCCTGACTGGAAAATACTAAATAAAGAATTAAGAAATGCTGCGAACGCAATCAAACACGGTTCTGGGAGTAGTGCTGCAAAACAATTATATAAAATTGCTCCAAACCTTTTTATTAACGAGAGTATTATATTATCGGAGACTGACATCCAACGCTATATTGACTCTTTGAGAACCTTCTGGACAAAAGCACTAAAAGACTGATTAGTATTGTAAAGAGATTATATAACAAAAAAAAAGGACACCTCGCGGTGTCCTTTTTTTCAATCAAATACTTAGTCGTTAAAGGTTACTCTTCAACGCCAGCATCTTGACCTTTATATTTTGCGTTTGCGTAGTCCCAGTTCACTAGCTTGTCTAGGAACGTGTCAACATAGTCAGGACGACGGTTACGATAATCTACATAGTACGCGTGTTCCCATACATCACAAGTCAATACCGCTACTTGGTCATGTGCAAGTGGGGTATCAGCGTTAGCAGTTTTGGCGATTGACAATTTGCCACCGACTTTATCAGCAACTAGCCATGCCCAACCTGAACCAAACTGAGTCAATGCTGCGTTTTTGAACTCTTCACGGAACTTGTCGTAGCTACCGAAATCTTCTTCGATTTTTGCTTTTAGATCACCAGTAGGTTCGCCGCCGCCGTTCGTTGGCGTCATGCAGTTCCAGTAGAACGTGTGGTTCCATACTTGAGCTGCTTGGTTGAACATACCTTGCTTGCTGTCATCTTTAGCAGTCGCTACGATGATTACTGGCAATGTTTTATCTTCTAGACCAGAACCTGGCAACATATCTTTTAGCTTGTTTACATAAGCAGCATGATGCTTGTCATGATGATACTCTAGCGTTTCGGCACTGATATGTGGCTCTAGTGCATCTTTTGCATATGGTAGGTCTGGTAAAGTAATGTTTGACATAGTTATTTTATCCTTGCTGTTTAGCCGTTAGTTTATAAAAACTTGCTTATAGAAACTGAATTTTACGCTATTTTTACACCGCAAAAAACACTACAAAATAGCGGACTAAATTGGCTGAGTTTATTGTTTGAAATGAACTTTATCGCTTGATACACGGTACTGCTCAATACAATATCACGTATCATTATGAATCCAAAATTAACCTAGCGGTTAGTTATTGCTATTATTCTTCGCCAAAAAGCCAAGTCTCTGACTTTATAGACTTTTATTAACTTAATATTCACAAGCTATAAGATATAATTTACTGTAGCTTGATATCTATTATAGCAATAGTGACCAATAATATCAGTTACCAAATGTTATAGCCCGTACAATCTGTATAGCGATTGGTTATTTATTAAGCGTTAACTGCGTTCACTCTAAACTCATGCGTTATCATTGTTAGTATAACTAATTCAATCGACAAATAATTTACCGATTAACGCTACAGAAGGTAAATAAAACCTACTCGAACAACAGCTTTTCATCATCTTTATATTACGGAATAACTCTATGAGCACCACTGATACCTCGTTAACTGCTACCAATCCGACATCTGGCAACCAATGGGTACTGGCCAGTAACAATAAAGGCAAATTGGCTGAGTTGAAACGGCTATTTGCCGAAGCGAACTTGGACGTGACGATTGTCCCGCAAGGTCAGCTTGATATCGAAGATGCCATCGAGGATGGTTTAAGCTTTGTAGAAAACGCCATTATCAAAGCCCGTCATGCGAGCCGTATCAGTGGACTGCCTGCGATTGCTGATGATTCAGGACTGTGCGTGCCTGTACTAGGTAATGCGCCAGGTATCTACTCTGCTCGCTATGCTGGTGAACATGGCAACGATAGTAAAAACAATGCCAAGCTCATCGCTGACTTGCAGCCTATCCGCGCAGCAGAGCCGGATATTCCGATCAAAGGTATGTTCGTTTGCGTACTGGCAATGGTGCGTCATGCTGATGATCCTCTACCGATTGTCGCCCAAGGATTATGGCATGGTGAGATTTCAGAGACAGCGCATGGTGACGGCGGTTTTGGCTATGATCCATTGTTTTGGTTACCTGACTTGCAAGCCAGTGCGGCTAGTCTGAGCGCTGCTGATAAAAACAGCATCAGTCATCGTGGTCAGGCAATCCAGCAGCTATTGGCACAGCTACCTTTATAAGTACTTTACAGCTGTTCTATTTATAACTATCCGTAAGTGCGCTTAATGCTCATAATGCGCTTACAACCTTATCGCCGTTTTTTATTCGTTATCTGATTTATTGAATACGAATATGGCTAACTCTTTATATAAAATTAAGCCATATAAGAGCAAGCAACATAAGGAAACATGCCATCAAAGAGATAATTTTTACTTTAATAAACAGATAGATTATACTGTTCTACTTTTAAAATTTTGTTGAAATCCGTTATTTGGCTGTATAATTCACCAAAAAGCGTTATTATGCGGTGCATTAACGGTTTATTATCGATATTTGATAGCATGGACAACCTCAGCAGGTTCACCTTTTAGTATCAGCGGCGATTGCTACTGGCACTGAATTTGACGTTGTGCGCTATCGCTATCCCCTATTTATTTCAACGGCAGCCCGTCGTACATGCCCGTAATTTGAGGCGCGGTCTGTCTATTACAATTTAACCCTAAGTACTATTTCATTAATCAAACGTACTACTTAATCCTAAAGGTGTAATTAACATGGCTACAGATTTACAAGTCACAACCAACAAGCTATCTAATAAAGAAACCCAGCTAACGGTTAAAGTACCCGTTGAAAAAATTCAAAACAAAGTTGAAGGCCGTATTCGCCAAGTTGCGAAAACTGCCAAGATTGACGGTTTCCGTAAAGGTAACGTTCCTATGTCACACATCCGCTCTCAGTACGGTGCTGGCATTCAACAAGAAGTTATCAACGATGTCATCCGTGATACTGTATTTGAAGCGATCAAATCTGAAGACATCCGCGCTGTTGGCATGCCTAACATCGACGACGTAAAACTTGAAGACGATTTCTTGGTATATCAAGCCACTGTTGAAATCTTCCCAGAAGTTGACGTACAAGGTATTGATGAGATCGAAGTTGAGCGTCACACTGCACAAGTGAGTGAAGAAGACGTTGACACTATGATCGAAAACCTACAAAAGCAACGTGAAGAATTCGTTGAGAAAAAGGGCATGGCTGCAAAAGACAACCAAGTGACTTTTGACTTTGAAGGCTCTATCGACGGCGAAAAATTTGAAGGCGGCTCTGCTGAAGACTTCAAATTGGTTATCGGTAGCAACCAAATGATTCCAGGTTTTGAAGCTGGTATCAAAGGCATGAAAGCTGGCGAAGAAAAAACTATCGACGTGACTTTCCCAGAAGATTACCAAGCTGAGAACCTAGCTGGTAAAGAAGCTCAGTTCAAAATCAACGTAAAACTGGTTGAAAAATCTAAGCTACCTGAAATTGATGATGCGTTCCTAGAGCTATTCGGCGTAAAAGAAGGCGGCGTTGAGAAATTGAAAGAAGACGTACGCAAAAACATGGAACGCGAAATCAAAAACGCTGCGCGTAGCCAAGTTAAGCAAGCGACTTTTGACGCATTGCTAGAAAAGAATGAGTTTGACGTACCAAACGCGATGCTAGAGCAAGAAATCGAGCGTCAACGCAACATGATGATGCAACGTTTTTCTCAGCAGTTCGGCGCAAATGCTGATAGCTTCGATAAAGACATGCTGCCAAATGAGCTATTTGAAGAGCAAGCGCTACGTGCTGCCCGTCTTGGCATCATCGTTGCCCGTGTTATCGATACCAAAGGCTTAGAAGTAGATCAAGAGCGTGTAGAAACCTTCATCAAAGAAGCCGCTGAAAACTATGAAGATCCAGCAGAAGTAATCGAGTACTACACCAATGACAAGCAGCAGCGCGCTAACATTGAGTCTGTTGTACTAGAAGACCAAGTAGTAGATTACTTGATCAGCCAAGGTAAAGTTACTGACAAAGAAGTTAGCTACCAAGACTTGCTAGCGGCTCAGCAACAACAGCAGCAAGGCATGTAATTGATACGACGAGCTATCTTTTTAGATATGCTATAGTCGGTTATCAAAACTAAAATGCGCCCCCGACCTTTTGATCGGAGGCGCATTTTTTATGGCGTTCAATAGTTAGATAAAATCAGCCATAACTGTCGAACCTACAAGCATCGAATCTACAAGCATCGTACTCGTACTATAAAGCGCGTTTTACACCAAAACAGGTGCAAATACGGCACTTAATCCTAGCAGTACTAGTCCGCGCTGTAACCACAAGCTATCGCTAAAGCGTTGCTGCAACTGCTGACTAACCAGCGTACCAACTGCATATAGCGCTAGCATCGTGACCATCATCCCTGCATAAAATCCTAGCTGACCGCTCACACCAACATTCGCTGGTACTTCCATCGCGTGTGCCATACCATGAAAGATCGCCAGACCACCAAAGCCAAACAATGACAACTGCTGAATGCTTGGCGTGCGTGCTGTATGGGTCTGTGCAGAGAATGCTTCTTGTCTGCTTTTTTGGCTCATCAAAACCATAGCCAATACGACCACCGACAGTGATATCGCCACTTCAATTAGCCCAGATGATGCAGCAAATGCCATACCGCCAATCAGTACGCCAGCCGTGCCCAATATTGCACCTAATGACAACCCTGCCGTCAACGACATCATGCCTAAGCGCTGCTTTTGTAGACCATAAAACAACATGCCCATACCTACTGCCAAAAACAAATGATCAAGGCCAGTCACTGGATGCATCAGTCCTGCTTGCAACGTACCTAAAAATGATGGCGCTTGCGCGGTAGTCGAGTGAATATGCCCTGAATGCGCCTGCGCCAATGACGATAGCATTAGTGAGGTCATCATCACAGCCGAACCAGATACGATATGACGAGCTGAGAGCACTTGTGAAAAGCGAGAATTGTCGGTGTGAAAATCTTTTGTACACTGTGCCATGCGTTTTTTCCTTATTCTTTATATTTTAATGGTAAAAGCTCAGCTGTTCTTTAGGCAAGCATGCCATGTTCTTTAATAAAGGCGATAATCTCGTCTAGCCCATCGCCTGTTTTCATGTTGCTAAAGACAAAAGGTTTGTCGCCACGCATTTTTTTGGCATCGCGTTCCATCACTTCCAGCGAAGCACCAACCATTGGGGCAAGGTCAGTCTTGTTGATAATCAATAAATCAGACTTGGTAATGCCGGGACCTCCTTTACGAGGTATCTTATCGCCTGCAGAGACATCAATGACGTACAAGGTCAAATCAGACAGCTCTGGGCTAAATGTCGCAGCTAGATTGTCGCCACCTGACTCAATGATAATCAACTCCAACTCTTCAAAAGTCGCCTGTAGCTCAGCAATCGCAGTCAGATTAATAGAAGCATCTTCGCGAATAGCCGTATGCGGACAGCCGCCCGTCTCTACACCGCGGATACGCTCAGCGGGCATGGCATCATTGCGGGTCAAAAACTCTGAATCTTCTTTGGTATAGATGTCATTGGTCACGACTGCCATATTGACCGTATCGCGCAGGTTTTGGCATAGCCTTAAAGTCAAAGCAGTTTTACCACTACCAACTGGACCACCAATACCAAGGCGTAAGCACGATAAGGCAGAAGATGGTTTCTGGCTATCACTATCAGTTTGTACGTCTGATGCAGCGTTAGAGTTTTGTGGTTTGAGCGGAGTTAGAGACATATTAATTTCCTAAAACAGTTTGTATATTAATAAGTATAAATGGAAATAAAGATAAAATTATGAGCGGAACAACCGACTGTATTGCTCCTCGTGCATGCTCGAAAGAATAGCCAAATTGGGCAAGTTATTAGAGATATTAAGTGATTCATAGAGGTCTTGGCATAGCTGCTGACAGTCAGACTCTTCAATTTTATCTAAGGTATCCATAGTATTTATCGATGTGATTAAAGCATCGAAAGCCTGTTGCACATCATCGCTTAGAGCTTCGACCTGAGCACCCAGATCGCTTTGCAATTGCCACAGAATACGCTGACCTGCCATTTGTCCTAGCGGCACTGTCTTGACAGCGGCGAGCACCATATTCTCTAATTGCGCAAATCCATAAGTAGTCATAGACTGCGCTAGTGGCAGTTGCCAATGCTGAGCAACATGAGCAAAAAGCGGCAAAAAGCCATCGTCAGGTATTTCGGCCGGTATGCCAAGACTCAGGACTTCGTTGAGCCAAGACACCATTGCCTGTGCCAATTGCTGCGACTCCAGTACAAACTCTTTACTCTCGAGACCAGCGTGATAATCGTGTGCTAGATTTGCCGCTAGCGCTTCATGACCTTGGCTGAGCGCGCACATTATCAGCCCTAATACAGGCAGCTCATAGCCAATCACCGCAAGCGCTAGATAGTCCTGCATAAATGTAAGCGTACTGGCTTCATCAGAGACAACCCCTGACTCAATCGCTGACTCCACACCTTGCGAATAGGTATAGCTACCAATCGGCAAATTGCTCGATGCCAGCATCAGTAGCTGTCCAAGTTGGGCAGACTGAGTAGGCTGAGCACTGGTATTAACCATCATTTGAACGACCTACAGGCGCATCATGATGGCTATGACTATGTTGATGTCCGTGGCTGTGGCTTTCATCATGGCTATGACTTTCCTGATGACTATGCGAATGTGCATGTGCATGTGAGTGAGAGTGGCCATGCGCATGCCCTTGGCCCGTTTGATAAGCGCCTGTCTCAGGCTCAAATGGCACTGACGTAGACTCGATATGTAGACCGAGATTTTCTAACATTTGTGCCAGCACATGATCGTTTTCAAAGTACAACGCATAGCCTGCATCACCCTGATTAAAACTGTGATCAAACATCAATGGCACATGACGATTGCCCAAATGATAAGCGCCTTTCATTAGTAGAAAATCATTGTCAGCAGTCACCTTAGTCACGGCTTGCGGCTTGGCGATGACTTGCATTAACTCCCCTGATTCATTGATAAGGACATCATCACCTTTTAATCCGCCTGTACGAGGTAGATCCACACCGACCGCTTCGCCTAAGACAGTAATGGCTCTAAAGCGAGAATGCTGACGAGTATCAAAATCCAATAGCAGGTAATCGTCGGCTTGATACTGTTCTGCCAATTGTGCTTTTTGGGTATCGCTAAGCGTACTTAAACGGGTATTAAATATTTTCATTATTCTTCTCTGACTGTTGTTGCTCAAACTATTGGTCAATAGTATTGATGGTAAAAGTGTTGGGAATAAAGATACGATCTCACTCAAGAAACCAACTGACCATTGGTATAAATGGTTTATGGCTCACTGTCTGTCTTAGAGCTCCTATAAACGTGCATCATAAGCTCTAAAATAAAAAATAACGCTGTGCCATGGGTAGTACATCGGCTGGCTCACAGGTGAGTGTTTTACCATCCGCACGTACTTCATAGGTCTCAGGATTGATGTCCATATCTGGGCAGTAGCTATTAAAGCGCATATCGCTTTTACGAATTTTACGGATGCCATGTACTGGCTGAATGACTTTGGTCAACCCGAGCTGTTTATCCACCTGTTTGTCGATCGCCGCTTGCGACATAAAGGTAATGCTAGTTTGAGCAACCGATTTTGGATATGTCGCAAACATAGGACGATAATGCACAGGCTGAGGAGTAGGAATAGAGGCATTAATATCGCCCATCGGTACCGCAGCAATGAGTCCACCTTTGATGATGCACTCAGGTTTTACCCCAAAAAACTTGGGCGACCATAGCACCATATCTGCCCATTTACCCACTTCGATTGAGCCGACCATATCGCTAATACCGTGAGTAATCGCAGGGTTTATTGTATATTTTGCGATATAGCGCTTGATACGGAAGTTGTCGTTGTCCGCGCTTTGGTCATAGTCTGTCAAAGTGATGTACTGTTGCTCATCTTCAATGTTCGCCGTTGCATCTGGCGCTAGATGGCCACGTTGAACTTTCATTTTGTGCGCGGTTTGCCAAGTACGAATTACTACTTCACCCACTCGCCCCATGGCTTGTGAGTCACTACTCATCATTGAGATAGCACCCAAATCATGCAAGATATCTTCTGCGGCGATGGTTTCTTGACGAATACGGCTTTCAGCAAAGGCCACATCTTCAGCGATAGCAGGGCTCAAGTGATGACAGACCATCAGCATATCGAGATGCTCATCAATAGTATTGACGGTATATGGACGCGTTGGGTTTGTTGAAGAAGGCAGCACATGCGACTCGCCAATAGCCTTTAGAATATCGGGCGCATGGCCCCCGCCCGCCCCTTCAGTATGGAAAGTATGGATACAGCGGTTTTTAAAAGCAGCGAGCGTACTTTCGAGATAACCGCTTTCATTTAAAGTATCGGTATGAATGGCCACTTGTACATCATAGTCATCAGCGACACTCAAGCAGTTATCGATGGCTTGCGGGGTTGTACCCCAATCTTCATGTAGCTTTAGTCCCACGGCACCTGCTTCGATTTGCTCAGCAATGGGTTCTGGTACACTTACATTGCCTTTACCCAATAGCCCAATATTCATAGGAATACTATCGGTAGACTTTAGCATCGAGGCAATGTGATACGCCCCCGGTGTACAAGTAGTAGCGAGCGTTCCTTGAGCTGGCCCTGTGCCGCCGCCTAGCATTGTGGTCACGCCTGACATAAGCGCCGTCTCACACTGCTGAGGCGCGATAAAGTGAATATGACTATCGACGCCACCTGCTGTCAGAATTTTGCCTTCACCAGAGATTATCTCGGTAGCTCCGCCAATAGGAATATCGATGGCAGGCTGGATATCAGGATTGCCCGCTTTGCCAATGGCACTGATACGACCATCTTTGATACCGATATCCGCTTTATAGATGCCTGTATAGTCAACGACTAATGCATTGGTAATAACTGTATCGGCAACTTCCGCGCCTAGCAATTGTCCTTGTCCCATGCCATCACGAATGACTTTACCACCGCCAAATTTAACTTCTTCACCTTTGATTTCAACAGGCTTGCTACTACTCTCACCACTTTGCGACGTATCCGCTTGATCAACAGCAGTATCTTTATGACTGGTTAAATCTGCTTCAACCTGTAGCCAAAGCTCGGTATCGGCAAGACGGACTTTGTCACCTGTGGTAGGACCAAAATGCTCAGCATAAATGCGACGACTGACTCGTTTTTGCGAAGTAGCGGTTACCTTCTTATCAGTAGTGCTCTCTGATATTTTGTCTGGATGAGCGGCGCCCATGACGCGCCCAGCAAAACCATATACATCTTGCTTGCCAGCATATGCTACCAATTCGACTTCCCGCGATTGGCCCGGCTCAAAACGTACAGCGGTGCCAGAGATAATATTGAGACGAAAACCCCGAGTCTGCTCTCTCTCAAAGCTCAAGGCATCATTGACTTCATAAAAGTGATAATGCGAGCCGATTTGGATAGGTCTATCACCAGTATTGCTGACACTGATGGTCTGCACCTGTCGCCCTTGGTTTAAGATAATATCGCCATCTTGGATATGGTATTCGCCTGCTTGCATGGTAGCCGCCTTATTTTATAGTGAGCATTTCAGTGCTATAACAATGGTATACAGCGTTATACGATGGGATTATGTACCGTGACCAGTTTGGTGCCATCAGGAAAGGTCGCCTCGATTTGCACTTCATCTACCATCTCTGCGACACCTTCCATGACATCATCAGCAGACAAATACGTAGCACCCTCACTCATCAGCTCAGCAACTCTTTTGCCATCTCGTGCGCCTTCCATCAGCAGCATACTGATATAAGCGATGGCTTCAGGATAATTGAGCTTAACACCGCGATTTTTGCGACGCTCAGCCACCATACCAGCCGTAAATAGCATGAGTTTGTCTTTTTCTGTTGGGGTCAGGTGCATGATAATTCCTTGTTGTACTTATCATTATATTTATAGCAGATTAGAGGTTTTCAAAGCATTAGATATCGATTAAAAACAGTCGCAATATCATCTTAGTTTCATTATTTAAAGTGGCCGTATTAGGTGTCCCAAATACGTGGACGACAAGGCTCAAGTTGCCACCAATGGTCTCGCAAGACTTCTCTCAGCTGATAAAACGCTTCAAAACAACCACGTACATCTGAGCCGATGTAGCGGATACTGATCGCTTGGCAATTATGAGTGCAGTAGACAGGCAGTTGTGCTTGAGCAATTACTTGTCGTAATGCTGCTACGGTGTTATCTAGATAGCGGGTCAATGATTGCTTGATAGTTGCTTGGGCTGTTTCGGTCGATTGCGTGGTTTGCGATGCGGACAATTCAAGATTATCATGGACGTCGCTTAAGCTTGGAACTGCCCAAAACGATCCATAAATATGCTGGTTTGCTAATCCTAAATTTGAGGTAAACCAGCGACTTTTTGCTGCCTGCGCCACTCGCTCAGCAACGATAACCTTACCATCTCTATAGATGTTCAATCCAGTATGATAACGCCCTTGCAAAAACTGCTCGTCGTAAGCTTGCCGCCCAAATACACTAATCTCCCATGTCAGTAGACTAGATGAATCCGTCAAATCGAAGCGACTCACTGCATGCATATTGGCTTCATTATAAATGATACTCTCTTGTGGCAGCCATTCTAAACGGGTATCTGCTGCGAGGTTGGCCTGTACGTGTTGGCTCGCATAGGCAGCTATCTCGTCTTGACTCATACTTTGGTGAGTATCGTTATCGCCCAACGGAGCTTTATGTTTTTGGCTAACACTGTCTTTACCATACCACTTACCCGCCCCTGGTGTGGTGATCACAGCATGGCTGCCACTGTCTAAACGCAACTCTATCGTCAGCGTATCACCGCCTGCGATACCTGCTGGCGGATATAACATCAATATATGACAAATACCTTGCTGTACACGTGGCTCAGGATATAGGGCACGCTGTACCATAAGCGCGCCCGTGTGCTTACGATGAGATAGCCGTGTTTTAGCGGTAGAAGCCGCAATTTTGGCAGTATCTGTGCGCTTAACAGTGTCAAAACTCAATGTTAAAGAAGAAGCCCAACTCATTTCATATACTCATTTGCTCATTTTTCTCATTAAATACGCTCTAGTAATCTAGTTCCTGACCAAAAAGTCAGCTAATCTCACTGTCTATACAATCATTATGCCAACTTGTATGTGCATGCTATTGCACAAAGTAAGCTTATACATCCAACATAATGATTTTACTTTGGTTTTGACTGTATATTTTTTCTTACTAACACGACAAAACTGGTTTAGCTATTTTTTAATCAGCCTTTTATCACTGGTAATTCATAAATAAGTGATTATTTGCACCAAAATATGGCATTTTTCAATAGTATGCACCATTTTTTAGCATTCAAACTTGGACTATTAACACACTATTTCAGGCCGCCCTTTGTATTTATAAGGATAATTATGAGTAAATGCGCTCAATGATCGATTTGATAATAAACCATTTGCGCAATTGAGTAGTAAGATAGGTAGATTGCAAGGCGGTTAATCAGGTATTCTATGTTAAAAAGTATGGTGAGACACTGCTCTATGATATCTATAACAGGATAAGCTTCTGTAGAATGCGCCTGATTTGCGGATATTTGGGTCAGTATCTATCTTTTGTATTTCTTTTTAGATATGTAAAAAGTCCAAACAGATAGGATGCTCACTTTTTCAGCTATTTTATGCACAAACCCGTTTTATAGGCTTGAATAGTGAGCGCAGCCCCCTTATAAACAACCCATTAGTCAAAAACTACTAGACAATAAAATCATTCAATCCATTTTTATTTTATACATTTATCGATAGGACTTTTCTATGACAGATTATGATCGCATCACTGCCAACCCGCATTTTGATATGCTGATGAGTGCGCACAAAGAAGTACAGACCACACAAGCGGCTTTAGTACCTATGGTGGTTGAACAGTCCTCACGCGGTGAACGCTCGTTTGATATTTTTTCACGTCTATTACGTGAGCGCGTTATCTTTTTGACCGGTCAGGTCGAAGACAACATGGCTAACCTTATCGTTGCCCAGTTACTCTTCTTAGAAGCTGAAAACCCTGACAAAGATATCCATTTGTATATCAATTCACCAGGTGGTTCAGTCAGTGCTGGCTTGGCTATTTTTGATACCATGAACTTCATCAAACCTGAGGTATCTACTATCTGTATGGGCGGTGCTTATAGCATGGGTTCATTCCTATTGGCTGCTGGTCAAAAAGGCAAGCGCTACTCACTTGCTAATGCTCGCGTTATGATTCACCAGCCTTCAGGCGGCGCGCAGGGTCAAGCAACCGATATCGAAATTAATGCTCGTGAAATCCTTAAAACTCGTGCACGTCTAAATAGTATCTTAGCTGAGCGCACTGGTCAGCCAGTAGAGAAAATCGAAAAAGACGTTGAGCGTGATTATTGGTTAGATGCACAAGAAGCCAAAGAGTATGGTTTGGTTGACGAAGTATTAGAGCGTCGTCCTGAATCTTTGTAATCTAAGCATTAACGTGATGCCTCTTCATTGAGAGTGCAATCATAAGACCTTTTATAGTTTATTTGCCGTACAGTAAACCGTTATCAATGTCATACCTGACCTATTGGAAGGTATGACCATTGAATGAATACGACAATTGACATACTACAAATAAACTAACCAGTTTTAAATTTTAGGAGCGCCTTTTATGGCAGAAGATAATACCCCGCAGTGTTCGTTTTGCGGTAAAGCCAAAAGCGATGTACAGCAACTGATTGCTGCTGATGATGCCAATATCTGTAATGAATGTATCGAGCTATGTACTGACTTAATCGCAGACAGCGCAGAGCACGGTGATGATGATAGCGAAGTAGATACTTCTTGGGTCAATAAAAAATTACCAACGCCAAAAGAGCTGCGTGCCAAGCTTGATGAGTATGTCATCGGTCAGGACGCTGCCAAAAAAGCATTGGCTGTTGCCGTCTATAACCATTACAAACGTCTAAAAGTTAGCCAGACGCTAGCCAACGACAGCAAGAAAGCCAAAATTGGCGCTGATGATGCAATGGTAGAATTGGCTAAGAGTAATATTTTGCTAATCGGTCCTACTGGTTCCGGTAAGACGCTACTTGCGCAAACCTTAGCTCGTCTGCTAGATGTACCTTTTGCGATGGCTGATGCCACGACCTTAACCGAAGCTGGTTATGTTGGTGAAGACGTTGAAAACATCGTACAAAAGCTACTTCAAGCTTCTGACTATGATGTGGCCAAAGCTGAGCAAGGTATCATCTATATTGATGAAATCGACAAAATCAGTAAAAAAGGCGACAATCCATCTATCACGCGTGATGTTTCAGGTGAAGGCGTACAGCAAGCGTTGCTAAAGCTGATCGAAGGCACTGTGGCTGCTATCCCGCCGCACGGTGGTCGTAAGCACCCGCAGCAAGAGCTGATCCAAGTGGATACCAGCAACATCCTAATCATCGTTGGCGGTGCATTTGCTGGACTTGATAAAGTCATTCAGCAGCGTACTGAAAAAGGTGGTATTGGCTTTAACGCTGATGTCAGCTCAAAAGATGACAGCCGTCGCAGCTCAGACTTGCTACAAGAAGTCGAACCAGAAGATTTGATCAAGTTTGGTCTGATTCCTGAGCTGATCGGTCGTTTGCCAGTACTTGCGGCACTGCAAGAGCTAGATGAAGCAGCCCTAGTACAAATCCTGACTGAACCTAAGAACGCACTGGTAAAACAGTACAAGTACTTGTTTGACATGGAAGGTGCTGAAATTAGCTTTACTCAAGAAGCACTAGATGCCATTGCTAAAAAAGCCATGGAGCGCAAGACTGGTGCTCGTGGTCTACGTTCTATCGTAGAAAACGCCTTGCTTGAGACTATGTATGAATTGCCTTCTATGGAAAATGCTAAAACTGTAATGGTTGATGCGGACGTTATCAATGAAGGTAAAGTACCTAAAATTGCTTAAGTTATAATTGATATAAATAGTCCGTTATCATTAACGGACTACTAAAAAGCGTCTGGCTAAATTAGCTCAGGCGCTTTTTTTATACCTATTATTTAATCAATTTATCTGTTGGATAGCTTGTCTGTTAGATAACTTGATACTAGATAACTTGCCTACTGAAATTGGCGATTTCCATTACACCTGCTCCGAAATGACAGCAGCGTTTATCAATCGCGAGTAAACGTCAGCACAAACCATGCTAATGTAGATAGTCTGTCTTGACCCTTAGACTTTATTTCTATATACCGCAAGATATAGTCCGTACAACCCATATGATTAATAAGACAAAGGATTGTTTATTATGCTCAACCATGTGACCGCTATGGCGACTTCATTGCGCCAACACCTACCGTTTTCCTCTAACCGTACCTCGTTGGATGACTCAAATGTTGAATCCTACTATCGCAACCACGTCGCTGCTATCACAGGCGCAGGCTCTGGTATGGGGCGTGAGCTGGCCATTCATTTAGCAAAAATGGGCTGTCATGTTGCACTATCGGACATTAATCCCGAACAGCTGGCAGCGACCAAACAGTTACTTACCAATTATGATATCAATGTCACTATGACCGTACTCGATGTATCAGATAATACAGCGGTGGAAGTATGGGCTGATAGTGTTATGAGCGATCATGGCAAAGTAAACTTTATCTTTAATAATGCAGGTGTCGCACTCTACTCTACCGTCGAAGGCAGTAGTATTAGTGAGCTTGAATGGGTAATGAACATTAATTTTTGGGGTGTGGTTTACGGTACTAAGGCGTTTTTACCGTTAATCAAAAACAGCGTTAAACAAAGCCAATTTGGCGAGCATGGACATATTATCAATATCTCAAGTCTGTTTGGTTTGACCGCTCAGCCATCACAGTCAGCCTACAACTCTAGCAAATTTGCCGTACGCGGCTTCACAGAGAGCTTACGCCAAGAGCTAAACATTCAGAACTGCGGGGTATCAGCGACTTGTATCCATCCAGGTGGTATCAAAACCAATATTGCCAACAGCGCGCGCGGTAATGAGAGCATCCATGATATTGGCATGAGCACTGGGCCCAAAGCCATCAGAAGTTTTAATAAGTTTCTAAAGTTCGATGCCAATGAAGCAGCTTGGATTATCCTACAGGCAGCAGCGACCAACGAACAGCGCTGCCTGATTGGTAACGATGCCAAGATGATTGATGCCATCCAACGTGTATTTCCTTCACATTATAGCCAAGTGCTGAACGACTTCCATCAACTGTCCCGCAAACTAAAACCACGTCGTCATAAGAAGCTGAAGACCGTTAAATAGTATGTTATCAACATTCCCTCTATAATGAGAAATTGATGAATTTATATATAAAAAGCCCAGCTATAGTCGTAGCTGGGCTTTTTGAAAGTTGCCATTATTGATGAAGGATAAGACTGAATTTTGAGACTGGTGATGATATTTTAACTCAATACTTCCAAGCATTAAGGCAGCTTCATATCACCAGCGACCAACCAACCCATACGGCGCATGATATAAGCCACCAACCCTGCAATCACCGCAGGCAATACAAACATCAATAAGATAATCGCTGTCCACAGCTGACCAGTGCTCATAATCTCCTGTGATGCCTCAATCACCCCAAACACACCGACCAAACCAGCGGTACCCATACCCGCGCCTGTCGCGGTACAAGCTAATCCAAAACCAACGGTTGCGATAGGCCCAACGATAGCACTAGCAATGACAGCAGGTAGCAGAACGATAGGTTTTTTGAGCACATTAGGGATTTGCAACATACTAGTACCCAAGCCCTGAGAGATGACACCACTAAAGCCATTGTCCTTAAAACTTGCAACAGCAAAACCAATCATATGCGCGGCACAGCCTACTACTGCTGCCCCGCCCGCCAAGCCACCAAGCCCAATAGCAATACAAATAGCTGCACTTGACGTTGGCAGAGTCAGTAAAATGCCAACTACTACAGCGATGACGATACCCATTAGCAGTGGTTGTAATTCAGTAGCAGCATGAATACCCTGACCGATAGCTGCGACCCCTGCTACGATAGGCGGGTTGAGCAGCGCACAGACTAATAGTGCGACGCCGCACACCACTAAGGGCACCAATAAAATATCAAGCTTCGTCTTCCCAGCGACCCAAGTGCCAGCACGATAAGCAAACACAGAGGTCAGATAAGCACCGATTGGATTACCTGGTAATGCTACAAAAGTTGCGGGCCCACCCACTTGCGGCGTAAAGAGCGTTCCTGCCATTAGTGCTTCAGAATGAGCACCAAGCATACCTGCTACGAGACAGCTAAGCATCACTAGCGTTGGCGCTTTGAGATAATAAGCGATACCTACACCGATGCCAGCACCCATCAATATCGAGGCAAGCTTTCCGACCGCGACTAATGCTGGCAAATCTAACCAACCACCGATTTGCGAAATAATCAGACCTGCGATCAACGTGACAAATAGCCCGAGAGCCATACCAGTAAAAGCATCGATAAAGTATTTTTGAAAGAACGCTTTAATAATGCCTGCTTGCGGTGTTACTGAGTTAGATACGGTCATAACCATACTCTTAATGGACGTTTAATAGGATAAAACAGCTAGAAAGATTTTGATAAAATAAAGAGATAAAAAAAGCGTCATTACGACGCTTTTTTAATAAATACAATAACTGTAAACGACTGAACCTAGCGACGCTGCTCAACGATAATAGAGTCTATACCATTGTTTTGTAGGCGCTGCTGTGCTGTCGTTACTGCTTGACGGTTATTCAGTGGACGCGAGATGACTTGATAAATTGGCAAGCCATTACCCGTCGTGTTTTTGACCACACGAGCATCGACACCCGCCATCAGTACTTGCGCACGGCGACGATCCGCTTCATCTGCATCACTAAAGCTATTGATCTGCAAGATGTAGGTCGCCGCAGGTTTGGCAGCTTGGATGCTTGCCGTACTTGCTGCTGCATTGTTATTGCGGGTTGTAGCGTTGCTAGTAGCAGGCGGCGTACCATCATAGGTTGCATCTTCTTCAACGACAACGATATCCTCACTCGACCCAGCATTATTAGCACCAGCAGGTTCGACAGTCGCATTTCCCGAACCACCGAAGCTGCCCGTTTCTGTACTGCCTGCATCGCTCTCTGGTTGAGTCACGACGACGTCTGGTTCAAACGCACCGATATCACCTATTTGATCATTATCAATGTCAGCGATATCTTCATCAGGGATGGTTGCCATCTCTTGATTAGGTAAAATATCGTAGAACTCATAATCGCCATTATCGGTATCAGTATCCACACGTGGCTGTACTTGGCGATCAGAATCGTTCTCAGCACTACCATCAGCGGGACTGAAATTGAATAGTGGTGAGAGGTAGATAAACACCCCGATCATAAGGGTCAATACGGCCCCAACAAACATCCACAATAAGCCTGATACGCTACTTGATTTGCGCTTTTCTGTTGCGCCTTTAGGTTTTTTGGCTAGCATGGATCTCGTTCTCCCTACTGGATTTAACTATCATCATCAAATTAATGCTATTAGCTGTCTATACTCATGTCACATATTAGAAAAGCACTACATGCTAGACGGTGCAGACAAGCCTAGCAGGCTAAGTCCATTTGCCAATACCTGTCTAACGGCTTTTGACAGACGTAAACGCGCTTGCATTAAGTCTAGCTCAACCTGACTTGGCGTTTCACCTGAAGTCAAGCTCATAGGCAAGATACGATTGGTGTCATACCAACCATGGAACAATGCCGCTAGCTCTTTTAGGTAGTTGGTCAAGACATGTGGCTCGTAACCAGTCGCTGCGCGAAGTAACGTCGCTGGATATCCTGCTAACAATTTAATCAGCTCGTCTTCATTTGGCGCACTTAGCAAGTCTTGATGTGCCAAACCAATGGCATCATCTACGGTCAAATCGTAAGTTGCCAGTTTTTCTAACACACGGCAAACGCGCGCATGAGCATACTGGATATAATACACTTGATTATCTTTGCTTTGTGATTTGGCAAGTTCTAAGTCAAAATCAACATGCACTTCAGGCTTACGCGCTACATAGTAGAATCGTGCAGCATCGTTACCGACTTCTGCACGTAGCTCACGCAAGGTCACAAACTGACCAGAACGCGATGACATTTGTACCTTTTCACTACCGCGCCATAACGCGACAAACTGTACAAGCACCACGTCAAGGCGTTCGGCATCGATACCAAGGGCTAGTAGAGCGGCTTTTACGCGTGGGACATAACCATGGTGGTCTGCGCCCCAAACGTTAATGACTTTATCAAAGCCGCGATCAAACTTGTTTTTATGATAAGCGATGTCAGAAGCAAAATACGTTGATTGACCATTGGCACGGCGTACAACACGGTCTTTCTCATCACCGAAATCAGTCGATTTAAACCAGATGTTGCCGTCTTTTTCGTATAGGTAGCCTTTGTCATCTAGTATCTGTAGGACAGGCTCAATCTCGCTATCGATAGATCTTTCGCTAAACCAGCACTCATAGCTCACACCAAAGTCATTTAAGTCATCTTTAATATCCGCCAAAATACTGCTCAATGCCGCGTTTAAAAATAACGCATAGCTATCACCTAGCAATGATTTGCTATTGGCAATCAAGCCATCAATATGTGCTTCTTTATCACCTGAGATAACGGTCTTTTCGCCGTCAGCATTAATCTCAAACTGAGCATCTTCTGGCACATCTTTGGCAACGTCTACAAAACTATGTACATAGCTATCGCCATGTTGTGTTTTTAGCGTCTGGGCAATATCACTAACATAATCACCTTGATAGGCATTAACTGGGAAAGTTATCTCTTCACCATTTAGCTGTAGATAGCGCAAATATGTACTAGTGGCTAAGATGTCCATTTGACGACCAGCGTCATTGACATAATATTCACGCGTGACGTCATAGCCAATAGCTTCTAGCAAGTTAGCGACGCTCATGCCAAATGCAGCACCGCGACCGTGACCGACATGCAGACTCGACGTTGGATTGGCAGAGACGAACTCAACTTGGACTTTTTGACCGTCGAACTGATGGCTCAAGCCAAAGCGATCTTGCAATGTAAAGATATCATCCAATACAGAAAATTTAGCTTCCGAGTTTAAGAATACGTTAATAAACCCTGGTCCTGCGATTTCTACTTGGCGAATATCTTGATTGTCAGGCAATGCGCTGACGATTTTTTCAGCAAGTTGACGCGGATTGGCCTTGGCCGCTTTCGCTGCTGTTAGCGCGATATTACTGGCAAAATCACCGTGGCTTAAATCTTTTGTACGGGTAATTTGACTGTTGTTTTGCCAATCGCTTGGTAGCGTACCATCTGCTTGTAGGTTTTGAATTGCATCATTAAATAGGGATGCAAGCGTATCAATTTGGGCTTGTGACATAGGAATTTGAACTCAATTAAATAAACAACAAAAACGGTGCGAATGCGAGCAATCGATAACTGCTTATTATAATAGCGACCGACATTGCAGGGATAGAATAATGTAAAAAGATAAGTAACCTGTAAATATAACAATCTTTGCGCTTTATTGCACCATTTGCGCCAAAATTAGCACTAAAATCTTACCGTTATCAGGATTTAGACTGACTAATATCAATGATGCAAAACTGATAAATAACTCATAACATGAATTGTAGCGTTACTGTTGCTCAATACTGGGCAGTCGTTTATACCTGACTGCTTCCACGTTATAATGATGGTTTGTACGGCTCTTCTAAAATATAGAAGACGCGTTACTACTCTATTATAGGATTACGCCATGTTTGCTATTGCCGCCAGTACTGTCACCAGTTGGGGACTGTACGTCTTGTTGCCGATATTCATCGCTTTCTTGTTTTTTATTATGTGGGATATCTCTAAAAAGTCTGATGCTGGGCGCGCTGGTACTTTTTGGATATTCTTAGCCTTAGGCGCAGGTTCTGTTGGTTTTATCCTTAAGATAGTCATGGAAGTCGCGTTCAAAAAATGGTTAATCTAATTGGCCATTTTTATCACTATCTTTTGATATCGCTTAGGACATGAGTAGCAAAACTAAAAATGCAATATATGACTTGTGACTGCTGCGCTTTATAAGGTGTCAGTCATTTAAATCAAGGCTTTTGAATAAAAGCCCCTTAGATCAATGCCTTTTTAAATCGAAAAAGCTACTGAGCCTTAGCATCGTTTTTTATGACCTGACTCACATAGGTGGGTAGATCCCATGCCCCACCAGCAAAACCGCGACACAATCCTGTGCTCGCCTCTGCGCTCTTAACGAACGTTTTACCATTCCACGTCCATGTCGCACTATTCCAGCAGTCACCAATGCCTCGATCTTTATGAGTGGCCGAAATCTCACCATCGAAATAATCATTCCCTGCTGTCGTGATAAGCATAGGCTTGCTAGGTTTTGCATTATCAATGAGCCAATAGCCATTACTAAAATTGTAAGCGCCTAGCCAGCAAGTATGCGCGGCTAACGTATAACTGTCATCAACTGGTATAAAGTCCCAACCAAGCATCGTAGAACCATACTCTGACATTCGCTGATATGTTTCAGTTTTTGGGTTGATTAGCTCACAGTCGCCCATCACGTCCTTAGACCCTATAAGCTGCTCGGCATTAATATCAATCCACTTATCAATATTTTTCTGAAAATACGCCAGCTTTGATGGAGCAAGTGTTTTGTTGTCTTTTGCTGAATATGCAAATGCTTTTTGAATGATTGGTTTTGGCAAAGCTGCTTTAGGATGTTGACGATTTGGATTATTCTTACTGACCAATGCTATCGGCGTCCCTACTCGACCTTGCTCATCTTCTAGTTTGAGCAATACGGCTGACATTCCTTTATCGCTGATCTGCCAGTGGTTGTCGCCCACTCTAATCTCTATCTTGGTCGCTATACGAGCATGATCAAGCAGTGCTTGAGCCTGCTTGGCTGATAAGTCGTATAGTAGACTGTCTTCTTTATGGGGTTGCAGCAACCCATATTTTTTATTGTTCAGCCAAAGCTCAGCAGGCTTAAGATCATCTAGCGGCACTTCTGAGATAAACTGAATTTGCGCTTTTGGCAGAGCTACTTTTGGCAATGCTGTGAGCAATATTGAGGCAGGCTCATCTATGAGTGCTTCACTAGCGTAACCAACTGCTCGACAAGTGCGCGTATTATCACAAACCACTTGCCAGTCGTCTTGTACAAAGCCCCAGCCTTCGGATACAGTTCCATAACCTGCCATAGCAGGTAGCGATAGCAAGCTGATGGTAGCTACAATAAAAGTCTTCAATGTCTTCATAGTGCTTTCCTTATGTTAGCTACCACCATCAATGCTATTTTTTGGCAATCAAAGTCGCACGCATGGGGGCAGGATATCCTTCGACGGTCTTAGTCGAGTCATTAGGATCTAAAAAATCTGCTAACGAATGATAGGTCATCCACTCGGTTTGTCTTTGTTCCTCAGTCGAGGTGACTGCTACATCAACGCAGCGCACATCTGAAAACCCTGCTTTCTCTAACCAGCCAATTAATGCCGCCACCGATGGCAAGAAGTAGACGTTATTCATCTGAGCATAACGGTCATGCGGCACCAGTACAGTATTGGCATCACCTTCAATCACTAGCGTCTCAAGTACCAGCTCACCACCTTTGACTAACTGTCCTTTAAGCTGTTGTAAATGCTCAAACGGTGACTGGCGATGGTACAGCACTCCCATGCTAAATACAGTATCGAACAGCTGACTGTGTTCAGGTAACGCTTCAAGCGGTACAGGAATATAATGCGTCCGATAGCTACCTGTATCACTAGCGTCTGCAGCACCAACAAAGTGACGAATCGCCATAAATTGATGATAAAACAAGCATGATGGATCAATGATAATAACGGTATCCGCGCCAGCCCCTGCCATGCGCCAGCCGTGATAGCCAGAGCCACCGCCCACATCCAATACGCGGCGACCGTCCAATCTACTTAAATGCGGCGCAACGCGTTTCCATTTCCAATCACTATGCCACTCGGTATCAATCTTAATACCTGACTCATCATCGCCGATTTGACCGCCAATCTGAAATGGCCCTTTACGCCACGGCATCAACTGCTTTAATAACGCCGTTGTTTGTTTGCGCTGAGACTCATTTAGATCTGCCTCAATCGTCAATGTATCGCTGTTTAGGTCGACGTTATTGACAGCTAAGTTTGGCAAACGAGCGACTGACGCTTGGTAGGCAGGCGCGTGCGCATAGTTGGCTTTGTCTTTTATATCACCTAGCCACGTTGGTAATTGTTTGAGCCATTCATAAGCGCTCGGCTGCTGCTGTGCCAGCTCTAGTAGGGTTAGATATAATTCGCGTTCGGCGTTAATGATAGTGTCGTTGAGCATAAAAGCAGGTTACCGTATTGATTAAGAAATAACTGTGTTAAAGGTAAGGATTATTTAAACGCCACAATAGAAACAAAGTTCAAAAACTGAAACCACGTCAGATGACGCGCAAACCCAACTTGATCTAACCGTGCATGATGCTCATCTAAGGTATCAGTAATAAGAACATTTTCTAATGCATTACGCTTGCCACTGATTTCCATTTCAGTGTAGCCATTGGCACGTTTAAAATCATAATAACGCTCAACCAACCACGCATCATACTGCTCATCAAACGCATGAGTTTTTTCAGTCAGTACCAATATGCCGCCTTCGCTCAATGCCACATAAATCTTCTCTAATACTGCGACCCTATCGGCAGCTGGCAAAAACTGTAGCGTCAAGTTCAAAATCACCATATCGCACGGCTCAAGCTCAATATCGCGGATATCTGCTGTGATTACTTCGATATCGTGCTCAGGATAATTCTCACTCAGTAGCGTGGTCGCCTCGGTCGTCATCGCTGGTGATATATCAATTGCTTTAATC
The DNA here is from genome assembly GCF_001435845.1 of Psychrobacter sp. P11G3. NCBI lineage: Bacteria > Pseudomonadati > Pseudomonadota > Gammaproteobacteria > Moraxellales > Moraxellaceae > Psychrobacter > Psychrobacter sp. P11G3. The sequence goes on from NZ_CM003596.1 coordinate 2,948,636, forward strand.
TGCAAGTCTTGTGGATCGAATTCACCAGCTAGCGTCATACTGGCTGCGCCCAATGAACAGCCCAAGTCATAAACACGACTAACACGCTGACCACTATCGCTCTGCTGACGATACTTGCAATGACGACGGGCAAATATGGGTAGCATAGCCAGTACCTGCCCATAACCAGGTACACTGCGACGAATCATGTCAGGGAAACAAGCCACCACTTGCTCGTCAAATGAAAAGCGTGCGGCCTTATCCAGTGGCGTAGTAAACGGTTTATCAAATAGGGTGTCATGTTTGATAGCAGGCTGGGATTGGCTCATGGGACGACTCATTTTTTAGAATAGAACTGAAATTAAGAATTACTTGGTGAATTTTGCTTGGTAGTTCGCTTGTCATTATCAGTTGATAAAGAAGCAAGATAGCAAAAGCCCATTATAACATTACTGTTTGTTACTTATCGCCTTTGGCTTGCCTGCTAAGCTGAATAAATAGTGCCAAGGGTAATGAGACGTTTGAAAGAAGCATTGAAAAACGAGAGCATCACTACCAAATATAGCGCTTAACCCATATTTATAATAATAGGAAAAAATTATGCAAACGATCGTATTAGGCGGTGGCTGCTTTTGGTGCACCGAGTCTGTATTTTTATCGGTAAAAGGTGTGCAATCTGTCGTCTCAGGCTACATGGGCGGCGATGCTGTCTCTGCCAATTATGAAGCTGTCTGTAGTGGTACGACTGGCCATGTCGAAGTTATCAAAGTCGAATTTGATGAGTCTATTGTCCCGTTAGAAGTAATCCTCGATGTCTTCTTTGCCACGCATGATCCCACCACGATGGATCGTCAAGGCAATGATGTTGGTAGTCAGTATCGTAGCGTGGTCTTTTACACCGAAGACAGTCAAAAACCGACCGTTGACCGTACCATCAATAAGTTACGCGATATGGGTGTCAATGTGGTGACGGAAGTACATCCTGCCGTTGAATTCTATCAAGCAGAAGACTCACATCAAGATTTCTTCAACAGAAATCCAGGACAAGCTTATTGCAACTTTGCAATTCCACCAAAGCTTGCCAAACTGCGTAAAGAATTTAGCAAATATATGGTTAGTTAAATGATGGCTAGCTAAATTGAATAAGACATTATTTATTCAAAAAATTTCTTAGCCTAATGTTAGATACCAGCCAAACACTTATACTATAGGTGTTTGGCTTTTTACTATTTATACATTTGACATAACCAATCAATATTATTAAAGCTAGATCTATATATAAAAACTTACAGATAGAGGACCACAGCATGAACTCTGAGTTTTGGCAAAAACGTTGGCAAGAAGGTCGCATTGGATTCAATCAATCTACGGTCAATCCCTTGCTAATTGAGCACTTTAACCGCCTAAATCTACCTGCTAGTAGCCGTGTCTTCGTTCCGCTTTGTGGCAAATCTATCGATATGGTTTGGCTAGCGACGCAAGGCTATGATGTGGCGGGCGTTGAGTTAGTCGAAACAGCCGTACAAGATTTTTTTACTGAGCAAAACATCGAACCTACCGTCTATCAACAGGCAGACAATCCAACGATGAAATACTATCAAGGTCAGTTGTCAGGACAGACCATCACTTTATGGGTCGCTGATATTTTTGCACTGACCGCTAAAGATATTGGCTCTATTGATGCAGTATATGATAAAGCGGCATTAATCGCCCTACCAGACGATATGCGTGTGAGATATAGTGAGCAAGTGCGGAAACTTAGTAGCGATACCAGTAAAGTTGATGGTGCTAACAATGAAATAACACCGCAGCTTTTACTCACGCTAAATTACGATCAGCGTAAAAAGAATGGACCACCCTTCTCTATTAATAACGAACAATTAGAGCAGTATTATAGCGCTCACTACCAAATCTATCAGCTAGCAAGCGTGCCTTCTTCTATAGGTTCTGCACCTGATATCACCGTAACAGAACAGGTTTGGCTATTGAGCAGTAAATAAAAAACTCATATAACCTTTAACAAGCTGCTAAATGGCAATGGAGAAATTGAATGAAAATGATAGTCGGTCTAATGAGTGTAATTGCTATTCTGCTAGTTGCTCTAGCAGGCCCATTGTATAAGTTTGGCGCTGTAGAATTAAGCACTGCGTTTGCAGGGTTTAAATTTGGGTTGTTTGCTGGTATCGCAGCACTGGTATTGTTGGCTATACAGCTATTGTTTAAACGCAATACAGCCAGTATTGGGAGCGCACTAGCCTCAGCCATACTTGCTGTCGCGGCAATCGCTGTCCCGCTTGGCATGATGAATACGGCCAAAAATGTACCACCTATTCACGATATTTCTACCGATTTGGTGAATCCGCCTGAGTTTGTCGCGATTGCGCCACTGCGTGCAGGTGCTCCGAATCCCGTAGCGTACGCAGGTGCAGAAGTGGCTGAACAACAACGTACAGCCTATCCTGATTTGCAGACATTGACCTATACTCAATCGAAGTCTGAACTGATCGAAGCATCCAAACAAACCATAGAAAATTTAGGGTGGGAGCTAGTCAATATTGACGCCGATAAAGGCATCATCGAAGCAACAGAGACGACTGCTTGGTTTGGTTTCAAAGATGATGTGATCATTCGTGTGATTGACAACGATAGCGAGCGCTTGGTTGATATTCGTAGTAAGTCACGAGTTGGACAGAGCGATTTGGGCAAAAATGCGGCGCGGATTCATAGCTTTATAGAAGAACTAGATAGTGTGCTAGCCAAATAAACAGTTTCTACCTTCTAAGGAATAGTCCTCGAGTTGAAATACTGTCTGATACTTTACATCTTCAGCTCCACGAAATCCTCTTCTAATCTCACGGCAGCGTCAATTTATCGTAACCATTTATAACCTTGGTACTTCGACAGCTTTTCTTTACTGTTTAGATTGGTTACTCTACGTTAATATCATTATTTGCCTTTCGATAACTATTTTAACGTTTATAGGATATTTTCATGCGTTTGACTCCTTTTTCTACTTTGTCGCTGCTTAGTGTTGCTGTCGGCATCAGCCTTGCTACCACTGCTCAAGCCGCGCAGCCGCCAGCACCTGATTTATCCAATAGTGAGTTTCAGCAGTGTCTGGACAATCTAAAAAACTCTAGCAAATTTAGCGGTGTTGATAGCTATACTTTTAATAACTATCGCCCAAGCCAGCCTGATCCTAGTGTCATTCAGTCACTGAATTATCAACCAGAGTTTCAAAAAGACGTCTGGGACTACTTATCAGCATTGGTAGACAAAGAACGTGTCGAGGACGGTATCCGAGCCAAACGTCAATGGGGCTCTACACTACGTCAAATCGAGTCACGTTATGGCGTAAAAGCTGAGCATGTGCTCGGTGTCTGGGGCGTAGAATCTAACTTTGGTCAAACGCTAGGTAAAAAACCATTATTTGAGTCTTTAGCGACATTGTCTTGTTTCGATCGTCGTCAAAGCTACTTCCAAGGTGAGTACGCCAATGCGCTAAAAATCGTGCAAAACGGTGACATTGCACCAAACGATATGACAGGCTCATGGGCAGGTGCCTTTGGACAGACGCAGTTTATGCCAAGCACCTTTTTAGAATTGGCAGTAGATTTCGATGGTGACGGTCGCCGTGATTTGGTCAATAGCGTACCTGATGCACTCGCTTCTACGGCAAACTTCTTGGACAATCGCGGCTATCGTACTGGCGAGCCTTGGGGCTATGAAGTCAAACTACCTGATGGATTTTGGGCCGCATCTAATCGTAAAGACAAAAAGTCAATAAGCCACTGGCGTGACCAAGGTCTGACGTTGGCTAATGGCAGTCCGTTACCATATGACTTGAGCAGTGCAGGCTTATTATTACCCGCTGGTATGGAAGGCCCTGCTTTCTTGGTCGGTAAAAACTTCGACACTTTCTACTCTTATAACGCATCAGAAAACTACGCACTAGCGATTGCACACTTATCAGATCTAATCACTCGCGAAGACAGCAGCAAAACAGACTTTATCACTGCGTGGCCGACAGACGATCCTGGTATCAGCCGTCAGCAGGCCAAAGACATTCAGCAAGCGTTGTTAAACGCCGGTTATGATATCGGCGGTGTAGATGGCATCATCGGAGACAATACTCGTACTGCTATCCAGCAATACCAGACTAGTCGCGGTATTTTCCCAGCTGACGGACGCGCAGGCCAGAAGTTCTATCGCGCCATCGTTGGTAATGCAGCGCCGAGTCAAACTCAATACGGCCAACCTGCAAACAGCAAACCTCTGAACACTGCACCTGCCGATCGCATGGGACAATTGATTCAGCAGCAAACGACTGCTCCTAGTAGCTACTCATCTCAGCCATCAGCGAGCTCGTCAAATTCTGGCAATACACGTTATCGCCGCGTTACTGATGCCGATGGCACTATCAAACTTGTTCGTATAGACCAAGGTTCATAGTAGCAAGATAAGTGATACTACTTAAATGCATCAAAAAAGCCACGCTAACGATAGCGTGGCTTTCTGATTTATAGATAGTTATTAGAAGAAATTATCTCATTTTCTTAAAATACGTATCTAGACAATAGGTGGTGGCTTAGGCTGACCATTGTCACCATTCCAATTTTCACGAGCTTTGTCATCTAGATCGGCAGCCGTTTTTGGCTCCCACTTACCATTTTCTTTCCAAGTCGCATCGCCCCAATCTTCATCTTCCGCTTTACTGTCTAAATCTTTGTAGGCCTTGCTAGGATCTATACCGCGGCGTTTCATATCTGCTACTTGCTCTTCTAACGTATGAAACTGATCAGCATCATGCATGGACTTTTCTAGACCATCAATCTCTCTTTTTAACTCGTCATTTTTAGCATTGCTCATCGTACGCTCTCCCTAATTATTAATATTATAGTTCTCATTCTCAAACAGCCAACGTTGTTAATACTGTTAACTGACTGACTTTATTATTACGGGTCTGAGGAAGATTCACAAGCATCGCACGTATGCTTTGTATTACAAAACGTAGTCGAGCTGCCGAAGAGGACGTTTTAAATGGCTATTATTGAACACGCTAGCGAATAATTACTAGTCTTGTTTATTCGTATTTGAGGTATGATTTTGCAGTAGGTTTTTTGCGTAGAAGGTCAGCTTCCAAAGCTCTTGTGATACCCGCGTGCCATAAGTCATCAATTGTATCCAGTTTGCACCGACTAGCTTACGTTGCAAATTATTAATATCAGCTTGAGAGATTTGGCAGCGTGAGACAGCATGAACGTTTGGCATCTCTTTTTTGATGTCTACTTCCGCTTTAGCGGTAATCAAACGATTGATGGCATTTTGCAAGCCATAGCTCGAAAAAGTAGACGGTATTCTTATGAGGGTCATAAGTATCTCGTGCCACGAGAGTGTTAGCGATCTGGTTACGTCCGTTAGATTACCGCCCTCATAAGCTTGAGCACTATATTGAATCTCAAAAAACTCTGTTAACTCAATTGGCTCACTAACCTTATCTGCTATAAAGTCTTCGTTATCAGAACTGTTTTTCTCTACCTCGGTAGTACTAGGTAATATGTCGACTAGCTTCTCATACACGACCTTTTTACTAGTCGTATTCTCTTCATCATTCGCTCTGACCCAGCCACCTACCATTTTATTATTGGCGACGGCATTATAATGAGCCTGTACCAGTAATGGCTCGATATCCTCTTCCGTATCATAGTAATGTAGCTGGTTATCTTGCTTGGTGACTAACTTAATAAACTCTTGAAGTTGTCGGCTGACGACAGCGTCTGGAGAGTGATTTTTGACCAGCACAATTAGCGGCTTAAGCTTCGCTTTGGCATTTAGATAACTCAAATGCATCTGGCTGACGCCGTTTTTTTGCACAGTCCCGTAGCTGTCGCCAACGATCATGACTGCATAATCACAAGAGTCAATACACTGGCGGCCATAAAAAGAGGCTTTAGATAACTTGCTAGAAACATCATAGGTCAGAAATGCGCGTGCCTGAAAAAATATCGCTAAGCTGTCTAGAACCAACAACTGGTCGTTGTCAGCGCATATAATATGAATATGATAGCGACGATTCGGCACAATTACCTCTAAGCGTAGGTTGTGACATAAAAAGGATAGGGTGTGAGATAGAGCACAAAAATCTTGTCTTGCTCAGCCTAGCATACTCTTAGCTTAAAAAGATGCACTCAATTTATTTTAACTGAGTCAGCGTTGCATACAGCGTATTGATATCACTAGCTTTGATAATAACTAGTGAGAGTAGTATTGCAATGCCATTTCTGTACCGAGTAAGCGCTCAACTAAAGCGCATAGTCTATCACTATATTTAGTGGCGTGAAAAGTTAATGGCGGTCTAGTAATGGTATTTTTCTTACTGGTTTTTTGTGACAGATTTTCTTGTTTTTCACTCATCAATGATGCAGACAAGTTGTTTGCAATCAATAGCTGTCTAACCCGTTCAGCAATCGCTTGACCAGAATCAATGACTTGTATTGATAACTGCTGCTGTGCAATCTCATCTAACAAGAATGTCTTAAAAAACGGATAATGTGTACATCCCAACACTAACTGATCAACACCTTCACTAGCAAATACTCGTACCTGTTGACGTAATCTTTGGGCTGTCTCGTCTTGTTCTGACATACCTGCTTCTACCCAAGGTACCAGTTGCGGATCAAAATACTTAGTGACTACTGTGTTATTAGGTTTAGCAAAATTGATGATAACATCATCTAATAAGGTGCCATTCAAAGTTGCTTTGGTTGCTAGCACCGCTACATGAGCACTCTTACTGGCTAGTACCGCAGGCTTTAATGCAGGGACAAGACCTACAATAGGTATATGTGGATAGCAGCGTCGGGCAGTATCTAGCGCATATGCTGAAGCACTGTTACACGCAATAACTATTAGCTTACAGCCTTGCTGATGTAACCACTCTACGGCTTTTAGTGTTAGTGCTTCAATATCTTCGCTATCACGATTGCCATAAGGTACATTTAGCGTATCGGCGTAATATACGTAACGCTCAGTAGGCAGCTGCTGTGCCAAATGCAAATAAACAGACAAACCGCCAACACCAGAATCAAACACTCCAATGGGCGCGCTACGGTTTTTATCGCTTACAACTGTATTACCAACATGTTTATTGACATCTATTAGATCAATAGCTTTGAGACTCTGGTCAACAGATATATTAATACACGGTCTGAGCTTTCCGACTGTCTGGTTTTTGATATCCATCTTTATGCTAATGCCATTATCATATTATTCATCAATTTCATTACCCAGTTAAATGCGCTATATATATGTTGCATGTATGGCGTTACTCTACATCGGCTCTCTATCGACTACCTTTATACGATAATAATTTTTCAACCCAATAGATAATCAAGCGCCATTATAAAATTATAGCACTCATCGGCATACAGCAATTAAGAGATAAACATAATACCTAATCAGTAGGCATCGATAATGAATAAGACTTGCCACCACTCTGTAGCTTTAATATCGTCTTGCCATTTTCTTCTGATAATGCTCCAATTTCAGTCAGGTGATAAAAAGTATTGCGGCCAATAAGCGCAGTCAATCCATTTCTAACCATCATGTAAGGGCGTACCTGCTCTGTAGACGCTAATTCCTGAGAATCTACAACATCGTCAGCGGTACTCACTTGATTTGCTTGATTCGCTTTATCACTGTTATTAGAGTCGCTTGCACTAAAATCGCTGTCATTAGAATCGCTCTTATTAGAATTATACGCCTTTAATACGATCGAATGCTCATCGTCTAAACGAACCACATCCCCTGTCGTCGTTGTAAACTCCAACCAACTCATATCATCTTCATGGACAATACCAACATCATTGATAAGAAGTGGCGCATCTTCTACTTGGATACGGATTTTCTGTACAGGGGTTTTTAGAAAGTACTCAGTATCACCATTATTTTCTTCTTTCCATAGTATTGTAGCAAACAAGCTGACCAATGACTCACGGGTCATTTGCCCGCCTTCATGCCACCACTCTCCGTTTGCCTTGATAGTCAAATCCATATCAGCAATATCTTCAGGATGCCATTTTTCAAGCGGTGGTATTGCACGCCCTTCGCGAGTGCCTTTCGTAGACTTAATATACTGGCTTAGTGCATCCAAATTATCTAAGCTATCTAGGCTAGAAGTCTTACTGGTCGGTGCTTCCGCTATTCCCTCATGACTGTCTTCAACACTATTATTATCGTTATTCATTATAAATCCCTTTATTTAGTATTCAAAGTTTGGCTTATCTATTATTACTATAAATTTTTGTTTCAGGTATGATGAGACTTTATCGTTATAACAACCTCATATTCTTAACATTACCTTAGCATCGATACTCATAAATGCGTATCGTGTTTGTAGGACTTTTCTTTTATAATGAGTAACGATTTTTTATTGAAATGGTCAAGTGGGTGTTGTATTGATGACACATCTTACGTTATGCGTTGATATCCTTAGATAAATTGGTATTAATCATAACAGGTCAATTGATGCCGCAAAGACAGTTTTATCGGGCAGCCATATGTCTGAGTGACGTTAGCGCCGCAAGTCTATTATTCAGTTGTTAAGCTAATGATGCCCTGAGATAAGCCACTAAAAGTTTAGGAGTAGGTATGCAAGAGCAAGACAATCAAACGCCAGTTATCGATGGTAATACTGTGAATGCTGACGCACCAGTAGCGACAGAGACCGCAACGCTAGATAAAGCAGAACCAGTCGTAGCGCCAGTTGCCGCGGAACCTGAAGTCGAACGCGAATCAATGGAGTTCGATGTCATCATCGTTGGTGGTGGACCTGCAGGTCTGTCTGCTGCCATTCGTTTGCGCCAGCTCGCTATTGAAGCTGGTAATGATGAGTTTATGGTTTGTGTGGTCGAAAAAGGCTCTGAGTTTGGTGCCCATACGTTGTCTGGTGCAGTCATCGAGCCACGCGCTCTAAATGAGCTAATCCCTGACTGGAAAGAAAAAGGCGCACCACTTAACGTGCCAGCGACAGAAGATCGTTTCTATTACTTGAACTCTGCCACACGCTCAACTAAAGTGCCTGACTCTTTGATTCCAGGTCCGATGCACAACGATGGCAACTATATTGTCTCGCTAGGTAATGTCGTTCGTTGGTTAGCCGTACAGGCAGAAGAGCTTGAAGTCATGATGTTCCCAGGCTTCCCTGCCGATGACATCTTATACAACGACGACGGTTCGGTCAGAGGTGTATTAACGGGTGATATGGGTGTGGCAGCCAATGGTGAAGCCAAGCCAAGCTTTGAGCCTGGTTATGAGCTCCTTGCCAAATACACTATTTTTGCCGAAGGTAGCCGTGGGCATTTAGGCAAACGCTTAATCAGCCGTTTTGATCTAGATAAAGATTCTGATCCTCAGCATTATGGTATCGGTCTAAAAGAGCTATGGGAAGTTGAGCCTGAAAAGCATGAGCAAGGTGTTGTCATGCATGGTCTTGGCTGGCCATTGACTGAAACTGGCTCTACTGGTGGCTGGTGGTTATACTTTGATGAAAACAACCAAGTAAGCTTTGGTCTTGTGGCAGATTTGTCTTACCACAACCCTTACATGTCTCCATTCGATGAAATGCAGCGCTTGAAAACGCACCCTGTTATCAAAAACGTTTTAGAAGGCGGTAAGCGCATTTCTTACGGCGCTCGTGCGTTGACCAAAGGTGGTCTAAACTCACTACCGAAGTTCACTTTCCCCGGTGGTGTGTTGGTAGGTGATGACGCTGGTTTCTTAAACCCAGCAAAGATCAAAGGCACACATACTTCTATGAAGTCAGGCATGCTCGCAGCCGAAGCGATCTTTGAGGCGTTGCAAGCTGACCGTCAGCATGATGAAGTGGTTGCTTATAGCACAATGTATAAAGAGTCATGGTTGTATCAAGATAACTATGAGTCGCGCAACTTCTCACCTGCAATTCACCGTATGGGTCTGTTCATGGGCGGCGCTTTCACCTTTATCGAGCACAACTTGTTAAAAGGTAAAATGCCATTCACTTTACATGACAATATCCCAGATTACGATCAGTTAGAGCGTGCTAACCACGCTTATCAACCTACCTATCTTAAGCCTGATGGTAAGTTGGTATTTGATAAATTGTCGTCGGTATTTATCTCTAATACCAACCATGCAGAAGATCAGCCAACGCATCTAAAACTTACTGATCCAACGGTACCTATTTCAATCAACTTACCGTTGTATGCTGAGCCTGCACGTTTATACTGCCCAGCCGGTGTATATGAAGTGGTTAAAGACGCTGAAGGTGCTAAGTTTGTTATTAATGCGCAGAACTGCGTGCATTGTAAGACCTGTGATATCAAAGACCCTTCACAGAACATCACTTGGGTAACGCCAGAAGGTGGCGGTGGTCCTAACTATCCAAACATGTAAATCAGGATAATTCTGGTTTGAGCTGATACAGTTAATATCATTAAAACTGTGCTCCAATAAAAACCGCCCTTCTCTATATAAGAGTCGGGCGGTTTTTTAATGCTTAGAACAAGCTATTTTTACCAATCAATGTTGCTTAGTCTGTCCAAGCATCACGGTTGGCTTCATCTCTGAGTTTTACAAAGTTATCAGGATCAAACTTAATTTGATCGCCTGTTTTACCCTCTTTTACCTGACGCTCATAGTCACGTAGTATTCTTAGCGCTACAGGAGACAACAGCAAGATTGCCACTAAGTTGACCAAGGCCATCAGACCCATAGATAAGTCAGCGAAGTTCCATATAGCAGGTAAACTGGCAACAGAGCCGATAAATACCATACCTAATACTAGGAAGCGGAAAACCATAATCATCACTTTGGCATTTTTGGCACCAGAGATAAATTCAAGATTTGACTCACCGTAGCTATAGTTGGCGATGATAGACGTAAATGAGAAGAAGAAAATCGCAATCGCCACGAACACCACACCTAAGTCACCCACATACTGTGATAAGGCTAGCTGGGTTAACTGAATACCTTCTTGCTCGACATTAGGGTCGACCACACCAGACAAGATAATAATCGACGCCGTCGCGGTACAAATAATAAGGGTATCCATAAATACACCTAGCATCTGCATAAAACCTTGCACTGCTGGATGATCAGGATGACTCTTTGCCGTTGCTGCAGCATTCGGTGCTGAACCCATACCTGCTTCGTTAGAAAACAAGCCACGTTTAATACCGTTAATCATTGCCTGCGCAATACCATAACCGATGACACCGCCTGCCGCCTGCTCAAAGCCAAATGCTGATTTTACAATCAACGCGATCGCTGCTGGGAATTGACTGAAGTTAGTCACGATAATAAATAGCGCTAGCAAGATGTACAAGATAGCCATCACTGGTACGATTTTACCCGCGATACGAGCTACTGAGCGCAAACCACCGAATACTACTGGCGCTACCAGTACTACCAATACCAAACCTGTCATCCACGTTGGCACACCAAAGGCTTCATTGGTCGCTTGAGCGATGGTATTGGACTGTACGCCATTGAATGCCAAACCAAAGGCCACTAACAAACATAATGAGAAAAACACGGCGAGCCAGCGTTTGCCTAGACCTTTTTCGATGTAATAAGCAGGGCCACCGCGGTACACATTATCATTATGCGGTACTTTATATGCCTGTGCTAAGGTTGACTCGATAAAGCTGGTCGACATACCAACAAGTGCCGTCATCCACATCCAGAATACAGCACCTGGTCCACCTAGATAGATGGCAATTGCCACACCTGCCAAGTTACCAGTACCAACACGCGCAGCCAGCGACGTCATCAAGGCTTCAAATGAGCTAATACCACCATCTTTGCGTCCTTGGTTGGACACGCGTAGCAACTTCCACATATGACCAAAGTGACGAAACTGAATAAAACGTGTCGCGACGGTAAAGTAAAGACCTGCACCAATTAGTAAGAACATCAGTAATCCATACCAAGGGTTGCTAGCAATCAGCCAGTCATTGTTACCCCAGATAATACCGACACCATAATTTACGATGTTATTAAACCAACCTACTATCCCTTCGTTCATATGGGCTCCTTATTCATTCTTTATACGCGTTACTTAAATTTCATATCGATATCATGTTTTGGTAGCCATGGACTATATAAGCTTCTGCGCAAAATACCTGATACCAAAAAGACACGTGCATGATATAGATATTGAGCGACATGCGACCATCACGTTTGCTTATCGACTTCATATAATTATTTTTAAAATAAATAATGCTTATGTTTTATCTTATATAGAATAGATTAAGTGATAATTTAATCGCATAAATTACACGGTTGCCGTACCGTTTCCGTAACGTCGGGTTTTTCAATGAATGATAAGCAAACTAATTTTTAGTAATTCAATTATTATTCATGCGCAGTAGTTTGCAATTATCTATATTAAACCGTGCTAATATAAATTCTATATCCGTTTAGCCTGTTTTATGGTTGTCGAAGCTATTAAGCAGTACAAGAAGCTATCAGGCAGCACAATAGGATAGCGCGTTAAAAAGATTGAAACTCTTGTCAGGAAGACGAGATTGCTAAAAAGACATTGGATAGTCCACCCTTCTGTCTTCCTCAAGAAACGTTATTTTTGCCATTCGATGGTTTAAGTCAATGCGATGCTTAAACAGTTAATTACTTTTATTTGAAGTAGAGAACTACCGAGCATTAAACGTACTATCACGCATCATCGTTTTCACTATATAAAGCAGTACCTGACTATTTTTTATACTTTTGTGGTAAGAAATAATCGCAGTTCTTTTTATATTGTTGGTATTTTTTAGGGAAGACAAAAGGAGTTGTCCTATGAAAGATCATAACGATCCATCCGGTTATTGGCGTGCCAATGTCCGTCTCATCTTAGGTAGCCTAGTAGTTTGGGCACTATGTTCTTATGGTTTTGCTATTTTATTGCGTCCTCTTTTAGCCGGCATCAAAGTCGGCGGCACTGACTTGGGCTTTTGGTTCGCTCAGCAAGGCTCTATAGGGGTGTTTATCATTTTAATTTTCTTCTACGCATGGCGTATGAATAAGTTAGATAAACAATATGGCGTAGATGAGGAATAGACCATGAGTCAGTATTTAGTTAATATTATTTTCGTAGGGCTATCTTTCGCTCTGTATTTTGGTATTGCGATTTGGGCTCGGGCTGGGACAACCAGTGAATTCTATGTGGCGGGCGGCGGTGTACATCCAGTAGTTAACGGTATGGCGACGGCTGCTGACTGGATGAGTGCAGCATCTTTTATTTCCATGGCAGGTTTGCTTGCTGCTGGCGGTTATGGCGCATCGACCTACTTGATGGGCTGGACAGGTGGTTATGTACTACTAGCCATGCTACTGGCTCCTTACTTACGTAAATTTGGCAAGTTCACGGTGCCTGACTTTATTGGAGATCGCTTTTATTCAAAAACGGCTGCAATGATTGCCGTGGTTTGTTTGATTATTGCCTCTACCACATACGTTATCGGTCAGATGACAGGTGCTGGTGTCGCATTTTCACGTTTCTTAGAAGTAGATAACAACACAGGTCTTATTATTGCGGCAGTTGTTGTATTCTTTTATGCAGTTCTTGGCGGTATGAAAGGGATTACCTACACGCAGGTTGCGCAGTATGTGGTTCTAATGATTGCTTATACCATTCCTGCTGTCTTTATCTCACTTGAATTAACCGGCAATCCAATTCCAGGTTTGGGCTTATTTTCAAACCATATCGAATCTGGCGTCCCTATCTTAACCAAGCTTGATCAAGTCGTGACCGATTTGGGATTCACAGCATATACAGCTGACGTACCTAACAAGCTAAACATGGTGCTGTTCACCTTATCACTCATGATTGGTACCGCTGGTCTACCTCACGTTATTATTCGCTTTTTCACCGTTCCTAAAGTTGCCGATGCACGTTGGACGGCTGGTTGGACGTTAGTATTTATCTCATTATTGTACTTCACAGCACCTGCTGTTGGCGCAATGGCACGTTTAAACCTTATCGATACTATCTATCCACAAGGGGTTGCAGAGCCTGCTATCGACTATGACCAACGTCCAGACTGGATGAGAACTTGGGAAGATACTGGCCTGATCAAATATACTGACCTCAATAACGATGGTCGTATCCAAATGTATAACGATAGTGGACTGGGCGCTGCAGAAGTTGCTCTAACCAATGCACAGACTGAAGGCGGTGATGTAGGCGCTGCTACGACTGCGGTTGAAACAGCACGTGCTGCACATGATCTCGAACTTGATGGCCGCTTTGCAGATGCAGGTTGGGCTGGTAACGAGCTCGACGTCAATGCTGATATCTTGGTATTGGCCAACCCAGAGATTGCACAACTGCCATCTTGGGTAATTGGTTTGATCGCTGCAGGTGGTCTAGCCGCTGCACTATCAACTGCTGCTGGCCTATTGCTCGCTATCTCGTCAGCGATTAGTCATGATTTAATCAAACGAAACCTAAATCCAAACATTACTGACAAAGGAGAGCTCAAGGTCGCACGTATTACGATGGGTATTGCGATTGTGGTTGCTACTTACTTAGGTATGAATCCACCAGGGTTTGCAGCACAGGTAGTTGCATTGGCATTTGGTATCGCTGGTGCGTCCCTCTTCCCTGCACTAATGATGGGGATCTTCTCAAAACGTATCAACAACCTTGGCGCTATCGCCGGTATGTTGACAGGTTTGATCAGTATCTTGGTTTACATCTTCGTCTTCAAAGGTTGGTTCTTTATCAGTGGTACTGCTAACTTCCCTGATACAGCGGAGTACTGGCTATTTGGTATCTCACCACTATCATTTGGTGTGATTGGTGCCCTGCTTAACTTTATCGTTGCATTCATCGTTTCTTATGCAACCAAAGCGCCACCGCTGCATATTCAAGAATTGGTTGAAAGCGTTCGCTCACCACGCGGTGCAGGCGGTGCGGTCGACCATTAATCTGACGAATGATGATATGTCTTCTGTTACTATATATCACTCACTGGCAGCCACTGCTGGTGAGTGATTTTTTATCTAATACTTATTAAAATAATAGTTAGATGATGGTTTTGCTTTGTCCAATTGAACATACCTGACTAAAAGTGCCTAGCGCATTAAGGAATATTTTATGCTTTTTGAGTTTATCGCTACCATAGCTGCCGCATTTGGCATGGCTGGATTGGCACTGATCATAACTCACCTCTGTAAACTGTCAGGTAAGCGCGCGCCAAAGTGGCTGATTCCCTTATTTGCTGCGATTGGTATTTTTGGGTTTCAGGTACATCAAGAATACAACTGGTACGGTCAGCAAGTCCGTCAGCTGCCAGATGGTGTTGAGGTCATAAAAACTGCCGAAAGTACAGAATGGTTTCGCCCATGGTCTTATATTAAACCACAAGTCTTGCGCTTTATTGCGGCAGATACGGGCAATGCCAGTATGCATGCTGACAATCCAGACATGCACTTAGTTAATTTGTATTTGTTTGAAAGACGCAGAAGTGTGCAGAAGATTTTACAGGTAATAGACTGCACTACTCCTTCACGAGCGGACTACGTGATACCAGAAAAAGGTAGCACGCTGACGGTGGATGAACATGTTAAACAGACCACTGCATGGCGAGAGCTAACTACAGATGACCCTTTATTTATCAAAATCTGTACTGATGAAAGCGTCTGATCCAATAATGCTTAGTATGATAATGTTGGTTGATTAAATGCTGACATCCAGTTGCTTTTAATAGCGTTGAGAAGCTGCTGAATAAGTATGCTTTGAATTGGCTCCCAGCAATAGCCCCGCACACAAGCCACCAAAATGTGCCGCAAACGAGATACCTTGTTGCGGCATCAATCCTTGCTTAATGGTCAGCCAATAACCAGTTCCCATGACGATACAAGCAATCAGATAACCCCAGCGTCGCGCAAATATAGCCCCGCCTATCATATAACCTAACATTGCAAAGCAAAGCCCTGATGCGCCAATATGGATAGAAGACGGCGACCCGATAACCCAAGTGACCAGTCCTGAGGCAACCACCAGTTTAATCACTGTGCGATAAGCATTTTTCTCAAACAGCCCAAATAAAAAAAGAATTTGTAATAGCGTCACCGTATTGCCAGTCAAATGTGACAAATTGCCATGCATGGTCCATGAAGCAAATACCCCTATCATACTACCTACATCTAAAGCACGCGGCACGATACCGAAGATGTTCCACATACCAAATAAGACCACTTCATTTAGAAAAAACATGCCCCACATCGGTATAAGCACAAAAGCATACAGTCCAATAACCTGCTTTATCCGCACGACAATTAAGTTAAGCAACTGCTGCCAATTCATATACCATCCTATCCTTATTACCTAAATTTTTTATACCTACTTAATGATTTACAGCAAATAGTGGGTGCACAGCAGGTTTGAATGATAACAATGATGCATCCTCATCAGCAGTGAGATAGTTGTCACCATGCAATAATGACGTCGAATGATAAGGAACCAAGGCCGTAGGAATAAAGCGACGTGCTGCATCAATGTGCTTGATTGAATCATCAAAGAAGATATGCGGCGCAAATGTTCTGAGTACCGCTGTTTTCTCTAGTCCTCCCAAAAAAAATGCCATATCGACATTCACTCCCCACTCTCGTAATGTCTTGATAGCACGTAAGTCAGCTGGTGCATTGCGCGCGGTCACAAGCGCAATTTTTATTGGCGAGTATTTTAGACCAGCAGGTAGACGCTCCTGCAGATTTGACAATTTAATCAACAATTCAGCATAAGGGCCTTTTTCAATCGGCAAATCACGCATTTGTACTTCACGATCATGAAAGGCTCGCAGCCCTTTTTGTTTGTATAGCAATTCACCTGAATCATCAAAAAGTACCGCGTCCCCATCAAAGGCAATACGTAGCTGCTCAGTATCCAACTCATAAGTATTGACAGGCGTAGCGTCTAATATGGCACAGGCACAAATATTGGCATCAGCCACCTGCTGGGCATCGTCACGATTGGTGGTCAAAAACAGATCAACATTAAAGTCTTTTATATAGGGCGCTACAGGACTGCCTGAAATAAACGCCGAGCGTGAAATATTGATACCGCGTTCTAAAATTGCATTCAGCACTTGAATGCCTGTATCTGGGCTACTTTTTGAAACGATAACGACTTCTACTAAAGGCGTTTCAATATCTGAATCTTGTCCGTCACTATTATCAGAATACTTATTTAGGTTTAGTAACGCTTTAATTAGCGGATAACCTGCACCAATATTCAAGGGGTCATTTTCACGCTCGGTCATGTACTCCCTAAATTCTTTTATAGCACTTGAAGGTCGTTGCTCTAGCAGCTCTAGCAAATAGTTTTCTGACTCAGTCAAATCAAAAAGTGCCGTCGCAGAAATTGCGACGATAAGCGTATTACTAAAATCGACAGCCATAAATATGTGCTTCTATGATAAGTATTGAGAATTAGAGGATTTATTTTACTATATATATGAGTAAGCCGTGTAGCTACTCGTGTATATCGTAGTTCTGCTAATGATCGTTTTCTTGTGCAAAAAAAAGACTGCAATCGCAGTCTTTTTTATCTTTATCAATGTTTAGCTGATATCAGTACCATCATCGATGACAAAGCTTACGATCATGATGACATGATATTTACTGATTTTTCCATCAGTGACACCTACTTTTTGCTCTTTGATCCAAGCACCTTCAACATTTTTGACTGTTTTGGAGATTCTTGCGATACCTTGTTGAATAGCATCTTCAAAGCTGGTTTCAGAAGTACTGCTGATCTCAATATTTTTAGCAATAGTCATAATACTTTTCACATCCATATGATTTTAAAATAATTTTTATGAGACAGAATAATGATAAAAATGTACATTTGGCTCTCTGTCTCTCAACCATTCTAGCGTTATACCCCACATACAACAGTGTATCTATGTTACTTTGTGTATAACTTACCCGAGCAGTACCAGTGATATCGCAGGGAACATCACTAAGATAACCAACCGAATCACATCAGAGACAATGAATGGAGCCACCCCGCGGAACATATCACTCAGCTTAATGTGCGGTGCCATCGCCTTAATCACAAAGATATTCATCCCCATCGGCGGCGTAATCAAACCAAGCTCCACCGTCAATACCGCAATGATGCCAAACCAGACTGGATCAAACCCTAACGCTAGAATGATTGGATATACCACGGGTATAGTGATTACTAGCATTGCTAAGGCATCCATGAACAGCCCTAATAAGAAATACATGAACAGGATACAGATCAGCACAATCATTGGACTGACCGCCAATCCACCGATCCAAGACGCTAAGGTATAAGACAAGCGTGAGACTGAGATAAAATACCCCAATGCCTCTGCACCCAGTAGCATAAAGAACACCACTGCAGAGAGTGCTAGCGTCTCAATCAGTGACTGCTTGAGACCTTCTAAACGCATGCCTTTAGCAAAAGCATAAGCCCATGAGACAAATGCCCCTACTGCGGCGCCTTCTGTTGGGGTAAATAACCCGAAGAAGATACCAGCAATAATCACGATAAAGATAAAGCTAAATGGGATCAGACCAGTCAGTGACAGCAGCTTGGCTTTCCACGTAGTTTTCTCACCACGTTTTGCTAAGTGTGGTTTCCAGCGTACCATCACCATGACGGTAAGTGAGTACATTACCATACCGAGCATACCGGGTAAGAAGCCAGCGATGAACATGTCACCTACTGACTGCTGGGTTAAGATGGCGTAGACCAGTAGAGCAATACTGGGCGGAATCATAATACCAAGCGTACCGCCAGCGGCTAAGATACCGCAGGCAAAGCCTGGCTGATAACCGTACTTCTCCATTTGCGGTAGCGCCACTTTGGTCATGGTAGAGGCAGTGGCGAGTGATGAGCCTGAGATAGAGGCAAAGATACCGGATGAACCGATACCAGCAATACCAAGACTTCCCCTTACCCCGCCAAATATGGTTCGGGTGGCTTCAAAGAGTTTACCTGCCATGCCCGAGTGAGTAGCAAACACGCCCATCAGAATAAATAAGGGAATGGCACTAAAGTCATACTTTGCTAAGACATCAACTGGGATGTCTTTGAGCATTTGTAGGGCACCACTAGGCGCGGTAACCGCACCAAAACCGACTAAGCCCACCCCTAACATGGCAAGTGCGACTGGTACGCGTAAGACGACAAGCAGGATCATGACGACTAGGCCAATCGCACCGATAATTTCTGGACTCATGCGCCTGTCTCCTCGGCGTCAAAGAATTCGCCTGTCTTAAAGATGTTGATGGATTCGATCAATGAGCGAATGGCCAGTAGGATGCTTAAGAATGCACTAACCATATAGATAGGCATCATAGATATTCGAAGATCTTGGGTGACTTTGCCATACTCTAAGGCATCAATGGCGCTCTCGTAGAGTCCCCATGAGAAGACGATGCCGATGACAAAGAAGCCCATCATAAAGATACCCATAAGGTAGCCTTTAATAGACTGTGGCATTTTCTGGGTGAAGACGTCGACGATGATTTGTGAGCGTTCGACAAACGCGGCAAAGGCAGCGAGCAATGCAAATAGCATGAAGTAGGAAACAATCTCTACACTGCCTTTGACAGTGAATCCAAACTCACCACCGGTAAGTTTGAATATGTAGCGTGCGACGACATCGAGCATGGTGGTTAGTACGATGATGATGAGACTCACCCCACCAATAAACTGGCATAATCTAGAGATTAAAACGCTGAGCTTGACTAAAAATGCCATGTGACACCTCCAATTAGGTTAGACCTTACAGGCAGCACTGGCAGCTTTTGCTTTTTCATAGACGCCATCAGCATCTAAACCCAAAGCGTTAACATCACTTAGATATTTTTGGGTTCCTCTTTCAAGTGGCCCTTTCCAATCTGGATCATTTAGCGGATCAGGAATTTCGACAATTTCATCACCCTTATCTTTAGCAGCTTGAATTGCCATCTGGTCATGCTTATCAAATACTTCACCAACTTTACTGGCCAACGCCATTCCTGAGTTTTTATCCAAAACTTGTTTTAGATCATCAGGTAAGTTGTCATATTTGTCCTTGTTCATCGTGACCATAAGCGCTGAACTATAGAAAGGAATGTTGGTATGATATTTGGTAATCTCATCGATTTTAAAAGCTGTTACCGCCTCCCAAGGGAAACTTAAACCATCAACGACACCACGCTGTAGAGAGGTATACATATCGTTTGCAGGTAAACCGACTGGTGAAGCGCCTGCACTTTCGATGATATCACCTGCCACAGCTGAAGGACGTCGAATACGCATACCTTTCATATCTGCAGGCGTACGAATTAACTTATCTGTTGTATGAAGTGCACCAGGTCCCCCGCCATACATAAACAGTAAATGAGTATCTTCGTACTCACTCGCCAAAGTACCATCATCATATAGGGTCTGTAGCATACAGCCCATTTGAGTTGCTGAGTTTGATAAACCTGGAAGCTCAGTAATCTGAGTCAGAGGAAAGCGACCATTGGTATAACCATGTGCTTGTGAACCAATATCGATCGTACCTTTGGCAGCAGATTCATAAGTAACGTCTGCTTTAGCAAGGCCCGCCGATGGATAAAGTTCAACTTTTAGGCGACCGTCAGAATCTGTTTCTATCTGTTTTGCCCAAGGCTCAAAGACTTCTTTACTGATAGATGAGGTTGCTGGCCAAAAATGCGAAAACCGTAGCACGGTAGTTTCTTGAGAAGTCGCTAATGAGCCATCAGTCGTATCAGCAGATTGGTTAGAACAGCCAAGAAGACTAATAGCGGCTAAAGCACCAATTGAAAAAAGAGGAGCTAACTTCATTATCAATTCCTTTTGATAATTATGAGAATAAGAGTAAGGTATTACGAACAGACAATCTGATTCATCCTAGATTAAATTGGCTACAAGGTTTAGATATATTTTTTACATACCTGTAATAAAAGTACTGTTTAAAATTAGCAGCTATAATGATAGAAGTCAAATCATTTTGAGCAGATTGTGAAAGATATATTCATATTATAGATATATTTTTAATACTCTAATTGTCTACATAAATAATATTAAAAAGTAAGCAGATTAAAATAATTCCTCATAAAAAAGCTCTCAGCCTGTTATCCAGTTGAGAGCTTTTTTGTGTAAATATTCTATGAGCTTATCGAAGCTGCTCTAGGCAGTTATATAAATAATAATAGTGATAAAACGTTATTCTTCCATCTGCCATTTATCATCTACCCATACAGCATCGTTATCATCTAGATGCACATGCCATTCTGCATCAGTTACCGTAAGACGAATCTCGGTCAGACACTGTAGCCAATGCTCTAGGGTATACATAAGATCTCCTACATCCATACTAGCAGGCAACTTCGTAGCTCCTGCTAGTATTACCTCTGACTCACTATCATCATATGCATAGAGATCGAAAGTCTCTGCATTATCTGCATGCTCGAATTTTTCATTATATTCATCGACTATTGACGCGATTTTTTCTTGCTCCTGCTGAGTCAAGAGAGTAGAACGTTCAGCAGTATAGTAGAGTGAAACGCCCATAACGTGCTCCAAAATAAATGACAGATAGTAGACTCTAGAAGTGAATAAATAATATCACATCAAACTGACTTGTAGGAAAGTTTGGATTCTTGACCGAAGTATCTAGTGCTAAACTTTCCAGCAACTAGCACTGGCACCAAACCACGCACAAAGAAAAGCCCCCAACGCTAACGCGTTGGGGGCTTTATCTAGAATAGAGAGCTGACGATGACCTACTCTCACATGGGCGAACCACACTACCATTGGCGCTACGATGTTTCACTTCTGAGTTCGGGAAGGGATCAGGTGGGGCCATCGCGCTATTGTCGTCAGCAAAGGGGGTTAGATATGAGTCTGTTGTTGTTTTTATTGACATCAAGTTTGAGCTTGTTGTCGATCAACTTGTAACCTAACTGAATCAAGGTTAAAGGTGATATCGAAATGTTCTGTCTGTTTCTATAGCCTGAGCTATACAAGATAGATTAATTAGACTTGTATACAAACCACTTGGGTGTTGTATGGTCAAGCCAAACGAGCAATTAGTACAGGTTAGCTACACGCATCGCTGCGCTTCCACACCCTGCCTATCAACGTCCTAGTCTTGAACGGCTCTTTAGGGAAATCTAATCTTGAGGTGGGCTTCCCGCTTAGATGCTTTCAGCGGTTATCCCATCCGAACGTAGCTACCGGGCAATGCCACTGGCGTGACAACCCGAACACCAGAGGTTCGTCCACTCTGGTCCTCTCGTACTAGGAGCAGATCCTCTCAAATTTCCAACGCCCACGGTAGATAGGGACCGAACTGTCTCACGACGTTCTAAACCCAGCTCGCGTACCTCTTTAAATGGCGAACAGCCATACCCTTAGGACCTGCTTCAGCCCTAGGATGAGATGAGCCGACATCGAGGTGCCAAACACCGCCGTCGATATGAACTCTTGGGCGGTATCAGCCTGTTATCCCCAGAGTACCTTTTATCCGTTGAGCGATGGCCCTTCCATACAGAACCACCGGATCACTAAGACCTACTTTCGTACCTGCTCGACTTGTGGGTCTCGCAGTTAAGCGCGCTTTTGCCTTTATACTCTACGACCGATTTCCGACCGGTCTGAGCGCACCTTCGTACTCCTCCGTTACTCTTTAGGAGGAGACCGCCCCAGTCAAACTACCCACCATACATTGTCCTCGGTATTGTTATACCTGAGTTAGAACCCCAACATGACCAGGGTGGTATTTCAAGATTGGCTCCACCGAGACTAGCGTCTCGGCTTCAAAGCCTCCCACCTATCCTGCACAAGTCAGGTCAAAGTTCAATGTAAAGCTGTAGTAAAGGTTCACGGGGTCTTTCCGTCTAGCCGCGGGTACACAGCATCTTCACTGCGATTTCGATTTCACTGAGTCTCTGCTGGAGACAGCGCTGCCATCATTATGTCATTCGTGCAGGTCGGAACTTACCCGACAAGGAATTTCGCTACCTTAGGACCGTTATAGTTACGGCCGCCGTTTACTGGGGCTTCGATCAAGAGCTTCGCTTACGCTAACCCCATCAATTAACCTTCCAGCACCGGGCAGACATCACACCCTATACGTCCACTTTCGTGTTTGCAGAGTGCTGTGTTTTTAATAAACAGTTGCAGCAGCCTGGTATCTGCGACTGCCAACAGCTCAAGGAGCAAGTCCTATCACCATCAACAGCGTACCTTCTCCCGAAGTTACGGTACCATTTTGCCTAGTTCCTTCAGCAGAGTTCTCTCAAGCGCCTTGGTATTCTCTACCTGATCACCTGTGTCGGTTTAGGGTACGATTCGTTTATAACTATTGCTTAGAAGCTTTTCCTGGAAGCATGGTATTTGCCACTTCGCTGTACAAGTACAGCTTGCTATCAGATCTCGGTATAGAATAGCCCGGATTTACCTAAGCTATAAACCTACATCCTTTCACCTGGACAACCAACGCCAGGCTGACATAACCTTCTCCGTCCCTCCATCGCATTATAAACAAGTATCGGAATATTAACCGATTTCCCATCGACTACGCCTTTCGGCCTCGCCTTAGGGGTCGACTCACCCAGCCCCGATTAACGTTGGACTGGAACCCTTGATCTTCCGGCGTGCGAGCTTTTCACTCGCATTATCGTTACTCACGTCAGCATTCGCTCTTGTGATACCTCCAGCATGCTTTACAACACACCTTCACAGGCTTACACAACGCTCCCCTACCACTTGAAAACAAATTCAAATCCGCAGCTTCGGCTCCTAGTTTGAGCCCCGTTACATCTTCCGCGCGGGCCGACTCGACTAGTGAGCTATTACGCTTTCTTTAAAGGATGGCTGCTTCTAAGCCAACCTCCTAGCTGTCTATGCCTTCCCACCTCGTTTCCCACTTAACTAGGAATTTGGGGCCTTAGCTGGCGGTCTGGGTTGTTTCCCTCTCCACGATGGACGTTAGCACCCACCGTGTGTCTCCCGGATATCACTCATCGGTATTCGGAGTTTGCATCGGTTTGGTAAGTCGGTATGACCCCCTAGCCGAAACAGTGCTCTACCCCCAATGGTGTTCGTCCGAGGCGCTACCTAAATAGCTTTCGGGGAGAACCAGCTATCACCGAGTTTGATTAGCCTTTCACCCCTATCCACAAGTCATCCCCTGGCTTTTCAACGACAGTGGGTTCGGTCCTCCGGTGCCTGTTACGGCACTTTCAACCTGCTCATGGATAGATCACTCGGTTTCGGGTCTATACCCTGCAACTAAACGCCCTATTAAGACTCGGTTTCCCTACGGCTCCCCTAAACGGTTAACCTTGCTACAGAATATAAGTCGCTGACCCATTATACAAAAGGTACGCGGTCACCCAACAAGTGGGCTCCCACTGCTTGTACGCACACGGTTTCAGGTTCTATTTCACTCCCCTCACAGGGGTTCTTTTCGCCTTTCCCTCACGGTACTGGTTCACTATCGGTCAGTCAGGAGTATTTAGCCTTGGAGGATGGTCCCCCCATCTTCAAACAGGATTTCTCGTGCCCCGCTCTACTTAATATGTTAACTCTAATGTTTCGAATACAGGACTATCACCTACTACGGTCAGCTTTCCCACGCTGTTCTTCTACATTAGAATTAATCGGCTTCTCCCCGTTCGCTCGCCGCTACTAGGGGAATCTCAATTGATGTCTATTCCTAAGGGTACTGAGATGTTTCACTTCCCCTCGTTCGCTTCCTAATAAATTAGGATACCTACCTTATGGTAAGTGGGTTTCCCCATTCAGAAATCTCCGGATCACAGGATATTGCCGCCTCCCCGAAGCTTATCGCAGGCTGTCACGTCTTTCATCGCCTCTGACTGCCAAGGCATCCACCATGTGCGCTTCATTACTTGACCATACAACCCCAAGTAGTCTTTCGACTTCTAAGTGTCATACAATCTAATTATGATAACGATATCACCTATGTTTATACGCTTGATTCAGTTCTCTTTACTTTTTTTAATAACTCACCCCTGGGATAACAACTGATGTCGTTAAGAGGCGAGTTATTAAGGTTAGGAAGTGCGCGTGAACACGCTCATCCTAACCCAGACTCATATCTATGTTTTTAAATAGTCTCTATGCTCTCGTCGAGTCACAGATTCTGTATAAAACAGAAAGAAGTAATCAATTAAAATCACTTGTTTCTATTTAATACCTATTTATTTATTGGCATCTAAAGCTTACTTAACCGTCTTAGTAGTGGTGGAGCCAAACGGAGTCGAACCGTTGACCTCCTGCGTGCAAGGCAGGCGCTCTACCAACTGAGCTATGGCCCCATTGTAAAATGGTGGGTCTAGGTGGACTTGAACCACCGACCCCCGCGTTATCAACACGGTGCTCTAACCAGCTGAGCTACAGACCCTAATACGTTTTTTAAAAACGTAAGCTTAAACTAAAGAACAACTTGTTGTGAATTCTTGCTGACCGAATGCGTCTATAAGGAGGTGATCCAGCCGCAGGTTCCCCTACGGCTACCTTGTTACGACTTCACCCCAGTCATCAACCACACCGTGGTGAACGCCTCCCCGAAGGTTAAGCTATCCACTTCTGGTGCAATCAACTCCCATGGTGTGACGGGCGGTGTGTACAAGGCCCGGGAACGTATTCACCGCGGCATTCTGATCCGCGATTACTAGCGATTCCTACTTCATGGAGTCGAGTTGCAGACTCCAATCTGGACTACGATAGGCTTTTTGAGATTCGCATCACATCGCTGTGTAGCTGCCCTCTGTACCTACCATTGTAGCACGTGTGTAGCCCTGGTCGTAAGGGCCATGATGACTTGACGTCGTCCCCGCCTTCCTCCAGTTTGTCACTGGCAGTATCCTTAGAGTTCCCGGCTTAACCCGCTGGTAACTAAGGACAAGGGTTGCGCTCGTTGCGGGACTTAACCCAACATCTCACGACACGAGCTGACGACAGCCATGCAGCACCTGTATTCTAATTCCCGAAGGCACTCCCGCATCTCTGCAGGATTCTAGATATGTCAAGACCAGGTAAGGTTCTTCGCGTTGCATCGAATTAAACCACATGCTCCACCGCTTGTGCGGGCCCCCGTCAATTCATTTGAGTTTTAACCTTGCGGCCGTACTCCCCAGGCGGTCTACTTATTGCGTTAGCTGCGTCACTAAGTCCTCAAGGGACCCAACGACTAGTAGACATCGTTTACGGCGTGGACTACCAGGGTATCTAATCCTGTTTGCTACCCACGCTTTCGAGCCTCAGTGTCAGTATGATGCCAGGAAGCTGCCTTCGCCATCGGTATTCCTTCAGATCTCTACGCATTTCACCGCTACACCTGAAATTCTACTTCCCTCTCACCTACTCTAGCCTAACAGTTTCAGATGCAGTTCCCAGGTTGAGCCCGGGGATTTCACATCTGACTTATCAAGCCACCTACGCTCGCTTTACGCCCAGTAATTCCGATTAACGCTTGCACCCTCTGTATTACCGCGGCTGCTGGCACAGAGTTAGCCGGTGCTTATTCTGCAGCTAATGTCATCGTCTCCGGGTATTAACCGAAGAGTCTTCTTCACTGCTTAAAGTGCTTTACAACCAAAAGGCCTTCTTCACACACGCGGCATGGCTGGATCAGGGTTTCCCCCATTGTCCAATATTCCCCACTGCTGCCTCCCGTAGGAGTCCGGGCCGTGTCTCAGTCCCGGTGTGGCTGA
This sequence comes from Psychrobacter sp. P11G3, assembly GCF_001435845.1. Taxonomy (NCBI): domain Bacteria; kingdom Pseudomonadati; phylum Pseudomonadota; class Gammaproteobacteria; order Moraxellales; family Moraxellaceae; genus Psychrobacter; species Psychrobacter sp. P11G3. The sequence goes on from NZ_CM003596.1 coordinate 2,975,381, forward strand.
TCATCCTCTCAGACCAGCTACAGATCGTCGCCATGGTAGGCCTTTACCCCACCATCTAGCTAATCCGACTTAGGCTCATCTAATAGCGAGAGCAGTAAACTGCCCCCTTTCTCCCGTAGGTCGTATGCGGTATTAATACGAGTTTCCCCGTGCTATCCCCCACTACTAGGTAGATTCCTAAGTATTACTCACCCGTCCGCCGCTCGACGCCTGGTAGCAAGCTACCATCGTTTCCGCTCGACTTGCATGTGTTAAGCCTGCCGCCAGCGTTCAATCTGAGCCATGATCAAACTCTTCAGTTTAATCTTGCTATGAAGCTCTTTAAAGAAGCTTCTAAACTTGGCTCATCTAATCTGGCAAAATCGCTAAAAATTATGTTCGTAATGAATTAACTTTGAGTTTTTCTGCTGTCTTAAATGATAATTTTTATAGTTAATAATCTTTCCGAAAAGAAAAGATAGTCAACTTTATTTTTTAGCATTCTGAATCAGCAAAAATCCACACAAGTTGTTCTTTAGTTATGCTTTTAAATAATGTCTGACACTGTCGTCCAGTGCTAGTATTTCAAACTAAATAAGTCAGCCAATGTGGCTTATCCTATTTAGCGAGCTGACCATCATATCATGTTTTAATAGTCTGTCAACTTCTTTTTTTAATTTGTTTCAACAAGTTAACTGGGTTATTAATGTGTAATCTACACACTAGATACTTCCAGCTCGTCTTGATGAGGTGCGTATTATAAACGGTTTAACTTTTGTGTCAACCCGTTTTATTAATGTTTTTAATCTTATTTTAGTAGATGAATAAATCTGCATTTCTTTCAATGGGTTATCGTCTAATTAATTTCAATAAGTTTAGAGACTGACTATAAATGTACTCTTTACTATATTTTCTAATATCAAAAACGTTCAGCATTACTAGACAGATACCTCATATTATCTCTGACCTTTATCTTCTATTAAAGCAACCATTTCTCTATTTCTACTTTATAACTTACCCATTTTTTCAAAAAACGCTTTATACGCCGCGACTTTCTTATCCAACGATAACGGATAGGCACGTGAGGTCGACGGTAACCTATATAGGGTTAGATTATTCACCTCAGCTTTCTGATTATCTGTACTTTGCCATTGATAAGGGTAATCCATACTTTGATTGGTTTTCGGATGCTTTGATTTAGCAATTGGCTCATCTAGTAATCCGAGCAGTACTTCGGTCGCCTTGCCTCCTGTCGTAAACAATGACTTTACCTTTGGCACTTGCGGCAAGATAACATCTAGATCAACAGGTGTGACTACTGTTAAATTTTTATCCGAAGCGTTACCCGTCTCACGGATGGCCTGCTTTACTGTCGGACAAGAAGCAATGCCACGTTCAAACATAAAATCTCGAATGCGCTCAGGGTCAAAGCGCTTCTCATCGCCTATTCTAAAGTAGTCAGCATTATCAAAAAATACTCGACCATATATTCGCCACATATCATTATAAAAATTAGGATAATGAAAGCTCATCGCCCATTTATCAGCAGTCGGTGGGAACGTACCCATCATCATGACTGTTGCATTGGGCGGTAAGACAGGCTCAAAAGGATGGGTTTCAAGCTCTGTGGCTTTGTCATCCAATGATTTTGATTCAGTAGCAGTGGTTTTTTGAGTGCTTGATGTTTTTATAGTCATGATATTCTTCGTCAGAAAAGCGGTTTTTTTGGTATCATAGCAAGTCTAAACACTACCTCACTTATAATCACGTTATATAGTCAAACTTAGTCGGTTCAATCAGTTGACTTAAATAGCGCGATATCATTTTACTTAGCCTGAATTGCTTAGGCTTTGATGGCAGCTGTGAACGCAAATATTGTGATTGCGATAAATGAGCACTGTTGTAAAGTAGTTAATTGGCTTGATTGTAAAGGGTTTCACTTTACTATTTACGAGCTAAGAATATGGTTAAAGTGCGGTAAATGTTTGTATCTTTTATACTAATAGCAACCGCAGTAACTGCGCAAGCATCAGACAAGAAACCAAGAGAGTACTTATGAGTGACTTAAACAGCGATTTAAAAATTACGGTAATCGATCATCCACTAGTCCGTCATAAACTCAGCCTTATGCGCGAAAAAGACTGTAGTACTTATAAATTTCGTACATTGACCAAAGAGCTTGCGCGCTTGATGGCTTATGAAGCAAGCCGTGATTTTGAAATCGAAACTTTCCCAATGGAAGGCTGGTGTGGCGAGATCACTGGTGAGCAAATCATCGGTAAGACGGCGACGATCGTACCGATTTTACGCGCAGGTATTGGCATGCTTGATGGGGTGCTCGATTTGATCCCTACTGCTAAGATTTCTGTGGTCGGTCTACAACGTGATGAAGAAACGTTGCAGCCAGTACCGTTCTTTGAAAAATTCGTGAGCCACATGGACAAACGTCCTGCGCTAATCATTGATCCAATGCTAGCCACGGGCGGCTCAATGGTTGCGACTATTGAGATGTTAAAGAAAAATGGCTGTACTAATATTAAAGCATTGGTATTGGTTGCTGCACCTGAAGGCGTACGCTTGGTAAATGAAGCGCATCCTGACGTGACTATCTATACCGCTGCATTAGATAGCCATTTGGATGAGCACGGTTACATCATCCCAGGTCTAGGCGATGCTGGTGATAAGATTTTTGGTAAGCAATTATCGAATAGATAAGTCTCATTAGGGTAAATAAAGCCGTCATCAAAATTATGGCAATAGCAGACAACATCAATAATAAGGATAGATCATGAACGTATTGATTACAGGAGCGAGCGCGGGTTTTGGTAAAGCGTTGGTAGAGCGTTTGGTTGCTAACGGCCATCGCGTGGTTGGTTGCGCCAGACGCCTTGATAAACTGAATGCTTTGGCAGAGACTTTAGGTGAGGCTTTTTTACCCGTCGTTATGGATGTGAGTGATACAGCTTCTATCCCGCAAATCATTGCTGACTTGCCTGATGGTTTTAAACAGATCGATGTCTTGGTCAATAATGCAGGATTGGCACTGGGTACAGAGCCTGCTCACAAGGCCAGTCTAGATGACTGGATGCGTATGACTGATACCAACATTAAAGGCTTGATGGCGTTGACCCATGCGGTCTTGCCAGCGATGGTTGAGCGTGACAGTGGCTATGTCATCAATGTCGGTTCGATTGCTGGTAGCTGGCCTTACTTTGGTGGTAACGTTTACGGTGCAACTAAAGCGTTTGTAAAACAGTTCAGCTTAAACTTGCGAGCGGATTTGATTGGTACCCAAGTGCGTGTGACCAACCTTGAGCCTGGTAATGTGGCTGGCACTGAGTTTTCAAACGTGCGCTATCATGGCGATGATGACAAAGCTGCCAAGGTTTATGACGGTTTTAGAACTATGACAGGTGAAGATATCGGTGATATTTTGTTATGGCTAATTGAGTCACCTGCTCATATTAACGTCAACCGTCTAGAAGTAATGCCAGTCGCCCAGACTTATAATGGACTAACGATTGCCAAGCAAAATTAATATTAACTGCTCGGCTAGTTATAGTATCAATGTTGATTATAGATATATCACTTATCAATACCGAACCTGTTAGCGTATCTCATACGATCGAAGCAATATAGAGTCATCTATATTGCTTTTTTTTATGTCTTCAATAGCTTGCTCATTGAGCAAACGCAAATCCTGAAAGTCCAAAATCAGCACTTCATTACGCAGACGTTCGCTAGTGCGTTTATTATGACGTATCGCAAACCCTAAAACTTGCTTACCAGTGATAGTTATCTGATTAATAATTAACTTTGAAGTATTCACGGTCAGCTTTTGTGCCAGATTCTCAGACATTGTCTGAGCATTTATTATTGCCGTTGCCGGATTCACCGTAGTGGTTAACGTCTTAGTCTGTCGTACACTTTTGGGCATATCTCCTGCAAAAAACAATACCTGACCTAATGGTAAATACTGCGCATGCCGTACTAATTCTTGACGGAACAATGCAGGCATATCTGTATTAAAACTGTCTTCTGTCTGCTGATAGAATGCGGTGAAGTTACGATGCAAATAACGCCCAAATACTGTGGTATTAATCCATTCTTGATAAATATCATCTGCCAATAACTGCTTCGTAAAAGCACTGGCATCAATTGTGACCTCCCTACTCAAAGTAGCAGACAGCATCGATAGTAAAAGCGTCTGCGGACTGGTAAATGTCTGCTGCTGCCATACTTGTGGATATAGGCTACTATCGAGTAATGGCAAGGTTGATCTACTCATGCACTTGTATCCTTGTCAGTTAATGCTACTGCTTTTACCGCCAGCCAAATTCTATGCTATGGTCAGGTGACAGCTTTAATATAGCAGTCTTTTATTCGCGGTATAACTATTTTGTCGCGGTGTATTCTACCGCAATACTTTCTTAGCTAAATTGACCGAGACAGCTTGAAAAATCAAAGAGATATCACTCTATGAAAAAAGACCTCATACCCTTTCCTACTCCCTACCAGTTAAAGACCATTACTGTCCAAACAGCCGATGGAACGCTGCTGCCCGTCTCTGTCATTGGCAAAGGTAAACCTGTCCTATTAATGCACGCTTTCGGTATGGATGCGAGGCAATTTTTGCCATTTATTTTACCGCTCATTCAAGATTACTGCTTTTACTTGCCGCATTTTAGAGGGTTTGGTTTGGCCAGTGACCTAACGTTGCCAACGTTTGATTTTATTGAGCAATATACACAGGATTCCCAAGATGTATTTGAATACGTAAGTAAAGAAACTGGCTTTGAGGCTTTTCCTGTTGCCGCGATATCGATGGGAGCATTGGTCATGTGGGCATATTTTCAGCACTTTGGTACTCAGCGCGTGAGTCACTATCTGAATATTGACCAAGCACCGATTATTCATAATCAGCCAGACTGGCAAGGTGGCGGTGTATTCGGTACACGACAAACCGAATTGTTTGCGCAATTTACACGATTAATTACCGACACTGCCCCTTATCTACAAGCCGAGCAAATGGTTGACTTCCGTCACCTGCCCTATCGATTAAAAGTAAATTTATTAGACATGGAACGCTCTTTTTCTCTGCTCTCTGTTAGTAGCAAACCTTCGCAATTATTGGTAAAAGCCCTCAGTTATCGGGCACCACACAAAATCTCATTAATGGAACACGCGACTTGGCAACACAAACTGCGCTGCCTATCGGCTTATGTTGCGCTGCCCTACGATTACCGAGATGTTTTGCCCACTATCAATATTCCGACTACTTTACTAATTGGTGCGCGCTCGCAGTTATATCATGCAGAATGGCAACAGCGTTTGACCACTCTGCTGCCCCATGCACGTAGTATTATTTTGCCAACATCAGGGCATGCTGTACCAATGGATGCACCAGTTAGTTTTTATAAAGTATTGAAAGAGTTTCTGAACGCTTAATTATGGGTTTTTAATAATGCACAAAAAAACGACCTCAACGGGTCGCTTTTTTGTGCGCTAAATTCAATCTGAATCGTTGGCTAAGTATTAATCATTCAATGGTTTAATCAATTCAAATCGTGGAATTTCTTTACCATCGACCGTGACCGTTTCAGCGAACATCGCAAGCGGACGTGCCCACACGCCATATTCACCGTATAGGCAACGATATACCACTAGCGATTCCTCGGTTTCTGAATGCTGCGCCACATGCAATACTTGATACAAACTGCCTTTATAGTGACGGTAGATGCCTTGAGAGATGGTTTTAGTCATAGCAAACTCCTACTATTAAAAATGGCTGCTAATTGTCGCTTCATAAAAAAGGTCGACAATTACTGCCGACCTCGCTCTTAATCATTTTTATAGATTATCTAACCAACCGTCACTTTTGCATACGCTTTCTTGCCAGCTTGAATCACGACCGTTTGACCTGAGGTTAGACTAAAGCCACCATCAACGACTTCGCCATCTACTTTTACCGCGCCACGTTTCACCATATCTTTGGCTGCTGAGTTGTTTTTAGCGAGCTTGGCTTGGTTCAATACTTGAGTGATGAATAACGCATTTTGCCCTTCTAAATCAAGCATCACTTCTGGCAAGTCAACTGGTAGCTCGCCATCTGCTAAAACGTTACCGGCAGATTTGTGCGCATTAGCAGCGGCATCAGCATCATGGAAACGTTCGATTAACTCTTCGGCTAAGATACGTTTGATTTCTTGTGGGTTGCGTCCGTCTTCCATTTCACGCATCAAGCTTGCCACTTCTTCCATTGGCTTAAAGCTTAAAAACTCAAAGTAGCGATGGATCAGTGTGTCCGGCATCGACAGGATTTTTTGATACATGGTGCCTGGTGCATCATAGATAGCGACATAGTTGCCCAGTGATTTGGACATTTTGTTGACACCATCTAGCCCTTCTAAGATTGGCACAGTAATACAAACTTGCGGCTCTTGGCCATAGCGTCCTTGCAGCGTGCGACCCATTAGCAAGTTAAAGGTCTGATCGGTACCGCCAAGCTCAACGTCGGCTTTTAGGGCGATAGAATCGTAGCCTTGTACTAAAGGATAAAGAAACTCATGGATTGAGATGGGCGTTTGTGATGCATAGCGTTTAGAGAAGTCATCACGCTCTAGCATACGCGAAACGGTTTGCTGACTGGCAAGCTGAATCATGTCAGCGGCGCTCATGTCATTGAACCACTCAGAGTTAAAGACCACGCGAGTCTTTTCTTTGTCCAAGATTTTAAATACTTGCTCAGCATAAGTCGTGGCGTTGGCTTTGATTTGCTCATCAGTCAACGGTGGACGTGTGCTGTTTTTGCCAGAAGGGTCACCAATCTTGGCGGTATAATCGCCGATTAAGAAATAAATCTCATGACCCAAATCTTGGAAATGCTTAAGTTTATTGATCAATACCGTGTGACCTAAATGTAGATCTGGTGCGGTAGGATCAAAGCCTGCCTTGATACGTAATGGACGATTGAGCTTTAGCTTAGCCACTAAGTCATCTTCAGACAATATCTCTTGCGTGCCACGCTGAATAAGGGCCAGTTGTTCTTCTAGGGTGTAAGTTTGATTGGTCATGATGCTCTCTATATATCACTTTAATTGGGATTTTTATGAATGACGGTTACTGGCTCAACACCTTAGGAAGTTTAGAACCTCAAAAGGTCAGAAAAAATGCTAGAATTTGACGGATATACTAGCGTTTTTTAAGGTAAATTGCCATGACCAACCCCGCATCGATTGCTGATACTGACCATAATGCCCTCGCAGACTTGCTTATGAATAATGGTTTGGATAACCCTTCAGACGATATTGATGATTTGACCTCTGATAATTCGAACTATGCCACCTTAACGGATGCCCTTGAGCAAACCGTATTTGAAAGCTTCGATGATGGCTTATATATCGGCATGATGTCTGGCACCAGTTTGGATGGTATGGATGCGGTTCTTTGTCAGTTTAATCCTGAGATGAGCAACGAAGATGGCACCCAACCGCCGATGAGACTGCTTACAACGTATAGCCAAGATTTTCCGCCACGTCTGCGTGAAGTACTATTGGCATTATGTCAGCCGAATGGCGTGAATCAACTCGTACCAGAGGCCGATGAACCAAGCAGTGAGTTGGATTGGTTCGGTTGGGCAAGTCGCGCGTATGCTGAGTTCGCGAGCGAAGTGGTCAATACGCTATTGCAACAATCAAATACCGATCCTGAGTCAGTGCTAGCGATTGGCTGTCATGGACAAACCGTACGCCATCGCCCGCAGATGGGATTTACGTTGCAACTGGTTGATGCCAATATCATCGCTGAGCGCACAGGCATCAGCGTGGTCAGTGATTTCCGACGTCGTGACATGGCAGTTGGTGGTCAAGGCGCGCCGTTAGTACCTGCGTTTCATCAGGCATTATTTGCCAATCCCGATAGTACCCGTGTGCTATTAAACTTAGGCGGTATTGCCAATATAACCGTCTTGCCAGCCAGTGAAGAAGTTCAAGTTGTTGGTTACGATACTGGACCTGCCAACTTATTATTGGATGCGTGGATATCTTTGCATACCGACAATGCTTATGATGCAGGTGGCGCTTGGGCGCAGTCTGGAACCCTCATTGAGCCATTATTACAGCAATTTTTAGCACATCAGTTTTTTGCTCAGGCTCATCCAAAAAGCACAGGTCGTGAGGACTTTAATTTAACTTGGTTGCAGGACGAGCTACAGGCTTTTGAGCAAGCCAATGCTAACATCAGTTACTCAGCAGCCGATGTGCAAGCAACCTTGACTGAGCTAACGGCTATCAGTGCCAGTACGCAAATCAATATGTTTGTCAGCCTTGCCAAAAACAGCTCGGTATATGTTTGCGGCGGCGGCGCATTGAATGACTATTTAATAGCACGCCTGCAAGCACACCTACCCCATTGCACAGTAAAAACCACTGAACATTTAGGGCTTGCGCCAACATGGGTAGAGGCCGTTGCTTTTGCATGGTTGGCCAGACAAACATTGATGGGTGAAACTGGTAATTTACCAGCGGTAACTGGTGCAAATAAAGGCGTGGTATTGGGTCAAGTATGTTTTGCCTGACCAGTTAAATTTTAGTTTACATACGTGCACCTATGTGTTTTATAATGACTTTTGAAACGCCATCCTCTTAGGACCTGTAAGTATAGGATATATCGCATGAGCCAGAATAGTAGTTCACCTATCGACCAAGCCACCACTGATGACACAAATAATATGACTGCAGCACCTGTACATAAATCGCGTCAAAAACCACCTCACTACGAGCGTTCTGATGATACGCGTGTGGTAGTCACAGGTATGGGCGCCATTACGCCGCTCGGTCTAGACGTCGATAGCTCATGGACCAAATTGCTCAATGGCGAGAGTGGTATCTCACCGATTACGCATTTCGATGCCACAGGCTACCGTGCGCAAATCGCAGGCGTGATCAAAGACTTTGATGCCAAGCAATATATGAATGCCAAAGATGCGCGTCGCTATGATGAGTTCATGCATTATGGGGTTGCCGCTTCTGCCATGGCCCTAAAGCACGCTGGTTTTATCGATGAAGTCAGTGCTGCTGATGCGCCTGTGCAAGGCGTTGACCAAGATCGCTTTGGTATTATTTTAGGTTCAGGTATTGGCGGTATCCAAACGATTGAAAACAGTCGTGATACCCTACACGAAAAAGGCGCAGGCAAAGTCTCACCTTTTATCATTCCAGGCTCTATCGTTAATATGGCCGCTGGACTGGTAGCGATTAAGCATAAGTTAAAAGGCCCAAACCTTGCGACATCGACGGCTTGTACCACGGCGACTCATGCTATGGGTCTTGCTGCTCGTTTGATCGCTTATGGCGATGCTGACGTTATGTTGGCAGGCGGTAGTGAAAAGGGTTCTAGCCCACTTGGTATAGCTGGCTTTAGTGCGATGCACGCACTATCTACGCGCAACGATGAGCCAACCAAAGCCTCACGTCCATTTGATAAAGGTCGTGACGGGTTTGTCCTTGGTGATGGTGCTGGTGTGGTGGTGTTAGAAAGCCTTGCCCATGCCAAAGCTCGCGGTGCAACGATATTGGCAGAGCTAGTCGGGTTTGGTATGAGTGATGATGCCAGTCATATTACTGCACCACCAGAAGACGGTAGCGGTGCGGCAAGAGCGATGCAAAATGCACTAAACGATGCTGGGATCGAGTCATCAAGCGTCGGTTATGTCAACGCTCATGGTACTAGTACCCCTGCGGGTGACGTGGCTGAGTCTATTGCTATCGAAACTGTGTTCTCTCCTGTAAAAGACAGCATCTTAGTCAGCTCAACCAAATCGATGACTGGTCACTTACTTGGTGCTGCTGGCGGAGTTGAAGCCATCTTTACAGTATTAGCGCTACAACACCAGCATGTACCGCCTACGATCAATCTAGATGATATCGAGGACAACTGTAACCTTGATTATGTGGCTAATGAATCGCGCAAAGTTGATAACCTGCAGTATGCAGTATCCAACAGCTTTGGCTTTGGTGGTACCAATGGCTCATTGGTATTTGCTCGCTGGCCTGTCAATCAATAACAGCCACCCAACTACCTCGCAGCGCATTGTAATGAATGCGTTGTAACGTTGGTGTCAGATTTGCTACGTTTGTCCACTTGCAGCCCCTTATCGTACTTGCGTATGATAAGGGGTAATTTTTGGAACATTTATGGAAGATACCATGTCAAGCTACTCATTTTCCCATCAGTTTTATCAACGCTGGACGTGTGCACCTGAGCCAGTACGCGCAGCGATTACCCAAGAACTAAAAGACATCACTACTCTGCTGCAATCTGACACCTCATTTGAAGACTTCACTTTTAATACTCATGATTTAGATGCGTATGTAGACGAGCTATACGACAACTACAATGCCGAACAAGCCATTGCGAAAGCAATCGCGGACAAACAAGAGCAAGAAGACGCGGCCGCTGCAAAACAAAAGCTAGAAGACGAGCAGAAGAAAAAAGAAACAGAAGAAGCCACACGCAAAGCAGAAGCGACTCAAAAAGAACAAGAAAAAAATGAGCAGACAGCGTTAGAGAAAGAAAACTACAAAGAACTGGCTACTAATAATGACGTAGCTAAAGTAAACACAGATAAAGTCGTGACAGATAGCGCTGTTACTGACGATTTTGTTACTGATAATTCTAGCGCAAAGACTGAAAAAGTGGCATCAGAAGCAAAAAATACTGAAGGCAATGCTAGCGATAATAAAAGTGCTGATAACAAAACCATTGGCGAACAGGCACATACGCTTAGCGATAACCACATTAAAGACATTAACAATAAAGCCAGTGCAGCGATTAATTTGGCCTTAAAAGACGCGAAGCTAGATGCAACACATCAACAGCTAATCCGCGAGCTAGAAACACAGGTCGATGACTATCTCAGTGAGCAAATGATGCTGATGTCCGAAAACCTAAAGTCTTGGCTACGTGCTGAGGTCACTCAACACTTTAGCGAGCAGAATGACTTAACTACTAATAATGAAGCTGCTAAGAAAAGTATTCACTGACAGTGTACCTTTTTCAGTGTTGAACCTACAGTTAGCAACAGTCACTCAGTAGTAAGTACTAAATAACGAACACTAAAAAGCCCCGTAAATTGTTTACGGGGCTTTTTAGTACTTTTAGTTAATGTTTTGAGCTTGATATTAAATGGCTTTGGTACGTTCAGTCAACCATTCAAGCGCTGCACCTTCAACACGATCTTTTAGCTCTGCGAAGACTTGGCTATGATAGTCATTTAGCCAATCAATCTCGGTTTGATCCAACAGTGACGGCTCAATCAGACGCGTATCGATTGGGCAGTAAGTGATGGTCTCAAAGTTTAAGAAATCACCAAACTCTGTCTCAGTAGGCTTAGCAACTGGCGTATTCACTACCAAGTTCTCGATACGGATACCCCATTTTCCTTCGCGGTATAGACCTGGCTCATTACTTGAAATCATACCGACTTTCATTGCGCGCTCTTTTGGTATGCTGGCGCTATAGGCGATGACTTGTGGGCCTTCGTGTACGTTCAAGAAATAACCAACGCCATGACCTGTACCATGACCATAGTCCATCTGTGCTTGCCACAATGGCGCACGGCAAATGGCATCAATCAATGGTGAAGCAATACCATCAGGGAAATGAGCACGAGCTAGCGCAATGTGAGCTTTTAACACAATCGTAAAGTCGCGTTTATGCTCAGCAGTGACTTGCCCAATACCGACTACGCGGGTGATATCAGTCGTACCGTTTTGATATTGTGCACCTGAGTCAATCAGTAGTAACCCGCCTTCGCCCTCAGCCACATCAAGGTAGCTGAATTTTTCTGGTGTAGCGCGGTAATGTGGCAATGCGCCATTTTCATTAAAGCCTGCGATGGTCGGGAAACTTGGCGAGACATAATGCGGCTGACGACTGCGCACGTCTATCAGCATACTATCAACATCTAGCTCACTTAAACGCTCGCCGTTTGCTAGACGCTGCTCAAATGTGGCAAAAAACTCAGCCAAAGCAGCACCATCTTGACGCATCGCTTCACAAACATGATCGATATCTGCATCAGATTTGACAGATTTGAGTAATGTGCTAGGCGCCATTTGCTCAATAAAACCAACATCATCTGCCATTTTTGAGAGTGTACCTACTGCGACTTTGCTCGGATCTAACAGTAATAAATCGTCTGGCGTTAATGCACTCAAAGCCTCTTGCACAGCAGAATAGTCAGCCAATGTGATACCACTGTCTTTTAGACTCTGTGCGATATCTTCGCTTACTTTATCAGTATCAACAAACAACGTTGCTTTATCGGCATCAATCAACATGTGCGACAAGAATACCGGATTATAATCAACATCCGCACCGCGCAAGTTCGTCAACCAAGCGATGTCATCTAAGCTTGAAAGCAGATGATGGGTCGCACCAGCTTCTGCCATGCCTGCACGCACATCAGCAAGCTTTGAGGTGGCTGACTGAGCAAGGAACTGCTCATCATGAGTATATAATTTGGCCGCTGGTAGTGCTGGACGATCTGTCCAAATTTCTGTCAGCACATCACGCTCAGTGATCAAAGTAATATCATTGGCATCAAAAGCATTTAGCAGGCGATCTTGCTCGGCGATAGATAGTACGTTGCCGTCTACTGCTACGCTATCCCCTTCTTGCAAATGATCGGCTAGCCAGTCGATATGATTTGGCTGACCTGGCGCAAGCTTTTCTAAAGTAATACCTGTGCCTTCTAACTGGTCGGCAGCATGTACCCAATAACGGCTATCCGTCCATAGACCTGCAAAATCAGCAGTCACAACAAGCGTGCCGACAGAACCGGTAAACCCTGACAGCCATAAGCGTGCTTGCCAGTATTCTGGTAGATATTCAGATAAATGTGGATCAGCAGACGGTACGATGATTGCGGTGAGATCTTGCGCGGCTAAGGTGCTGCGTAAGTTAGCAATACGTTCGTGAATGGCTTGTTTATTCATTGAATGTGTCCTTATAGAAATTATAAAAATATGATGATGGAGCGATTATTTACAATCGTCTTGTTCTAATAGTCGTCTTGTTTGAGTTGTTGATACCGCTTTAGTTTTAATAAGATATTTATTATCGATAGCAATTATTCAAGCAAACAGTCTAATTATTTAGCTATCTAATTATGTTTGTTTGGGTAATTACTTCTACTTATTGAGAATAAAAAATTGAGATTAATATTGCGTCACTGGGGTTCACAGTGCCCTATCATTAGATGTTTGGGCAGATAGTAAGCTTTCAATGGCTTGTGCCAAATATCTCATCAACTAAAACAATAAAACGTGCTACCAGTAATGGTAACACGTCTCATTATATGTCACTTGTGCTGTTGTTAATCACAAATGTACATCAGACTATCTTATTGCTTAGCCAATTGTTTCTCACGCTCGCTTTCTTTGAGCATTTTATTGATAGGTTTTGCTAGTATCAATAATAGTACAGCGGTAACTACCAAGAAGATGGTCATGGTGGTAAACAGACCTGGTAACCCTTCGATTTTGTCAGCAGATACATGCCCACCAAAGAAAGCGGCAACCAAGTTACCCATAGCGATAGAAGCAAAGAACAGCCCCATCATTTGGCCTTGCATACCCTCTGGCGCCAATTTAGTCATGGCAGACAAACCAACTGGGCTTAATGCTAACTCACCTAGCGTCAATAATAATAAACTACCAACCAACCATAGTGGCGATGCCAGGCCAGCACCAGGCGCTAAAATGCTTTTTGAAGCAAAAATCATCAAGGCGAAACCTGCGGCTGCCAGTAGCATACCGAGTGCAAACTTAGCCATACTGCTAGGCTCAAGACCTCGGTTACCAAGCTTGACCCAAATAATACTAACGATAGGTGCCAATATTAAAATAAATAGCGGGTTCAATGACTGGAACCAAATACTTGGTATCTCAAATCCTAAAACATTCAGATCGGTATAACGATCGGCAAATAAGTTAAAAGACGTTGGCTGCTGCTCAAAACTTGACCAAAACAGCGTCGAACCAATAATTAAAACAAAGCAAATTAGCAAGCGTAGTTTGTCCGTCTTATCCAATCGCGGAGAGATAAACATAATAGCGAAATACAAGATGACCACCGCAGCAATGATATACGTCATATACTCTGCAACCATCTCAGGATTGAACGATATCATGCCGGTAGACACTAATAGCACTGCGGCTACTAGCAAGGCGACAAAACCACCAACCCAGCGACCGATGTTTTTGTAATGGTCGTTAGATTTTTCCCACTCAGCAGAAATACCTTTAGCGCGTGCATAACGCGTTAAGTTCTTTTGCGCGACAAAGCGATAAATCAGTAATGAGACCAGCATACCCAAACCACCAACGCCAAAGCCGACATGCCACATGCCTTTTTCTTTGAATACGCCAACGATAAGTGCTGCTAATAACGCACCGATGTTAATACCCATGTAAAACAAGGTAAAACCGCCATCACGGCGAGAGTCACCTTTAGGATACAACGCACCAACCATCACTGAGATACAGGTCTTAAATAACCCTGAGCCCAAGACAATACAGATTAAACCAACAAAGAACAGCGTCATGCCAAACATCGCTGAAAGCGCGATACACAAGTGACCAAGGGCAATAATAATACTGCCCCACCATAACGCACGCTCTTGACCTAGCCAGTTATCTGCTAACCAGCCACCTGGTACTGCTGCTAAGTATAACGAACCGGCAAAAATACCATAAATAGCAGAAGCGGTGACTTCATCGAAGCCAAAACCGCCACTACTCACTGTTGCCACCATAAATAGAACTAATAGTGGACGGATACTATAATAGGAGAATCGCTCCCACATTTCGGTAAAAAACAATGAGCGTAAGGGCGCAGGATGTCCCATAAAGCCATTGTCTAGTGCTTCTAGCTCTGCTGCACTAGCCCCCGAATTTGTTTCTGTGCCCATAACTTTATTCCTTTAAAGATCATATTTGTAATGACCAAACCCCTGATTATCCAGATGGACGGTCATATAGGCGGAACATTGTTTCACTTGGCTATAATCAAGTAAAGAAAGAATTGGTCAAAAATTACACAAATACTCATAAAAAAAGCCCGCTCTCAATGGTTGAGAACGGACTCTTTTTATAGGTATCTAGGACAGTAATATTATGCTTATAGCACTGTTGATACAGACTTCATAATGCAGCTCATTTAACAATCGAGTGGCACTATTTTGGATCATTTACATAGTCATACTACAGCTTACTGTGCTGCGGTCTCATCAGTAGCGTCGCCAGCATCTAAGTCACCATCCGCTTGCTCAGCGGTCAAATCAGCATCGGCAACAGCGGCTTGACTTACAGTACCAGAGGCCGTTGCTGTACCAGCTTCTGCGGTGACAACTGCACTATCTGCATCTGTCGCTGGTGTTACGGTTGCATCTGCTGCAGTATCAGGCGCTGTAGCATCTGACGCTTCTTCTGTTGTCGCAGCTTCTGCATTGGCTGGAGCCGCTTCTTCTTCAGTAGCAGTGGCTTCTGCTTCATCTGCCGCAGCTGATGCTTCAGTTGTCTCAGCAGTAATATGCTCGCCTGCTGGACGCAAAAATGCAGAAACACCAATAAGTAAGACAATACCTAAGAACATGGCAATGCCACCTAAAGCGAATAACAGCTCTTTTTTTGGATTGTTATTAACGATACCTTCTGACATACCTTATCCACCTTGCACAAAATATTTGAAATATTGACCTATTATATCGCAATTTATACTGATTTGTGAAAACCCTTAAGTATTTAAAGGGTTTATTATCCACAATTTAAATATTCATTTTTGGCACTTGTGACAGCTAACTACTTAATCAGTTATCTATTATTCGCTATCAACACATCTTACTTAACAATACTACTTAACCAAACGTACTGGAGTTTTCGGACGTTTACCCAAATAGCTGAGTATCAGCAACAGTGCCATGATAAACAAAATAGGATATTGACCAAAGCGCATGAATGGCGTGTTGCCAACTCGTGCCTGAATGTCACCGCGCAATACAGTACGTTCAAACTGCGGTGCACGCTCTACGATACGACCTTTGTGATCAATGATAGCTGTCACACCTGTATTGGTCGCACGCATAAACCAGCGACCGTTTTCTAATGCGCGCATCTGTACCATTTGTAAGTGCTGTAGCGGGCCTGCCGACGTACCAAACCAAGCATCGTTTGAGATGGTCAATAAGAAGTCCGTGCCAATCGCATTTTTGCGCGTAGTGTCTGGATAAGCCACTTCATAGCAGATGGCTGCACCTAAATTATGCCCTCGAACACGCAGCGGCGACTGCTGTTCATTGCCGCGACTATAACTCATAATGTCTTGGCTACCTGCTAGATTTGGCAGAATATCAAGCACGCCTTGGAATGGAATATATTCCCCAAATGGCACCAGACGTTGCTTTTTATACAGCCCTTCTGCCTGTGCCCCTAGCGCAACCACGCTATTGTAGAACGGCGGATATTTATCTGTACTGGCATCAAACGCTGCTTCATCCTTATAAGGAATACCTGTCACCCATGTCGTGTCAGTCTCTTTGGCCATCGCAACCATTTCACTGATAAACCCAACAGCTTCTGTCTGAAACATAGGAATCGACGATTCAGGCCACAGCACGATGTCACGTCCCCACTCATCACGAGTCAACGTTGCATAGATTTTTAGCGTCTCAATCTGATACTCAGTGAGCCATTTTAGGTCTTGCGGGATATTACCCTGAATCAAAGATACCGATAGATCAGGAGTGCCTTTTGGTTTGGTCCATTGCGGATTGATCAACCATAGCGCGCTACTAATGACTAGCAATGCTATGGATGGAATCATATAGCCACCGCGACGACGCAATAGTTCAACAATACTGGCAGCCAATAATACCGCTACGAAAGAAATCGCAAAGACGCCAGCCACAGGTGCTAGCGAAGACAGCCAATACTGTTCAGTAAACGCGTAACCGACGAATAGCCAAGGAAAACCAGTAAACAACCAAGTTTTCATCCACTCTTGGAGTATCCATAAGGCAGCAAAAGATAACGGCTGCTTGCCGACCACACGATTAAAGATGAGCGCCAAAAAGCCATGGAACAAGCCCATGCCTAGACCCATGAGCGCAATCATAATCAGCGCAAGCCATGCGGGTGTATCGCCATAAACGTGTATCGAGGTGTATAGCCAAAACGCGCCAACACACCATAGCCCTGTACCGTAGGCCTGACCGATTAGAAAGGCGCGGCGACCTGTCATCGCTGGTACCAATAACGCATATAAGATGGCAGGTGATACCAAGGCAACTGGCCAAATACCATAAGGCGCGAGCGCGAGTATAAAAGCGGCCCCTGCCAGCCAAGCTATTAGTACCGTCAATCCCATGTGTAAACCTTTTGGCTTATCGGGGTTCAGACGTTTTTGCAAATCAACAGTAGACAGACGCATAGCAGTTATCCAAAACCATATTTTCTAAAATTTCTCAGCTAAGCGATGAGATAACACTCACGCAAAACCTGACTGCATAATGCTTTATGCAGGGCCACAAATAAAACCCACCCATCATACCAGTCAAAACCTACAAGTGGGTAAATTTGCGTAGCTAAAACCTCATTCTAAAGACCAAAAGGCAGAAAGCAAAAAACACGATTTTTCATCGTGTTTTTTATTGAATTTGCTAGAAATAAGCTTGCCTGAAACTGTATTAATTAGGCATTTGGTATAGCCCTATAGAAAAGCTAGTGGCTGCCTATCAATATCTGTTGCTCAGCATTGGTTTTGGTCAGCTCTAGATTTTGGATAAATCGACCTTCTACATCGGTAATGGTAATTTTCCAATCATCTATCACGACACTCTCGCCTTCTAAATCACCAACAAAGCCAAGTGCTTGCATAACCAAACCGCCCATCGTATCGACATCGGTATCGTCAAAACGACTACCCAACTCATCATTACAGTCTTCGATTACTGTAGACGCTTGGACACGCCATGTGTTTGGCTTTTCTGGATCAGGGACGATATTGTTGATATCGCTGTCTTCATCAAAGTCATCATGCTCATCGACGATATCACCAACGATTTCCTCGAGCAAATCTTCCATAGTGACCACACCACCAAAGTTACCAAACTCATCAACGACAATCGCCATATGTACTTGGGTGCGCTGCAATGAGCGCAACAAGGTATCAGAACGAGCCGTTTCACTGATATATAACGGCTGGCGCACCAAGTCTCTAAGACGCTTACTGTCAATTTTGTCTTCTTGATTGCGAACCATATGTACCAGAATCGGAATCAAGTCTTTTGCCAATAAGATACCGATGACGGCATCATCATCTTGACTGTCAAAAACAGGATAGCGCGAGTGAGTGGTCTCAAGAATGATGTCCATCACTTCGGCAAGACTGGTGCTCTCGTGCAGGCCAATCACTTGCGGACGCGGTGTCATGATTTCGCGGACTTGTGTCGCAGGCAAATCTAGCACGCCTTCTAACATATCGACAGTATCAGGCTCTAAAAACTGGCGCGAGTCTTGTACCAGACGAATCAATTCATCACGGGTTTCGGGGGCGGTCGATAGCCAGCGTTTTAAGCCGCGCATCGACCAACTACTCGGGCTGGGAGTGTCGTCAGACATGGTGGTGTGATTTAACCTCTTTAGTTAATAAAAATTAGAATAGTATTCAATAGAAAAACGAACAATACTCAATAAAAAAACAAGTAGAGCCTAGATGGGGATAAAAGTAGCAAATAAAACAGCTGATTTGTTATTAATTAATGGATGAATAACAAATTTGCTAGTACAAATTAGCTTCACTTTATCGCAAGGCTCACCGACATTCAACGACAAATTCACTCAAATTGTATTGTCAGCGTGTTATAAACTTTGCTATGGTCAAAGCCTTTATTTATCAAAGCAAACCCTATGTCGTTACGTTCCGTTTTTTCTCGCTTACTCTCGTCGCGTTCACGCAGTCGACTGTCAGACAGACGTGGCTTAGAGAGCCGTGGTTTAGAGAGTCTTGACTTAAAACGCGAAATATCAAAAAACAGCTCATCAAATAGCAATCAGCCAAAGTCTACATGGCGCCAGCGTCTTGTGACTTTTTTAATTGCCGTTACGTTATTGTTATCGGCGCTATGGTTGTTACTCGCGATTTGGTATCAATACGGCATCAGCTCAGTATTGACTTGGCTTGCGACAATAGCGATTGTAGGGATATTAGCTGAGCTGCTAAGTACTCGTTATTGGGATACTGTCACAAGAGTATTGCACAGTGACTCACTATCTAATAGAAAATCAATTAGCAAAAATATAGCAACCAAGCTGCTTATCGGCGTATATGGCGCTGTTTGGCTTGTAGGTCTAGGTTGGTTTTTTTCTATCGAACCGAAACAAGATCGAGAATGGATGGCTGAAGTCAGTCAGCGAGTCTCCTATGAGCGCGATGCGACTAACTCTGACTTGATTACCTTAACCAATGTTCGTAACTTTGATTGGCAAACTGAAGAAGACGCTACCGAGCATTGGGAGACCCGTACGATTGATTTGTCTAAACTCTCTGGCGTTGATGTGACCAATTCTTATTGGATGGGGCCACTAATTGCTCATACCTTAGTTAGCTTTCGATTCGAAGATGATAGACCACTAGCCTTCTCATTTGAAATTCGTAAAGAAGACGGCGAGTCTTTTTCAGCGCTGGCTGGGTTTTTTCGACGTTATGAGCTGAGCCTGATTGCCGCAGAAGAGCGCGATATTATTTACACTCGCAGCAACGCTCGTGGCGAACAGGTTTATCTGTTTCCTATTAGCAATTTGCAACAGCATGAAGTGAGGTCGCTATTTGAGTCTTATCTAACGGCGGCTGATGATTTGAACGCTAAACCTGCTTGGTACAATACATTGCTCAGCAACTGTACCAATATTATCTTTTATATGGCGCGTATCGTCAGTGGCGATCGCTTGCCATGGGATTATCGGATTTGGGTGTCTGGTTGGTTACCGAACTATCTATATGATGTAGGTATGTTGGATGCAGCTCCAGAAAAGGACAACCAGCCTTGGTCAATGAATACGTGGTATGAGCGCACTCATATCAACCCAAAAGCAAAAGGCTTTGATAATCAGAATAACCTAAAGTCTAGCGTTAGTAGAGATGAGAACAGCCGTAAATTCTCACAGCAGATTCGTCAAGATATTCCGATACCAGCATTGGCTAACTCGCAAGCCAGTGCGGAAGCAAAAGCCAAATCTACTGCTCAGGCATCTAACTAACTGTAGACTAAGGATTAACCCAGTTAACCACCCGTGTCTCCATTTCTTCATCAGACATACCGATTTCCGTGACACAGCGACCAGCGACGCCCACGTTGGCCGCTCGCATTTGTTGTTGTGTCACCACCGCATCCCCAGTCAATAATAAATGCCAACTTGGTAACCCCTGCCCTTTATACAAACGCTTATAAGCGCAGTGCGATGGTAGCCACATCATTTTGGGCAAGTTGTCCATAGTCAGCTGAATACAATCTGGCACGTGCTCCTGACGCGTTGCATAGTGACTGCAATATCCTGTCGCGCAGTCCATCAACTGGCAGGTGACATCGGTATATTCGACCAGCTCTTCATCCACATTACCGCTTTCATCTTCATCGATATACTTAATCAAGCAGCAACTGCCGCAACCATCGCACAACGCTTCCCACTCGCTATGGTTTAATTCTGTTAATGAAAATCGCGACCAGAACTGCGGACGTAGTGGTTCAGACTTAGAATTAACAAAATCGACATCGGTACTATCAGGGAACAAACTTACCGATTGCGCAGGCTTGGCCGCTGCATCGAGACCTGAGTTCAAGTCAGATTGGTCATTATTTTTGTTTAACAAATTTATAGTCATAAAGTCGCAGTAGCATTTTGATAAAGAGCGTTACAGTATTATAGCTGTTTTTGCTAGACATGGGCGTTAAGGTAGTACGAGTTAGAGAAACGAACCATCACAATGACGAATAATTAAAACTCACAACATAAAAAAGGACAATAATATGTCAATTAAGACTTTTGAATTAATCAGTACTACCGAAAACGGTGTAGAACTTATCAGTTATGTAGCACTACCAGAAAACGCTTCAGATGAAAATCCAGCAGCAGGTATCTTGGTTGCACCAGAATGGTGGGGCGTGGTTGATCATCCAAAATCAGTGGTTGAGCGTTTGGCAGAGGCGGGTTATGCGGCAGTCGCTATGGACGTCTATGGTGAAGGTAAACTAACCACCGATGCGGCAATGGCAAACATGTGGATGGAGCAAGTACTGGCCGATCAAGACATGCTAATGGCACGCTGCCGCTTAATCCTTAATGACTTCAGCGATCAGTTATCAGTCGATGGTGACAACTTAGGCGCAATCGGTTACTGCTTCGGTGGTAAAGTTGTACTAGATATGGCTCGCGAAGGCATGCCGCTAAAAGCGGTTGCTACGTTCCATGGTAACCCAACGCCAAAACAACCAGCAGACAAAAACTTTGCAGCAAAAGTGTTGGTTGCTCACGGCCGTGATGACTCAATGGTATCAATGGACGCTATCGAAGGTCTAAAATCAGAGCTAGACGCAGCCGATGTTGATTACACTATCGACGTTTATGACCATGCCAAACATGGCTTTACCAATCCGCATGCTGATGAACGAGCTGCTAAAAACGAAGTAGATCTTGGTTACAATGAAGCTGCTGCTAAACAAAGCTGGGAAA
Organism: Psychrobacter sp. P11G3; assembly: GCF_001435845.1. Lineage (NCBI taxonomy): Bacteria > Pseudomonadati > Pseudomonadota > Gammaproteobacteria > Moraxellales > Moraxellaceae > Psychrobacter > Psychrobacter sp. P11G3. The sequence goes on from NZ_CM003596.1 coordinate 2,997,148, forward strand.
ACATGCTTGAGTTTATGAAAGCCAATCTAGCATAAAAAACGATTTGGTATAAAGACCATTAAAAAGGGTAGCTTAATTATTAAGCTACCCTTTTATTTTGAGTGTCATTCTAGCATTTGTCTTTTAGATGAGTAATCAGAGTAGTCTTGTGCTTCTTATCAAATCACGTCATTATCACTTTACTATAAACTGGATTGAGTGACGAAGATGTTGTATCTAATGGTGACCCAGTTGGGCTGGCTGGCTTTTACGATTTTATTGATCGTGGTGGTCGCGTTGTATACTAGGATAGCTCGAAAAATCGAGCATCTACGCCGCGATGTCACAAAACTACAAGCTGAGCTTGCACAGCAAAAAGACCTCAGAAAAGACAATAGCATGAGTCGTATGACTGCCTCATCTACCCGTTTGGCTGATGACAATGGTCATGTGCGTAGACCTTTTTCTGAAGATACCGTAACTGAAAATAGCGCACCTAAAAATAACGCGACTGAGGGTAGAGCTTTTGATTCACAACATCCGTCAACAGCCGATACCTTAACAAACACATCACCGCCACCATTGCCAACGATGGTGCCAGCGTCAACACCAGCGCCAGCCCAAAATATCATATCGGACGTCGCTAATGATGACCCTATAGATAATCCTTACTCAAAAACAACTGCGTATAGCGTGCCGGTACCGAGCGCACCAGCTGCCCCAATTGAGCCTGATGAACGCTCATTGCCTATTGTGACCTCACTGATTCATTCAATCAAAAACTGGTTTTTCGGTGGCAACTTGGTCGTGCGAGTCGGCGTAATGGTACTATTAGTAGGTGTGGTGCTCCTGCTTCGCTTATTAAGCGAATATATCGAGATTTCGATTGCCACAAAGCTGATAGCAGTTGGCGTTACAGGGTTAGCATTGGCAGCGCTTGGGTTAAAGCTGACCGCAAAACGCTTCTCATATGGGATCACGCTACAAGGTGCAGGTTTAGCAATTGCCTATCTAAGCACCTTTTTCGCTTACAGTGTTTATGAAATTATTCCTAGTATCCCGAGCTTTATCGGACTTGGGTTATTGTCTGCCATTACCATTGCTCTCGCCGTACGTCAAAACGCTTTTCCTTTAGCATTACTGGCATTATCGGGTGGATTTTTTGCACCGATTTTGACCAGTGAAGATACTGGCAGCTTGGTCACCTTATTCAGCTATTATCTACTGCTAAACGTCACCATTGCCGTCATTGCTCACTATCGACCGTGGAAAATATTAAATCTATTCGGTGTGACTGTGACATTTGGCTTGGCGTACTATTGGGGTGTCAGCGAAAACCTGAGCGCCGTCATTGAAACGCAGCGTTGGTCATTGGTGGCATTAGTAGCCTTACACTGGCTACTTTATTTATTTGTCGTCATTCGTTATGCGCAGCAAATCATTACCTATAACGCGCTACACGAGAAAAACCTCAGTCATGCTGATAATACAGATGATACAAAACACTTGGATAAAGCCCATGTAGGCAGCTCCTATGTATTCCCTATTGATACTGGTTTACTGTTTTCAGTACCGCTTCTGTCTTTCGGCTTGCTTTCTGCTTTACTTGATAAGATTCCTAATGCCCTGACCATCACTAGCGCGATTTTGGCGACTGTCTACCTTGGGCTGGGCTGGGTGTTTATTCAGCGTAGTGAGCGCTATGCCTTAATTACTGAAGGCATGCTGGCTTTAGGATTTGGGTTTTTGGCGCTGGTGATTCCGCTGGCACTAGATGCTGAATGGATTGCTTTTGGTTGGTCAGTACAAGGGTTGGCACTAGTATGGTTTGGACGACGCTCGTTGCGATCGTGGTCGGTGTTATTCGGCTTGCTATTACAGCTCGTTAGTATTGGTATGCTAGTGACGACAGCGATATTCTCTATCCAAGACTATCCCGTTTTAGCCTTTAGTATTTCAGCGCTCAGTTATCTAGCGACCGTCTTTATCTTACGCGATAGCAACTCCCCTGCTGTGCTGCTTAATAGCTTAGATAGTAGTAACAAACTTAATAGCCTTAACAATAAAGGCACTACAACATCCTCGGTCATACAATCACAAACATTGGACGGCACATCAGATGTATTAACCAGCTATGCGCGTGCGCTGGGTGTCAGTACGCAAGCTGCGCAGCAATGGCTGACCTCTATCAATAGTCAGAGTCGTGTATTCAAATTCATTTGGCATAGCCCTAGATTCATCAAATTTTTAACATTGACCGCGATGGCTTGGATGCTACAAGTACTGATGCTTGATTTGCATCATTGGTTTGATATCTGGCAATCAAGCACGACGGTAATTGCACTGGCAGCACTCATCAGCTTGATTGCTTATTGGGTCATCAATCGCTATCGTCCGTGGGCGGAAATTAGACAGCTTAGTCATGGGTTACTAGCCCTGTTCTACTTCATGCTAATACTGCAACTGCCACAAAAATTTGAGCGAAATTTAACATGGGCAACAGCGGAATGGTTGGTGTTTGTAGGGTTAATAATCGGCTGGTTAGTCATGGGGCAGCTATGGCTAAAAACATGGTTTGATACATGGTCCGATAACAGCAATACCTCACGCTATACTGGTGCAAGTTGGCTAGGTACGGGTATCTTACTCATTGCTGCCGCTGCGCATTACGGCCTACCAGACTCTGATGGCGTGATGGCTTTCTTGTTTTCAGCGGTGCTTATATTGCTTGGGTTATGGTTAAATCATCGTTATACGAGAAAAAATTCAGAAAATACATCGACCAATAAAGTTTCAGAACAAGGTCTACTGTATTGGTTTGATCGGCGACAGGCACTATTAGGATGTGCTGCCATTTTTGCTCCTATTGCTTTACTGTGGACTGTTCTTACCAATTGGTCTTATGACGGTATGATTTGGGGAATGTCTTATTTTCCATTATTCAACCTATATGACATCACATCATGGTTGACGCTATCGGTTGGTTTTAGTCTGTATTACATCAGCCAACGCCGTCACAATGAAAATTTTACCGAGTCGGGGGCAGCTGCCAAATCTAAGCGCGTATTTACTGCTGAGAGTCTGTTAATTGTATTGGGACTGATCAGTTTTTGGTTAATCTCCAGCATGTTGGTCAGAACGTTACATGCCTTTATTGGTACGCCTCTTTGGAATGACTATCAAGGCGGCGCATGGCAGAGCGAGCAAGTACAAACAGGACTGACGATTTTATGGACGCTCTTGGCATTGATCGCCACCATCATGGCGAGTCGCTACTGGCAACGCGCGCTTTGGTTTATGGGTATTGGATTATTAGGTATCGTCGTACTCAAGCTGGTCTTGGTAGATTTGTCACAGACTGAGGCAATTTGGCGAGTCATATCCTTCCTTGGCGCAGGCAGTTTAATACTATTAATTGGTTACCTTGCCCCATTACCACCCGCGCATGAGGAAACAGAAAACCAAAATCAAGCGTAATGACAAAGCTGGTTGGGTGAAATTGTGCCGTGAGCAATGTGGTTCTGTAGTAAACTGAGCACCATTAGAAAGTAAACGTTGATTGTTTTACTTTTAGCATTTTTTATAAAAGGTTATGAAAGCAGATGGATAAGAGAGCAAGTATTCAGTGGTTCCCTGGGCATATGAACAAAGCCCGTAACGAAATCAAAGAAGTCATGCCGCAGATGGATTTGGTCATCGAGGTCATCGATGCGCGTATTCCATATAGTAGTGAAAACCCAATGGTCGCAGCACTACGCGGCGAAAAACCTGTTATCAAAATCCTGAACAAAGCTGACCTTGCCGATCCTGAGTTGACGCAAGCTTGGATGGATTATCTCGAGCAGCAAGATGGGGTCAAAGCCATTGCTTGCGATACTGAAAAAGCCAATGATGTAAAACGCATCATCGCCATCTGTAAGCATCTCGTACCTAATAAAGTCGGGACTGGTCGTCAAATCAAAGCGATGATTATGGGTATTCCAAACGTTGGCAAATCAACGCTGATCAATACGCTAGCAGGACGCGCTGTGGCAAAGACAGGCGACGAGCCAGCCGTGACTAAATCGCAGCAGCTGATTAAGCTCGACGATGACATTATGCTCTATGACACGCCTGGTATGCTATGGCCAAAGGTTGAAAACGAAAACTCTGGTTATCGTTTAGCAGCGACGGGCGGTATCCGTGATACGGCTTTTGACTTCGCTGATGTAGCCAGCTATACCGCTGAGTACCTGATGCAAGCCTATCCTGAGCTGCTAAAAACTCGCTACAAAATTGAAGAGCTGCCAAAGACCGACTGGGAGTTTTTTGAAGTGGCTGGACGTAATCGCGGCTGTGTACGCGCGGGCAATCAAGTCGATACTTACCGTATGTCTGAGATTCTCATTAACGAATTGCGTAGCGCAAAGATTGGTCGTATCACGCTAGAAACACCAGCGATGACTGAAGCTGAAGAAATTGTGGTCGCTGAACAACGACTCGCTGCTGAAGAGAAGAAAAAAGCGAAAGAGGAAGAAAAGCGCTTACGTCGTCTAAAAACGCGAAAGAATCGTAAATAGCGTTTATTTAAAAGATCATTGCTCAAAAAGCTATTACCTATATAAAAGCCCTTATGGGCTTTTTTTATGTCTGTATTATCTGTATAACATCAGTATCGTATATTAGAATTATAAATATAGAGAGTGCTTAATGACAGATTATAACGTAATGAAAGAGTTAACTTTTTCTAGTAGAGATGAATTCATACGTAAACCTATTGCTGAAAAAATCATTAAGCTTTTGGTTTCAGATATTGATGTCTCACCCCTTATCATTGATGGCAAATGGGGTACAGGTAAAACGGAGTTCTGCTTCAAACTCAAAAACTTGATTGAAGCTGATAATCCCAACGATTATAAAGTTGGCTATGTAAATGCTTTTCAAGCTGACCATGCAAATGAGCCACTATTAACCCTTATTGCAGAAGTGGCTGGATTCTATAATGAGGACGATGATAGGCGAAAAAGCTTTATCAAAAACGCTATTCCCTATTTGCGTTTAGTCTCAGGTATCAGTATCAAGGCAATAGCGAGCTTAGCATTTGGCAAATATGCAGCAGATATGCCTGACGATCTTCAGAAAGGTATGGAAGCTATAGAAGAAGGTTCGGACTCATTTATTGACCAATCTCTTGAGTCGATGATCAAAGACCAAGTAGAGGCTGAAAAGAATTTATCAACACTTAAAGAAGCATTGAAGAATATAGCATCTACTACACCCGTTATACTTCTGATTGATGAACTTGATCGCTGTCGTCCAGACTTTGCAGTGATGATGTTAGAGACCATCAAGCATGTTTTTGATGTTAAAAATGTGCAGATTATTTTGATTACCAATGCTGAGCAGCTTAAAGCGACTATCAAACATAGCTATGGTAGCGAAACCAACTCCCACGACTACCTTTATAAATTTTTTAAATATCAGATTAATTTGCCAACTGCGACCAAAGATACTGAGGGTAAATCAATCGAAAATAACGTCACTCACTTCAAGACAGTAGTACGAGATAGCAAGGTAATCCCACAAGCGTTTAAAGATAACGAATTTCTCTACGATATTTCTAAATTTGTAAAAATTGCCCATCTGTCGTTACGAAAGGTAGAGCAAGTTGTTCGCTGTATTGAAACACTTATCATATTTGAAGATAACTCGAAAAGTAGAAATCCAGAGGTAGAGCAGCTTTTAATAGTATTTTTATCATTTGCATATATAGCCAACAAAAATTTATTTGAGCAAATTCGTGATAGAAATATACAAGTAACGGATATATTAAAATTCAGCTCTTCTTCCGAAGAGATTTACTTACTAAATGACCAAAGTATTTTAGAAAACTTCCCAACTAAATTTTTTATCCTTCTAATACTACACGGCCTTTCAAAAGATGACTTTATTCACACTACAACCTATGATGGTAAAATGGACCATCATATCAGCAGACTAATAGAACATATATTAAAGGACTTCGACTTCATACAAGAATCGAATTCTACTCATCATATTGTAAAATCAAGTTACATTTACAAATACATCGACCATACAATCAATAACCTTCTACTTTTTGATATCGTTAAGTAGTTATTTTTATTATATTATTTAATGGCATTGCGCCAAAGTTGGGTCGTAGCAAATACG